>NZ_JBGBDC010000001.1:0-938120 GCF_041107495.1 Comamonas sediminis
TTGGTGGAGGTAAACGGGATCGAACCGATGACCTCTTGCATGCCATGCAAGCGCTCTCCCAGCTGAGCTATACCCCCGTATCGGCAAGTTTTACAATTACTTGTTGCTGCTCACCGAAGACTCGAATTATAGGGCGTATTTCAGCGCTTTTGCAGTCTTTCGATAATTTTTTCACGACCGAGTAATGCAAGCACTGCGTCCACCGACGGCGTATGGGCGGTACCTACCGCCAAAACACGCACCGGCATCGCCAGTTGGGGCATCTTCATGCCGTGTGTCTTGAGGACTTGCTTGAAGCCGGCGCTGATCGCTTCCTTGCTCCAATCACCTGCCTGCAGCACCTGCAGCAGCTCGTCGAGCACCGGAATGATCTCGGGCGTCACATGGGCAGCCAGGTCTTCTGCGCTGGGCTGCACGTCCTTGTAGAACACTTGGGCCCATTGCGCCAGGTCTACCAGGGTGTCGCAGCGGTCTTTGAACAATGCACAGATGCGTGGCAGGCGGCCATCACCGACGGTGATGCTGTCCAGACCCAGGTTCTTCAGGAACGGGGTCAGCATGGCTGCCAGTTCGTCATCGGGCGTCAGCTTCATGTGCTGGGCATTGACCCAGCGCAGCTTGGCCTCGTCGAACTGGCCCGCGCTGCGGCCCAGGTGGTCGAGGTTGAACCACTCAAGGAACTGCTGGCGCGAGAAGATTTCGTCATCGCCGTGGCTCCAGCCCAGGCGTGCCAGGTAGTTCACCATGGCATCGGCCAGGTAGCCTTCGTCGCGGTACTGGGTGACGGCCTTGGCGCCATTGCGCTTGCTCATCTTCTCGCCCTGCTCATTGAGCACGGTGGGCAGATGGGCAAACACCGGCACATCGGCGCCCAGCGCTTCGAAGATGTGGATCTGGCGGGGCGTATTGTTGACATGGTCGTCACCCCGGATCACGTGGGTGATGGCCATGTCCATGTCATCGACGCAGACGCAGAAGTTATAGGTCGGCGTGCCATCGGGACGGGCGATGACCAGGTCATCCAGCTCCGAGTTCTGGAACTCGATGCGGCCCTTGCACTTGTCTTCCCAGGCCACCACGCCAGTCAGCGGGGTCTTGAAGCGCAGCACGGGCTTGACGCCTTCGGGCACCGGCGGCAGCACCTTGCCCTCTTCGGGGCGCCAGGTGCCGTCATAGCGGGGCTTTTCCTTGTTGGCCATCTGCTTTTCACGCAGCGCGTCCAGCTCTTCCATGCTCATGTAGCAAGGGTAGACGGCGCCCTTCTCTTGCAGGGTGGCCAGCACTTCCTTGTAGCGGTCCATGCGCTGCATCTGGTAGAACGGGCCCTCGTTGGGGTCCAGCTGCAGCCAGGCCATGCCTTCCAGAATCACATCGACGGAGGCCTGGTTGGAACGCTCCAGGTCGGTGTCTTCGATGCGCAGGATGAAATCACCCTGGTTGGCGCGTGCGAAGGCCCAGGGGTAGAGGGCCGAGCGGATGTTGCCCAGATGGATAAAGCCGGTCGGCGATGGGGCAAAACGGGTACGTACTTTGGTGCTCATGTCAGGGTATCCAGGCCGCGCAACAGGTCGGCTTTCAAATCATCCAGGTGTTCCAGGCCGACGGAAATGCGGATCAGGCCCTGGCCCACGCCTGCGGCCTGGCGCTGCTCTTCGGTCAGGCGGCCATGCGAGGTGCTGGCCGGATGGGTGATCGTGGTCTTCACATCACCCAGGTTGGCCGTGATCGAGCACAGCAAGGTGCTGTCGATCACATGGAAGGCTTGGGCGCGCAGCTGCTCCGCACCCTCACCCACCACGTCAAAGGCCAGTACCGCCCCGCCCATGCCGTTTTGCTGGCGCATCGCCAGCGCATGCTGCGGGTGGCTTTCCAAGCCAGGGTAGTACACCCGGGCAACCTTGGGATGCGACTCCAGCCAGCGTGCCAGCTCCAGCGCTGCGGCGCTTTCCGCCCTCACCCGCAGGGCCAGGGTCTCCAGCCCCTTCATTACCACCCAGGCGTTGAACGGAGAAAGGTTCAGTCCACCGCTGCGCAGAAAGGTGCCCATGACCTTGTCGACCAGCGCGACAGTGCCGCAGACGGCGCCTGCCATCACGCGGCCCTGGCCATCGAGGAACTTGGTGCCCGAATGCACCACCAGATCAGCGCCGAGCTTGGCAGGTTGCTGCAGCACGGGCGTGGCAAAGCTGTTGTCCACCGCGAGCAATGCGCCATGCGCATGGGCGATCTCGGCCAGCGCGGCGATGTCGCACAGGTCGGTCAGCGGATTGGTCGGCGTCTCGGCAAACAGCATGCGCGTATTGGGCCGGATCGCCGCCTTCCAGGCCTGCACATCGGTTTGCGGCACAAAGCTGGTCTCCACGCCAAAGCGGGCCATCTCGGTACCCAGCAGCTTGATCGTCGATCCGAACATGGACTGCGAGCAGATCACATGGTCGCCCGTCTTCAGCACGGTCAGGGCCACCAGCAAGATGGCGGACATGCCGGTCGAGGTGGCGATCGCACACTCGGTACCTTCCATCGCCGCCAGGCGGCGCTCAAAGCTGGTCACCGTCGGGTTGCCGGTGCGGGTGTAGGTGTAGCCTTCTTCGAGCGCGGCAAAGCGGCGCGCGGCCGTCTCGGCATTGGGTTGCACAAAGCTGCTGGCCAGGTACAGGGCTTCACTGTGTTCGCCCCACTGGC
This sequence comes from Comamonas sediminis, assembly GCF_041107495.1. Lineage (NCBI taxonomy): Bacteria > Pseudomonadati > Pseudomonadota > Betaproteobacteria > Burkholderiales > Comamonadaceae > Comamonas > Comamonas sediminis. The sequence continues at coordinate 2,683 of NZ_JBGBDC010000001.1, forward strand.
TGCGCTCGATCGCCTCACGGACCGCCAAGGTATCAGGGTGCAGGCCTGGCGGCAATTTCTTTTCAGTCATTCTTCTTCCCTAGCAGTGCGCAGACCGCCATCAAGCCGCATCGGTCACATCGGCATTGCGCAGCGACAGACGCGAGGTATCGAGATCGTCCTCTTCGGTGGTGACACGGCCTTCATTGACCTGCGAGATGCCTTCAGGCGTGATGCCGGTCACATAGATGCCATCGAAACACGAAGCCTCGAAGCCATGCACGCCGGTATTGAGCTTGCCCACGGCGTTCTTCATGCCATCGACGTCCTGGTAGATCAGCGCATCGCAGCCGATGTACTGGCGGATCTCTTCGAGGCTGCGGTCATGGGCCACCAGCTCCTTGGCGGTAGGCATGTCGATGCCGTAGACGTTCGGGAAGCGCACCGGTGGCGCAGCGCTGGCCAGATAAACCTTGTTGGCACCAGCGTCGCGCGCCATCTGCACGATTTCCTTGGAGGTCGTACCACGCACGATGGAGTCATCGACCAGCAGCACATTGCGGCCCTGGAACTCGCTGCCGATGGCATTGAGCTTCTGGCGCACCGATTTCTTGCGCGCACCCTGGCCCGGCATGATGAAGGTACGGCCCACATAGCGGTTCTTGACGAAGCCTTCGCGGTAGGGCTTGCCCAGCAGCTGGGCCAGCTGCATGGCGCTGGGGCGGCTCGATTCAGGGATCGGGATCACCGCATCGATTTCGTTGGGCGGCACCATCGAGATCACGCGCTTGGCCAGCGTCTCACCCAGGTTCAGACGTGCCTGGTAGACCGACATGCCATCGAGCACCGAATCCGGGCGGGCCAGGTAGACAAACTCGAAGATGCAGGGGTGCAGGCTGGGGTTTTCGGCGCACTGCTCAAAAGTCAGCGAGCCGTCGTCGCCGATGAACACGGCTTCGCCCGGCGCAATATCACGGTCCAGTTGCTGCATCGTGCCTTCCAGCGCCACCGATTCGCTGGCCACCATGACGGTGCCATCGGCGCCACGGCCAATGCACAGCGGGCGGATGCCATTCGGATCGCGGAAAGCCACCACGCCGTGACCGGCAATCAGTGCGATCACGGCATAGGAGCCCTGCACACGCTTGTGCACCGCACGGATGGCGTTGAACACATCCTGCTTTTGCAGCGGGATGCCATGCGTGGCGCGCTCGAGCTCATGGGCGAACACGTTGAGCAACACTTCCGAATCGCTCTCAGTATTGGTGTGGCGGTGGTCGGTGGAGAACAGCTCCTTGCGCAGCTGCACCGCATTGGTCAGATTGCCGTTGTGCACCAGCACGATGCCAAACGGTGCATTGACGTAGAAAGGCTGGGCTTCCTCTTCGCTGTAGGCATTGCCTGCGGTGGGGTAGCGCACCTGGCCCAGGCCGACATTGCCCGGCAATGCCCGCATATTGCGGGTACGGAACACATCCTTGACCATGCCTTTGGCCTTGTGCATGAAGAACTTGCGCCCCTGCTGGGTTGCAATGCCTGCTGCATCCTGTCCACGGTGTTGCAGCAGCAACAGCGCGTCATAGATCAATTGATTGACCGGCGTGCTACTGACGACTCCGACGATTCCACACATATTGAGCGTTCCAAAAACGTTAACGCGGCTCAGCCGCGATGCGTGCACCAGCCTCGGTGAGCTGGTCCACCAGTGAAGACCAATGTCTTCCCATTTCCTGCGGCATCCACGGCCGCAACACTGACACTGCCGACACCAGATGCGGTGCGAAGACTGAAGTGTTCCAGATTTGCGATTCCCGCATCGATGTCAGCATGAAAACCAGAGCGATCAACACAAGTAGTAACACCCCACGCAAGGCACCAAAAAGTGCGCCCAGCGTGCGGTCAAAGGGCCGCAAACCCACTATCTGAACCAGCTTGCCGATGATGCGGATCACCAGACCCAAGCTGAAGATGGCGGCAACAAAGACGATCACAAGGCCTGCGGCTATGCGCACGCCCTCGTCCATCTCCTGCATCGGCAACCACATGCCGACCTGTGCGCCCCACAGCCGTGCGGCAAAAAACGCCAGCACCCAGCTGATCAGCGACAGCACCTCGAACACCAGCCCACGCAAGGCGCCGATCAGCACCGATCCCACCAGAATCAAGACAAACACCCAGTCCAGTGCCGACATGTCAATGCTCCGTCCACAAGGACCCGGGCGCGGCGGCCAAGGCCAGCACCCGGCAAAGGGTGCTGGGCGATGGCCAGGCGCGGTAGAAAAGTGTCACAACGGAACGCAGAGGCCAGCAGCGCCAGCCTTACAGCGGCAGCAGCGCAGCTGGCAGGCCCTGGGCACGTACCTTGGCTGCGGCACTGTCGGCCTCTTCCTTGCTGTTGAAAGGACCCACGCGCACACGGATGCGGGTGCCCGATGCCGTCTTCACCGACTGGGTAAACGCGGGCACGCCGGCCATCTGCAGCTTGGCACGCACCTCGGCGGCCTTGCTCTCTTCGGCAAACGCACCCACCTGGATTGCGTAGCGGCTGGTGGCTGCTGCCGGCTTGGCTGCGGGCGCAGCCGCTGGTGCTGCTGCAGGCGCGCTGGCGGTTCGGCCCTCCATCATCGCACGCACCCGGTCGGCCTCATCATCACGCTTGGGCTTGGAGGGTTCTGCCGGCTTGGGCTTGGGCTCTTCCTTGGGCTTGGCCTCAGGTTTGGGCTCGGGCTTGGGTTCGGGTTTAGGTGCCGGCTTGGGCTCAGGTTTGGGTTCTGGCTTGGCAGCGGGCTCTGGTTTGGCCGCTGGCTCGGGCTTGCTGGTCGTAGTGGCAGGCTTGTCGGCGGGTTTGCTGGCGGCAGCCGTTGCTGCGGCGGCGGTCGCGGCTGCTGCTGCGGTGGCGCCAGCCGCTGCAGAGGCCGTGGGGGCCGTGGCAGCGGAGCTGGCCGCATTGTTTCTCGCGCCAACGATCTCTTCGCCGGCATCCAGGCCATTGTCATTGCCCGAATGGCTGCCATGCGGCGCTGCAGCGTTCGACGCAGGCGGCACAGCCAGCGCAGCGACACGCTCGCGGTCCGGAATCTCAATCGAGGCATTGACCGGCACAGGGCGTGGTTGCGTGTCAAACAGCATCGGAAAACCGATGATGGCCGCCAGCACCAGCACCGTGGCACCGATCAGGCGATGGCGCGCGCGGCGTCGCATGGCCTCCACGCTTTCGGCAGGATTGCTGCGCGGCGCACGAATGACGCGCGGGCTCTCCGCTTCCTGTTGCTTTTTACCGGGCCATCGAAGATTGAAAATTGCCATGGACGATTGGAGGTCGAGCTTGAAAAATGCGGCTGCGGAGCGCCCCACCTGGGGCCGCCATCAGTTCAGGTGCTTGGCATCGAGCCGTGGCACCCCATCCTTCAACACCCCGCCTACCGTGTAGAACGAGCCGAAAACGACGATTCTATCAGCGGGCCCCGCCGCTTCGACAGCCGCCTGGAATGCGGCCATCGGGTCAGGGTAACAAGCTGTAGCCACTTCGCGGCGCTGGTCCGACAGCAGGTGCACCGCATTCCATTTGGACTGCAGATCCACCGCTTTCTCGGCGCGGTCGGTGGGCAGGTCGCAGAAATACCAGCGGTCCACCAGAGGGCCAACCTTGCGCAGCATCGGCGTCAGGTCCTTGTCATGCATGGCGCCAAAGACGGCATGGGTGGTGGGGAAGTAGCCCATCGCATCGAGGTTGGCGGTCAGCGCAGCAATCGCATGCGGATTGTGCGCCACATCCAGCACCAGGGCCGGCTGGCCGGGCACGATCTGAAAGCGGCCTGGCAGCTCGACCATCGCCAGGCCATTGCGCACGGCCTGGGCGGTGACCGGCAGCACCTGGCGCAGCGCCTCATAGGCGGCCAGCACGCCGGAGGCATTGACCAGCTGGTTGGCCCCGCGCAGCGCCGGGTAAGCCATGCCAGCATAGCGGCGGCCCCGCCCTGCCCAGCTCCACTGCTGCTTGTCGCCTTCATAGTTGAAATCGCGGCCAAAGCGCCACAGGTCTGCGCCAATGCTTTGCGCATAGTCGATCACGCTTTGCGGCGGCACCGGGTCGCTGACGATGGCCGGTTTGCCCGGGCGCATGATGCCGGCTTTTTCGCGGCCGATCGATTCGCGGTCAGGGCCCAGCAGGTCCATATGGTCCAGATCGATGCTGGTGATGATCGCGCAGTCCGTGTCGATCATATTGGTGGCGTCGAGCCGGCCGCCCAGGCCAACCTCCAGAATCGCCACATCCAGCCTGGCCTGGCTCAGCAGGCGCAGGATCGCCAAGGTGGTGAACTCGAAATAGCTCAGCGAGATCTCGGGTGCCTGCAGGCGGACCGCTTCAACCGCCTCGAAATGCGGCAGCAGATCGGCCGCCGAGACAATCTCGCCATGCACACGGCAGCGCTCTTCGAAATGCACCAGGTGCGGCGAGGTGAACACGCCAGGGCGGTAGCCGGCCTCCAGCGCCACCGCTTCCAGCATGGCGCAGGTCGACCCCTTGCCGTTGGTGCCCGCCACCGTGATCACTGGGCAGGCAAAGCGCAGCGCCAGGCGCTCGGCCACCGCCTTGACGCGGGTCAGCCCCATGTCAATGGTTTTGGGATGAATCTGCTCGCAGTGGCTCAGCCACTGGTCCAAGGTATCGAAACGGGTTTGCATGGGACCAGATTGTCGCGTAATTGCGGCTGTGTCATCATTGTTGCCCATGAGTAACCACACCATCGCCGTCTACGGCATTCCCAACTGCAGCACCGTCAAAAAAGCCCGCACCTGGCTCGATGCGCACGGCGTTGCGTACCAGTTCCACGATTTCAAGAAAGCCGGCGTACCGGCCAGCCATTTGCCCGACTGGATCGCGAAGGCCAGCTGGGAAAAATTGGTCAACCGCCAAGGCACCACCTGGCGCAAGCTGGAACCTGCGGTGCAGCAGACCGTGGCGGATGCCGAAAGCGCCAGTGCGCTGATGATTGCCAATCCCAGCGTCATCAAGCGCCCCGTGGTGGAATGGGCTGATGGCTCCGTCACCGTGGGCATTGATGAGGCGGTCTGGAGCAGCAAGATCGCGTAGCGGATGCAGATGGGGACTTTGCCGCGTTGACAGGCGCTTTACGCTGCGACATGGCGCAGATACACGGCAGGGGCAGCATCTGCGCATGCTGAACTAAATGCCTGCGGCGCAGTCTTAGATATTTGTGCATGTGGTGTAAAGCGTGTCGCCGAGTCCTGGCACTCGCGCGTTGAGCACCCAGCTACTTATTGCTTTTTTGGAGGCATTCATGCCACATCTGCTCTCGGCCCGCCTGCTTGTGCTGGCTGCCCTGTCCACCATGGCGGCAACCAGCCCGTCGGTCTGGGCCCAAAATTACGCGCCTTCGCCTGATCCCTTCTTGCCCCAGCAAGCGCCTGGCGCACAGCCACCGCTGCCTGCGGGCGAGCAGCCTTATGGCCGCGTGCTGTCGGTCACGCCAGCCTACCGCCAGGTCAATACGCCGCAAACCGTCTGCAATGACCAGCAGGTGTATGCGGGCCAACGCACCTCCGGCGTTGGCGCCATCACCGGCGCCGTCGTTGGCGGCCTGCTGGGCAATGGCATTGGCCATGGTTTTGGCCGCGCTGCGGCCACCGGCGCGGGCGTGATCGCCGGCTCGGCCATTGGCAACCAGCTCGAAGGCGGCACCCCCAGCTACCAAACGGTACGGCAATGCGCCAACCAGTACACCACGCAGAACCAGCCCGATGGCTACAACGTGGAGTATGAATATGCAGGCCGCCGCTACAGCACGCGCACGGCCACGGCCCCCGGCGAATGGCTGCCGCTGAGCGTGCAGCCGGCCGCAGCAGCCTACGACAACCCACCGCCCCAGGACTATGCCAACACGGCACCCGAGCCCGGCGTCGTCGTCAGCAGCCAGCCGGTCTACCAGCAGCCGGTGTATGCGGCGCCGCCTCCTGTCTATGTGGCACCGGCGCCTGTGTACTATGCGCCACCCCCCGTCCTGCTGCAGCCCTCGGTGCAGATTGGCGTGGGCGGCTACTGGGGCGGCCATCGCGGCCACTGGCGCTGAGCGGGCGCGCTGCAGCGCAGCTGCCACCCGGCCCGAACTCACCACCCACTACCAGCAGCAGTGCAGACGCCCTGCTGCTTTTTTATGCCTGCCATGCCGCTCAACTGCCCCACCATGTTCCAGAGACGGGCAAAGGCCTCGCCTACAATGGCGGTTTTCCTCCTTTTACCTGTTGTCCTCCATGATCACTGAGAGCATTGACGGCGTACGCCTCACCACCAAGGCCAATGTTTATTTTGATGGCAAGTGCGTCAGCCACAGCTACCAGCTGGCCGATGGCACCAAGCAATCGGTCGGTGTGGTGCTTGCAGCCACCTTGACCTTTGGCACGGCCGCCGCCGAGGTCATGGAGTGTGTGGCCGGCGCCTGCGAGTACAAGCTCGACGGCAGCGACGCATGGCAAAAGTCCGGCCCTGGCGAGAAGTTCAGCGTTCCGGCCAACAGCAAGTTCGATATCCGCGTGGCCGAGGCCTACCACTACATCTGCCACTACGCCTGATTTTTGGGGGCCGGCGCAGTGCTACCGAGCGCATGCCTCCCACTGCACGGCGCTGGCCGGGCTGACCGCTGAACCAGCCCATACCCGGACAGCACCGCAGCAGCGCCTGTTTTTAGAGAAAAGCCACACCATGGAAACCATCCTGCAACATGTTCCCGTCGGCCAGAAGGTCGGCATCGCCTTCTCCGGCGGCCTCGACACCAGCGCAGCGCTGCGCTGGATGAAGAACAAGGGCGCCCTGCCCTATGCCTACACGGCCAACCTGGGCCAGCCCGATGAGTCCGATTACGACGAAATCCCGCGCAAGGCCATGGAATACGGTGCCGAGAAGGCCCGCCTGATCGACTGCCGCAGCCAGCTGGCCAACGAAGGTATCGCCGCCATCCAGGCCGGCGCCTTCCACATCTCCACCGGTGGCATCACCTACTTCAACACCACGCCGCTGGGCCGTGCCGTGACCGGCACCATGCTGGTGGCCGCGATGAAGGAAGACGACGTCAACATCTGGGGCGATGGCTCGACCTTCAAGGGCAATGACATCGAGCGTTTCTACCGCTACGGCCTGCTCACCAACCCCGCGCTGAAGATCTACAAGCCCTGGCTGGACCAGACCTTCATCGACGAGCTGGGCGGTCGCGCCGAGATGTCGGCCTTCATGACCAAGGAAGGTTTTGGCTACAAGATGAGCGCGGAGAAGGCCTACTCGACCGACTCCAACATGCTGGGCGCCACCCATGAAGCCAAGGACCTGGAGTTCCTCAACAGCGGCATCCGCATCGTCAACCCCATCATGGGCGTGGCGTTCTGGAAGCCCGAAGTCGAAGTCAAGGCCGAGGAAGTCTCCGTCACCTTCGAAGAAGGCCGCCCTGTGGCCCTGAACGGCCAGCGCATCGAAGACCCTGTGGCTTTCTTCCTGGAAGCCAACCGCATCGGCGGCCGCCACGGCCTGGGCATGAGCGACCAGATCGAGAACCGCATCATCGAAGCCAAGAGCCGCGGCATCTACGAAGCCCCCGGCATGGCACTGCTGCACATCGCCTATGAGCGCCTGGTGACCGGCATCCACAACGAAGACACCATCGAGCAGTACCGCATCAACGGTCTGCGCCTGGGCCGTCTGCTGTACCAGGGCCGCTGGTTCGATCCACAGGCCATCATGCTGCGCGAAACCGCCCAGCGCTGGGTAGCCCGCGCCATCACCGGCACGGTGACCCTGGAGCTGCGCCGTGGCAATGACTACTCGCTGCTGAACACCGAATCCGCCAACCTGACCTACAAGCCCGAGCGCCTGTCGATGGAAAAGGTCGAGGACGCGCCATTCAGCCCTGCCGACCGCATTGGCCAGCTGACCATGCGCAATCTGGACCTGATGGACACCCGCGACAAGCTGGCCATCTACACCCAGACCGGCCTGCTGACCGCCAGCGGCAGCCACGCGCTGCCGCAGCTGGGCAACGACAAGAAGTAATTCCCCCGGCGGAGTACTTCCCATCAGCAAAACCGCTGTGCGCCTGCCAAGGCCACAGCGGTTTTTTACCGTCTGAATGCGCGGGGGAAGAACGGCGCTCAGGCCTCGGCCACCAGGTAGACCTTCTTCACAAAGTGATCCACCTCCCAGTGGCCGGTCCAGCCCTCGGGCATGATGAAATGGTCGCCCACGCCAAAGCGGTGCACGGTGCCGTCGGGGTCGACCAGGCGGCAGTCGCCTTCGACAATGAAGCAAAACTCGATGTAGCCCTGCACATTGGAGCTGAAGTGGCCGGCGCTGGACTGCCAGGTGCCCGAGCTCACCTTGCCGCCCAGGCCCTCAAATACGTTCATCGTCTGGTATTCGGTGTTGCCGCTGATCGGGCGGCTGGGCTTGCCGATGACGGGATTGACCAGGGTCTTGGCGGGCCAATGGATGATGGAGATCTTGGAGTCGGCAGAGGTGGGGTGGGACATGGCGGAAATCGGGGAGCTGGGCAAATGCGCAGGCAGGCATTATCTGGCAGCGCGGCGGCGCAGCGCCTTGCACCTGATGAAAAGCCCAGGAAAAGGCGGCTCCGTTGGAGCCGCCTGCTTGTATCTGGCACGCCTGCAGGCGCTTTAGATGAAAGATCAGTGGAACTGCTCTTCTTCGGTCGAGCCGGTCAGCGCCTTGACGCTGGACGAGCCGCCCTGGATCACCGTGGTCACATCGTCGAAGTAGCCTGCGCCCACTTCCTGCTGGTGCGACACAAAGGTGTAGCCTTGCTCACGGGCAGCGAATTCGGGCTCCTGGATCATCTCCACATAGTGCTTCATGCCTTCGCCACGGGCATAGGCATGGGCAAACTTGAAGGTGTTGTACCAGTTGCTGTGGATGCCGGCCAAGGTGATGAACTGGTACTTGTAGCCCAGCGCTGCCAGCTCGTCCTGGAACTTGGCAATCGTTGCATCGTCAAGGTTCTTCTTCCAGTTGAAGGACGGCGAGCAGTTGTAGCTCAGCAGCTTGCCGGGGCTTGCGGCATGCACCGCCTGGGCAAACTCACGGGCAAAGCCCAGGTCCGGCGTGCCGGTCTCGCACCACACCAGATCGGCATAGGGGGCATAGGCCACGCCACGGCTGATCGCCTGCTCCAGACCGTTCTTGACGCGGTAGAAGCCTTCCTGCGTGCGCTCGCCCACCAGGAAGGGCTTGTCATTGGCGTCGTGGTCGCTGGTGATCAGGTTGGCCGCTTCGGCATCGGTGCGGGCCAGCACGATGGTGGGCACGCCCATCACGTCAGCTGCAAAGCGCGCGGCAATCAGCTTCTCGCAGGCTTCATGCGTAGGCACCAGTACCTTGCCACCCATGTGGCCGCACTTCTTGACGGCGGCCAGTTGGTCTTCAAAGTGCACGCCGGCGGCGCCCGAGGCAATCATATTCTTCATCAGCTCGAAGGCATTGAGCACGCCGCCAAAGCCCGCTTCTGCATCGGCCACGATCGGCAGGAAGTAGTCGATGAATTCCTTGTCGCCGGGATTCACACCCTTGGCCCACTGGATTTCGTCAGCGCGCTTGAAGGTGTTGTTGATGCGGCGCACCATGGTCGGCACCGAGTCGTAGGCGTAGAGCGATTGGTCGGGATACATGGTCTCGGACGTGTTGCCGTCGGCAGCCACCTGCCAGCCCGACAGGTAGACCGCTTCCAGACCCGCCTTGGCCTGCTGCATGGCCTGGCCGGCGGTAATCGCGCCGAAGGCATTCACATAGCCCTTCTTGGCCCCCCCATTGATCTTGTCCCACAGCACCTGGGCACCGCGCTGGGCCAGGGTGTACTCGGGCTGCACGCTGCCACGCAGACGCACCACATCAGCGGCCGAGTAACCGCGCTTGACGCCCTTCCAGCGGGGGTTTTGCGCCCAATCCAGTTCAAGGGCGGCAATTTGCTGTTCGCGGCTGAGTTGCTGGTTCAGTTTCTGGGACATGGGAAGCTCCTGTGGTCAAGTTGGATGAACTAACGGATCGAAAACCGGTGGACAGATACCGTCTGTCCATGGCTTCAACTGTACGCCCGTGCCAGCGAATTTTTTTGTCTTATGTCTTATATAAGACTAAATTTTTATTATTAAAAATCAACAATCTTAACTATGTATTCCGCATTAAGAAAAGACATTTCTCATATTGAGAAATATTGATGCACTGCAATAATCTCATATTTCACAATATGAGAATTCATTTTCACAGAGAGCATGGCCACCGCGTCGGCCCGCTCTGCGCCAACCAGGGGCCAATTGCGGCATGATGCAGCAGGCCCATTGTGCAAAGCGGATGTGACAGCTTTCTTGCGCAGGGGGCCGAGTGACCGGCTCACCGTTTCATCGCCTTGCTCCCCATGCGCATCCATAGCAAACCCCTCGCTTTTTTCTATCTGGCACTCAGCATGTCGCTGGTGGGTGCCTATGTGGCGTTGTCCAAACCCCTGGCAGCCACCTTTCCTGTCTTGCTGCTGGCCTGGCTGCGTTTTGGCATCGGCGGGGTGGCTATGCTCGGGTGGATCAGGCGGCCAGCAGCAGAGCCGCCGTTGCCCGCGCGAGCCAAGGGCCTGCTGTTTCTGGAGTCCTTTTTTGGCAACTTTCTCTTCACGCTGTGCATGATCACGGGGGTGTCGTTGTCCAGCGCCGTCACCGCCAGCGTGACGATGGCCACGATCCCCGCAGCCATTGCGCTGCTGAGTTGGCTGGTGCTCAAGGAGCGCATCAGCCTGCGGGTGATGATCGCGATCAGCCTGGCGGTGCTGGGCATTGTGCTGCTGGCTTTTGCCAAACCGGAGGCCAGCGCGCACCCCGGCGCGGCGGCATCGGCAGATCCTGTCAGGCATGGGCTGGGCCAGTTGCTGCTCGTGGGCGCGGTGCTGTGCGAAGCGATCTATGCCGTCATCGGTAAAAAACTGACCAGCAGCCTGAGTCCCAAGCGGATTGCGGCACTGATCAACCTGTGGGGCTTTGTGCTCACCCTGCCTTTCGGGCTGTACCTGGCCTGGCATTTCGACTTTGCGCAGGTACCGGTGGCCACCTGGCTGCTGCTGGTGGGCTACGCGCTGGCGGCCTGCATGGTCACCGTCTGGTTGTGGATGACGGGCCTTCAGGTAGTCCCCGCATCGCAAAGCGCCGTGTTCACCGTGATGCTGCCGCTGTCTACCGCACTGGTGGGCGTGGTCTTCCTCGGCGAAACCCTCAACGGCCTGCAGATGCTGGCCTTTGCGATTGCCGTCTCCAGTCTGGCCCTGGCGACCTTGCCCCTGCCCCAGCGTGGCAGAGGGCAGACAGTTTTGCAACGCGACGCGGATTGACACCGCCCCGCGAGCCAGTACCATGCGTCGAGGGGCGCAAGCTCCAAACTGACAAGAATCAACGCGCTACGCTGCTTGCTGATAGCTTTGATCCATCAACAAAGGTTAGCAAAGCTAAAACAAGCAACATTTCGAGGCAAAAAAATGCGCCTCTCCCTTGGAAAGCCGATTTTTTGCCGTTAGCATGGCTGTAACCAGCGGAGCACAGCTCTGGCTGGCATAGAGATATTGACACAAGGAAACCAAAACATGGCAACCGCATCCAAGACCGCAGCGCCTGCAAAGAAGCGCACCCCGAACGCAGCTTTCATGAAGCCTCTGACCCCTAGCGCCGAACTGGGCGCTGTGGTGGGCACCGCTCCGCTGCCACGCACCGAGATCATCAGCAAGCTGTGGGTCTACATCAAGGCCCACAACCTGCAAGACGCTGCCAACAAGCGCATGATCAACGCCGATGACAAGCTCAAGAAAGTGTTCGGCAAGCCCCAGGTGTCGATGTTCGAGATGGCGGGTCTGATCGGCAAGCACGTCAAGTAAGCCAGCCCGGTATTTGCAGCGCCGCTCTTGGCGCCGCACGAAGAACCAGCATCTCCCATGCTGGTTTTTTTACGTCTGTCCGCAGGCATCGCACAGGAGTCCATCGCAGCGTCCCTGACGCTCAGGTATCGGCCCCAGCGGCACTGGCCCGTCCGCGCACACCACGGCGCGGCAAACACCGCCCCGCCCATCGCATTCGCGGCTCCGTCACGCGTCTGGAGCTCACCATCTGGCGGCGCCATGCCCCAAGACCCAGGCTGCCGAACGGCGCTGCTGCCGATTTGTCACCAGACCTTTCTGACTGAACAGTGTTCACCCGACCCTCAGAACATTGATCTATAACAATAAATTCGTTCAATGGGGCAAAAAACCATAGGCTATCAGCAGGCTGCCGCACACAGCACCCCTATTGCGGTCAGGAGATTATTGCGAATGCGACAAATTCTTATTTATAATTCCCTTCAATTATTCACTAGCCAGCCACCACGCTGTTCATCTGACCATGATCGTTTGTGTATGCCGCAGAGTCTCGGACAAAGAGATCGCTCGCCACGCGCATGCGGGGATGTCTTTCGATGAGATCCAGTTCGAACTGGGTGTTGGACTGCAATGCGGCTGCTGCGAAGGTTGTGCCCGCGATGTGGTCGAACAGTGCAGCGCGTCGCGTCCGGTTGCAGCTCTGCGCAATGAAGCTGCAGTGCACCCGGTCCAGCTTGCCACCCCCATCCTGGAAAGCAAAGCATGGAACTCTTCGCCGCTGTCTTCGGTAGCCTGATTCTGGTTGCCGCCTCTCTCTGGTGGGTCTTTCGGAAATAAGCCACCAACGCATTGATATGCCGTGCTGCGGCTTGAGGCTGCAGCATTTTTTATTGCCCTTATGCTTTCACCAGACCCTTACAGCCCCGCCAACAAACTGGGGCGCAATATCGTGGTTACGGGTTCGGTGCTGGCAGCGCACGTCGCAGGTCTTTGGGCCTTGCAGGCGGGCCTGCTCAAGAGTGCGGCCATCGAGATGCCCAAGCCCGAGCCGGTCATGGTGCAGCTGATTGCGCCCGAGCCCATGCCCGTGGTTGCGCCGCCGCCTCCTCCGACCCCCAAGCCGCCGCCCCCGGCGCCGGCACCACCGCCAAAACCCACGCCCAAGCCCGTGCCCAAACCTGCACCCAAGCCACAGGCGATCAAGGATCCGACGCCTGCGCCCAATGCAGTGACCGGTACGACGGAGGCCCAGCCACCGGTACCGCCCATCGAGGCGCCGCCGCCCGCTCCGCCCTCGCCTCCCCCGGCTCCGCCCGCACCGCCAGCGCCCCCACCTCCACCGGTGATACAGCTGCCGTCGAGCAACGCCGCCTACCTGAACAATCCCGCCCCGCAGTACCCGGCCATCAGCCGCCGCATGGGCGAGACAGGGACCACGATCGTTCGCGCCTACATTGATGAAGAAGGCAAGCCCCAGGAGCTGCAGCTCAAGCAGTCCAGCGGGTATGACCGCCTTGACCAGGCCGCGCTCGATACGGTGCGCAAATGGCGCTTCAAGGCAGGCACCTCCAACGGAACTCCCCGGCCCATGTGGGTCAACGTGCCCATCAAGTGGGAACTCAATTAAATCGTACGGAAATAGGATCAGTTATGGACTCGCAATTCGGCATCGCCCACGTCTGGGCTCAGGGAGATTTCGTGACCAAGACGGTCGCAGTCATTCTGGTGGCCATGTCTCTCGCCTCCTGGATCGTGATCGTCATCAAGGCGCTCGATATCATGCGTTTCAAGAAGTACGCCCGCAATGCCCAGGATTTCTGGCACAGCGCGGACTTCGCTGCCGGCCTGAGCAAGCTTGGCGAGCAAGGTGACAACCCGTTCCGCCAGCTGGCTATTGAGGGCCGCGAAGCCACCGCCCACCACCGCAAAACTGCCGAGCACCTGCATGACTCGCTGGATGTCAGCGACTGGATCACACGCTGCCTGCGCAATGGCATCGATGAGTTCACGGCCCGCGCCCAGTCGGGTCTGGCCGTGCTCGCATCGGTGGGCTCCACCGCTCCCTTCATCGGTCTGTTCGGCACCGTCTGGGGCATCTACCATGCACTGGTCGCCATCGGCATGTCGGGCCAGTCTTCGATCGACAAGGTCGCCGGCCCCATCGGCGAGGCACTGATCATGACCGCACTGGGCCTGGCCGTTGCGATTCCCGCCGTGCTGGGTTACAACGCGCTGGTGCGTGGCAACAAGTCGGTGCTCAACCGCCTCAACAGCTTCGCCCATGACCTGCATGCCTTCTTCGTCACCGGCACGCGCCTGAACGTCGATGCCAGCAAGCCCGGTGCCGTCGTCACGCCGCTGAAGAAAGGTGCCTGATCATGGCTTTTGGAACGCAAGACGATGCCGATGAGGTCATGAATGAGATCAACATGACGCCGCTGGTCGACGTCATGCTGGTGCTGCTCATCATCTTCATCATCACCGTGCCGGTGATGAAGCACTCGGTCAACATCGACCTGCCGCGCGCCGTCAACACGCCCGAAGATGCCAAGCCGGACACCATCCAGCTGGCCATCCTGCCCGACGGCAGCTACAACTGGAATGGCAAGGCCGTGACCGACGCCGAGCTCGAAGCCAACATGCAGACCGAGGCCAGCAAGGAGCCCCAGCCTGAACTGCACATCCGCGGCGCGCGCGATGTGAAGTACGAGAAGGTGGCCCAGGCCATGGCTGCGGCCCAGCGCAGCAACCTCAAGAAGATCGGTTTCATCACCGACCAGGTGGGCGAATAGACTGCGCCCTTCCTCTCCCCCCAAGGGCTCCGGCAGGAGCCCTTTTTGCTGCCCGAACGCCGGCCCGGCGCCGCTCCCGGTTTACCCGCAGTGACACCTCAGCGACGCGACAACGCTGCCGGCCCTGCCTAAACTGGACCGCAGGACAAGCGCCGTGGCGACCTGTACTGGCCGAAGCAGCGGCGGGCAAACCGACCATCACCAGCGCCTCCCCCAACTATCCATAGTGAGGAGACACCGATTGATGCAGACGTCCCGCAACCCGACATTTCCCGCGTCTTTGCGCCGGCGCCACATGCTGCGCATGGCCGTCGCCAGCGCCGCTGCTAGCGGACTGCCGCTGGCCTCCGTCGCCCATGCGGCCAGCGACAAGGCGGCCTTCCCGACCAAGGCCCTGCGCGTGGTCGTTCCCTTTGCGCCGGGGGGTGCCACCGATGTGCTGGCGCGCAGCGTCAGCGACCGGCTCGGCCAGCAGCTGGGACAGCCGGCCATCGTGGACAACCGCCCAGGCGCCGCGGGTTTGCTCGCCTGCGATGCGGTCGCCAAGGCAGCGGCCGATGGCCATACGCTCACACTGGGCACGACCAGCACCATGCTGTCGAACCAGTTCATGTTCAAAAAGCTCTCCTATGATCCGCAAAAGGACCTGGTGCCCGTCATGCGCATCTGCTGGGCACCCATTGTGCTGGTGACCAATGCCCAGATTCCGGTGCGCAATCTGCAGGAGCTGATGGCCTATATCAGCGCCAACAAAGGCAAGCTCTCGTATGGCAGTTATGGCATTGGCTCGCAGGGCCATCTGGTGCTGGCCAGTCTAAGCAACCTGACCCAGGCCGACATGAGCCACATCGCCTACAAGGGCGAGGCGCCGATGGTGCAGGACCTCGTCGGTGGCCAGCTGATGATGGGTATTGGCAGCATCCTCTCACTCAAGCAGCATATCGACAGCGGCAAGCTGCGCGCGATCAGCTTTACCGGGCCCAACCGCGTGCCCGCGCTGCCCGACGTGCCCACCTTCGCCGAGCAGGGCCACCGGGAAGATGCATTCACGATCTCTGGCTGGCTCGGCATAGCGGCCACGGGTGGCACCCCTGCCGCTGTCGTCGAGCAGTTGGGTGCCGAGGTACGCAAGGCGCTGCTGACCCGCGAGGTGAATGCCCGGGTGTTGGTGGCGGGCTTTGTGCCCTTCACCGACGACAGCCCCGCACGCTTTCAGGCCGATTGGAAGCGGGAGCTGCCGATCTGGAAAAAGCTGCTCGCCGATGCCGGCGTACAGCCCACCTGAGCCCCGCTGCGGCTCCGGCTCCGCACACACCAGGGCGCGCAACCACGGCACAGTGCTTCTGTGCCGTGGTTTTTTGCCTTTTACCACGGCAAATTTCAAATTAACACTGGACTTCACGAATACGAATCGTTATCATTTGCTTCAGTTTTATCCCTGTGAGCACCGCCATGCAAACCATCGCCCGACCCGCCACCCCGCTCGCCGCCGCCAGCAAGAGTGCCAGTGCGTCCCTAGGCCATGCCACGCCATCGGCCGCGCTGGAAAGCAGTACGCTGCTGCAAGGCGCCAAAGCGGTGTCCATCGTTCACAACGGCGCCATCTACCGTCTGCAGACCACCAAGCTCGGCAAGCTGATCCTGACGAAATAAGCCCCAGGCTCTGGCAGCCGCTTGCCGCGCTGCCCGCTTGCGCGCCAGTGCAAGGCTCCGCGTCCGGTAAAAAGCCAACTTCTTGAAGTTGGCTTTTTTATGCCTGTGGGGATGGGCGTGCCGGGGGCTTGCTACACACCCAGCGGCAAATCCGCATGCTTGAGGGTGCGCAGCACAAAGCTCGACTGGCTGTGGCGTATGCCTTTGATCTTGTAGAGCTTCTCGCGCAGCAGGCGCTCATAGTCGCGGGTGTCCTTGACGACAAC
Organism: Comamonas sediminis; assembly: GCF_041107495.1. Taxonomy (NCBI): domain Bacteria; kingdom Pseudomonadati; phylum Pseudomonadota; class Betaproteobacteria; order Burkholderiales; family Comamonadaceae; genus Comamonas; species Comamonas sediminis. The sequence goes on from NZ_JBGBDC010000001.1 coordinate 19,276, forward strand.
GCGCAGCAGGTAATCGTACTCGCCGGAGACCAGATGCGCCTCCACCACCTCCGGGATAGTGGCTAGCAACTCCCCAAATTTCTCCAGCGTGTTGTCACTGTGGCTGTCGAGCGTGACCATCACCAGCACCGTATCGCCCAGCCCCAGCGCCTGCGGCGACAGCCGCACCGAATAGCCCTGGATGACCCCGGCCTCTTCCATCTTCTTGATGCGGCCCCAGCACGGTGACGCGCTCAGTCCCACCGCCTGGCCAATCTCCTGCAGGCTGGCGCGGCTGTTGTGTTGCAGCTGGCGCAGAATTTTGCGGTCTAGCGTGTCAAGAAGCATGATTTTCTGCCAGAGTGTTAAATATGGAATATTTTTCTATATTAATGGGTTAATAACAGAAAAACAAAATATTTTTTGCGATGCAAACCCGCATACTTTCTGCATCGAAACACTTTTACCGAAGCCTCTTTCTGGCAGAGCCTGCTTACCGGCAGCCCCTCTCTCCATCAGCCCCCAGGCGGTTACCGCTGCCATGGGGGCTGTTGCATTGCGCCGCCGGCTCGCCCTTTATGTAACAAAACTATTGCATTTGTGCCTCCGCTCCTGTGCATGCCCTGGACCTGCGCCATGGCATAGTGGCGCCCTGGAACAACGACAACAGACCGCCCGCCATGCGTTGAAGAGTTGGGAAATCAGCGCGTGCGAATGGTCAATAAGCAGCTATGTTTAAGCGACTCAACGAACTGTCTGAAAGCCATGGCGCCCTGCGTGCTGGTAAAGGCATGGTGGCCGGCGTCATTGCACTGATCCTGGCCGCCCTGTGCTTTTTGGGCGTGCTGGCTTTTCATTTTCCGCAGTACCTGACCACGCCCGAGCTGCGCCGCAGCTACAACGTCGATGTCATGCGCCAGCTGCTGTTTTGGAGCATGGTGATCGCAGGCGGCCTGTCCGTGGCCCTGATGGTGCTCGGCCGGGTGCGCTGGCTGGCGGCATCTGCCTTTGGTCTGGTGCTGCTGTCGGCGCTGCTCGGTGGCCACAAGGTGCCCGTCGGCAGCTTCGCCACCGATACGCCCTATATCGGTCTGGATTGGTTCATCCTCGATCTGCTGGGCAGCGCGCTGATTTTCATCTTTATCGAGAAGCTGTTTGCGTTGCGCAAGGACCAGCCCGTCTTCCGCCCCGAATGGCAAACCGATTTCCACCACTTTCTGGTCAACCACATGGTGGTGGGCTTTGTGCTGCTGGCCACCAACCTGATGGTGCACCAGTTCTTCGGCTGGGCGGCCAATGACGGCATCCGGGGCTGGGTGGCCAACCTGAACTTCTGGGTCGCGCTGTTCCTGATCATCCTGGTGGCCGATCTGGTGCAGTACTGGACGCACCGCGCCTACCATGAAGTGCCGTTGCTGTGGCGCATCCACGCGGTGCACCACAGCGTCAAGAGCATGGACTGGCTGGCCGGCTCGCGCCAGCACATTCTGGAGCTGCTGATCACCCGCACCCTGGTGCTCGCTCCGATCTACGTGCTGGGATTCAGCAAGGAAGTGATCGATGCCTACATCATCATCGTCGGCTTCCAGGCGGTCTTCAACCACGCCAACGTCAGCGTGCGCCTGGGCCCGTTGCGCTATGTCATCGTCACGCCCAATTTCCACCACTGGCACCACAGCCAGGATGCCGAGGCGCTCGACAAGAACTACGCCGCGCATTTTGCATTTCTGGACTACCTGTTTGGCACCGCCGTCAAAAGCGACAAGCTCTGGCCCACCAACTATGGTGTGCTCGGTGACTATGTGCCCAATGGCTTTTTCAAGCAGCTGAAGTTTCCCTTCACCTGGAAAGGCTGAGCGCCGCTTGTGCCGCCGGGATGCCCTGCTCTATCGCTTTGATCAACCATGTCACTTCCTTCTGATTTTCGCGCCCAGGCGATGGTGCTGGCCGCTGGCCGTGGCGAGCGCATGCGGCCCCTGACGGACTACACCCCCAAGCCACTGCTTCCCGTGCAAGGCAAGCCGCTGATGCAGCACAGCATGGAGCAACTGGCCCGCGCCGGCGTCCAGCGCCTGCTCATCAATACCGGCTGGCTGGGCCAGCAGGTAGCCGACGCCTGGCCGGCTGCGCCTGCGCTGGCCCAGTTGGGCGGCGAGCAGCTGCAGATTGTCTATTCCCGCGAGGACCTGGATTTCGGCGGCGGCATCGAGACCAGCGGCGCCATCAGCCGCGCACTGCCGGCGCTCGACGATGCGTTCTGGCTGGTCTCGGGCGATGTCTTCATTCCCGGCTTTCCCTTTGATGAGGCCCTGCGCCAGCGCTTTGCCGACAGCGGCGACCTGGCCCATCTGTGGCTCGTGCCCAATGCACCGCACCACCCCCGGGGAGACTTTGTACTGACGGCCGAAGGCCGGGCCGAGAACCCGGCTGCGGACGACCCGCGCCCGCGCCTGACCTACTGCTCGGTCGCGCTGCTCAAAAGGGACTTGTTCCGCGCGCCCTACTGCGATATTCCAGCTGGCAACCCGCAGGGCACGAAGATGCCGCTGGTGCAGCAACTGCGTGCGGCGATGCAGGCGGGCCGCTGCAGCGCCAGCCGCTATGACGGCCACTGGGTCGATGTAGGCACGGTGGAGCGCCTGCAAATGCTCAACCCCTGAGCCGCAGGAGCAGCACCAGGGCCCAGGCCGGCCCTGACGCCACGCCCTGGCAGGGTGGCGGGGATTGCAGCCAGCCCCACTACTCTGTCGACACGGTGACAGAGGCGGCGACATTGGCGAATGATCTTACTTGCCAACATGATTTATTTATCAATCACTTAGATATAAATCCACCCAGAAGGGCAAGGCCTGAACGTCCGACATCATAAAAACCCCAATACCGAATCACCCCGGCTTGCCCACAATGCAAGGCGCAAGCGGGCATCCGCAGGCGCCTATAAAACCATTCGGCACAGCCGGGGAGACAAGTCATGCAGATGAAAAAATTGGCCTGGGGTATGGGGTTGGCAATGGGCCTGGTGGCCGCAGGCCCCGTGTTGGCGCAGACGACGATGCGCATCAGCATCTCCGTGGCCCAGAACTCGCACCAGGGCGTGGCCATTGACACCTTTGCCAAAGAGGTTGAGCAGCGCACCGGCGGCCGCTACAAGATCCAGACTTTCTACAACGGCGCGCTGGGCGGCGAGCGCGAATCGATCGAAGCAGTGCAATTGGGCACGCAGGAGCTGGCCTTCAGCTCCAGCGGCCCGGTGCCCAATTTTGTGCCCGAGACCAAGATCCTGGACGTTCCCTTTCTGTTCCGCGACAAGGCCCATGCGCGTGCGGTGCTCGATGGGCCCATCGGCAACGAACTGCTGGCCAAGTTCGACAGCAAGGGCTTCAAGGCACTGGCCTGGGCGGAGAACGGCTTCCGCCATATGACGAACTCCAAGCGCGCGATCAACAGCCCCGACGACACAAAGGGCCTGAAGATGCGCACGATGGAGAACCCGGTGCACATTCAGGCCTACAAGGCGCTGGGCATCATCACCACGCCGATGGCCTTCCCCGAGGTGTTCACCGCACTGCAGCAGGGCACGGTCGATGGCCAGGAGAACCCACTGCCCGTCATCACCTCAGCCAAGTTTGACCAGGTGCAAAAACACCTGAGCCTCACCGGCCACGTCTACTCGCCCTGCATTCTGGTGATGAACAAGGCCGCGTACGACAAGCTCAGCGCCGACGACAAGACCGCCTTTGTGCAAGCCGCCCAGGCCGCCACCAAGGCCAACCGCGCCCGTGTGGACCTGGATGACACCAATGGCGTGGCCGAGCTGCGCGCCAAGGGCATGCAGGTGGTGGAGAACGTCGACAAGGCCAAGTTTGTAGCGACCTTGACGAAGACCAATGCCGACTTCGAGAAGCAGTTCGGCAAGGCCAACCTCGACCGCATCCGCAACTTCCAATAAGTGCTGCACCCGGAAAGCTGCCTGCAGCTTTCCATCGCAAGCCCCCCCCCTCGCCTCCCGCCTCACTGCTGACGCCCACCCGGCGCCAGCAGTTGCTGTGTCAACCCGCGCAAGGACGGTGGCGCCAGGCGGCATTGCATGCGCCTGCCCACCCCGGTCACCATGAAAAACGCATTTCTTGCTTTCGAGCGCTGGACATCAGGCATCGCCATGGCCGGCGCCTGCCTGATGCTGGCCATCGCATCCACGCTGGGCATGTTCCAGATCATCACCCGCTTTGTGCTCGAAGAGCCCGCCGAATGGACGGAGGTGCTGATCCGCTTCAGCCTGATCTGGATGGTGTTCCTCGCGATTCCGATGGCCTTCCGCCAAGGCGCGATGGTCAGCGTCGATGTGCTCAAGCGCTGGGCACCGCCGGCGATGCGCCGCCTGCTCAGCGGCTTTGTCTGCATCGCCACGCTGGTGCTGCTGGCCGTGCTGATCTGGTGGGGCTGGGACTATGCCCGCCGTGGCGGCGTGCAGACGATGGCCGGGCTGGAATCGCTGTCCATGTTCTGGGCCTACCTGGCCGTCCCCGTGGGTGCACTGTTTGCCGTGTTTGGCGTCATCGGCAACCTGCTCGAACCCCAAAATACCGAACTGGAGAACGCGCAATGACCGCCGTGATGCTTTCCACGATGGTGCTGTGCTTTGCGCTCACCGTCTCTGTCGCCGTTTCCATCGGCCTGGCGTCGGTCCTGGGCATCCAGGCCAGCAATGCCAACATGCTCATCTCGGTCAAGGAGATGTTTGGTGCGATCAACAAATTCCCGCTCGCGGCCATCCCGTTTTTCATTCTGGCCGGCAACCTGATGGAGACCGGTGGTATCTCGCGCCGCCTGGTCGAGTTTGCCAAGAGCATTGTGGGCGGCGTCCAGGGCGGCCTGCCAATGACCTGCGTGCTGACCTGCATGATCTTTGCCGCCGTCTCCGGCTCCTCGGTGGCCACCACCTTTGCGATTGGCGCCATCTTGATTCCGGCGCTGATCAAGCATGGCTACCCCAAGAGCTATGCGGCCGCGCTGCAAGCGACCAGCGCCGAGCTGGGGGTCATCATTCCGCCGTCGATTCCGATGATTCTCTATGGCGTCAGCGCCGAGGTGTCGATTGGTGAGCTGTTCATTGCCGGCTTTGGCCCCGGGCTGCTGATCAGTGCGGCGCTGATGGTCTTTGTCTGGGCCTACTGCAAATACAAGGGCTGGGGCAAGAACGATGGCGAAGGCCGGCTGGGCTTTGGCAAAGCCTTTCTGCAGGCAGGCTGGGCACTGTTGATGCCGGTGATCATCCTGGGCGGCATTTACGGCGGTGTGTTCACCCCGACCGAGGCCTCGGCCGTGGCCGTGTTCTATGCACTGATCGTGGGCATGCTGATCTACCGCGAGATCCGGATCCGGGACCTGTATGCGATTCTCCGCAAATCGGCGATCTCCTCGTCGATCATCATGTTCATCATTGCCAATGCGGGTCTGTTCGCGTTCCTGATCACCCGCGCCGGTGTGCCCGATGCCATCGGCCACTGGCTGGAACAGGTGCTGCAGAGCCCGGCCATGTTCCTGCTGGGCGTGAACGCGGCGCTGTTCATCATCGGCATGTTCATCGAGACCAGCGCGGCGATCATCGTGCTGGCCCCGATCCTGGCGCCGGTGGCGATGCACTTTGGCATCGACCCGGTGCATTTCGGGCTGATCATGGTGGTGAACCTGGCGCTGGGCATGATCACACCGCCGTTTGGCGTCAACCTGTTTGCCGCCTGCACGGTGGCCCGCATATCGCTGGACCAGATCATCAAACACCTGCTGCCCTTTGTCGGGGTGATCTTGCTGTGCCTGATGGTGATCACCTATGTGCCGGGCATCTCGCTGGGGCTGCGGGATCTGGTCTACCGCTGATCCGGTTTTCCCCGTTTGCATCGCTGAGCCACCACCCGCCGGTGGCTTTTTTGCGTGTTGGCCAACCCTTTTGCGGGCGCAAGCGGCCAGTTGCCGCTAAAATCGCCGCAGTCAGGAGAGAGTCGCCCCCGTTGTACCCCAACGCGCAGCGCGGCCGCCGAAGGCGCAGGCTACTGCAGATGCAGCTGCTGAACGCTCAGGCAAAAGGACTGGCCCCGCCGCGCAGCTTAGGCCTGCCGGCGTTCCCAGCTGGAGAGAGGTGGCGCCTGGACGCCATCCACCGAAGGAGCAAGCCCCCAGGCCTCACAGCGGCGGGTGAATCTCTCAGGTAAAGCGGACAGCAGGGCAAACAGCATGCAACCGGCAACGGCTGCATGCCTTGATATTTGCCCTGGAGAGTCCATGTCCGCCAACGCATCCGCCCTGCTGTCCACCCCTTTGAACGCGCTGCACATCGCGCTCGGCGCCCGCATGGTGCCCTTTGCCGGCTATTCCATGCCCGTGCAGTACCCGCAGGGCCTGATGGCCGAACACAAGCACACCCGCACGGCAGCGGGCCTCTTTGATGTCTCCCACATGGGCCAGCTGCGCCTGGTCGGCCCCGACGCCGCAGCCGCCTTTGAAACCCTGGTGCCCGTCGATGTGGTCGACCTGGCCATTGGCAAGCAGCGCTACGGCCTGCTGCTCAATGAGGACGGCGGCATTGTCGATGACCTGATGTTCTTCCGCGTCTCGGAGCAGGAGCTGTTCGTCATCGTCAATGGCGCCTGCAAGGTGGCCGATATTGCGCTGATCCGCGAACGCATCGGCCAGCGCTGCCAGGTGCTGCCGCTGCCCGACCAGGGCCTGCTGGCATTGCAAGGCCCCCAGGCCGCTACCGCGCTGGCCCGCCTGGCGCCCGGTGTTGACAAGCTGGTGTTCATGACCGGCGGCGATTTTGATGTTGACGGCATCGCCTGCTTCATCACCCGCAGCGGCTATACCGGCGAAGACGGCTTCGAGATTTCGGTGGCCGGCCACGAGGCCGAGGCGCTGGCACGCAAGCTGCTGGCCCAGCCCGAAGTGCAGCCCATTGGCCTGGGCGCGCGCAACTCGCTGCGCCTGGAAGCCGGTCTGTGCCTCTACGGCAGCGATCTCGATGCCGCCACCACCCCACCCGAAGCCGGCCTGAACTGGGCCATCCAGAAGGTGCGCCGCACCGGCGGCGCGCGCGCAGGCGGTTTTCCCGGTGCCGACAAGGTGCTCGCGCAGATCGACAACCCCGCCACCCTGACCCGCAAGCGGGTTGGCCTGGTGGCGCAAGAGCGCATTCCGGTGCGCGAGCAGGTCGAGATCCGCAACCTCGATGGCCAGGTCGTCGGCGTGACCACCAGCGGCCTGCTGGCCCCGACCATCGACAAGCCCATTGCGATGGCCTATGTCGAGCCCGCGTTGGCGGCCATCGGCACGCAGCTGCATGCGATGGTGCGCGGCAAAGCAGTGCCTGTCGAGGTGGTGGCCATGCCTTTTGTCCCTCCCCGCTATTTCCGCGGCTAAAGTAGCTGCTGGGTGCGGCTGTCCGCACCCGCCTGAGCACAATTCACACCTACAAAACTGGAGTATTCCTATGACGATCAAGTTCTCCCGCGACCACGAATGGATCAACAGCGCCGACACCAATGCTGCCATCGTCGGCATCACCGTCCACGCGCAAGACGCGCTGGGCGACGTGGTGTTTGTCGATCTGCCTGAAGTGGGCGCCACGTTCAACCAGGGCGATGTCGCCGGTGTGGTGGAGTCCGTCAAGGCGGCCGCTGATGTCTTCATGCCTGTGACCGGCGAGATCGTCGAAGTCAACGAAGCATTGCGCAACGACCCGTCGCTGGCCAACTCCGACCCGCTCAACGCCGGCTGGTTCTTCAAGGTCAAGCTCAGCGATGTGGCCCAGCTTGACGCACTGCTGGACGAAACCGCCTACAACGACTTCGCCGCCAACGCCTGATGGCCCGACCCTGCTGCTGGCCTGCCACGGAAGATTTTGCAGGCCGCCAGCAGGATTAACAGGCCCAGGAGGCTCCGGCCTCCTCCCCTTTTTAGCTTTTCCCCGCTGCCAGCGCTCTTTGATACCGCGCCAGCCCCAACCCCTCCATTTACACCGATCCGGACCATGCTGATGCCCTCCAAAGAGCCCCTTGCCGCGCTGGAAAACGCCAGTGAATTCATCGCCCGCCACATTGGACCGGACCCCGCCGATGAGGCCCGGATGCTGGCAGCCCTGGACCTGCCCTCGCTCGATGCGCTGATCGACAAGGTGCTGCCCGCCTCCATCGTGCGCAGCAAGCCGATGGACCTGCCCGAGCCGGTGACCGAGGCGGCTGCGCTGGCCGAGCTCAAGGCCCTGGCCAGCAAGAACCAGGTGCTCAAGAGCTTTATCGGCCAGGGCTACTACGGCACCCTCACGCCCGGCGTGATTCTGCGCAACATTCTCGAGAACCCCGCCTGGTACACCGCCTACACGCCTTACCAGGCTGAAATCTCGCAAGGCCGCATGGAGGCGCTGGTCAACTTCCAGACCATGGTCTGCGACCTGACCGGCATGCCCATCGCCAACGCCTCGATGCTGGACGAAGCCACGGCCGCTGCCGAGGCCATGACCCTGGCCAAGCGCTCGGTCAAGTCCAAGAGCAACCGCATTGTGCTGGCAGGCGATCTGCATCCCCAGACCATTGAAGTCATCCAGACCCGCGCGCAGCCGTTGGGCCTGGAGGTGCTGGTGGCCAACAGCAAGGACGCATGGGAATCTGCGCTGGCGGGTGAACTGTTTGCCGCCGTCATCCAGTACCCGGCTTCGAGCGGCTGGATCGTGGACTGGAAGGCCGACGTCGATGCGATTCATGCCAAGCAGGCTGCGGCCATCGTGGCGACCGACCTGCTGGCGCTGACCCTGCTCACGCCCCCCGGCGAATGGGGTGCCGACATCGTCGTCGGCAACAGCCAGCGCTTTGGCATGCCGATGGGCGCCGGCGGCCCGCACGCCGCCTTCATGGCCTGCCGCGATGACTACAAGCGCTCCCTGCCAGGCCGCCTGGTCGGCGTCAGCGTCGATGTGCATGGCAACCCGGCCTACCGCCTGGCGCTGCAGACGCGCGAGCAGCACATCCGCCGCGAAAAAGCCACCTCCAACATCTGCACCGCCCAGGTGCTGCCGGCCGTCATCGCCAGCATGTACGCGGTCTACCATGGCCCGGCCGGCCTCAAGCGCATTGCCCAGCGCGTGGCGCGCCTCACCGCCATTCTCAGCCGTGGCCTGACGCAGCTGGGCTTTGCGGCCCGCCACCATGACAGCGCTTTCGATACCTTGTCGCTGCACACCAAGGACGCCACCGACGCCATCCTGGCCCGTGCGCTGGACCAGGGCGTCAACCTGCGCAAGGCCTGGAACGACTACCTGTGCATCAGCCTGGACGAAACCTCCAGCCGCGCCGATGTGGAGCTGCTGTGGCGCATCTTTGCCCAACCCGGCCAGGCACTGCCCAACATCGAGGCAATGGACGAAGGCAGCACCTCGCTGATTCCCGAAGGCCTGCAGCGCAGCAGCGCCTACCTGACCCACCCGGTCTTCAACACCCACCATTCCGAAACCGCGATGCTGCGCTACATCCGCAGCCTGTCGGACAAGGACCTGGCGCTGGACCGCAGCATGATCCCGCTGGGCAGCTGCACGATGAAGCTCAACGCGACCAGCGAGATGATCCCCATCACCTGGCCCGAGTTTGCCAACATGCACCCCTTTGCACCGGCCGACCAGCTGCAAGGCTATGCGCTGCTCGATGCCCAGCTGCGCGAATGGCTGTGCCAGGCCACCGGTTATGCTGGCATCAGCCTGCAGCCCAATGCCGGCTCGCAAGGCGAGTACGCCGGCCTGCTGGCCATCAAGGCCTACCACGCCTCCAAGGGCGAGTCGCACCGCAATATCTGCCTGATCCCCAGCAGCGCCCACGGCACCAACCCGGCCAGCGCGCAGATGGTGGGCCTGCAGGTGGTCGTCACCAAGTGCGATGAGAACGGCAACGTGGACATGGCAGACCTGAAGCTGGCCTGCGAAAAGCACAGCGCCAACCTGGCCTGCATCATGATCACCTACCCCAGCACGCACGGCGTGTTCGAGACCCAGGTGAAGGAGCTGTGCCAGCTGGTACACAGCCATGGCGGCCGCGTCTATGTGGACGGCGCCAACATGAATGCCCAGGTCGGCCTGGCCGCACCGGGCGAGTTCGGCGGCGATGTCAGCCACCTGAACCTGCACAAGACCTTCTGCATCCCCCACGGCGGTGGCGGCCCTGGTGTCGGCCCCGTCTGCGTGGTCGAGGACCTGGTGCCCTTCCTGCCCGGCCATGCCACCGCTGGCGTGCCCGGCAAGGTGGGCGCGGTCAGCGCCGCGCCGCTGGGCAATGCCGCCGTGCTGCCGATCAGCTGGATGTACATCCGCATGATGGGCGAGCCCGGTCTCAAGCGCGCCACCGAGACGGCGATCCTGAACGCCAACTACATCAGCAAGCGCCTGGAACCTCACTTCCCGACCCTGTACGCCGGTGAGCACGGCCATGTCGCACACGAGTGCATTCTGGACCTGCGCCACTTCAAGGACAGCTGCGGCGTGATGGCCGAAGACGTCGCCAAGCGCCTGATCGACTATGGCTTCCACGCGCCGACCTTGTCGTTCCCGGTGCCCAACACCTTGATGGTGGAGCCCACCGAGAGCGAGAGCCTGTACGAGCTGGACCGCTTCATCGATGCGATGATCGCCATCCGTGGCGAGATCGCCGAGATCGAAGCGGGCCGTGCGGCGCAGGATGACAACCTGCTCAAGAACGCCCCCCACACGGCCGAAACCCTGCTGGCCAGCGAGTGGAGCCATGGCTACAGCCGCGAGGCTGCCGCCTACCCCGTGCCTGCGCTGCGCCGCGCCAAGTACTGGAGCCCCGTGGGCCGTGTCGACAACGTCTATGGCGACCGCAACCTGTTTTGCAGCTGCGTGCCGCTGGAAAGCTACGGCACCTCGGCTTAGGTCTTAAGATAGCCTTCGGGCTTCTTCCGAAGCGACCCACCGGGTCGCTTTTTTACGCCTTGGCAACTATCAGCAAAAATCAGCCCGGGACTGCACCCGAGCCCGGAGACTTCTCGGCATGGACACCCTTCTCATCATCGCCATCGGCGCGGCCCTTGCCGGCTTTGTGCAGGGCCTCTCGGGCTTTGGCTACAGCATGACCGCCATGGCCTTGTGGGCCTGGACTCTGGAGCCGACACTGGCGGCGGTGCTCGCCGTGTTTGGCGGTCTGTGCGGGCAGCTCATCCAGGCGTTCAAGGTGCGGCGTGGCTTTGACTGGCGCATGCTCTGGCCCTTCCTGCTGGGGGGGCTGTGCGGCCTGCCGCTGGGCTTGCGGCTGCTGCCGATGCTCGACGCCCAGCTGTTCAAGACGGTGCTGGGCGCGATGCTGGTCATCTTCTGCCCGCTGATGGCCTTCTCCCACCGGCTGGGCGGCATCGCGTCCGGGCCGCTGAGCCAGGGCTCTGGGCGCTCGCTGGCCAATGGCCTGGCGGGCCTGGCCGGTGGCGCCATGGCAGCGCTGGGCGGCTTCTCGGGCGTGGTTCCCACGTTGTGGTGCCAGATCACCGGCATGGCCCGGGACACCCAGCGCCAGGTGATCCAGAACTTCAACCTCACGATGCTGGCCGTCACCTTTGCCAGCTATGTGGGCACGGGCCTGGTGAGCCAGCACATGCTGCCGCAGCTGGCGGTCGCACTGCCCGCCATGGTGCTGCCCTCGCTGTGGGGCGCACGGCTCTATGAGCGCATCAGCGATGTGGCCTTCAAACGCGTCGTGCTGGGCCTGCTGACCCTGGCCGGCCTGGCCATGCTGGCCTCCAGCTGGGCTGGAGCTGTTGCATCGAGGTGACAGTCGCACCCGGCTGTTCGGGAGACGAACAGACCCACTCCTATAACAATTGTCAGAGTGTCTCCGTTGCGCTGAGAATCCCCCCCGCCAGCCCCCGATAATCCAGTCGGCCCCTTTCCCGCCCAGGCAGCCCCAATCCCTGCGCACCCGGCCGTGCGCCTGGAACCGGGCACACCTCTGCCCATGCCCGCACCGCACACCCAGACCCTTTTGCCCGCTGAAGGAATGGACTCCAATGGCCCTGCCCTGGAGTCCATGGCTGCGGGTGCGCGCGGGCTCAGTACCTACCTGGTGATGCTGATGCTGGCAGCAGCCCTGCCGATTCTGGCCGCTGGCATCTACACGGTGCAGCATGTCGCGCAGTCCTACCGGGACAGCAGCCTCAACCGCATGCTCGACATCACCAGCAACCTGGGCCAGGCAGCCGAGTCGGACCTGTTGGGCCGGGCAGCGATGCTGCAGTCGTTTGCAGCGGACGGCAACTTCTCCTCTGCGCAGAGCCTGGACCGGTGGTTGCACCTGACAGGCATGGGCACGGCCAGCAGCCTGGCGCTGCTGCGCGAAGGCCAGGCCCAGCCGGTCTTGGCGTCCTCCGGAGCGCCAGCGCCCCTGCCGGCCCAGCAGGCGCTGGCCGAGCGGGCCCTGCACAGCAGTGCACCGGTGTTCTCGCAACTCTTCTTTCAGAACGGCATGCCCGCCGTATCGATGGCCGTGCGCGCCGGACCCGCCTCTGCCCAGGTGCTGGTGCTGACCATGCCACCGGCCGAGGCGGTGAGCATCGCCCCCAGCCAGACCAGCGACGGTGTGCTGATCGCCATCACCGATGGTGAAGGCCGGATTCTGGCGCGCTCGGCGCAGGCAGAGCGGTTTATCGGCACCACCGTTCCGGACTGGGCGCGGCTGCAGGCCGTCCATGCCCGCCGCGGCAGCTTCGAAGCCCAGCGTGCCGACGGCGGAGAAGTGATCTTCAGCTTTTACCAATTGCCCAGGACGCCAGGCTGGGTGGTCGTTGCCGGTGAGCCGCTGGAGGACTTCAATGCCCGCTGGCAAACGCCGGTCACCCACATCGTGCTGGCCAGTCTGATGGCGCTGGCCATTGCCGGCCTGCTATGCGCCTGGGTCTCGCGCCAGCTGCTGCGCCCCATCCGGCAGCTGACGGTCAGCACGCGCACCGGCGCCTCCTACGCTGCCGCGACCGGCGGTGGCCAGGTACTGGTGGTGCAGGAATACGAAATCCTGCGCCAGAGTCTCAGCCGTGCGCGTGCGCGTCTGGAATCGGCACTGGCCGCACAAAAGCAGGTGGCAGCCGCGCTGGCCGCCAGTGAGCAGCGGGCCCGCACCTTGGCCCATGCCGGCGCCTCGGTACAGTGGAGCCTGGATGCCAAGGGCCGTGCGCTGTCGATCGTCGGCTGGGAGGCGCTGGGTGGCGCGCCCGATGCACAAGCACTGCAACTGGGCTGGCTGCGCCAGGTCCACCCCGAGGATGCCGAGCAGCTGCAGCGCCAGGCAGCGCAACTGCTGACGGACCATGGCCACACCTTGGATGTGGAGCTGCGTTTGCGCACCCGCGATGGCACCTGGCGCTGGATGCGCGCACGGGGAGCGGCGATCCTGGATCCGCAGCAGCGCATCAGCGAATGGCTGGGCGTGCTGGAAGACGTCGACGACCGCAAGCGTGCGCAGGCCGAAGTGGCCTATCTGGCGCTGCACGACCCGCTCACCGGTCTGCCCAACCGCAGCCTGCTGCAAAAGCCGATCCGCACCCAAGGTGGCACGGCAGGGGCCTTGCTCTACCTGGACCTGGACCGCTTCAAGCAGGTCAACGACACGCTCGGCCACGCCACCGGAGACGCACTGCTCTGCGCAGTGGCAGAGCGCCTGCGCGAGCTGCTGCGTGACACCGACCTGGTGGTGCGCATGGGTGGTGATGAATTCTGCATCGTGCAAAACGCCTCGTCGGCGCAGGCGGCCGCAGGCCTGGCGCAGCGTGTCATTGACCGGCTCAGCGCCGACTATGAGATCGAGGGACAGCGGGTGAGCATCGGCGTGTCCGTGGGCATTGCCTTGTTGACCCAGCCTTCTGACACCCAGGATCCCGACAGCCTGCTGCGCAAGGCGGACATGGCGCTCTACCAGGCCAAGCAGCAGGGCCGGGGCCGCTATGCGTTCTACACCGAGGCGCTGGGCAGCGGCAGCCGATAACACGCCCGCCCCCTGCGCGCTGAAACGAAAAAGCCAGCACTGCGGCTGGCTTCTCAGTGCAACGCGCGCAGACTACCGGCCTCGGATATAGGTGTTCACCGCGCGGTTGTGTTCATCCAGGCTCTCGCTGAAGTGGCTGCTGCCATCGCCCCTGGCCACAAAGTACAGCGCCTTGGTGTTTTCCGGCTGGATGGCGGCCATCAGCGAGGCCTTGCCGGGCATCGCGATGGGGGTGGGCGGCAGGCCAACGCGGGTGTAGGTGTTCCAGGGCGTATCGGTCTGCAGATCGCGCTTGCGCAGATTGCCGTCGAATTTCTCACCCAGGCCATAGATGACGGTGGGATCGGTCTGCAGCAGCATGCCGATGCGCAGCCGGTTGATGAACACCCCTGCCACCATCGCCCGGTCTTCGGCCTTGCCGGTTTCCTTCTCGACAATGCTCGCCAGGGTCAGCAGGTCCTGCGGCGTTTTGAGAGGGCTGTCGGGCGGGTTCAGCGACCAGACCGCTTCGAGCCGCTTGTCCATCGCCAGCATCGCGCGGCGCATCAGCGCCAGATCGCTGCTGCCTTTCGAAAATGCATAGGTGTCCGGGAAAAACCGGCCTTCGGCGGGCAGATCAGGGCGGCCCAGCGCAGCCATGATCTCCTCGGGCGTCATCGCTGCACTGTCGTGGCGCAGATGCTCTTCCCTGGCGATGGCCGCGCGCATCTGGCGCAGGTTCCAGCCCTCGACAATGGTCAGCACGCGCTGGCTGTCTTCGCCGCGCACCAGGCGTGCGAGCAGGCTGCGCGGTGAGGTGCCGGCAGGTATCTCATAGTTGCCGGCGCGGATCTTGCGGTCCTGGCCCGAAAGGCGGAACCACCAGTACAGCAGATCGGGGTTGACCTCGATGCCCACCGCTTGCACCGCCTGGGCCACCGCACGCGGCGAGGTGCCGGGCTCAATCTCCAGCTCTACCGTCTGGCCGCCCTTGCCCAGCACCAGCGGGTGGTTCAACCAGAAATAGGCAGCGCCGGCTGTCGCCAGCACCACCACCACGATCAATGTCAATAAACGCTTCACAACCCTACCGCCTCCGTGCCATGGATCGAGCATCATAATTCACCCCATGACTCAAGCATTACAGGGACACCTTTCGCTGCAGCATTTGGGCGTGATCCGCGCCGAGGGCGCCGATGCTGCCAGCTTTTTGCAGGGCCAGCTCAGCCATGATGTGCAGTTGCTGCCCGTGGGCCAGGCCCGGCTGGCGGCCTTTCTGTCGGCCAAGGGCCGCATGCAGGCCAGCTTCATCGTCATCAAGCGCAGCGCCGAAGAGTTCTGGCTCATCACCAGCCGAGATGTGCTGCCCGCCACGCTCAAGCGCCTGTCGATGTTTGTGCTGCGCGCCAAGTGCAAGCTCAGCGATGCCACCGAGGCCGTGCAACTGCTGGGCCTGGCCGGCGATGCCGTTCCCGCCGAGGCACGCAAGCTGGCGCCCTGGCAAGTGCTGGCGCTGGACGATGCCTCCATCGTGCGGCTTTACGCCGCCGAAGGCGAAAGCCGCGCTTTGCTCGCGGCGCCCGCAGCCAGCGCCCTGCCCGCACAGATCACTGGCAGCCCCACGATCACCGCTGCGGCCTGGCAACTGTCCATCGTGCAAGCCGGCGTGCCGCTGATCACAGCGACCGTGGTCGATGCCTTTGTGCCGCAGATGCTGAACTTTGAATCGGTCGATGGCGTGAGTTTCAAGAAGGGCTGCTACCCCGGCCAGGAAGTGGTGGCACGCAGCCAGTTCAGAGGTACGCTCAAGCGCCGCATGTACCGCCTGGCCTCGGCTGCGCAGCCCCAGCCCGGCCAGGAGGTCTTTGCCGCCAACGACGACAGCCAGCCGGTGGGCACCGTGGTGCAATCGGCCGCCAGCGCATCGGGCTTTGAGGCGCTGGTGTCGATGCAGATTGCGGCGGCCAGCGCGCCTCTGCACCTGGGAAGCAGCACCGGCGCGGCTTTGCAGCTGCTCAGCCTGCCTTATGCGCTCAAGGAAGACATCTGATTTGTGATCGCTTATGACAGCGGTAACCGTCTGCTTCATCACAAATACGACAATTTCTCAGGCAAAAACGCCGCCACTGCAGCCGTTACAGAATTTTTATGGCATTTGCGCCGTAATTTGCTAAAATTGAGTGACTTTGCGAGCAGGAGCCTTCCAAAAAGCCCTGTGAGCCTGACGGAACAACTACTCAAGCGCATCTTGACCATCACACTTGCCGGGTCTGGGAAACCAGACCCGGCTTTTTATTGGCCAAGTTATCAGGCCTCTGCATAGGGCCATTGGCGCTATGCAGGGATCGGTCCGTCAGCGCAGGGTTTTCTGCATCGAGATGTGGGCAATGCCCGCTTCCTCATAGGGCTCGCCCACCACACTGAATCCCGCACGCAGGTAGAAGCTCTCGGCCGTGCGCTGCGCATGCAGCTCGACCTGCCGCTTGCCCTGGCGATCGGCGGCATCCACCAAGGCATCGAGCACCTGGCGGCCCAGGCGGCCACCGCGCAGCGGCTTGGCCACGGCCATGCGGCCAATGCGCATCACATCGGCACGGTGTTCGTTCTGCGCGCTGGGCAACATGCGGCCGGTGGCCACGCACATGTCCAGACCATTGAGCGCCACCGCATGCAACGCGCTGACATCAAAGGCATCGGCCTCGATCTCGGCGGGAATGCCCTGCTCTCGCACAAAGACCTGCATGCGCAGGCGCATCGCCTCCTGGCCCAGCACATTCCAGCTGCCGGTTTTCAGCGTCACCATGTCGTCGCCCGCTTCAAAGCGCTGCACCATGCTGCGGTAAGCCTGGGGCAGTGGCTGGGGCTGCTGCGCAGCATCGGCAAACACATAGACCATGGTCGCCGTGGCCAGCAGCTTGTCGGCGCAATAGATCGCCGCCTCGTACTGCACCGAGGTGTGGCCCAGCTTGGCCACGCGCAGGCCGATATCGATCACATCATCCAGGCGGGCCGAGGCATGGAACTCGAGCTGCGTGGCACGCAGGAACAGCTCGCCACCCAGGCGCTGCATCCCTTCCTCGTAGGGCACGGCCAGCTGGCGCCAGTACTCGGACATCGCAATGTCCACATAGCTCAGGTAGTGGGCGTTGAAGACCACCTTCTGCAGATCGACCTCGGACCAGCGCACGCGCTGGCGGCTGCGGCAGCGAAAATCGGAAAGGCTTCGGGCGGGGGTCTCGAACAGGATCTGGGAAGAGGAGCTCATGGTCTTTTCTGGATTCAACATAGGGGCAATCTGGCGGCGGTCTGGCAGCGGTCCTGCTCAGTCAAACGCAGCCCGCAGCGCCTGGGCCATCTGCGCATGGCAGGCCCGCGCTTCCTTGAGCGCGCGGCCCATTTTCACAAACTCATGGGCCACGCCGGCATAGGTGTGCAGGTCCACCTCGATGCCGGCTGCGCGCAAGCGATCGGCATACATGACGCCCTCGTCCACCAGCGAATCGCATTGCGCCAGGTGGATGCTGGCCGGCGCCAGGCCGCGCAGATCCGGCGCCAGCAAGGGCGCAAAGCGCCAATCTTCGCGGTCGGCGAGCGAGCGCAGGTAGTTGCTGAACATCCAGCTGATCATCGGCTTGGTCAGGATCGGGCCCTCGCTGTAGCGGGCATGCGAAGGCGTATCTTGGTGGGCTGCGCAACCGGGATAGATCAGCAGCTGCAAGGCCAGGTCGATACCGGCATCGCGTGCCAGGATCGCGTTGACCGCCGCCAGGGTGCCACCTGCACTGTCGCCCCCCACCGCCACACGGCCGGTATCGGCCCCCAGCGCCATGCCTTCGGCCACCAGCCACTGCAACGCATCCCAGGCATCGTTGCTAGCGGTGGGAAAGCGGTGCTCGGGCGCCAGGCGGTAGTCCACCGAGACGACCATGCAGCCCGCTTGGTGCGCCAACTCGCGGCACAGCGTGTCATGCGTGTCCACGCTGCCGATCGTAAAGCCGCCACCATGGGTGAACAGCAGCACCGGTTGCAGCGGATCCCAGCTGGCGGCATAGAGCCGCGCCGGTATCTGAAAACCATCGCGCGCAGGGATGTGCAGATCCTCGACGCGGGCCAGCGCGGGCTTGGCAATCTCCAGCACCCCTGCGCCGATGCCGTAGGCCTGGCGCGCCTGCTCCACCGTCATCTCCCACAGGGGGGTGTGCTGGGCGCGGGCCATGCGCTCGACCACGCTGCGCATCGTGGGGGTCAGCTCTGCGACCACATCGGCAGGCATCGGCAGTTCGGCGGGAAGATGGGCTTTGGAGCGAGGTGAAGCGTCAGACATACATCGTTGCCCGGCCAGCAGGCAAGGGCGCAATTCAGGGACAAGGCCGGATGATTATCGGCCATTGCCCATTCACGACGGGGCATCTCGGTCACCCATGTTTTAAGGTCCTGCCAACGCGGCAGAGCCCTGCTTCACCGCTGCCCAAGGCCGCCCGGATTTACTCGAAACGCAGCTCCACCGGCTGCGCACCCTCCAAGCCCTTGTACTCCACCCGGATCTGCTGGCCGGGCTGCGGCGGCATCAGCGCCGAGTAGGACCCCAGGCTGATCCAGTCGCCCACCTTGAGCCGCTGGCCTTCGGCCTGAAGGGCCTGCGCCAGCCAGACCACGGCGTTGAGCGGCTGGCCCATCAGATCGCCGCCACGGCCGCCGCCCAGCCGCGCGCCGCTCTGGTCGGTGATGTCGACCTGCATGCTCTGCAGCGCATTCAACAGCGCGTAACGCTCGGCCCGGAATTGCGGCACCGCCAGTGCCTGGCCCATCACACCCATGCGCGCACCCACGTTGATGGCCTCAACGGCCGCGCCATCGAGCTGGGCGGGGTTCTCCACCACCAGGTCAGGCAGCTCCACAAACGGGACGATGCGGTCAATGTGGTTGAGCACCTGCAGCGGCGTTGTCGCGCGGTTGATGGCGCTGCTGGAGACGCGTACCAGCATGTCCGCCTCAAACATCGGCCGCGCGCCAAAGGCGGCGGGCACCGCACTGCGGTTGGGCAGCAAGGCCCCCTCGTACAGCACACCCCATACCGGCTTGTCGGTCTGAAAGCGTTTTTGCATGGCCGCGCTGGTCAGCCCCGCCTTGTAGCCAATGGGCTTCTTGCCCTGGGCTGCCCAGGCGGCATGGAGCTTGTTGCGGCTGCATTTGCCATCGGCCTCGGTCATCGCACCCGCCGACGGCACGGGCTGCTTGGCCTCATAGGCCTGCAGCCACTGCGCGACCTGTGCGTCATCCAGGCAAGCGGCCTGGGCCAGGCTGCTGCAGGCAGCCAGGCAGGCGGCCAGCCAAAGTGGGGAGCGGCGAATACGCAAAGCTGGGTGCATCATCCAAAGTCTCCTGTTCCAAGAACCTGTTCCGAATGCGGTTTTGTAGACCGCCCCGGGCACCAACATACCACCCGCATCGACAGGACTGACTAGGGAAAGCGCGCAGCCTGCGCGGCCCACCGACCCTCCGCCTGCTTTTGCTTGATGCAGGTCATGCCGCCATAGCCACAAAGCAACAGACGCTATAGTATTTGCGTAACCACCCGGCGACAGGAGACCCAAGATGCGCAGCGTGTATGAGCCCGCCAATGCCGTGCAAGCCCATGTTCTGCAGGACGTGCTGCGCCAGCACGGCATAGCCAGTTTTGTCAGCGGTGAGCATCTGCAAGGCGCAATCGGCGAGCTGCCAGCGGGCAGCCTGCTGCGTTTGTGGGTCGATGAGGCCGACTGGTCCGCTGCTCGCCGCGCGTTGGAGGAGTGGGAGCGTGCCCCGCTGATCGATGACGCCGAGCTGGCCCGGGCCGACCCCAGCCTGGGTGAGCAGCCGCCGTCTGCGCCCGCGCACGATGGTCGGTTGGATTCGCGCTTTGACCTGGCCTGCGACCCAGGTGTGCGTGCCGCTTCGCAGCGGGACGGCGAACAAGAAGCCTACAGCGACGCCCGGCGCTGGTATCCCTGCTGGTGGGCCGGCGGCGCGGCGCTGTTGGCGCTGTGTCTGCACTACCTGCTCGGCGGCGTGCCTCAGGCGGATACCACGGGCGATGCGGGTGCTACGGAGCAGACCCGGCAAGCCCCCGATACCGCATCCGCCCACAGTGAACGCGGGCAAGCAGCACCCACAGGCAGCCGATGAACGGCAGCGGTTGCAATGCGCCTCAAGCGGGCTGTCCCGGCCTCCGCTGACGTTGCAAAGTATCAAATACCGATACCAATCCGGCATAAAAACCTAGCAAGCAACCAAATATTGGCATCTGCTGCAGCGCGATGCCGACAATCGCGCCATCGCAAATCGCAGCAAGCCCGCATGCATTCTGGGTCACCAATGGCCAAAACGGCAGCGCGCCAATGCGATGATGGCGACCGAGGAGAACGAGAGAGATATGACCGCCCCCATTCCAGCGCCCCTGGCCCCTGAGTTCAGCGCCCTGTCCACACTGCCGGACTTGTTTGCCTACCGTTGCAACAACACCCCCGAGCGCGAAGCCTACCGCTGGTTCGATACCGCGACGAATGCCTGGCAATCCTTCAGCTGGGCCGATATGCAAACCAAGGTGGCCCTGTGGAGCCAGGCGCTGCACGGCCTGCAGCTGGCGCGTGGCGCACGCATTGCCACCTTGCTGACCCACAGCGTGCATGCCATCTGCATCGACCAGGCCGGTATGGCCCAGGCCTGCGCCACCGTGCCGCTGCATGCCAATGACAACCCCGGCAATATCGCCTTTATCCTGGCCGATGCCGGCGCCTCGCTGCTGCTCATCAACCGCCTGGAGACCTGGGAGCAGATCGTGGCCACCGGCACGCCGCTGCCGGCACTGCGCTGCGTGGTGATCGACGACCCCGAGCAAGCAGCCATCCCCGTCCAGGCCGGCAGCGATGGCCTGGCGCGCGTGGTGCGCTTGCAGGACTGGCTGGCCGAGGCCGATGGCAGCAGCCCCCGCGCGCAGGCCCCACAACCCCCCCAGGCTGAGGACATGGCCGCCATCGTCTACACCAGCGGCACCACCGGCAAGCCCAAAGGGGTGATGCTCAGCCACCGCAATGTGCTGAGCGACGTCAAAGCCGTGCTGGGCCGTGTGGTGCCCACGCAGGACGATGTCTTTCTGTCCTTTCTGCCGGTCTCGCACACCTTTGAGCGCAGCTGCGGCTACTACCTGCCGATGGCAGTCGCGAGCACGGTGGTCTATGCCCGCTCGGTTGCGCTGCTGGCCGAGGACATGCTCAGCATCCGCCCGACCATCCTCGTGTCGGTGCCTCGCATCTACGAACGCATCTACGCGAAGATCCAGGAAAAGCTGGCCAAGTCGGCGTTCAAGCGCGCGCTGTTTGCGGCCGCCGTTTCCAAAGGCTGGGCCCGCCACTGCGCGGCCCATGGTCTGGTGAACACCGACCCCCCGCAAGGCGGTTGGGCGCGCTGGCTGCCCTGGCCGCTGCTGCAGAAAAAAGTGGCCCAACCCATCCTCGATTTGTTTGGCGGCCGGCTGCGCATCGCGGTGACTGGAGGCGCGGCCATTCCCTCGGTGGTATCGCACAGCTTTTTGGGCCTGGGGCTGAATGTGCTGCAAGGCTTTGGCATGACCGAAACCTCGCCGGTGCTGACCGCCAACTCGTTGCAGCACAACGACCCCTCCACCGTGGGCAAGCCGCTCGACGGTATGGAAGTGCGCATTGGCGAGAACAAGGAGCTGCAGGCACGCGGCCCCAACATCATGATGGGCTACTGGGGCCGTCCGGAAGACACACGCCAGGCCTTCACCGAAGATGGCTGGCTGCGCACCGGTGACCAGGCTGAGCTGGTCGGTGGCGAGGTGCGCATTGTGGGCCGCATCAAGGAGATCATCGTCACCGCCACTGGCGAGAAGGTGCCGCCCTCGGACATCGAGCAGGCGCTTTGCGCCGACCCGCTGTTCGAACAGAGCTTTGTCGTCGGTGAGCACCAGCCCTTTATCGCCTGTGTGGCCGTGGTCAACCGCGAAGAATGGAAGCAACTGGCCGGCAGCCTCGGCCTGGACCCGGACAACAGCGTCAGCCTGCAGGCCAGCGCCGTGCGCAAGATCGCGCTCGAGCGCATTGCTGCGCAATGCCAGGGCCTGGCCAAATATGCGGTGCCGCGTGCGGTCTACCTGGTCACCGAGCCCTGGACCATCGACAACGGCCTGATGACCCCGACCCTGAAGCTGCGCCGCCCCCAGCTGATGCAGAAGTTCGCCGCCGAGATCGCGAACCTCTACGCGAAGTAAATCGCAGCGCCGAAATGCAAAACCGCCGATGCCCTCTGCAGGCATTGGCGGTTTTTGTATCTCTGCTGCAGAGGGGTCTGGGTTGCAGAGCTGCTGGTACGGTCCGGCGCTTACTTCTTGGGGAAGTAGTAGTTCAGCAATGCGCCGGCACCATCGACACCTGCCTTGGACGACCATTCACGGGCGAACTTCTCGCCCATCAGATCCAGCGCGCGGCGCAGTTCGTAGGAAGGCTGGCTGATCTTGGTGCCATGCTCGACCAGCACCTTCTGCGCCGCATCGTCGGCATCCTTGGCCAACTGCCAGCCGCGCGCTTCGGCCTGTTTGGCGGCAGTGTCCAGCGCCGTCTTGGCGCTGTCGGACAAGCCCGTCCAGCTCTTCTCGCTCATCAGGATCAGGTTCTTCGGAATCCAGGCGCGCATGTCGATGAAAATGCCCATTGCGTTCCAGGACTGGCTGTCCACGCCGGTGGTACTGGATGTCAGCATCACATCGACCTTGCCTGCCTGGATGGCCTTGGCCAGATCGTTGGCAGGGGTGTCCACCGGGGTTGCGCCCGCCACCTCCGCGATGTACTTGGAGGCAACATTGTTGACGCGGAATTTCTGGCCCTTGACGTCTTCGAGCTTGTTCACCGGCGCGCGCGAGAACAGGCCCTGGCCCGGCCATGGCGCGGTGTAGAGCAGGCGAATGCCTTGCTTTTTCAGCAGTGCCTCAATCGGTTCACGCGTGGCTGCCCACAGGCGCTTGGCATCGTCAAAGCTGCGCACGATAAACGGCAGCGAATCGATCGCGAAAGCCGGGTACTGGTCGCTGAAGTTCGACATGAAGATCTCACCGATCGCCAGATCGCCCTTGCTGAGCGCAGGCATCACCTGGTTCATCGGCATCAGCTTGGCGTTGGTGACCACCTCGATCTGCAGCCCGCCCTGGCTCAGGCCATTGGCTTCACGGGCGAACTGCGTCAGGTTGCGGGTGTGGAACAACGCGTCGGTGTAGGCGCCAGCGCATTTGAGCGGCGTGGCAGCCGCTCTGGCCATATGGGGAAGCGACCCGACCAGCCCGGAGCCTGCCGCCAGGCCCATGCGGGCGAGCACTTTGCGCCGGGACGGACTGGCAAGCGTTTCGTTGGTGTTGTGATCTGCCATATGACGATTCCTTGGTATCTGAGCCAGGCATCCCCCATTCCGGTGGATGCTGCAGGCCGCATGTGTACTGAAAAGCCCCACAAAGAGCAAACGCTGCCCGCAGCCCCATGGCGAGCCATGCGACGCATTCAGCAACCGTGCCATTCGATTTATTTGGTCACTAACGTCACAAATTTTGTGAGGAGGCGACGCAATCTATCTTGGCCTGCGCAACAAAGCAATCGCTATCGATCACCGGTGAGACATTGCTTGATGCAAGTCAGTTGTTGCCGCGCCAGAAGTTGGCGATGACTAGCATTTAGTCACAGCACACACTTTCTGAAACTACAAAAATAATAGCTGCTTTCCTCCCCTCCGAGGGACGAAAGCAGCCATTTTTTAGCGGATAGATGTATGCGCCCCACAGCGGGACTTCAACGGCAGCGGCCGCTCTGTGCATCGCCACCCCGGCAGGTTGGCAGCTGCTCGCCTGCCGCGCCGCGAGGCATGCGGCTCAGGCTTCAGGCTGCCAGCGCGGCATTCAGATCCTGCGCGCGGTAGTACTGGCCAAAGCGGTTGGCGATGAAGTCGGACAGCGCGATCGATTCTTGCGCAATGAAGCCCTTCTGTGGCAGCACCCCGCTCGCGACCAGATCGAGCGCGCAGCAGATACCGGCAGCGGTGGTCAGCTGGATGGCAGTGAGTGCATGGCCGGCCACCGTGGTGCCCACAATACGGGCCGAGTAGGACTCCTGCATCAGCCGCTCACCCTTGTAGCCCGTGGCGCTGGCAAAGATCACGATCACATCCTGGCGCGTGGCAGCAATCGCGTTGTCAAAAATCTCGTTGAGCAGTTCGCGCTTGTCGCGCAGCTTGAGCTCGTTGAGCAGGATCTTCAGGATCGCGCAGTGGCCGGGGTAGCGGATGGACTTGTAGTCCACATTGCGCGCCTTGCCGGCCCAGGTTTCCGTCAAGGTGCCCAGGCCGCCGCTGGTGTTGAAGGCTTCGTACTCGATGCCATCCAGCGCAAAGGTCTCCAGCCCTTCGAGGGCATGCACCGTCAGAGGCTGGCCATCGACCAGCGCCTCGCAGGGGTTGATGTACTCGTTGATCAGGCCCTCGGTGCTCCAGGTCAGGTTGTAGCGCAGGCTGCCTTGCGGGTAACGGGGCAGCGCACCGACGCGCATCTTCAGGTCATGCAAGGTGTCGAAATGCTTGGCCACGTCGTTGCCCACAATGCCGATAAAGCCAGGAGCCAGGCCGCACTGGGGCATCAGCACGCTGCCGGCCTTGGCGGCGATCTTGCGGATCGCATGGGTGGACTGCACATCTTCGGTCAGGTCAAAGTAATGCACGCCATGTGCAGCGGCAACGCCGGCGACTTCGATCGCCATGTGGAAGGGCAGCGCATTGAGCACCGCGAACTGGCCTTGCACGGCCGGCAACAGATCACCGCCCTTGCCAATCTGCACCGTCTCCAGACCCAACGCGGCAGCGGCCTTGAGCTGTGCCTTGGACTGGTCGGCAATGCGCAGCTGGTAGCCGCCCGCCGCCTGCAGCAGCACGGCCATCGCAAAGCCGATTTTGCCGGCGCCCAGGATGGTCACTTTCTTGTCGGCGGCGGCCTTGGTGGAATTGGCTTGGACGGACTTTTTGCTGGTTTTGTCGTTCATGGTTGGCTCTCTGATCAGGGTGAATGATGGAGAAATGTTACAACCAGGAATTGTCAAAATGAACATATTAAAGCGTCATATTATTTGTTTTTGCTAGCCATTTCGGCAATATTTCACGACACATCAACCAAAATAATGGTTAACCCGTAGGTTAATGTGTCGCAAATCAGGGGTTTCGTTGCCCCAGGCACAATGGGCGGCTCGCACTCACTCCATCCTCTTTTTCCGCTATCCGTATCCAAACCATGGCCGATTCCGCATCCAACAAAGTTCTTCGTTTTCTGCTGGCACGCGACATCCTCAAGGGCAAGTCGCGCGAAGATCTGTTGGCCAAGCTGGAGGCTGCGGGTTTCAATGGCGAACATGCCGAGCTGTTCATCGCCCAGGCAGAAAAGCGTGTGCTGTCACGTAACCGGCGTTGCGCCGTCATTTCGGCGGTGGTCGTGGCCGTGTTGCTGGGCCGCGTGGTCTGGGGGCCTTATGCCAACAACCCCGACATGCTGCTGCTGCTGGGCGTGATGGCCGCCATCTTTGCGGCGGCCGGTTTTTACTTCTGGTTTGTCGCGCGCTGGCAGGCGCCGCTGCCCAAGGCCAGCGCTTCATAGCATCTACATGCATTCAGTTACAGCATAGGCGCACCTGAACGCTAGCTCCCGCTGGTATGTCAGGCCGATAAAGCAGCGCATCGGGTGGTGTACGTTGGTGTTGGCGTGCGCTCGCTTGCTGCCAAAAATTGCACCCACCACCCTCCCCGGCTTTGTTCTGCGCCGATAATGCGCTGTCGCGGACATGACATAGATCAAGCCGTGCCTCTCCCCAGCCCATGCGATGGGTCTGCCGGGCTTTACGGCCCCAGGCCCGCCATCCGCCCGCCCACGGCGATGCAGCGATTCGCATAACTCAATAGTTACAATGGATAAACACAACACGCGACCCGGCTTGGTTTCCAAGGCCTGGCTGCTTCTTCTGGGCCTGTGCCTGCTGGCCTCGGGCCTGTTCTTTGCTGTCTATGGCTACCAGTTGGTGGCGCTGCAAGGCAGTTGGTATTTTCTGATCAGCGGCATGGCGCTGGTCCTCTCGGGCCTGCTGATTGCCGCCGCGCACCCCGGTGGCGCCTGGCTGTATGCACTGACCTTGCTGGCAACGGCGGTCTGGGCCGTAGCCGATGTGGGCCTGGATTTCTGGCCGCTGGTCTCGCGCCTGCTGCTGCTGGCCGGCATCGGCATTCTGGTCGCGCTGTCCTTCCCGGTGCTGCGCCGTGCACGCGGCCAAGCGGCTGGCAAGACGGGCTCCACCGTGGTGGCCGGCCTGCTGCTGCTGGGTTGCCTGGCGACCGTGGGCGGCATGTTCCTGCCCCATGCCTCGGTGTCGGCCAAGTCGGATGCGACCGTGCTGCAACCGGTGGCCAAGGGCCAGGCGCCTGCTGACTGGGCGCACTATGGCAGCACGCCAGGCGGTACCCGCTTTGCGGCGCTGGACCAGATCACGCGCAGCAATGTCAAGGATCTGCAGCTGGCCTGGAGCTACCAGACCGGTGATGTGCCGGTGAGCCCTGGCGGCGGCGGTGCCGAAGACCAGCTGACCCCGCTGCAGATTGGCAACCAGGTCTTTGTCTGCACCCCGCACAACAATGTGATCGCGCTGGACGCGACCACCGGCAAGGAACTCTGGAAGACCGAGATCAATGCCAAGCAGAAAAAGTGGATGCGCTGCCGTGGCCTGGCCTATTTTGATGCCGCCCAGCCGCTGAGCCAGCCCACGGTGGCCGGCGCAACGCCGGTGCAGGCCGTGAGCGTGGCGCCTGGCGCCGCCTGCCAACGCCGCATTCTGATGAACAGCGTGGCGCCTGAGCTGATCGCCCTGGACGCCGACACCGGCGCCTTCTGCGAAGACTTTGGTACCCACGGCCGCGTGGACCTGCGCAATGGCATGGGCAAGGGCGCTGACAAGGGCGAGTACTACCCGACCTCCGCCCCCACCCTGGCCGGCACCACCATCGTGATTGGTGGCCGCGTGGCCGACAATGTCAGCACCGACATGCCTGGCGGCGTGGTGCGTGGCTTTGATGTGGTGAGCGGCGCGCTGCGCTGGGCCTTTGACCCGGGCAACCCTGACGACCAGACCGCCCCCGCTGACGGCAAGACCTATGTGCGCTCGACCCCCAACGTCTGGGCACCGATGTCCTACGACCCGCAATCCAACACCGTGTTCATGCCTGTGGGCAGCGCGGCGGTGGACCTCTGGGGTGTGAAGCACACCGCGCTGGACCGCAAGTACGGCGCCTCGATGCTGGCCGTGGATGCCAGCACCGGCAAGGAAAAATGGGTCTACCAGACCGTGCACGATGACCTCTGGGACTTCGATGTGCCGATGCAGCCTTCGTTGGTGGACTTCCCCGGCGCCGCCGGCGGCAAGAACACGCCTGCGCTGGTGTTCGGCACCAAGGCCGGCCAGATCTTTGTGCTGGACCGCGCGACCGGCCAGCCCCTGACCCAGGTGGAAGAGCGCCGCGTGCCTGCCGGCAAGATCGAGGGCGAAACCTACTCGCCCACCCAGCTCTTCTCGGTCGGCATGCCCAACATCGGCGCTGACGACATGCGCGAATCCGACATGTGGGGTGCAACGCCGTTTGACCAGCTGCTCTGCCGCCTGAAGTTCAAGTCCAAGCGCTACACCGGCCTGTTCACGCCGCCGGGCACCGATGCATCCTTGAACCTGCCCGGCTCGCTGGGTGGCATGAACTGGGGTGGCATCTCGGTCGATCCGACCAACAACTACCTGTTCATCAACGACATGCGCGTGGGCCTGGAAGTGCAGCTGATCAAGGCCGACCCGGCCGATGCCGGCGCCAAGTCCGACGGCAACGAAGCCGCTGCGATCACCAAGCCTGTGCCGCTGGATGGCACGCCTTATGCGATCAATGCCAAGGTGCGCTTCATGTCGCCACTGGAGATCCCTTGCCAGAAGCCGCCTTTTGGCACACTGACCGCCGTGGACCTGAAGACCCAGCAGATCGCCTGGCAAGTGCCGGTCGGCACCGTCAAGGACACGGGGCCCTTCGGCATCAAGATGGGCCTGCCTATCCCCATTGGCATGCCCACCATTGGTGGCACCATGGCCACGCAAGGCGGTCTGGTCTTTATCGCCGCCACGCAGGATTACTACCTGCGCGCCTATGAAACCGGCACCGGCCAGGAAGTGTGGAAAGCACGCCTGCCCGTGGGCAGCCAGGGCACGCCCATCAGCTACCAGTCGCCGGTGACGGGCCAGCAGTTTGTGCTGGTCTCGGCAGGCGGTGCACGCAACTCGCCTGACCGTGGCGACTATGTGATCGCCTACGCGCTGCCACGCCGCTGATCCGCTTCGGCCTCAGCCGCCCGGTGCAAGACTTCCCGCCAGGGAAGGCCTTCACCGGGCTTTTTCATGCCTGCGCGCAACGCAGGGCATGGAGGCCGT
Organism: Comamonas sediminis; assembly: GCF_041107495.1. NCBI lineage: Bacteria > Pseudomonadati > Pseudomonadota > Betaproteobacteria > Burkholderiales > Comamonadaceae > Comamonas > Comamonas sediminis. The sequence goes on from NZ_JBGBDC010000001.1 coordinate 47,774, forward strand.
GCGCCGACCCACCCCAAAACTGCCACAGGCTTCGATTTGCTATACTTTGCATAGCAACACTGCATCGCGGCAATGCATCACAAATCAGCCAACCTCAGCAAAATCTGGTGTTCTCAGCCTTCCACCATGCCACGCATCCAGGCGGGCAGATCCACCGCCTTCTGGCGCGCAAAATCCACCCACAGCACAGTGGCGCCACCGCTGGCGTAGACCTCGCCGGGCGCGTCCTGCTTTTCGATCTGGTACCAGGTCTCGAACGCGGTGCGCGCCGCGTCGCTGACATACATCTTCACCACCAGCCGGGCCGGGTACTCGATCTGCCGCAGGTAGTTGCAAAAGCAGTTCACCACCACCGGGCCCTGACCCGCGCCATGGGGGGTGTCGCGTGTCGAGCGCAGCCACTCCACCCGCGCACTTTCCATGTAGCGAAAATACACCGTGTTATTGACATGGCCCAGACTGTCCATATCCCCCCAGCGAACATCCATCAGCGAGTCATGAACCCAGCGTTTGTGGTCAGGCAGCAAGATTTTCATAGACTGGCATATTACGGCCAAGCAGCGGGCGCCAGCGGCCAGGCCTTGTCGCCGACTTTCACTGGCACAAAGCCCCTGTCTCAAAAATCAGAGCGAAGATCGCCGCAAATCTAGGGCTAACCCTAGGATCAAGGCGGTTACCGCACTGCAACATCGCCCTAAAATCCATGGCACTGCATGCAACCCAGACACAGATCTGCCACATGCCTGCCCATCGCTTGAAAAGAATTTGTACGGAGCCCCGATGACCAACGAAGAAATACTGGCCCAATATGGCCCCCGCGAGTCAATGGAATACGACGTTGTCATCGTTGGCGGCGGCCCAGGCGGGCTGGCCACGGCCATCCGTTTGAAGCAGCTGGCAGCGGAAAAAGGCAGCGATGTCTCCGTCGTCGTGCTGGAAAAAGGCTCCGAGCCGGGCGCGCACACCTTGTCGGGCGCCATCATGGATCCCCGCGCGCTGACCGAGCTGATCCCCGACTGGAAAGCCAAGGGCGCACCTTTGACGCAGCCGGTGACCGAGGACGCGATGGTCTTCCTGAGCGAAAAATCCGGTCTGCGCACCCCCAACTGGCTGCTGCCGCCCTGCTTCCACAACGAAGGCAACTACATCGTGCAGCTGGGCTTTGTCGTCAAATGGCTGGCCGAGCAGGCCGAGGCCCTGGGCGTCGAGATTTTCCCCGGCTTTGCCGCCGCGGAAGTGGTCTACCACGAAGACGGCTCGGTCAAGGGCGTGGCCACCGGCAACATGGGCGTTGGCAAGAACGGCGAACCCACCGGCGAGTTCCAGCTCGGCATGGAACTGCACGGCAAGTACACGATCTTTGCCGAAGGCTCGCGTGGGAACCTGGGCAAGCAGCTGATCGCCAAGTTCAAGCTCGACGAAGGCAAGGATCCGCAGACCTACGGCCTGGGTGTGAAGGAGCTGTGGGAGATCGATCCGCAGCGCCACCAACCCGGCTTTGTGATGCATACCGCCGGCTGGCCGATGAACAACGACACCTACGGTGGCGCCTTCCTCTACCACCTGGACGACAACAAGGTCACCCTGGGCTTCATCACCGGTCTGGATTACTCCAACCCCTACCTGTCTCCGTTCGAGGAGATGCAGCGCTGGAAGACCCACCCCAACATCCGCTACTACCTGGAAGGCGACGAGTCCAAGGGCATCAAGCCGGCCAAGCGCATCGGTTATGGCGCCCGCGCGATCACTGCCGGCGGCCTGATGAGCCTGCCCAAGACCGTGTTCCCCGGTGGCGCGCTGGTGGGCTGCGATGCCGGTTTCCTGAACGTCAGCCGCATCAAGGGCAGCCACGCGGCCATCAAGACCGGCATGCTGGCCGCAGAAGCCGCCTTTGAAGCGATTGCCGCTGGCCGCCAGGGTGATGAGCTCAGCGCCTACCCCGCCGCGTTTGAGAAGAGCTGGCTCTACGAAGAGCTCAACAAGAGCCGCAACTTCAAGAGCTGGTTCAAGAAGGGCCTGGTGACCGCCTCGATCATGAACGGCCTGGAGCAGTTCGTGCTGCGCGGCAACATGCCCTGGACCCTGCACCGCGACAAGCCGGACCACGCCTACCTCAAGCCCGCGTCGGAATGCAAACCGATCCAGTACCCCAAGCCCGATGGCAAGCTGACGTTTGACCGTCTCTCCAGCGTCTTCATCAGCGGCACCAACCATGCCGAAGACCAGCCTGCCCACCTGACCTTGAAAGATGCCAGCGTGCCGGTGCAGATCAACCTGGCCAAGTACGCCGGCCCCGAGCAGCGCTACTGTCCAGCGGGGGTCTACGAGTTCGTGGCGGACGAAAGCCAGGGCGGGGATGCCCAGCGCCTGCAGATCAATGCGCAAAACTGCGTGCACTGCAAAACCTGTGACATCAAGGATCCGACCCAGAACATTGTCTGGGTGACGCCGGAAGGCGGTGGCGGACCGAACTACACCGGCATGTAAGCAAGCGGCGCCGGTTCGGGAATCGATGCCAGGGCAAACACCGGTTGCCCGGCTATGGATTGCCGAATTTGGCCGACAAGCGCACGCCTGCAGGCGTGCAGACAATGGCCCATGTTTGTCTGGTTTTGCCTTCCACGCTGTTCCGCCCGAGCCCTGGCTGGCAACGCCTGTGCTCCGCTCCGGACTGCCCGTGCCCACCTGTACCGCCAGTGGCTGTGTGTGCTACTGGGCATGCTGCTGGGTGCAAGCGCGGCTTTGGCAACCCCTGCCACGCTGCCCAAACGCGGCAAGCGCGCAGCCGCGCCCGTGGCTGCCAAGCCAGCAGATGCAGTTCCTGCTGCGGCCCCTGCGCCGTTGAGCTCAGCCACCTCTCTCGATCTCGAGCGCTTCATGGGCCTGTGGTACAAGGTCGCCAAGGTCGATGAGCCGCAGGATGCGCTACGCACCCGTGAGCGCTATGAGTTCCTGCAACGCTATGACGGCGGCGTGCGCGTGATTGCCACGTCCTACGACCCGCTCTCCAACCGCTGGGACCGGCGGCAGGACTACATGGCCCCGGTGGACGCGAAAGGCGCGGCATTGGCGAGCCATTACCAGCTCACAATGCCGGTGCATTTCAGCATCAGCCGCTTCGGGCCTTTCGGGGTCAGCTACTACGTCGTGGCACTCGACCCCTACTACCAATGGGCCATGGTAGCCGGGCCCGGGCCGAAATCGCTTTTCATCCTGAGCCGCCGCAGCGATCTGGAGCCGGAGTTGCGCGCATCGCTGGAGCAGTTGGCCAGCAGCACCAGCCGCCTGAAGGCACCCCTGCACTGGGCCGCTCCGGACCAGGATCCGCCACCTCGGTAGATACCCGGGGTAGGCGCGATCGGACTTCTCATGCAGGGCATCGGGACCCGGGCAGCGCGCACAGTTTTATTGTCACAGCGCTGCAAAATTATCGGCTGCGCACAGCTTTTTTGACCAAAAATACTATTAAAAGAAATATTATTGTGAGACCGCGCCCCCTTGCGCAACCCAACACAGGTTTCGCCCTGGCAGGGTAACTAGGGCAATCCCATAGATCACAAATGTGTCATCCCGTGGGTAGTGGGGTGTAGACTGCTGCTACCTGTTTGCCACCTGTTGTTACAGGGCATACAACGCAGCAGTTCTGCTGACGCTATTCAACAAACCTGGCGGAGATATACGCATGAAGAAATTGGCTTGGGCCCCTCTGGGCGCTGTGGCACTGGCAATCGCGGCGATTGCGCCCGCGCAGGCTGCAGACCAGAAGTCTGTGGCAGTGACGGCCATCGTGGAACACCCTGCGCTGGATGCAGTGCGCGACGGCGTCAAGGCGGCACTGAAGGCCGAAGGCTTTGAAGACGGCAAGAACCTGAAGTGGCAGTACCAGAGTGCCCAGGGCAACCCTGGCACCGCCGCGCAGATCGCCCGCAAGTTTGTCGGTGACAAGCCCGATGCCATCGTCGCCATTGCTACGCCATCGGCGCAGGCCGTGGTGGCTGCCACCAAGACCGTGCCGGTGGTCTTCTCTGCCGTGACCGATCCGGTGGCCGCCAAGCTGGTACCCAGCTGGGAGCCATCGAAGAACAACGTGACCGGCGTGTCCGACCTGCTGGCGCTCGACAAGCAGATGGAACTGCTGAAGAAAGTCGTGCCCAACGCCAAGCGCGTGGGTATGGTCTACAACCCTGGCGAGGCCAACTCCGCCGTGGTCGTCAAGGAACTCAAGGAACTGCTGCCCAAGCTGGGCATGACCCTGGTCGAAGCCGCTGCCCCGCGCTCAGTGGACGTCTCCAGCGCAGCGCGCTCGCTGGTGGGCAAGGCCGATGTGATCTACACCAACACCGACAACAACGTCGTGTCTTCCTATGAAGCGCTCGTCAAGGTCGGCCAGGACTCCAAGCTGCCGCTGGTCGCATCGGACACCGACTCGGTGGCCCGTGGTGCCGTGGCTGCGCTGGGCATCAACTACCGCGACCTGGGCGAGCAGACCGGTCGCATGGTGGCACGCATCCTCAAGGGTGAAAAGCCGGGCGACATCAAGACCGAAGTCTCGACCAAGATGGAGCTGTACGTGAACCCCGGTGCCGCCGAGAAGCAAGGCATCAAGCTGTCCGACGAGCTGGTCAAGTCGGCTGCCAAAGTCATTCAGTGATGGATGCCGCCTCGCCTGCTGCTGTGCAACCCGCGCAGCGCAGGGGGTGACAAGACGCAGCCCCGCCAGAAGCGGGGCTTGTTTGTTATCCGGACTACCTCTGACAAGAAAACTCCATGACCTTATTTTCCTTTTTGGGAGCCATCGAGATCGGCCTGATCTTTGCGCTGGTGGCGCTCGGTGTGTTCATCTCCTTTCGCTTGCTGCGCTTTCCTGACCTCACGGTCGACGGCAGCTTTCCGTTGGGCGCTGCCGTCTGCGCGGTGCTGATCACCCATGGCTACAGCCCCTTTGTCGCCACCATTGGCGCCACGCTCGCAGGTGCCGTTGCTGGCCTGATCACCGGCTGGCTCAATGTCAAGCTCAAGATCATGGACCTGCTTGCCTCGATCCTGATGATGATCGCGCTGTACTCGATCAATCTGCGCATCATGGGTGGCCCCAACATTCCGCTGATCAACGACCCCACGCTTTTTAACCAGTTGCAGCCCGCAGGCATGGAAGACTATGTGTTCCGTCCGTTGCTGATGTGCGCCATCGTGGTGCTCGCCAAGCTGGCGATGGACTGGTTCTTCCTGACCGAGCGTGGCCTGGCCATCCGTGCCACCGGCACCAACGCCCGCATGGCGCGCGCCCAGGGCGTCAACACCGGCGGCATGATCCTGCTGGGCATGGCCGTATCGAACGCGCTGGTGGGTCTGGCCGGTGCGCTGTTTGCGCAAACCCAGGGCGGCGCCGACAGCTCGATGGGCATCGGCACCATCGTGATCGGCCTGGCTGCGGTGATTGTTGGTGAGTCCATCCTGCCGTCGCGCAGGCTGATTCTGGCGACCTTGGCCGTGGTCATCGGCGCCATCGTCTACCGCTTCTTCATTGCGCTGGCGCTGAATGTGGATTTCATCGGCCTCAAAGCCCAGGATCTGAACCTGGTCACCGCGTTGCTGGTCACGATCGCGCTGGTCATCCCCCAGCTCAAACGTCGTTTTGCGAAAAAGCACTGACAAGGAGAGAGACATGCTGAGCGCAAAAGACCTCAAGATCACCTTCAATCCCGGCACCCCGATCGAAACCCGCGCGCTGCGCGGCATGGCGCTGGATATTCCCGCTGGCCAGTTCGTCACCGTGATCGGCTCCAACGGCGCGGGCAAATCAACCTTTTTGAACGCGATCTCCGGCGACCTGATGGTCGACTCGGGCAGCATCGTTATCGATGGGGAAGACATGACCCGCAAGCCTGTGTGGGACCGTGCGCACAAGGTGGCCCGCGTGTTCCAGGACCCGATGGCTGGCACCTGCGAAGACCTGTCCATCGAGGAGAACATGGCCCTGGCGCATGAGCGCGGCAATTTTCGCGGCCTGTCCAAGGCTGTCAAAAACGCCAACCGCGCGCTGTACCGCGAGAAACTCGCCACCCTGGGCCTGGGCCTGGAAAACCGCCTCAGCGACCGTATCGGCCTGCTGTCGGGCGGGCAGCGCCAGGCCGTCAGCCTGCTGATGGCAGCGCTGCAGCCTTCGCGCATCCTGCTGCTCGATGAGCATACCGCCGCGCTCGATCCCCGCACCGCCGATTTCGTGCTCAAGCTCACCGCCCGCATCGTTGACGAAGGCAAGCTCACGACGATGATGGTCACCCACAGCATGCGCCAGGCGCTGGATGTGGGCGACCGTACGGTGATGCTGCACCAGGGCCAGGTGGTGCTCGACGTCAGTGGTGAGGAGCGCGCCCGGATGGACGTGCCCGATCTGCTGCAGATGTTCGAGAAGGTGCGCGGTGAAAAGCTTGCCGATGATGCGTTGCTGCTGAGCTGAGCCGCACCGGTCTCAACCCCAAAGACAGCGGAGCCACCGAGGTGGCATCCGCTGTTTTTTTAGGCCTGCTGCTATCAGCCGCGCAAAAAGCGCCGCAGCGACCAGGCCGCCAGTGCGGGGAACAGCGCAAACACCGCAAACAGCCAGAGCGCCGAGCGGCCCAGCGTTGCCGGGTCGGACAGCGCGGTCAGCCCCAGTGCATTGGCTACCAGGCCGACCAGCGCGGCACCGACGGCCATGCCGTAGAGCTGCACAGTCGTGATGCCCGAGGCAGCACTGTCGGCCTCCTGCGCACTGGCGCTGTGCATGATCGCGTTGAGCACATGGGGCCAGGCCATGCCCACGCCCAGGCCCAGCAGCGCCAGCGCCAGGCCACAGACCACCAGCGCGGCCCTCCCTTGCCAGGGCATCGCCAGCGCCAACGCCAGCAAGCCCAAGGTGCACAGCACGGGACCGATCAGCATCAGCGCCCGGCCCGCCCGGCCGCTTTTGCCAGAGAACAGTACCGAGGCCACCGACCAGCCACCCGCGAGCAAGGCCGTCACATAGCCCGCCGTCAAAGGCTGCAGGCCATGCAGGTGTTGCAGCAGATAGGGCACAAACACCTCCGTCATCGTCCCCATCAGCAGCAAGGCCACAGCGGCATACAGCATCCCCAGTGGTTGGCCCAAGGCCGTGCCGCCCTGGGGCAGCAAGCGGCGGCTGGCGCGGCGTTCATGGCGAACCGCCGCCGCACCGGCCAGCAAACCTGCCGCGCCCAGCCCCCATTGCCAAAGCGGCTCCGTCACCACGCTGGCGGCTGCCACCATCAGCACCGACAGCGCCAGCATCGCGATCTGCGGGCCGGCAATGCCGCTGTCCTGCGCCGGCGTGCTGCGCAGCAGGCGCTGCGGCGCCAGCTGGCGGTGCACCAGCAGCATTTGCAGCAGCAGCAAGGGCAGCAGGGCCCCAAAGGCCAGCCGCCAATGGCCGGCCTGGGCAAACAGGCCGCCTACCGCCGGGCCGCTCAGGGTGGCCACGCCCCACATCGCCGAGATCAGCCCAATCGCACGCGGCCACAGCGCGGGCGGAAACACCAGCCGGATCAAGGTGTAGCTCAGCGCACCCACTGCCCCGCCCCCCAGGCCCTGAACTGCCCGGCCCAGCAGCAGCATCGGCATGGACGGCGCCATCGCGCACAGCAGGCTGCCCAGGCTGAACACCAGCAGGCCTGCGAGCATGGCACCCCGCGCGCCCCAGCCGGCCAGCATGCGCACCGCCAGCGCAGCACCGATGATGGAGGCCACGACAAACAAGGTGGTGCTCCAGGCATACCAGGCCAGGCCACCGATCTCCTGCACCACCGAAGGCAGGATCGTGGTGACGATGTGCACATTGATCGCATGCATGGCGACTGCGCCCGTCAGTGCCAGCGCCTTGAGGCCATGGGGCCGGCCCAGCAGCTGGGCCCAGCCTGCAGGGGGCTCTGCCATAGGCACTGCGGCCGTAGTCGTGGGTGATGAAGAGGACGATGCCATGCCATTCCTTGTTGTGAAATAATGCAAGCATTGTCTTTGATAATTCCCCCACCCCAGGAATAAAACAAGCTATTGCTTGTATAAATAAATGCCATCGCCCTCCCTCGATCACTCGGCCACCATGCGCATGCTGGAGGCACTCAAGCGCCAGGCACCCGCCAGCACCGCCGATCTGGCGCGCGCGCTGCAGATGACGGCCGAGGCCGCCCGCCAGCAGATCAACAAGCTGGCCGACCAGGGCCTCGTGCAGGCCGATCTGCAAAAGCCGGCGGGCGCGGGCCGGCCGCGCCAGTTGTGGACCTTGACCCCAGCGGGCCAGCGTTACTTTCCCGATGCCCATGCCCAGCTCACGGTGCAGCTGATTGGCGCGATCGAAAAGCTGTTTGGCCAGCAAGGCATGGAGGGTTTGATCAGCGAGCGCGAAGCACAATCACGCAGCCGCTACCGCCAGGCCTGCACCGCCCCCGGCCTGCCTGAGCGCCTGGCCCAGCTGGCCCAGGTCCGCACCCAGGAGGGCTATATGGCCCATGTCGAGCCCCACCCGCAAGGCTGGCTGCTGGTGGAGCACCACTGCCCCATCTGCGCGGCTGCGCAAAGCTGCCGGGGCTTTTGCCGTTCCGAGCAAGCACTGTTCCAGGAGGTGGTCCGGGATCTGGCCACGCTGGAGCGCAGCGAGTACCTGCTTGACGGCGGCCAGCGCTGCGTCTACCTGGTACAGCCGCTATAGCAGCTCAGAGCCCGCTCAGACGGAGACGCCCCGGCCTTCGCCCACCGGCGGGGTATCCGTACGCGACAGGGCCTGCGGCCTGGCCATGCGCAGGCAGACCAGCCAGGCCAGCAAGGCCAGGCACGCCGCGCCCCATTGCGCATGCTGCAGGCCGCGGGCATTGGCCTGGCGCAAGGTCTCGGCGCTGACCCCCTCCAGGCCGGCCAGCGGCGCGGCCGCCAGCATCACCAGCAAGGCCAGGCCCAGCGCGGCACCCACCTGCTGCGCGGTCGCCGCCACCCCCGATGCCACGCCCTGGCGCGCCGGCGCAATGCCCTGGCCCACGAGGACCCACATGCCGGTCCAGCTCGCGCCCTGGCCCAGGCTCATCACCACAAAGCCGGGTACCAGCCAGGCATAGTTGCCGGCCAGCGGCAGCACCGCAGCTATCCAGACCATGCCCAGCACACCGGCGGCCCATCCCCGCAGCAGCACCGTACGCACACCGTGCTGTGCCAGGCCGCGCTCGGCCAGCCGGATGCCCCAGGTGCAGACGGCCGTCGGCAGCACAAAGGCCATGCCGGCCTGCAGCGGGCTCCAACCCAGCACCTGCTGAAAATACAAGCCCAGAAAGTAGTACTGCACGCCGTAGCTGCTCATGAACAGCATGGCCAGCAGCATGCTGGTCTGCAAGCTGCCCACCCGCAGCATGGCCAGCGGCATCAAGGGCGCTGCCACCCGCGCCTCGGTGCGCCAGAACAGGCCCAGCGCCGCCAGCGCCAGCAGCAACAGGCTGGCAGTGCGCAGATCGCCCCACCCCCATTGCGGGCCCTGCACCAGCACGGCCACCAAGGCACTTGCACCCACGGTCACGCTGATACAGCCCAGCAGGTCAAAACGGCGCTGCGCAGCGGGCACGGCAGGCATCGCCGGCAGGTAGCGGCCTGCGGCCAGCGCGCAGGGCCAGGCAATCGGCACCAGCACCCAGAGCACCCAGTTCCAGCCCAGGGTCTGGGTCAGCAGGCCACCCAGCAAGGCGCCAGCCGCCAGCCCGCCGGCACTGGCCATGCTCCAGACGGCCAGCGCGCGGTTGCGCTCGGCGCCGGCGGCGTACAAGGTATTGATCATCGACAACGTGGCCGGGAACAGCAGCGCCGCTGCCACGCCCTGCCCGGCGCGCGCCGCCACCAACTGCCAGGGCAGATGCGCAAAGCCGCCAGCCAAGGAGGCCAGGCCAAACAGCGCCATCGCCGCCACATACATGCGGCGCTGGCCCAGCAGATCAGCGCAGCGCCCGCCCAACAGCAGGCAGCCGCCAAAGGCCACGCTGTAGCCGCTGATGACCCATTGCAGGTGGCGGGCATCGAGCTGCAGCTGCTGGCCCATGGCATCCAGCGCGACAAAGACAATCGTGGCATCAAGCGCAATCAGCAGTTGCGCCAACGACAGCAGCGCCAGCGCGGCGCGCGGATGGCGCAGCACCCCAGCGGGGTGCACAGGTTTCTCAAGGGTCACTTCATCACTCCAAAACATACGAACCTGCAAGTGCTGGGGCAGCGCCTGCAGGCGGGTGATGACCGGTCATGGCGACATGGTATTCAAACCAATAACGAAGATAAACAGAAAAAATATCTTTTACTTATGCAAAAATGAATCAATAGTGGGGCAGGAGCAGCCGATGGATTTGAACGCGGTCAACATGCTGATCAAGGTGGCCGAACACAAGAGCTTTACCCAGGCCGCCCACAGCCTGGGCACGACGCAGTCGCGCATCTCCCGCGCCATTGCGCAGTTGGAAGCTGATCTGGGCACCCGCCTGCTCCACCGCAATACCCGCAATGTGTCGCTGACCCCCGATGGCTGCCTGCTGGTGGACCGCAGTGCCGACTTGATTGCCGGGCTGGACGATGCCAGGCAGCAGCTGCTGGACCGGCGCTGCGAGCCTACCGGCGTGCTGCGCATGACGGCGCCATCAGTGCTGGGCCGGGTGGTGCTGACGCCCTTGCTGGGCCAGCTGCTGCTGCAGCACCCAGGCCTGCAGATCGAGGCCAGCTTCACCGATCGGCTGGTGGACATGGTGGACGAGGGTTTTGACGCTGCAGTGCGCATCGGCCCCTTGCTCGACAGCCGGATGATCGGCCGGCCGCTGCCGCCGCTGCACTGGGTGACGGTCGCCTCGCCCGCCTATACGGCCCGCCACGGCCGGCCGCAAAACCTGCAAGAGCTGGCCACGCACCGCTGCCTGTCGGTCTACAACCACTACCGGGGATTTGCCGTGCCGTGGCAGTTTCGCCACCCCGACGGCAGCACCATTGACTGGCCCGCGCCCCACGCAATCCGGTTCGACAGTGGTGACCCGTTGATCGAAGGCGCGATCGCCGGCCTGGGCGTGGCCCAGGTGATGGGGTTTGCGGTGCGCGATGCGCTGGCCGACGGCCGGCTGGAGCGGCTGCTGCCCGCGCTGGAAGGCCGCAGCCGTGCGCTGTCCCTGGTCTACCCGCGCACGCGCCATGCCTCACCCAAGGTGCAGGCGCTGTGCCAGCTGCTCTTGGCGCGCAGCGCCTGGTGATCGCACCAGCCCAGGAAGGCTCTGGCGCGCCATGCTGGCCGACGGCGATTGTTCAAATCCATGCAACGCTGCGTTCAAACCCGAGGCACCCCAAACAGGCGCAGACGCCCTACAGTAGATCCAGGCGCCAAGAACGGATCGCATACCGGTTCTGGAGACGCTCCCACCGCTGTAGCGGTCCCTCTTCATCGAAAAAGGAAATATTCACCATGGCTAAAGTTCTGGTTCTCTACCATTCCATGTACGGTCACATCGAGACCATGGCCGGCAAGATCGCCGAAGGCGCACGCAGTGTCGCCGGCACCGAGGTGGTCATCAAGCGCGTACCCGAGACCATGCCGCAAGAGGCCTTCCAGGCCGCTGGCGGCAAGGTGGACCAGGCAGCCGCCGTCGCCACGCCTGCCGAGCTGGCAGAGTACGACGCCATCATCTTTGGCACCCCCACCCGTTTTGGCAATATGAGCGGCCAGATGCGCAGCTTCCTCGACCAGACCGGCGGCCTCTGGGCCAAGGGCGCACTGTCGGGCAAGGTGGGCAGCGTGTTCACGTCGACCGGCACCTTGGGCGGCCAGGAAACCACCGTGACTTCGTTCTGGAACACCCTGGCCCACCACGGCATGGTGATCGTGCCCGCTGGCTTTGGTCTGCCTTCGCAGTTCGACCTGTCGCAGGCCAAGGGCGGCTCGCCCTACGGCGCTGCCACCCTGGCCGGCGCCGATGGCTCGCGCCAGCCTTCCGCCCCCGAGCTGGAACTGGCCTTTGCCCAGGGCGCCAAGGTCGCTGCATTGGCCGCCAAGCTGAGCGCCTGAGTCTGCGCCTCTAGCCGGCCTGGCCGGCTGCAGCAGCCTTAAGACGCAAAAAAGCCAGTCAGAATGTCTGACTGGCTTTTTGGTTTTGGCGCCTTGTCCGGTACCTGCCACCGTCGCGGTGGCAGGGCAGTGCCGCTTACTTGGCGGCCAGGCGCTGCCAGGTGTCGATGACGCTGTCAGGGTTCAGCGAGATCGAGGCAATGCCCTTGTCCGCCAGCCACTGCGCAAAGTCCGGATGGTCCGAAGGGCCCTGGCCGCAGATACCGACGTACTTGTTCTGTGCCAGGCAGGCCGTGATGGCGCGCTCGAGCATCTTCTTGACGGCAGGGTCGCGCTCGTCAAAGTCGGCAGCCAGCAGCTCCAGACCAGAGTCACGGTCCAGGCCCAGGGTCAGCTGGGTCAGGTCGTTCGAGCCGATCGAGAAGCCGTCGAAGTACTCCAGGAACTCATCGGCCAGGATGGCGTTCGACGGCACTTCGCACATCATGATGACTTCCAGGCCGTTCTCGCCGCGCTTCAAGCCATTGGCCGCCAGCAGCTCGGTCACGCGCTTGGCCTGGTCCAGGGTGCGCACGAAGGGGATCATGATCTTGACATTGGTCAGGCCCATGTCGTTGCGCACGCGCTTGAGCGCCTCGCACTCCATCTTGAAGGCTTCGCCGAAATCCTTGGAGATGTAGCGCGCCGCACCACGGAAGCCCAGCATCGGGTTTTCCTCATCGGGCTCGTAACGGCTGCCGCCGATCAGCTTGCGGTATTCGTTGGACTTGAAGTCCGACATGCGCACGATGACCGGCTTGGGGTAGAACGCCGCAGCGATCGTCGCCACACCTTCGGTGATCTTGTCCACGTAGAAAGCGCGTGGCGAGGCATGGCCACGGGCCACCGATTCGACGGCCTTCTTCAGGTCGGCATCGACAGCAGGGTAGTCCAGGATGGCCTTGGGGTGCACGCCGATGTTGTTGTTGATGATGAATTCCAGACGCGCCAGACCCACGCCCTCATTGGGCAGCTGGGCAAAGTCAAACGCCAGTTGGGGGTTGCCCACGTTCATCATGATCTTGGTCTTGATCGGTGGCATCTCGCCACGCTTGACCTCGGTCACCTCGGTTTCGAGCAGGCCGTCATAGATGCGGCCGGTGTCGCCTTCGGCGCAGCTGACCGTCACCAGGGTGCCGTCCTTCAGCAAGTCGGTGGCGTTGCCGCAGCCCACGACCGCAGGAATGCCCAGCTCGCGCGCAATGATGGCGGCGTGGCAGGTACGGCCACCCCGGTTGGTGACGATGGCAGCTGCCTTCTTCATCACCGGCTCCCAGTTCGGGTCGGTCATGTCGGTCACCAGCACATCACCGGCTTCGACCTGGTCCATCTGCGAGATGTCGGACACCAGGCGCACGCGGCCGGTGCCGATCTTCTGGCCGATCGCGCGGCCTTCGGCCAGCACGGTGCCACTGCCCTTGAGCTTGTAGCGCTGCTCGGCCTGGCCCTTGGACTGGCTCTTCACCGTCTCAGGGCGTGCCTGCAGGATGTAGAGCTTGCCGTCGGTGCCGTCCTTGCCCCATTCGATATCCATCGGGCGGCCATAGTGCTTCTCGATCACCAGCGCGTACTGCGCCAGCTCCTGCACTTCGGCGTCGGTCAGCGAATAGCGGTTGCGCAGCTCGGGGCTCACATCGGTGGTGGCCACCAGCTTGCCCGATGCGGCTTTTTCTTCGGGCGTTGCAAACACCATCTGCACCAGCTTGGAGCCCAGATTGCGGCGGATCAGTGCCTGCTTGCCCGCTTCGAGCATGGGCTTGTGCACATAGAACTCGTCCGGGTTCACGGCGCCCTGCACCACGGTCTCGCCCAGGCCGTAGCTGGAGGTGATGAAGACCACCTGGTCAAAGCCCGACTCGGTGTCGATCGTGAACATCACGCCTGCGGCGCCCTTGTCCGAGCGCACCATGCGCTGCACACCGGCCGACAGGGCCACCACGTCGTGGGCAAAGCCCTTGTGCACGCGGTAGGAGATGGCGCGGTCGTTGTAGAGCGAGGCGAACACTTCCTTCATCTTGTGCAGCACATCGTCGATGCCCACCACGTTCAGGAAGGTTTCTTGCTGGCCGGCGAACGAGGCGTCCGGCAGGTCTTCTGCGGTGGCCGACGAGCGCACCGCAAACGAGGCCTCGGTGTTGCCCGCCTGCAAGGTCACAAAGGCCTCGGCAATCGCTTTTTGCAGATCCAGTGGAAAAGGCTGGGCCTCGACCATCGCACGGATCTCGGCGCCGACCTGGGCCAGCGCGCGCACATCGTCCACATCCAGCGCCGCGAGCTTGGCGCTGATCTTGCCAGCCAGGCCTTCGTGGGCCAGGAACTCACGGAATGCGTGGGCCGTCGTGGCAAAGCCGGTCGGCACGCGCACGCCTTGCGGCAGCTGCGAGATCATTTCGCCGAGCGAGGCGTTCTTGCCGCCTACGACCTCGACATCGGTCATTCTCAGGTTCTCAAACGGTACGACCAGGGCGGTCGCGCTGTAGAGGTTGGACATGGTGAAGCTCCGGAAGTTAAAAACTGGCTCGGGCGCCCATGGCCGCAGTGGGGGCAATGGCACGCAGGCATAGACTCCTGTCCGGCCGCTGCGGGCTCGGACATCTGGCTTTGTATTTGTACTGGTAGGCCGGAGTACATGCGGGAAATGTGAATAATGGGCGTCATTGTAGGCGTGCTGCCGCCGTTTTGCTTGCGACTTGCTGAACACCGTGGTCAACAATGACAAAGCCCGCACGCAGCGGTGCACCGCCTGCGACAGAATTCGCCCGTTACCGCCGATGTACCCCCATGCACCAACGCACCATTTTCTTTATCTCTGATGGCACCGGCGTGACAGCCGAGACCTTTGGCCGCGCCATCATGAAGCAGTTCGACATCACCACCCGTGCGGTGCGCCTGCCGTTTGTGGACACGGTCGACAAGGCCCATCAGGCCGTGCACCAGATCAACCACACAGCCGAAAAGGAAGGCAAAAAGCCCATTGTCTTCACGACCCTGGTCGAGCCCGAGACGGTCAAGGTGGTGCATGCGCACTGCAAGGGCCTGGTGATGGACATGTTTGCCACGTTTGTGCAGCCGCTGGAAGACGAGCTGGGCGCCAAGTCGCACCACCGCATCGGCCGCTTCACCGATATCAGCGAGAGCAAGGAATACTTTGACCGCATGGAGGCGATCAACTTCAGCCTGGCGCACGATGACGGCCAGACCCACCATGACCTGGCCGGCGCCGACGTGATCCTGGTGGGGGTCAGCCGCAGCGGCAAGACGCCTACCAGCCTGTACCTGGCGATGCAGTTCGGCCTGAAGGTGGCCAATTACCCGCTGATCCCCGAGGATTTCGAGCGCCAGCAATTGCCCCCGGCGCTGCTGCCTTATAAAAAGAAGATCTTTGGCCTGACCATTGCGCCCGAGCGCCTGTCCCAGATCCGCAACGAGCGCCGCCCGGACTCGCGCTATGCGAGCCTGCAGAACTGCCGCATGGAGGTGGCCGAGGCCGAATCGATGATGCGCCGCGCCGGCATCCAGTGGCTCTCGACCACGCACAAGTCCATCGAAGAGATTGCAGCCGTGGTGCTGCAGGACCTCAAGCAGGACGAGTGAGCGCCAGGCTGCCGTGACCTGCACGCTGCGCAACATGGATGCGCAGCGTTACCGTTGCTTCGCACAGCTTTACAGCAAGCCGCATGCCGGCCTGCTATAACCAAGTGATAGCGGCCCCGTGTGGATGGGCCGCCGCTCAGGAGTTCTCCGATGAACGCAACATTGACCTGGATCGCCAGCGCAGGCCTGTGTGCCATGCTGCTGGCTGCCCTGCCCGCCCATGCCGCCCAACCGGGCGCTTTTTCCGTCACCGAGACCAAATCGGCCATCGGCAACAAGGCGGCCAAGCCCCCCCGCACCAAGGACCGCTGCATCGGCCCCGAGCTGGTGGACAAGGAAGGCTTTCTCTACCCCGACCTGATCCTGTCCAAGCACTTCAGCCAATGCCGTATCAAGGACAGCAAGCTACTGGACAAGAACAACAAGAGCTGGACGGTGACCTGCGGCAAGATGCTGACCGCCCAGGCCAAGCAAACCAATACCGGCGACAACTTTCATCTGCATATCGACGCAGCCCTGCTTGGCGGCGCGATGAAGCAGACATTGGACTATGAGGCGCAGAGCCTCAAGCGCCAGTGCACACCTGAAGACGAGCCGCTGGAATAAGCCCACCCGCACCGCCAAAGAATCAGCGGGCTTGGGCCCGCTCAGTGTTGCGCCAACAGCGGCCGGGCCCTGCCATGCGCTGCCTTGCCGGCGGGCGTCGATGGTGACCTAGCGGATCACTTCAGCCATTTCTGCGCCTCTTGCTGCAGCACACCGCGCAGCGCGAGCACATCCCAGGTGTACTGCATCACGCGCTGGTAGTCGGCATCGTCCACCGGCAGCATGAAGCCCAGCTGGTTGACGGGGGTCAGCGGCTTGTCCAGGTAGGCGGCGTAGAGGCGCGGATCGGCCTTGCTGTAGTGCAGCGCCTCATAGGTCTCGGTGATCATCGCGTCGCCCTTGCCTTCGGCGATCAGGCCCGGAATCTCGGCGTTCTTGTCATGCGTGCTCACCTGGGCGTTCTTCAGGTTCTGCAGCACATAGGCTTCATTGGTGCCGCCGGGATTCTTGATCACGCGCACGCTGGCCTGGTTCAGACTCTCGGGTGTGGTGAACTTGTCCTTGTCGGCTGCCCGCACCAGGGCCACCTTGCCGAACGGCGCATAGCCGGGCAGCATCTGCACCTTGCTCAGGCGCGCCACATTGCGGGTGATGCCGCCCACGGCCACATCGAACCTGTTGTCCTGCAGGTCCTGCATCAGCTTGGGCCAGGTGGTATCCACATACTCGACCTTGACACCCAGTTCCTTGGCCATCGCTTCCACCACCTCGATGTCATGGCCGGCATATTTGCCATCGGCCTTCATCGCAAACGGACGGTAGTCGCCCGGCGTGCCTACGCGCAGCACCTTGGCCTGCAGGATGGCATCGAGCCGGGGGCCCGCCTGGGCAGGCAGAGACAGCGCAGCAAGCGCGGTCGCGCTGACAGCCATCGCGGCGAGAACATGGGTTTTCTTCTGGAACATGGGGCACCTTGGTGTTTCGACAATCGGGAGGGAATATCTCGCAAAAAAGCGTGCACACCGTTGCGGTGTACACGCTTTTTGAGACACGCGGCGCCATTGTCTCCCGGCGCCCGCCGCCTGCCCATCGGGGTTCACCCAAGCGCGGCAGGTGCAGCGGCGATCAATAACGCGAGATCTGGCCCTGGTTGATCTGCACGCGGTCACCCGGGCGCAGGTCGCCGGGGTTGGGCACATCAAAAATGCGCTGGCCGCCGTTTTGCAGGTTGATATGGATGCGGTAGCCGCTGACGGTGCTGCGGCCGCCATTGGACGACTGCTCCAGCGCATTGCCTGCTGCTGCACCACCGGCCACACCGGCGGCGGTAGCGGCCATACGGCCAAAGCCGCCACCGACCTGGTTGCCCAGCACGCCGCCCACCACCGCGCCCAGGATGGCGCCGACGCCGGAGGTGCTGCGCGACTGCGAGCGCAGCTCTTCAATATTGGCCACGGTGCCATATTCCATGCCGTAAGGCGCTTGCTGCTGCGGGTAGCCGCCCTGCTGCGGGTAGCTGCCCTGTTGCTGGGGCGCGGGGCCTTGCGGGTAGCGGTTGTCATAACGCGGAGGTGCCTGCACACAGGCCGCCAGCACCGAGGTGGCCGCCAGGGCCAGGCCCAGCTTGCCTGCGCGTTGCAGCATGCTGCGCGAGCTTGGATTGGTTTGAGACATTGCGCTCTCCTTTCAGATCACAAAAATGGCTTGGGGGTCAGGGCATCCGCGCCCTGCCAGGTTCAATACGGTGCGGCGGCTTATCGCGTGCCGGTGGAGCCATAGCCCCCGGCACCGCGTTCGGACACATCGCCAAAATCTTCCACCACCTGAAAGCTCGCCTGCACGACGGGCACGATCACCATCTGCGCCAGGCGCTCCATCGGCTGCAGCACAAAGGGCTGGGTGCTGCGGTTCCAGGCGCTGACCATCAGCTGGCCCTGGTAGTCGCTGTCGATCAGACCGACGAGGTTGCCCAGCACGATGCCGTGCTTGTGGCCCAGGCCCGAGCGCGGCAGGATCATGGCGGCATAACCGGGGTCGCGCAGATGGATGGCCAGCCCGGTGGGCACCAGTTGCCAGGCATTGGGCTCCAGGGTCAGCGGTGCATCCAGGCAGGCACGCAAATCCAGGCCAGCGCTACCGGGGGTGGCGTACTGGGGCAACTGGTCTTGCATGCGGGGGTCGAGAATCTTCAGGTCAACAATCATGGTGGTGGTTCAACTAGCAATGCAGCGAAGGCTAGCATATACACAACGCCCGGCGCCCCAGTTGGTGCACAGGCCTACAAGCATTTACCGTATGCATACAAATGCGCCGGCCCGCGCCTGCGCTGTCTGCTGCCCCGGCCCGGCGCTGCCGCAGCCGCCCCACCGCTGGGACTTTGCCCAGCGCTAACCCTTCTGGGACCAGCCTTTTCTGAATGCCGCAATCAGCATCACGATGCCCAGCGGCGGGAACATGATGCCGAGGATCGCGGCAATCAGCAGCCCGATGAGCTTGAAGCCGCTGAAAGACTTTTGAGGGGCCGCGCCATCGCCAGCCGGAGCAAAGATGGATGTGCTGGGTGCGCCCGAGGTGCTGCGCGCAGTGGTGGTCACTGTCTGCGCCGCGCCTGGGCGCTTGTCCTTGCGCGTCTGGTCCATCTGGCGGATGCGGTCAAGCAGCTCCTGGGCCTGGTCGGCAATCGGGTTGTGGCTTGCCTTTTGGCCGGATGCCCCCGATAGCGCCTGTCCCTGTCCCTGTCCCTGTCCCTGGCGCGGCCGCACCGGGCGCTGCGTGCTGCCGGCCGCATGGGCGGCGCCCGTGTTCTGCCGGGCGATGAGCTGCTCCACATAGCGCACAAAGTCGCCGTGGGGCGGTGTGTCGTAGACAGAGGCTGTGTCCCTGTTCAGTGCCAATTGCATCTCCTCCTGGCGCGTCCGCCTGCAAGTGGCGGCAGCGATTGATAGTTTCAAACTCCGGCATAGCAGCCTTGCATGCCCGGGACGCTTTCCCTCTGAGAGCGCATTGTGCTTGACATCCAGCGCCCCTACAACGCGTCAGATGCGGCGTCCGTTGCCTGCGCCCGGCCTTGCTTTCTGTCACAATGGCCTCAACTTTTGTCCATGGCGCATCCCCGCTGCCTAGAAACCCGATATTTAACAAGGAACCTGCCATGTCGGAATCCCTGATCAAGCACACCAACGAAGCCAGCTTTGAAGGCGATGTACTGCAACCCAACACCAATGTTCTGGTGGACTTCTGGGCTGAATGGTGCGGCCCTTGCAAGCAGATCGCTCCGGTGCTGGAAGAAGTGTCGGTCAGCTACAAGGACAAGCTGCAGATCGCCAAGGTCAATGTGGACGAGAACCGGGCCATTTCGGCCAAGTTCGGCATCCGCGGCATCCCCACGCTGATGCTGTTCAAGAATGGCGAACTGGCCGCGACCAAGGTCGGCGCGTTGAACAAGGCCCAACTGACGGCCTTCCTGGACGAGCAACTCGCCTAAATTCAGCCCCGGGATGCCAGCGCAACATCCGCATCAGCATCCCGCCAGAGCGGCTATGGCCACCAAAAGCACGGTTTGCGCCGTGCTTTTTGCTTTTTCAAGCTTTTGATTTATCTATAATTTTTATAAGAAAATCGAAAACCCTAGCCGCTCGCTGTCCCGCTTGATACATATAGTTGATAATTCAAGCGGGATGTTCGTACAGCAACCTGTCTATAATCTTCATTCAGATCACCGATCGTATTCCGACCAAGAATAGATCACGCATGGTCTCCGGCTTCGCGGTCTCCCGCTTATTGCACCGGCTCTGCATTCCCCCTACCTCTAACAGTTACTCCGTTCTGGAGTCCATCCATGCACTTAAATGAGCTCAAGGCACTGCACGTGTCTGAAGTCCTCAAGCTGGCAGAAGAGCTTGAAATTGAAAATACTGGCCGCATGCGCAAACAGGAGTTGATGTTTGCGATCATCAAGAAGCGGGCCAAGGCCGGTGAACAGGTTTTTGCCGATGGCGTTCTGGAAATCCTCCCTGATGGATTTGGCTTTCTGCGAAGCCTCGATACCAGCTTCACCGCCAGCACCGACGACATCTACATCTCCCCCAGCCAGGTGCGCCGCTTCAATCTGCACACCGGCGACATGATTGAAGGCGAAGTGCGCACCCCCAAGGATGGCGAGCGCTACTTTGCCCTGACCAAGCTCGACAAGGTCAATGGTCTGCCCCCTGAGCAGAACAAGCACAAGATGATGTTCGAGAACCTGACCCCGCTGTTCCCCAAGGAACAGCTGCGTCTGGAGCGTGACATCAAGGCCGAGGAAAACATCACCGGCCGCCTGATCGACATCATTGCGCCTGTGGGCCGTGGCCAGCGCGCACTGATCGTCGCGCCTCCCAAGAGCGGCAAGACGATGATGATGCAAAGCATTGCACACGCCATCACCGCCAACTACCCCGATGTGCACATGATGGTGCTGCTCATCGACGAGCGCCCTGAAGAAGTGACGGAAATGCAGCGCTCGGTCAAGGGCGAGATCATTGCATCGACCTTTGACGAACCCGCCGCCCGCCACGTGCACGTGGCCGAGATGGTCATCGAGCGCGCCAAGCGCCTGGTGGAAATGGGCCAGGACGTCGTCATCATGCTGGACTCCATCACCCGCCTGGCCCGCGCCTACAACAACGTCGTGCCCTCGTCGGGCAAGGTGCTCTCCGGTGGTGTGGACGCCAATGCCCTGCAGCGCCCCAAGCGCTTCTTTGGCGCGGCCCGCAATGTCGAAGAAGGTGGCTCGCTCACCATCATCGCCACCGCCCTGGTCGACACCGGCAGCCGCATGGACGAAGTGATCTTTGAAGAATTCAAGGGCACCGGCAACAGCGAACTGCACCTGAGCCGCCGCCTGTACGAAAAGCGCGTCTTCCCCGCCATCGAGCTCAACAAGAGCGGAACCCGCCGCGAAGAGATGCTGCTGGCCCCCGAGATCCTGCAAAAGACCCGCATCCTGCGGCAGTTCATGTACAACATGGACGAGATCGAGTCGATGGAGCTGATGATCAAGAACATGAAGCAGACCAAGAGCAATGTCGAGTTCTTCGACATGATGCGCCGAGGCGGCTAACCCCCTTCAGCGCCCTCCCGCCTGCCAACCCTCCGCCCACACGGAGGGTTTTTTCATGGCGCAGCGCTCAGGACCCCGGCCACGCCGCCCGCGCCACCGCCCAAGGCCTGCTGCAAAGCCAGATGGCTTTGCAGCAGCGCCAGGCGTGCCGACCCATGGGCCAATTCACTGCTGCGCAGGCGCTCCTGGGCATCGAGCCATTCACGCAGCGGCGCCTGCCCTGCCCGGTAGCGCATGGCGTAGAGGCGCTCGATCTGTTGGCTCTCTTCAAGCGCCTGGCGCAACCAGTCCAGTTGGCGGCTCAGTTGCGCGCGCGCCGACAGCGCCTTGTCGACTTCGGCCAGCGCACCATAGAGGGTCTTGCCAAAATTCAGTACCGCCTCCTCATGGCGCGTGCGGGCGATGTCGGCAGCCAGGCCAAGCTCCCGTGCGTTGAGGAAGGGCAAGCTCAGGTTGGCGCCCAAGCTGGCCACAGGGTTGGCCAGCACCTGCAACAGTGCCTGGCTGGATGTGCCCAGCGACCCCGTCAACGACAGCGTCGGATACAGGCGCGCTGCAGCGGCATCGCTGGACGCCAGTGCGGCCCGCAGCCGCAGCTCGGCCGCGCGCAGGTCCGGCCGGCGGCCCAGCAGTTCGGCTGGCAGCCCTGCACTGACAGGCGGTAGGGCGGTGGCCGGCAAGCGCTGTGGCTCCGCCTCAAGACCGGGGGGCGCGCCATTGAAGAGCACCATCAATGTCAGGCGCAGCTCTGCCCTGCTCTGCACCAACTGGCTGAGCGCCACCTGCTGCTGCGCCACCGCCTGCTCCGCCTCGCGCAAGGCCAGACGAGGATCTGCGCCACTGCGGTAACGCAAAGCCACCAAGGCCTGTACCCGCTGGGCATAGGCCAGGCTGTGCTGCGCATGGCCGATGCGTTCGTTCGCCCATCCGATCTGCCAGTAAAGATTGGCCACAGAGCCGACCATGGACAGGGCCACCGCATCCAGGTCCTCACGGCTGGCCTGCGCCTCCCATGCAGCAGCATCGCGCTGCGCGCCAAGACGGTCAAAAAGATCGAGCTCCCAGCTCAGCCCCAGCTGGGCATTGGCGTTTGTCGTGAGGCCCCGGGCATCACCCGACAAAGGCTGCGTGGCAGTGCCAGCC
This sequence comes from Comamonas sediminis, assembly GCF_041107495.1. Classification (NCBI taxonomy): domain Bacteria; kingdom Pseudomonadati; phylum Pseudomonadota; class Betaproteobacteria; order Burkholderiales; family Comamonadaceae; genus Comamonas; species Comamonas sediminis. The sequence continues at coordinate 70,258 of NZ_JBGBDC010000001.1, forward strand.
AGCGATAGTGACGGCGTCGGCGCAAGCGCACGCGCTGCCAGCTGCGCCTCCAGCGCAGCCCGCCGCACGCGAATCGCGGCTGCAGCCAAGTCGCTGTTGCGCGCCAGCGCGAGATCGATCCAGGCATTGAGCTGAGGGTCAGCGAATGCGCGCCACCAGCTCGGCTCCTGCGGAACGGCCGCCTCTTGTTCGGCATGCACAAACTGCGCGGGCAAGGCCACTGCTGGCGGCACATAGGGCGTGCGGACAGGCGCTGCACAGCCTGCCAGCGCACTGCCTGCCAACACGGTGATCCATAACGTAGTACGCCGCATAGGTCAGTCCCTTGCCAGTGCCTGGACAGGATCGAGCCGCGCTGCCGCACGCGCGGGCAAAAAACCAAAGCCGATGCCGATCAGCGACGCACTGGCCACTGCCCCCGCGATGGAGGTGGTGCTGAACGACAGCTGCCACGGCGTATGCAGCAAGCTGACCAGCGCACCCACACCCAGCGCCAGCCCGATGCCCAGCAGACCGCCCACCAGGCATACGAGCACGGCCTCGATCAGAAACTGCTGCAGGATGTCCGACTGGCGGGCACCTATGGCCATGCGTACGCCGATCTCGCGTGTGCGCTCCGTCACCGACACCAGCATGATGTTCATCACCCCCACGCCGCCGACCAGCAGCGCAATCGCCGCGATGGATGAAATCAGCAAGGTCAGCACCCGGCCGGTGCGGCTCACCGCTTCGCGGATCTGGTCGGCGTTGAAAATAGAGAAATCCTGGCTGCCATGGCGCGCGGTCAGCAAGGCCGTCACCGCCTGTTCGGCCGCCTCGAGGGGCACCGTGTCGGCAATGCGCAAGCGAATGCTGTCAAGGTGGTGTTTCCCTCCCAGGCGTGCATACACGGCGGTGTAGGGCACCAGAAAGTTCGGCGTGGGGCCTGCGGAGCTGTGGGTCTCCGGTGCCAGTACGCCAATGACCTCGGCCGGCATGCGGCCCAGCAGCACAGTCTCCCCCAACGGCGACGGCTGATGCGGAAACAGCGCACGCGCAGCCCGCTGGTCGATGACCGTGACCTGCGCATTGCGCTCGACCTCACCCTCGTTGAAGAAACGTCCAGCGGCCAGCCGAAGCCCGAGCACGCGCAAGTGGTCCGCGCCCACGCCGTTGATCTGGGCCGACGCGGCACGCTCCCTGTAAAGGGCAGTGACTGGCACCGACAGGCTGGGAGAGGCACTGTCCACATAGGTTTGTGCAGCCAGCGCCTGCACATCGCCAGCGACCAAGGTGTTCACCGATCCGGCGCTGAGGTCGCCAAAATCCCGGCCGGGGTAGATCTCCAAGGTGCTGGTGCCCAGGCTATCGATTTGGGCCAGCACCTGGTCCTGCGCGCCGCGCCCCAACGCCACGACAAAGACCACCGCCGCAATACCGATGATGATGCCCAGCATCGTCAGAAAGCTGCGCAGGCGATGGGCTGCCAGCGCACGCATCGCCATATGCATCGCCTCAAACAGGCGATGACTCCAGGCTGGCAGCGCTGAGTTGCCACGTTGGGCAGCGATGGCCTTGGCCTGCTGCTTTGGCTGCGCCTGGCGCAGTTGCCGGTCGGCTACCACTTCACCGTCACTGAGCTCGATGATGCGCTCGGCATGGGCGGCCACGCCCATGTCATGGGTCACCAGAATCACGGTGTGGCCGTCGGCATGGAGCTCCTGCAGAATACGCATGACCTCCTGGCCGCTGGCCTTGTCCAACGCACCGGTGGGCTCGTCCGCCAAAATCACGGTGCCGCCGTTCATCAGCGCCCGGGCAATCGACACACGCTGCTGCTGGCCTCCGGAGAGCTGCGCTGGCCGATGCTGCATGCGGTCTGCCAGACCCAGGCGCTCGAGCAGCGCCTGGGCCCGCGCCTGGCGGTCCGCCGTCGCCAGGCCCGCATAGACCGCTGGCAGCACGACATTTCCCTGGGCCGATAGATCAGCCAGCAGGTGGTAGCGCTGAAAGATGAAGCCAAAGCTCTCGCGGCGCAGCGCTGCCAGCGCATCGGGCGCCAGTGCCGATACATCGCGCCCGGCAATGCAGTAACTGCCGCTCGTGGCACGGTCCAGACAGCCCAGGATATTCATCAGGCTCGACTTGCCCGAACCCGAGGCACCGACGATGGCCACCATCTCTCCGGCATCAATGCGCAGGTTGATGTCCTTGAGCACCGCCACCGCGCCATCGCCGGCCGGGAACTCGCGCCGCAGCCAGCGCATCTCCAGAAGTGCAGTGCGCATATCAGAACCCCAGCAGCCCGCTGGCCGGCCACTCACTGGGCAAGGCCTCGCCCAGCACCACCTCTTCGCCTGGCGCCAGCCCCTCCAGCACCTGCGTCTGCGAATGGGTCTGCAAGCCGATGCGCACCTGCCGGCTGGCCACACCGCCTGCCGCATCGCGCACCCGCACGCTGTACAAACCCTCCGCATCTCGTGCCCCCAGTGCGGCATTGGGCACCTGCAGCGCCTGTAGCGCCTCATCCACCAGAATGCTCACCTGTACCGTCATCGACGGTCGCAATTGCCCATCCGGGTTGGCCACATCGAACAGCGCGTTGTAGTAAACCGCCCGTGTCGCGGCACCCTCGTTGCCGCCGGGGCTGACGCCTGCACCCACATCGTTGACGATGGATTCCGGCGCGGGCTCGACCCGGTCAACCGTCGCCTGGTGGGCCACTCCGGGCTGGCCCAGGGTGGTAAATGTCACCGCCTGGCCGGGCGCAATCTTGTGCACGTCGGCCTCCGATATTTCCGCCCTCACGGTCATCACATCGAGCTTGGCCAGCATCACGATATTGGGCGTGGTCTGGAAGGCGTTGAGGGTCTGGCCCTGCTTGGTGACCACCGCCACCACCATGCCGTCCATCGGCGCAACGATGCGCGTGTAGCCCAGGTTGATGCGTGCCGTCTCCACCTGCAACCGTGCCTGCTCGATCTGCGCGCCGAGCGAACGCACCTCCGCCTGGGCAGTCACCAACGCGGCCTTGGCAGCCTCGTATGTGGCCTGGGCGGTCGCCTCGCCTTGCAGCAGCATTTGCTCGCGCTGGTAACCCAGTTGCGCCTGCAGCCTGGCAGCCTCGCGGGCCGCCAACTGCGCCTGCAGCGATGCCAGCGCCGCCCGGGCATTGCTCAGCGCCACCTGCTGGGGCTGTGCATCGACCTCGGCAATCAAGTCGCCGGCCTTGACCTGCTGGCCTAGCGCCACATGCAGATGCTGAACCTGGCCGGAAACCTGCGCACCGACGGCCACCAGCTCCTTCGCACGCAGACGGCCCACGGCCAACACGGTCTGGCGCAGGTCTGCGGTGGTCACCATTGCCGTAGCGTACAACGGCGCAGTCGCCGACCTGGCCGACAACCAGAAGCAGCCCGCCACCAGCACACCTGCGGCAACCAGCGCTGCCACTAACACCCCTTTGCGTTTGGACACCCCTGCTCCCTCCCTGTCTAGGGCCCCCGCTAGCGCAGCCATCGCCGCGCAAGCAGGAGTCTTGAAACAAGCCTGCAGTCTGGTGGCAAATATTGGGATTAGTTTGTAATTTCTATGGACATTCGATGACCAGATCAAAACACCTACTTATAAAACGATAAGCGCAAGTTACTGGTCGCAAACCTGCACTGACCCGCTGAGCCCTCCCAGTGGCCACCGCCCCCTGTTATCGGCGTCCGGCCAAAGGGGTCCTCAGAATCCGCGGGACATGCGGCTAGTCGGTGGCTACGGTACGCGCAGTCCGTTGTCCGCTGGATCCATTCCTCGACGCCCGGTGCCCCGCCGGTGGCTGCCTGCGTTGTGCCCTTTCGCGCCGGCTGGGTGCTGCGCCGCCACCACCTGCCCCGCCCGGGCGACAGAGCCCGCCAAAGCACGATCGCCGGTTCTGAACAGATTCGTGTGCCCGACTGCTGTTTTTTCCGGTGGCGCCGGGCAGCCATCGTGTGGGGCGCCAGCAGGCCTCAAGCCCTGTCAATCCGAGCGCTGCAATGCTTCGGCCTCAGGCCGGCCACCCATCAGCCGACTGAAACCAGAGGTTTTGCAGCACACAAAGCCACCATATGCAATAATGGAGGGCTTTTATTGCGGAAAGTACGCCCAGTTTACTGGGATGCAGAGGTTGCATCCGGCTTGGCACGGCTCCCGCACTTGACCTAAGGAAGAATCATGAAAGAAGGCATTCACCCAGACTACCGCGAAGTGTTGTTCGTGGACCTGTCCAACGGCTTCAAGTTTGTGACCCGCTCCTGCGTGAACACCAAGGAAACCGAAACCTTCGAAGGCAAGGAATACCCGCTGTTCAAGCTGGATACCTCGTCTGAGTCGCACCCTTTCTACACCGGCACCCAAAAGTCGGTGGACAACATGGGCGGCCGTGTGGAGCGTTTCCGCAACCGTTTCGGCAAGAAGTAATTTGCAGGCTCCAAAGGGTGCGGCTGCAAAGCCCAGCGCCCTTTTGTCTTGCAAAGCAAAAGGCAGTGCGAAAACGTGCTGCCTTTTTTTATTTGCCCCGTTGATTGACCCGCAGGCGATGCGCGGTTCTCCTACATTTCTGGCGCAGGGCCTGATAAGCTGCTGAGCCTTGCCACCTCTGGTACCCCGGTGTGAATTTTCCGACCCCTGCCATCGTCTCCCAAGCCGCTGTCCGTCCGCTGCCGCGTGCACTCCTGCTGCTGCTGTGCCTGGCCTATGTGGTGCCCGGCTTTGTGGCCCGCGCGCCCTGGAAGACCTTGGACATCACCAGCTATGGCTACGCGCTGGCCTTGGCGGAGGGGCGGACACCGTGGCTGGCACCAGAGATTCTGGGCTTGAGCCCGGACACCGAAGGCCTGATTCCCTACTGGCTGGGCGCCTGGGCGATCCAGGCTTTTGGCGACGTCATGTCGCCCGAGCTGGCCAGCCGCCTGCCGTTTGCCGCGCTGCTCTGGCTGGCGCTGATGGCCACCTGGTATGCGGTGTACTACCTGGCGCGCAGCCCGGGCGCTGGCCCGGTGGCCTTTGCCTTTGGTGGCGAAGCCAACGAGATTGACTATGCGCGCGCCATGGCCGATGGCGGCCTGCTCGCACTGATTGCCTGCCTGGGTCTGGCACAGCCTTCGCATGAAGCCAGCAGCTACGTGGTGCAACTGTCGGGCGTCTGTTTCGTGTTCTACGCGGCCGCCTGCATTCCGATCCGCTTTGCCACGCCGCTGTGCGTCGGTGCGATAGGCCTGGTGATGCTGGCGCTGAGTGGCGCGCCCACCTACGCGGTCTGTCTGGGTCTGGGTGTGGCCCTGATTCTGGCATTGACCCCAGTGGATGCCAAGCTGCGCGCGCGCAGCCTGCAGGCTGCGGGCGTGTTCGCCATCCTGGGCGTGGCTGCGTTGCTGCTCGCGGTCTATCTGCACCAGTGGCAGTGGCGCATTCTGCCGGCCGAGAACTTCCGCCAGCTGCGCCCGCTGTTCGAACTGGTGGTCTGGTATGTCTGGCCGGCCTGGCCGCTGGCGCTGTGGTCCCTGTGGATCTGGCGCCGCCAGGTGGCTGACTGGCGCTTTGTGCACCGCCATCTTTGGCTGCCGATCCTGCTGGGCGCCCTGGCGCTGGTCAATACCGTCATCACCACGCCTTCGGACCGCGCGCTGCTGCTGGGCCTGCCCGCGTTTGCCGCGCTGGCCGCCTTTGCGCTGCCTACCTTCCGCCGCGCAATGGCAGCGCTTATCGACTGGTTCACCCTGCTCTTTTTCAGCGCAGCGGCCATCACTATCTGGGTGATCTGGTTGGCGGTCTACACCGGTACGCCGGCCAAGCCAGCGGCCAACGTGGCGCGCATTGCCCCCGATTTCGTCGCCCAGTTCTCGCTGCTCCAGTTTGTCATGGCCGTGCTGGCCACCCTGGCCTGGTGCGCGCTGGCCTTTTGGCGTGCCCGCCGCAACCGGCCCGAGATCTGGCGCAGCCTGGTGCTGCCGGCCGGCGGCACCGTGCTCAGCTGGATCTTGCTGATGAGCATCTGGATGCCGATGCTGGACTATGGCCGCAGCTACACCGCCCAGGTGCAGGCCTTGGCCAAGGTGCTGCCGCCGCCCGCATCGGCGGGCTGTGTGGCCGCCTGGGGCCTGAGCCGTTCGCAGATTGTGGCCCTGCAGGCCCAGGGCGGCTGGCAGCTCAAGACCTTGACCGACCCGACCAGCGCATCCTGCAACTGGCTGGCGATGCCGCTGGAGTCACAGCGCACCCCGAGCAACGAGGTGCTGGGCCCTGAGTGGCAGCGCCTGGCTGCGGTGGCCCGTCCGACCGACAAGAACGCGGAGATCGTCATCTACCGTCGTCAAGCGAATTGACGGTGCCTATGCGGGAGAGATTGACGCGCCTGCTGGCAGGCCGCGATATGCGGGTGCTGGCCAAGCATGCGGGGACGGTGTTTGTCGGCCAGATTGCCGTGATGGGCTTTGGCGTCGTCGACACCATCGTCGCCGGCCGCCATGCCGAGGCCTCGCTGGCGGCGCTGTCGGTGGGCTCGGCCATCTTTGTGACGGTCTACGTCTCGCTGATGGGCCTGCTGCAGGCGCTGATGCCGATCTGGTCGGAGATGCACGGTGCGCGCCGCCATGCCGAGATTGGCGCCTCGCTGCGCCAGTCGCTCTACATCTGCCTGGCCGCCACCTTGCTGGGCTGGGCCGTGCTGTTCAACCCCGCACCGATCCTGCGCTGGACCGAGGTGCCGCAAGAGCTGCAATCGCTGGTCCGGAGCTACCTGGCCATCATCGGCTGGAGCCTGCCGGCTGCGCTGCTGTTCCGCATCTTCAGCACGCTGAGCCAGTCGCTGGGCAAGCCCAAGATGGTCACCTGGCTGCAGGCCATGTCCTTGCTCGTCAAGCTGCCACTGTCCGTCTGGTTCACCTTTGGTGGCCTGGGCCTGGCGCCAATGGGCGTGCTGGGCTGCGCCTGGGCCACCTTTGTGGTCAATTTTCTGCTCTGCGCGCTGGGCTGGTGGTTGCTGCGCAGCCAGTCCGTCTATGCACCGGCCGATATCTGGCGCCACCTGGAGCGGCCGCACTGGCCCACCTTGGCGCAGTTTGCGCAATTGGGCGTGCCCGCCAGCCTGTCGATCCTCGTCGAGATCACCTCGTTCACCCTGATGGCGCTCTACGTGGCGCGCATGGGCACGGCCTCATCGGCCGCGCACCAGATTGCGGCCAATGTCACCGCGCTGATGTACATGGTGCCGCTGTCGCTGGCCATTGCGACCAGCGCGCGCGCCAGCTACTGGCGCGGCGCCGGCGATGAGGCGCGGGCACGCCAGGTGGTGTTTCTGGGCCTGTTCAGCGCCATGGGCCTGGCGGCTACGCTGGCACTGCTGGTCTGGCTGACCAAGGGCTGGATCGTGCCGATCTACACCGCAACGCCAGAGGTGGCCGCCATTGCGCTGGGCCTGCTGGGCTGGGTCAGCCTCTACCACCTGGCCGATGCCAGCCAGACGGTGTCGATCTTTGTGCTGCGCAGCTACCGCATCACCGTCACCCCTTTGCTGGTGTACTGCAGCCTGCTCTGGGGTGTGGGCCTGTGGGGCGGCTTTCAGCTGGCCTACCACGGCATCGCCGGCCACGCGGCGATGGGATCGCCGATCGCCTTCTGGATGTGCGCTGCCAGTGCGCTGATGCTGGCTGCGGCCTGCTTCCTGGTCCTGCTGCACCGGGTGACCGCTCGCGCGGTGCGCCAGGGCCGTTAAACCAGCTCTTCTGCGAGCTGCTTGCGCACGCGCGACGGCGGAAACACCACGCTGAATTCCGAACCCTTGCCGATCGTGCTGCGGATCTGCAGCTGCGCGCCATGGCGCTGCAGCACATGCTTGACAATCGCCAGGCCCAGGCCGGTACCGCCGGTGTCGCGCGAGCGGCTGCGGTCCAGGCGGTAGAAACGCTCGGTCAGGCGCGGGATATGCTCGGGCGCAATGCCAGGGCCGGTGTCGGTGACGCTGACCCGGCCCGAGCCATCGGGCTGGCGGCTGAACTGCACCCGGATCTCACCGCCCGCCGGCGTGTAGCGCACGGCATTGTTGACCAGGTTGGACAGCGCGCTTTGCAGCTCGTTGCCCGCGCCTGCCAACTCATAGTCGCCCGCCTCCGCGTTCGCATCTGGAAAAAACAGTTGCAAAGGCTTGTCGCCCTCTTTGGCAATCATGCGTGCCAGACCATGGGCGTCTTCCTCACAGCGCTTGAGCAGGCTGCCGACGCTGACCCATTCGTTGAGGCTGGGGGGCGGATTGCCTTCCAGGCGTGACAGGGTCAGCAGATCGACCACAAGCCCCTGCATACGGTGGGCCTGGTTGGACATCAAGCCCAGATACTGGGTGCGCTCTTCGGCGCTCAGCGGCAGGGTCTGCAGGGTCTCGATGAAGCCGGTCAGCACGGTCAGCGGCGTGCGTATTTCATGCGAGACATTGGCCACGAAGTCACGCCGCATCGCATCGGCCAGCTCCAGGGAGGTGACATCGCGCGACAGCAGCAGCTTGCGGTTGCCGCCGTAGGGAAACATCTGCACCGAAATGCGCATCGGGCTGGCAGCACGCACGACCGGGCTGACCATCACCACATCCTTGCTGAAATTGTTGGCGTTGAAATAGCCGATGAATTCCGGCGCGCGCACCAGGTTGGTAATCACCTGCATGTGGTCACGCTCCAGGTTGAAGCCAAAGTGGTCGCATGCAGTCTGGTTGCACCATTCGATATGGCTGTGCTCATCGAGCAGCACCACGCCGTTGGGTGACGCCTGGATGGCCGTCAGCACCTGGTGCAGCCGGTCATCGGCCTGGGCCTCGTTCTTCTGCAGCTGGCGCACCAGCCGGCGCGCCCGGTCGGCCGCCTCGCCCCACTGGCCCAGCAACTGGGGCGCCGCATCGACATCCCCATGCCGCAGCCAGCCCACCACCTTGTTGGCCCGCCACATATCGATCAGGAACCAGCACCATGCGCCAATGATGGCCAGCAACAGCGCGCCGGGCAGCTGGCCCAGCCACCACCCCAGCGCTGCGCCCAGGCCCTGAAACACCAAAAAACTGACAATGCGAAACAGCATGCAAGCCTAACGCTCAAAAACAAAAAAAGCTGCGACCAGCGCAGCCTACGAATCCCAAGGTGCCCGGATGCGGCAGTATCTCCGCATCGCCGGCACGGTGCAAGGCTATGCGCGCTGCAGCGCCTGGGGCTGGCCGGTGATACGGTAGCCGGCACCGCGCACGGTCTCCACCATCACATTGGCAGCGCCCAGGGCCTCACGCAGCCGCTTGACGTGGACGTCCACGGTGCGCTCCTCGATGAACACATGGTCGCCCCAGACCTTGTCCAACAACTGCGAACGCGAGTGGACACGCTCGGCATGCTTCATCAGAAAGTGCAGCAGCTTGAACTCGGTGGGCCCCAGCTTCAGCAGCTCACCCTGGAAGGTCACGCGGTGCGTGGCCGCATCCAGCACCAACTCGCCAATCGTCACACTGTCGTTGACCTGCTCGGGAATGCGCCGGCGCAGCACCGCACGGATGCGGGCCAGCAACTCCTGCGTGGAGAACGGCTTTGTAATGTAGTCATCGGCACCGGCATCGAGACCGGCAATCTTGTCGGGCTCATCGCCGCGCGCTGTCAGCATGATGATCGGAATACCCTTGACGCGCGCATCGGCACGCCATTTGCGCGCCAGCGACAGGCCGCTTTGGCCCGGCAGCATCCAGTCCAGCAAGATCACATCGGGCAGCACCGCGTCCAGTTCGCGCTGTGCAGCATCACCATCCTCTGCCCAGATGGGCAGGCAGCCGTTGTGCCGCAGGTTCACCGCGATCAGCTCGGCAATCGCGGGCTCGTCTTCGACAATGAGTACGCGTGGCAGTTTTTTCATAACTCAGGCTTTACAAAACACTCGATTCAATTTCGTCCATCGTGGTGTGGCGCACATCAATGCCCTTGACCAGGTAGATGATGAGCTCGGCCACATTCTTGGAGTGGTCACCGATGCGCTCGATGGCCTTGGCCAGGAACAGCAGGTCCAGGCTCGGGGATATCTTGCGCGGATCTTCCATCATGTAGGTGATCAGCTTGCGCACAAAGCCATCGAACTCGGCATCGATCAGGTCGTCCTCCTTGAGGATCGATACGGCCGCTGCCGTGTCCAGGCGGGCAAAGGCGTCCAAGGTCTTGCGCAGCAGGCCCGAAGCCAGCTCGGCGGCCACGCGCAGGTCCGACGTCGGCAGCGAGCGGGCCGCACCGCTGTCGATGATGGATCCCACCATGCGCGCCATCTTGTGGGCTTCGTCGCCCATGCGCTCGAGGTTGGCCGTGGCCTTGGAAAACGCGATCAGCAGGCGCAGGTCGCGGGCCGTGGGCTGGCGGCGCGCAATGATCGTCGACAGCTCGTAGTCGATGTCCACTTCCAGCTGGTTGACGCGCTTTTCCTGCTCTTCCACCCGTGCGACGGCCTCGGTGCTGAACTGCGACAGCGCATAGATGGCCTGCTGGATCTGGGATTCGACCAGACCGCCCAGTTCCATCACGCGTGAGGAGATGCTGTTGAGCTCGCTGTCGAACTGCGATGAGAGGTGCTTTTCTGTCATATCAGACCCTTTTCGTTGTTGGGGTTGGCATCGCCGCGCCGGCTCAGCCGAAGCGACCGGTGATGTAGTCTTCGGTCTCTTTGCGCTGGGGCTTGAAGAACATCTGTTCGGTCGCACCGAACTCCATCAGGCTGCCCAGGTACATGTAGGCCGTGAAGTCGCTGCAACGCGCGGCTTGCTGCATGTTGTGGGTCACGATCACCACGGTGTAGTCGTCCTTGAGCTCGGCAATCAGCTCCTCGACCTTCGCGGTCGAGATCGGATCGAGCGCCGAGCAGGGCTCGTCAAGCAGCAGCACCTCGGGCTTGATCGCAATGCCGCGGGCAATGCACAGACGCTGCTGCTGGCCACCGGACAGGCCCGATCCGCTTTGACCCAGCTTGTCCTTGACCTCGGTCCACAGTGCGGCCTTGCGCAGCGCCCATTCCACGCGCTCTTCCATGTCGCTCTTGCCCAGGTCTTCGAACAGCTTCACGCCAAAGGCGATGTTGTCGTAGATCGACATCGGGAACGGCGTGGGCTTTTGGAAGACCATGCCGACCTTGGCGCGGATCAGCGCCACGTCCTGCTTGCTGGTCAGCAGGTTCTCGCCATCCAGCACGATCTGGCCTTCGGCGCGCTGCTCGGGGTAGAGCTCGAACATGCGGTTGAAGGTGCGCAGCAAGGTCGACTTGCCGCAGCCCGATGGGCCGATGAAGGCCGTCACCTTGTTTTCCGGGATTTCCAGGTTGATGTTCTTGAGCGCGTGGAACTTGCCGTAGTAGAAGTTCAGGTCCCGCACCGAGATCTTGGAGTTCAGTGCACTGGCATTTGCCGCATTGGTTTTCGTCAACATAGGGTTCACCTGTGAATGCTTATTTTTGGCGCGCCATGCTGCGCGCAAGAATGTTCAGACCCAGCACGGCCAGCGTGATCAGGAAGACGCCTGCCCAGGCCAGTTGCTGCCAGTTTTCATAAGGGCTCATCGCAAACTTGAAGATGGTGACCGGCAGGCTCGCCATCGGCTTGGACAGGTCGGTGTTCCAGAACTGGTTGTTCAGGGCGGTGAACAGCAGCGGAGCGGTTTCACCGGCGATGCGGGCCACGGCCAGCAGCACACCGGTGATCACCCCTGCGCGGGCTGCACGCAGGGTCACCATGCTGATGACCTTCCACTTCGGCGTACCGAGCGCGTAGGCGGCTTCGCGCAAGCTCGATGGCACGAGGATCAGCATGTTCTCGGTGGTGCGGATGACCACCGGAATCACGATCAGCGCCAACGCCACCACGCCGGCATAACCGGAGAAGCTCTTGAAGCGGATGACGATCATCGTGTAGACAAACAGACCGATCACGATCGACGGCGCCGACAGCAGAATGTCGTTGACAAAGCGCGTCACCGACGCGAGCCAGCCGGTCTTGTTGTACTCGGCCAGGTAGATACCGGCCATCACGCCGATCGGCGTGCCGACGAAGGTGGCCAAGGTCACCATCACCAGCGAGCCCCAGATGGCGTTGGCGATACCGCCGATTTCATTGGGGGCAGGCGTCATCTGGGTGAGCAGTGCCACACTCAGCCCGCCCACGCCCAGGCGCAGGGTTTCCCACAAAATCCAAACCAGCCAGAACACACCGAACGCCATGGCTGCCAGCGACAGCGCGATGGCGATCTTGTTGACGCGGTTGCGCACGCGGTACTTGGCGGCGCGCTGGGCGGCCAGGTCCGAGGCCTGGATCAAGCTTTCTCCGGTGGTCATGCGCGGGCTCCTTCGTTCTTTTGCAGGCGGCTCAGCAGCAGTTTGGAGCATGCCAGCACGATGAATGTAATGAAGAACAGCGCCAGGCCCAGGTAGATCAGCGATGCCTGGTGCAGGCCTTCACCGGCCTCGGCGAACTCGTTGGCCAGGGCCGAGGTGATGCTGTTGGCCGCTTCGAAGACCGACAGCGAGTTGAGCTGGTTCATGTTGCCGATCACGAACGTGACGGCCATGGTCTCGCCCAGCGCGCGGCCCAGGCCCAGCATCACGCCACCGAACACACCGGTCTTGGTGTAGGGCAGCACGACCTTCCACATCACTTCCCAGGTGGTCGAGCCCAGGCCATAGGCCGACTCCTTGAGCAGCGCAGGGGTGACCTCGAACACATCGCGCATCACCGATGCAATGAAGGGGATGACCATGATGGCCAGGATGACACCGGCCGAGAAAATACCGATACCGACCGGCGGGCCGGAGAAAAAGGCTTCCAGATAAGGAACGCCTTGAAACAGGTTTTGCAGCGGCTGCTGCACATAGGTGGCCAGCAAGGGGCCAAATACCATCAGGCCCCACATGCCGTAGACGATCGATGGCACGGCAGCGAGCAGTTCAATGGCGGTACCCAGCGGGCGCTTGAGCCAGACGGGCGACAGCTCGGTCAGGAACAGCGCAATGCCAAAGCTGACAGGCACTGCAATCAGCAGCGCGATAAACGAGGTGGCCAAGGTGCCGTAGATCATCACCAGACCGCCATAGCGGTTCTGGACAGGATCCCATTCACTGCTGAAGAAAAATCCGATGCCGTATTCGCGGATGGCTGGCCAGGCGCCAACGATCAGCGAGACCATGATGGCCAGCAGCAGACCCAGGGTCAGCACCGCTGCACCGCGTGCCAGGAACGCAAAAAAGCCGTCAGCGACGGAGTTGGAAAGCCATGGCTTGCGCGATGGAGGTTGGCTCGATTGCATCTGCGCTTTGCCGGCGGCAACCGTTTTGTTTTGAACAGGAAAGGATGTCGACACTTGTGATTCCATTCAGTGTGGGAAAGGGCCGCTACCCGAGCGGCCCCTCCTATTTTCGACTTACTTCGCGAACACAGCCTTGCCGCTGGCGTCCTTGATCTCGCCCCAGGACTTGTAGATGATGTCCTTGACGCTGGCAGGCATTGGCACGTAGTCCAGGCCGTCCGCCGTGCCGTCACCGGAGGTATAGGCCCACTCGAAGAACTTCAGCGAAGTGGTGCCCTGGGCTGGCTTTTCCTGCAGCTTGCGCATCAGGATGAAGGTCGCCGAGGTGATGGGCCATGCATCCTTGCCAGGCTGGTTGTTCAAAATCTGGTAGAAGCTCTTGTTCCAGTCCGCACCGGCAGCAGCGGCCTTGAAGTTGGCGCTCTCCGGGCTGACAAAGTGGCCGTCGGCGTTTTGCAGCTGGGCGAACACCATCTTGTTTTGCTTGACGTAGGCGTACTCGACATAGCCGATGGAGTTGGGCAGGCGGCCCACATACGCGGCCACGCCTTCGTTGCCCTTGCCACCGGCACCGGTAGGCCAGTTCACGGCAGCGCCCTCACCCACTTTTTCCTTCCACTCGGTGTTGACCTTGGACAGGTAGTTGGTGAAGCCAAAGGTCGTGCCCGAGCCGTCAGCACGGCGCACGGGAGCGATGGTGGCGTCTGGCAGAGCCACGCCTGGGTTCAGCGCGGTGATCGCTGGGTCATTCCACTTGGTGATCTTGCCCAGGTAGATGTCGCCCAGCACCTGACCGTTGAGCTTGAGCTGACCGGGCGCAATGCCCTTGATGTTGACCACGGGCACAATGCCGCCGATCACGGTGGGGAACTGCACCAGACCCTTTTGTGCCAGCTCTTCGTCCTTCAAAGGCATGTCGGAGGCACCAAAGTCCACCGTCTTGGCATCGATCTGCTTGATGCCTGCGCTCGAACCCACCGATTGGTAGTTGATCTTGACGCCCGTCGCCTTGTTGTAGTCAGCTGCCCACTTGGAATACAGGGGCGCTGGGAAGCTTGCGCCGGCACCGGTAGCCTCCTGGGCGTGAACCTGGGCAAATGCACCGGCGGCAACCAGACCGGCAACCAGCACTCGAATCGCGGACACTTTCATGAAAACTCCTGTTGGTGATGAAACGCAATGGAGTGAACTGTAAAAAAGGTATGTGACATTGATATGACATTTTTCGTCATCTTTGCCTCGTACGGAGGTCGATGTCACACAACAACGCCGCACAGGATTGTCATATTAGAGTCACGCGAAAGACTTACTTTTAAGTTTTGTCAGCATGCCGCTGTACAACGCAGGTACAGGAGCCGAGGGATCCCGTACACAGCCATCGCCTAGCGGGATGGACGCGGATCGGGATGAGAGGCAAGCCGCCTTTTGCAGTCCATCGTGAACTATGGGCAAGAAAGACAATGCAGCGAATCGCCCGAGGCCTCGTTCGGACCATGGCAGCCCTTGCAGACGGTCCCCTGGTGCTATGCTGCCTGCCTGGACTGCAGAACCGATAGATGACGACACTTATGCTTGATGGCACCTTGCTTGCCGCCGTGGATCTGGGATCCAATAGTTTCCGCCTCGAAGTGGGCCGCTATGCAGCGGGCCATATTGAACGCGTGCAATATTTCAAGGAAATGGTACGCCAGGGCGCCGGGCTGGATGAGCAAGGCATGTTGACCGCCGAGGCAATGCAGCGCGGCTGGGACTGCCTGGCGCGCTTTGCCGAGCGGCTGGCCGGCTTTCCCGCCGCACATGTGCGCGCCGTAGCCACGCAGACCTTGCGCGAGGCGCGCAACAGCGACGTCTTCATCCAGCGCGCCAACCAGATTCTGGGTTACCCGATCAGCATCATCTCCGGGCCCGAGGAAGCGCGCCTGATCTACCAGGGCGCGGCCCATTCCCTGCCCCCGTCCGACGAGCGGCGTCTGGTCGTCGACATTGGTGGCCGCTCCACCGAGCTGATTCTGGGCCAGCGCTATACCTCGCAGCGTGTCGCCTCGTTTCCGGTCGGCAGCGTTGCCTGGTCGCTGCGCTATTTTCCGCAAGGCGAGTTCAGCAAATCAGCGCTGAAGACCGCGCAGATTGCGGCCCAGGCCGTCATGGAAGAAGCAGCCCACCATTTTGTGCCCGGCAGTTGGGACAGCGCCTATGGCACCTCGGGCACCGCCAACGCCATTGCCGATGTGCTTGCACTGTACGGCGGCCACCCCGATGTGGTGACGCGCGAGCAGTTGCACTGGCTGTGCGAGCAATTGTTGGCAGCGGGCAACGCCAGCCAGCTGCGGCTGGAAGGCCTCAAGGAAGAGCGCCGTGCAGTCATTGGCGGCGGCGTGACCGTGCTTTGCGCAGTGTTTGACCTGCTGCAGATCCAGGAGCTGCGCATTGCCAGCGGCGCGCTGCGCCAGGGCCTGCTGCGCGACATGGTGCAGCACGAGGAGTTCAGCGATATCCGCCACCGCACGATTGCCGCGCTCAAGGAACGCTACCAGGTGGACCGCACGCAGGCAGGCCGCGTGCAGCGCACTGCGGCAGCCTTGTACGAACAGGCGCGCCGCTACGCCGGTGCGACCGAGCCGGCAGAGCTGCAATCGCCGATGCTGGACTGGGCCAGCCAGCTCCATGAGATCGGTTGCCTGATCTCCCATACCGACTACCACCACCACGGCGCCTATGTGCTGGGCCACAGCGATGTGCCCGGCTTTATGCAGACCGAGCTGTCCCATCTGGCAGCGCTGGTGCTGGCCCAACATGGCAAGCTGCGCAAGGTCGAGGCCTTTCTGCAAGACCGCGATTTTGCGTTGGAGCTGCTGTGCCTGCGCCTGGCCACCCTGCTGTGCCATGCGCGCCGCGACCCGGCGCTCGACCAGGTTTGTCTGCGCGACAAGACCGAAAAATGGTCGCTCAAGGTGGCCGCAGGCTGGGCCGAGCAGTTCCCCCAATCGGCCTATCTGCTGGAAGAGGAAGTGCTGGCCTGGCAGAAGACGCCGTACGCCTTCCAGTTCAAGCAGGCGCTGGGCATCGCCGCCAAATAAATGCGCTGTACACCCAGGCCGGCAACGGCCCGGGTGTTTTTTGCCGCTCAAGCGCCCAGGTCGACAGGCGCTACGGCGCCTTTGCCGGAGAACACCCCGGTCAGGTTGCCGATGAACTGCTCCAGGCTCGCCTGCGTGGCCTCGGGTGACCAGCCGGCCACATGGGGCGTGATGAGGATATTGGGCAGATCGACCAGCGGCTCAGGGCGGTGCGGCTCGCTTTCGTACACATCGATGCCGGCGCCTGCGATGGTGCCGTCCTTCAAGGCGGCAGCCAGTGCCAGCGTGTCGACCACCGAGCCGCGCGCAATATTGATCAGGTAACCGTTGGGGCCCAGCGCCTGCAGAATCTGGGCATTGACCAGATGCTTGGTGCCGGGGCCGCCCGGAGTGGCGCAGACCAGGATATCCGCCCAGCTGGCCAGCGCATGGAGCGAGTCGAAATAGCGGTGGGCCACGCCCGCCTTGGGCTGGCGGTTGTGGTAGCCCACCGGCATGTCAAAACCTTCGGCCCGCCTGGCGATCTTCAGACCAATATGGCCCAGACCCAGAATCCCCAGCTTCTTGCCCGACACGCTGGGCGGATGGGCCAGGCTGTAGCGGTCCACACCGGCACGGGCTTGCTGGTCCAATGTGCGGAAATTGCGCACCGATGCCAGGATCAGACCAAAGCTGTGGTCGGCCACACTGGTGTCATTGGTGCCCGCCCCGGTCGCCAGCACAATGCCGCGTGCGCGCAATGCGTCCAGCGCCAATCCCTCATAGCCTGCACCCAAGGTGCAGGCCAGGCGGAGCTGCGGCATCTGGGCGATCTCTTCGGCCGTGAGCCCAATCGAGCCAATGGTCAGCACCGCCTGTGCCTGGCTGCCGTGCGAAGCCACCGCGCTGGCACGCAGTTCGGGCGTTGGCGCATACACCACCTGGGCATGCGCACGGATCTGCTCGAGCAGCGGCTCAGCCATGGGATTGAATACCAGCAAGGTAATCGGCGATTGTGGGGATTGCGAGAGAGAGCTCACCATAAGTCCTTTGGATAGCAAAAAACACTGCCTGTACCACCAGCAGTGTTTTGATTATGAGGACTTTCCACTAGGCTTATTTACATCGCGTCAGTAGGCCTACGTTGCCACCGTGGTATGGCCCCACAACGTGAACCGTCACTTGCACCAGGCGTCCGGTGCTACAGGCTTGGGAGCGCCCGCAAGCGGCTACCGCCATCAACCCAGGAAGTGCTTGCGGTAGCGTGGAGGCAGGCGGTCCAGCTGCATCAGCATCGGCAGATCGGCGGTGTTGAAGTCCGGATCCCAGGCAGGGGCGCCAATCACCTCGGTGCCCACCCGCAGGTAGCCTTTGATCAACGCTGGCGGCTCGACATCCACCCGGTCGTTGAGCTGCTCCAGCGGCAGCGGCAGGTGCGGCACCACACGGTACTCGCTCGAAATCTGGCCCTTGGCCAGCAGCTGGCGCCAGATGCTGGCGGCGGCGTCACCGCTGACAATGCCGTTGTGCCACATCGGAATGCTGGCGCAGCCCATCATCACATCGAGCTTGTTGCGCAGCATGAAGCTGGCCAGCGCACCCCACAGCGCCATGATCACGCCGCCCTGGCGGTAGTCCGGATGCACGCAGCTGCGGCCCAGCTCGACCATGCGCGTGCGCAATGCATCAATGGCGCTGAGGTCAAACTCGCCGTCTGAATAGGTGCGGCCGGCCCGCAGCGCCTGGGCGGGCGTCAGCAGGCGGTAGGTGCCGATCACCTGCCTGCTCTGGCATTGGCGCACCAGCAGGTGTTCGCAGTAGTCGTCAAAGGCGTCTACATCATGGCCTTCCAGGCTGGTTTGCAACTGCGCCCCCATCTCGCCGGCAAAGATCTGGTGGCGCAGGCGCTGGGCTTCGCGCACCTCGTCGAGGTGGCAGGCCCAGGAAACCTCGATCTCCAGTGGCTGGGGCGCTGCTGCGGGCGCCGGCATGGGCGCCTGCTGCGGGGGCGCCGGGGTCGTGACAAGGGCGGTCTCGGATGCGCTGAAAAAGCTGTGTTTGTTGTGCATGGCAGAGCTCCTGTAGCGCCCTGCCACCCGGCGATGCTGACCGGCCTCCTTGCGGGGCCTGTGCTTACGGGCTGATACAGAGCGACTTCAGTGTCATATCCACACATGACAGCAAGATGTTCAGCGCATTACACATTTATTAAAAATGTCACAACTGCACACCACTGGGCCCTTCGCCCAACGGGGCTCAGGACTGCCGCGCCACTTCTGCCAGCTGCTCGGCGCAGCGGCTGGCCCGGGCCGCATCAAAAGCCTCCACCATCACCCGCAGCAGCGGCTCGGTGCCACTGGGGCGGATCAGCACCCGGCCCTGACCGGCAAAATCGGCGGTGATGCTGCGTTCCAGCTCGGCCAGCTGGGTGTTGCCGCGCCAGTCCTGCCCCGGCTGCAAGCGCACATTGAGCAGCACCTGGGGGCACAGGCTCACACCGTCGAGCTGCTCGGCCACGCTCTGGTTGCGGCTCACACAGGCCTGCAGCACCTGCAATGCACTGACAAGGCCGTCGCCGGTGGTGTGCTTGTCCAGCGCCAGCAGGTGGCCCGAACTCTCACCGCCCAGCACCCAGTTGCGGCGCTGCAGCTCTTCGAGCACATAGCGGTCACCCACCTTGGCACGCACCAGCTCCACGCCTTGCTTTTGCAACGCTGCCTCGACCGCCAGGTTGGTCATCAAGGTGCCTACCACGCCAGGTACCTTCTTGCCACGGCGCAGACGGTCCATCGCCATCAGATACAGCAGCTCGTCGCCGTTGTACAGCCGCCCCTTGGCATCGACCAGTTGCAACCGGTCGGCATCGCCATCCAGTGCCACCCCCAGATCGGCGCCATTGGAGCGCACCGAGCGCACCAGCGCATCGGGGTGGGTCGCTCCGACATCGTGGTTGATGTTGAGGCCGTCGGGATGGCAGCCGATGGTGATGACCTCCGCCCCCAGCTCGTGGAACACCTTGGGGGCAATATGGTAGGCGGCGCCGTGCGCGGCATCGACGACGATCTTCAGCCCGCGCAAGGTCAGGCGGTGGTCAAAGGTGCTCTTGCAGAACTCGATGTAGCGGCCAGGCGCATCGTCCAGACGGCGGGCCTTGCCCAGCGCTGCCGAAGGCACCCAGTCAAAACCCTCCATCAGCGCCGCTTCCACCGACTCTTCCCAGCTGTCGGGCAGCTTGGCGCCTTCGGCGCTGAAGAACTTGATGCCGTTGTCGTCAAAGGGGTTGTGGCTGGCGCTGATGACGACACCCAGGCTGGCGCGCTGGGCGCGTGTCAGGTAGGCCACGCCGGGGGTCGGTAAAGGCCCCAGCAGCACCACATCGACGCCGGCCGAATTGAGACCCGACTCCAGCGCGCTTTCGAGCATATAGCCCGAGATGCGGGTGTCCTTGCCAATCAGCACGGTGGGCCGCTCCTGCTCGCGGCGCAGCACCCGGCCCACCGCATGGCCCAGGCGCAATACAAAATCAGGGGTGATCGGCGGCTTGCCTACCGTGCCACGGATGCCATCGGTTCCAAAATACTGTCGTGCCATAGTGTTCTTTGTTGTGGAGGGCGAGGGAGAAAGTCAAACGGTGCCATCGGCGGTGCATGGCGCTTAGCAGTGTAGCGCCTGGCCCACTGTGTCATCTGCAAACCGGGTCAGCCCTGTGCATCGAGCGCATGCGGTGCGCGCATGGCCTGCAGCACGGCCAGCGCATCGCAGGTCTCGCGCACGTCATGGACGCGCACAATGGCGGCGCCATGCTCCACGGACAACAGCGCGGCCGCAATGCTGGCGGGCATGCGCTCGCCCACCACACGCCCCGTCACCTTGCCCAGCGACCCCTTGCGCGACCATCCTGCCAGCAGCGGGTAGCCGGCCGCAGCCAGGCGCGGCTGCTGCTGCAGCAGCGCAAAGTTCTGGCCCGGGCTTTTACCAAAGCCGGTGCCGGCATCCCAGACGATGCGCTCGGCCTGCACGCCCAGTGCCTCCAGGCTGCGGGTATGGGTGTGCAAAAAGTCCAGCACCTCGGCTGTCACATCACCCTCTTGCGCCATGTGCTGCTGGTGCATGGTCTGGGGGTTGGCATGCATGTGCATCAGGCAGACGCCGCACTGCGCATGGCGGGCCACCACGGCCTGCGCGCCTGGCTGGCGCAGCGCCCAGATGTCGTTGATGATGTCGGCGCCCAGGTCCAGCACCGCCTGCATCACCTCGGGCTTGTAGGTATCGACAGAGACCGGCACCTGCAGGGCCACGGCCGCCTTCACCACCGGCAGCACCCGGCGCAACTCTTCCTCCAGCGGCACCGCAGGGCTGCCAGGGCGGGTCGATTCACCGCCGATATCCAGAATATGTGCGCCATCGGCCAGCAGCTTTTCCGCATGGATCATCGCGGCAGAGACGCCCTCGTGGCTGCCGCCGTCAGAGAACGAATCCGGCGTGACATTGACGATGCCCATCACCTGCGGCTGGGTCAGATCGATACGAAAGCGGGTGGTTTGCCAGTGGCGCATCAGAAGGTCCTTGTGTCAATAAAAAAAGCGCTCGGTGAGAGCGCTTTTCGGTACGGGTCTGCCGCGGTTAGACGGCGTTGTGTGCAGGCTCGGTCACCACCGTGGGGCTGCCGCCTGCGCCGCCGTCATTGCTGCTCGACGGGGGGTTGCGTGGCGTCCAATCCTTCGGTGGACGGGGCGCCTTGCCAGCCATGATGTCGTCCAGCTGCTCGGCGTCGATGGTTTCCCACTCCAGCATGGCCTTGGCCATCGCATGCATCTTGTCGCTGTGCTCTTCGATCAGTTTACGTGCCAGGCTGTACTGCTCGTCGATGATGCGGCGCACTTCGGCATCCACCTTCTGCATCGTCTCTTCGCTGATGTTGCTCGGCTTGCTCATCGAACGGCCCAGGAAAGGCTCGCCTTCCTGCTCCGCATAGACCATTGGGCCCAGCGCATCGGTCATGCCGTAGCGGGTGACCATGTCACGTGCCAACTGGGTGGCCTTGTTGAAGTCATCCGATGCACCCGTGGTCATCTGGTTCATGAACACTTCTTCGGCAATCCGGCCACCAAACAGCATGGCGATGCGGCTCAGCGCCCATTCCTTGTCGTAACCGTAGCGGTCCTTCTCAGGCAGGGTGAACGTCACGCCCAGCGCACGGCCACGCGGCACGATGGTGACCTTGTGCACCGGATCGCACTTGGGCAGCAACTTGCCGATCAGCGCATGGCCGGCTTCGTGGTAGGCCGTGTTCTTCAGCTCTTCGGGGTCCATCACCGCAGACTTGCGCTCCGGGCCCATGAAAATCTTGTCCTTGGCCTTTTCGAAATCCTGCATCTCCACGGTACGTGCATTGCGGCGGGCCGCCATCAGCGCAGCTTCGTTGCACAGGTTGGCCAGATCGGCACCGGACATGCCGGGCGTGCCACGGGCGATGATGTTGGGGTTCACATCCTGACCCACGGGGATCTTGCGCATGTGCACGTTCAGGATCTGTTCGCGGCCACGCACATCAGGCAGGGTCACATAGACCTGGCGGTCGAAACGGCCGGGACGCAGCAAGGCGGCATCGAGGATGTCGGGACGGTTGGTGGCAGCCACCACGATCACGCCCATGTTGGTCTCGAAACCATCCATCTCGACCAGCATCTGGTTCAAGGTCTGCTCGCGCTCGTCATTGCCACCGCCCATGCCGGCGCCACGCTGGCGGCCGACGGCGTCGATTTCATCGATGAAGATGATGCAAGGCGCATTCTTCTTCGCGTTCTCGAACATGTCACGCACACGGGCAGCACCGACGCCGACGAACATTTCCACGAAGTCGGAGCCGGAGATCGAGAAGAACGGCACCTTCGCTTCGCCGGCAATGGACTTGGCCAGCAAGGTCTTGCCGGTACCGGGAGGGCCGACCAGCAGCAGACCACGGGGAATGCGGCCGCCCAGCTTCTGGAACTTGTTGGGGTCCTTCAGGAAATCGACGACTTCCTTGACTTCTTCCTTGGCCTCGTCGCAACCGGCCACATCGGCAAAGGTGACGCTGTTGTTGTTTTCGTCGAGCATGCGCGCCTTGGACTTGCCAAAACTGAACGCCCCGCCCTTGCCGCCGCCTTGCATCTGGCGCATGAAGTACACCCACACCCCGATCAGCAGCAGCATCGGGCCCCAGCTGATCAGCAGGCTCATCAGCAGCGAGCCCTCTTCGCGCTCCTTCACGTCGAACTTGACGTTGTTGTTGATCAGGTCGCCAACCAGGCCACGGTCCATGTAGGTCGCCGTGGTCTGGAGCTTGCGATCGTCACCGGTCGTCGCCGTGATCACCGTGCCGGCAGGGCTCTCCTGCAGGGTCGCGGTCTTGATGCGGCCATTGCGGACGTCTTGCAAAAACTCGGAATACGGGATCTTGTTCGCGCTGGCGCCTGCACGGTTGTCCAATTGCTTGAACACGGTGAACAGCACCATGGCAATGACAAGCCATACGGCGATCTTAGAAAACCACTGATTGTTCAAGGGGGCTCCAGTAGTAGGAAATCAGAAAAGACACAGAATCTGCTGTGTCAGATATGCACTATTTTAGGACTTTCAAGGGTAAATGCTTGCGCTATCCCCTTGGTGGCACGCAGGATTGCTCAGTAAGCCTATTGTCTCAGTGTTTAAGCAACCTCAAAACATCCCGTCTCGGGCGCTGCCGCATCCGGCTCAACGCTGCGCCTCGGGTTTGAGACGGATGCCGATCAAATAGGTTTCCGAGGATTTGTCACGCGAGGCCTTGGGTTTGTAAGGTTTGACGACCTGGAAGGTCTGCTTGAACAAATCCACCAGTTGCGAGTAGCCACTGCCATGGAACAGCTTGACCACCAAGGTGCCCTCGGGCTTCATATGCTGGCAGGTAAAGTCCACGGCCAGCTCGATCAGGTGGGCGATACGGGCGGCGTCCACGTTTTCCACGCCCGACAGATTGGGCGCCATGTCCGAGATCACCACATCGACGCGGCGCTTGGCGAGCGTCGCCTCCAGCTGGTCCAGCACTTCCTGCTCGCGAAAATCGCCCAGGATGAAATCCACACCTTCGATGGGCTCCATCGGCAGCATGTCCAGCCCGATGATGGCGCCGTTGAGCTCACCCACGGCAGCGCCCTCGGGCGAGAGGCGGCGGCGCACGTACTGGCTCCAGGCGCCCGGCGTGGAGCCCAGATCGACCACCACATCACCCGGCCGGATCAGCTTGAAGTGCTCGTCGATTTCCTTGAGCTTGTAGACCGCACGGGCGCGGTAGCCGTCTTTTTGCGCTGCCCGCACATAGGGGTCATTGATGTGCTGATTGAGCCAAGTCTTGTTGACCTTCTTGGTTTTAGTACTAACTTTCATGTTTTCTCCCGGGAGCCCCGATAATACGGGCTATGCCCCAAATACAACTTACTCCCGCCCAACGTCGCGAGCACCGCGCCGAAGCCCACCACCTTGACCCCGTGGTTCTGATTGGCGGTGACGGCTTGACCGAAGCCGTCGAAAAAGAGGTCGACCTGGCCCTGAATGCCCATGGCCTGATCAAGATCCGTGTTTTCTCCGATGACCGCGCCAACCGCGAGGCCATCTTGCTGAAGCTGACCGACTCGCTCAATGCAGCGCCTATCCAGCACATCGGCAAGCTGCTGGTGCTGTGGCGCCCAATGCCCGAGAAGGAAAAGCAACTCGATGAAGACCGCAAGGCCGGTCCGCGCGAGGTGAAAGTGCTCAAGTTCAGCAAGAACGTCTGGCAAAAGCCCGAGGTCAAGCAGATCCGCATCCTCGGCAACCAGCGCCTGACGGCGGGCGGCCAGGTCAAGCGTGCCAAGCCCAAGCAAAAGTCGATCAAAAAGCAGCAGGGCAGCTAGTGTGACCGATCGCCACATCCTTTGCATGAAATGGGGTACCAAATATGGCCCCGACTATGTCAATCGGCTGTACGCCATGGTTCGCCGCCATCTGAGTGGCGATTTTCGCTTTGTCTGCCTGACCGACGACACGCAAGGGATTCGCAGCGAAGTGGAATGCCACCCGATTCCGGACCTGAACATCCAGCTGGCCCCCGGCCAGCGCGATGGGGCCTGGAAAAAGCTCACCACCTTCGAGCAGGATCTGTATGGCCTCCAGGGCCAGGCGCTGTTCCTGGACCTGGATGTGGTGATCGTCGGCAGCCTGGACGAGTTCTTTACCCTGCCAGGTGAATTTCGCATCATCCACGACTACCCGCGTTTTTGGCGCTTTGGCAAACGCATTGTCGGCAACTCCTCGGTCTACCGCTTTACCTTGGGCGCTCACGCCGATGTGCTGGCCAACTTCCGCGCCAACACCGAGCAGCTGCGCGCCCAGTACCGCAATGAGCAGGAGTACCTGTCGCATTTCCTGCACCAGCAGGGCAAGCTCGATTACTGGCCTGCCGCCTGGTGCCCGAGCTTCAAGTACTACTGCATCCCCACCTGGCCCAGCAACTACTGGAAAGAGCCGGTACCGCCTGCCGATGCGCGCATCGTCATCTTCCACGGTGAGGTCAATCCGCCCGATGCCTTGCAAGGCCTGCGCAACAAACGCTTCCACCATATCCAGCCAGCCCGCTGGATTGAAAAGGCCTGGGGCTGAACCAGCCTACCCCTAACAACCAAAGGCGTTGATCTCTGTGATCAACGCCTTTTTTTGTGGCCCGCCCTGGGCTTTGGTTCAGCAGGATCAGCGCTGGTCCGCCGCCACCAGCGCATGGCCTTGCATGCGCGTCAAGATCGCCAGCGGGCTCGCATCCGGGTTGTACTCCTTGCCCGGAGGCAGGAAGAAAGTCTGCTCCAGCATGTACTGGCCCGACATGACGGCATGCACCGCCTGGTCCGAGAAGCAGACCCAGCTGGAGCCGGCGGCAAAGGGCACGGTCTCCTGCGGCGCATTGCGCTGGTAGTCCATGTCGCCTTTCATGCCATCGTGCAGCTGCAGCATCAGGTGGTCATACTCGCTGCGCAGCGACTTGGTCACATGCAGCAGCGCCAGCGCCCTGGCCTGCCATGCCACATAGGGCTTGGCACGGGGCAGAAACTTGCGCGCCACATCCTCGAAAGGCTCGCCCACGCGCCAGACCCGGGGCTGGCCATCGGGGTTCACATTGCTGAACACGCGCAGGATACGCTCGCCGTAGTTGGGCCGCGACGGAAAGGCGTCCACATGCATGCGCTTGTCGTCAGCACGCCAGGACTGGGCACGGGTCTCCACCTGCGATGGCCGGTAGCTCGTGGGCGCCATGCGCACCAGCGGCATGTAGTCGGGGAACAGGCCGGCAATCAGCGCGGTCGCCTGCGCACGAAAGCGCGTGACCATGGCCGCAACGGCCGCCTGTGTGGCCGCGTCTCCGGCAACACCCTTGATGCTGCCATCCACATTCAGGCTGATGTTGCGCGACTTGGGGTCGCGCACATCGGGGCGCAGCAGCGTCTTTTCCTGGTCGGAGAGCGCAAACGCGAGTTGGGGGAAATACAGCACCTTGCCGGATTCCACGGCGGCCGTCCATTCCGGACGGCCCGGTGTGTTGCGCCAGTCATTGGCGTCTATGGAAACGATGGGAGATTGCATGGCACACCCAGTGTAGCGCGGCGGCGGGCGATCGCCTTGGGCCAGATCAAGCCCGTGGTGCGGGTGCGGATGTCCGCCACAGCACCAGCGCCGCACACAGCCACTGCAGCGCATACAGCAAGGTGCCCAGGCCGTGCCAGAGCTTGAGGTTCTCGCGCTGCACGATCTTGGGCGATATGCCGTATTGCACGACCAGCGCCATCAGCATGCCCGCCAGCACAAAGCCCAAAGCCGCACGGGCCCAGGGCTGGATGGTGTTGCTGGCCTTGTCCTTGGCCAGCACCAGCAGCACCAGACCACAGGCCAGCGACACCCAGGTCTGCGCCGCAAACAGCTTGGCAGCCATGAAGCCCGCCATCGATGCCTGCGGCAGGTTGGCAAACAGCATCGGCACGGCCATGAAGCCAATGGCCGACAGACTGCCCCACCACAGCGCGGCAGCGAAAACGGGCAGGCGGTGTTTCATCGCGGGCTCGGTACGCAGTGGCCAATGGCTTTAGAGGTAGCGCACGGCCACGACTTCGTAGCGGCGCTCGCCACCGGGGGCTTGAACGACGGCGGTGTCGCCCTCTTCCTTGCCGATCAGTGCGCGTGCAATGGGGCTGGAGACGTTGATCAGACCTTGCTTGAGGTCGGCCTCGTCTTCACCCACGATCTGGTAGGTCACAGGGTCGCCGCTGTCCTCATCGGCCAGGTCCACCGTGGCACCAAACACCACCTTGCCGCCCGCATCGAGCTGCGAGGGGTCAATGATCTGGGCGGCCGACAGCTTGGCCTCCACTTCCTGGATGCGGCCTTCAATAAAGCCCTGGCGGTCTTTGGCCGCATCGTATTCGGCGTTTTCGCTCAGATCGCCATGCGAGCGGGCTTCCGCAATGGCCGCAATGACGCCTGGGCGGTCCACGGTCTTGAGGCGTTGCAGCTCTTCCTTGAGCTTTTCTGCACCGCGCTTGGTAATGGGGATAGTGGCCATCTCGGTCTCCACAAACAGTCAAGATGCCAGCACTGTGGCTGGCATCTGGTAGACATCCGCCTGCTAAGCGGCGGGGGTTCAAAAGCAAACCGCCGCGCTGGGGAGCGCGGCGGTTGCGAGGCAGTCTCTATTATGCCGATTTTTGAGCCTGGCAACAAAAATCGGCGAACGGCGCTGCGATCAGCGCTGCAGGCTGGCGTGCAGCTCCTGCACCGAGTACACCTCCAGATCATCCATGTTGCGCAGGCCTTCGACCGCCGCCTCGGCACCAAAGATGGTCGTGAACGTGGTCACCCGGGCCAGCAAGGCGCTGGTACGGATGGCCCGGGAGTCGGCAATCGCGTTGCGGCGCTCTTCCACGGTGTTGATGACCATCGCAATTTCATTGTTCTTGATCATGTCCACGATGTGCGGGCGGCCCTCGGTCACCTTGTTGACCGTCTGCACCTCGATACCGGCATCGGCAATCGCAGCGGCCGTGCCACGGGTGGCGCAGAGCTGGAAGCCCATGCTCGCCAGTTCCTTGGCAATCTGCACGGCGCGTGGCTTGTCGGCGTTCTTCACGGTCAGGAACACCTTGCCCGAGCGCGGCAGCTTGGTGCCTGCACCCAGCTGGCTCTTCACATAGGCTTCGCCAAAGGTCTTGCCCACCCCCATCACTTCACCGGTGGACTTCATCTCGGGGCCGAGGATGGTGTCCACACCAGGGAACTTGACGAACGGGAACACGGCCTCCTTGACGCTGAAGTAAGGCGGGGTCACCTCTTCGGTGATGCCCTGCTCTTCGAGCGTATCGCCAACCATGCAACGTGCCGCGACCTTGGCCAGCTGGATGCCGGTGGCCTTGGAGACAAAAGGCACGGTACGCGAAGCACGCGGGTTCACTTCCAGCACATAGATGATGTCCTTGCCGTCGCGCTCCTGGATCGCGAACTGCACGTTCATCAGGCCCACCACGTTCAGACCTTCGGCCATCGCTGCGGTCTGGCGCTTGATCTCGTCCACCGTCGCCTTGCTCAGGTAGTAAGGGGGCAGCGAGCAGGCCGAGTCACCGGAGTGCACGCCCGCTTGCTCGATGTGCTCCATCACGCCGCCGATGAAGACCTTGCCCGTGCGGTCACGCACGCAGTCCACATCGCACTCGATCGCGTTGGACAGGAAGTGGTCCAGCAGCACCGGCGAATCGTTGGAGACCTTGACCGCCTCGCGCATGTAGCGCTCCAGGTCGCGCTCCTCGTGCACGATCTCCATCGCGCGGCCACCCAGCACATAGCTGGGGCGCACCACCAGCGGGTAGCCCAGCTCGCGGGCGTGTTCCATCGCCTGCGTCTCGGTACGCGCGGTGGCGTTCGGTGGTTGGCGCAGGTTCAAGGTCTGCAGCATCTGCTGGAAACGCTCACGGTCTTCGGCCGCGTCGATCATGTCGGGGGTTGTGCCGACGATCGGCACACCGGCCTCTTCCAGCGCCAGCGCCAGCTTCAGCGGGGTCTGGCCACCGTACTGCACGATCACGCCGACAGGCTTTTCGACGGCGACGATTTCCAGCACGTCTTCCAGGGTCACGGGCTCGAAGTACAGGCGGTCCGAGGTGTCGTAGTCGGTCGATACGGTTTCGGGGTTGCAGTTGACCATGATGGTTTCATAACCATCCTCGCGCATCGCGAGCGCGGCATGCACGCAGCAGTAGTCGAACTCGATGCCCTGGCCGATGCGGTTGGGGCCGCCGCCGAGCACCATGATCTTCTTCTTGTCGCTGGGCTGGGCTTCGCACTCTTCGTCGTAGGTCGAGTACATGTAGGCCGTGTTGGTCGAGAACTCGGCCGCACAGGTATCGACGCGCTTGAACACGGGGCGCACATTCAGCGCATGGCGCGCTTCGCGCACGGCCTTGTCGGTCGTGTGCAGCAGCTTGGCCAGACGGCGGTCCGAGAAGCCCTTTTGCTTGAGGCTGCGCAGATCGTCGGCCGACAGCGCGGCCAGCGCCTTGTCATCGCCCTGGGCTTCGGTGTGCTTGTCCAGTGCCAGTTCCAGCTTGACGATCTCTTCGATCTGCACCAGGAACCACTTGTCGATCTTGGTGATATTGTGCACTTCGTCCAGCGACCAGCCGGCCGCAAACGCATCACCCACATACCAGATGCGGTCGGGACCGGGCTCGCCCAGTTCCTTTTCCAGGATCTCGCGGTCCTGGGTCTTTTCGTTCATGCCATCCACGCCCACTTCCAGGCCGCGCAGCGCTTTCTGGAACGACTCCTGGAAGGTACGGCCCATGGCCATCACTTCGCCCACGGACTTCATCTGCGTGGTCAGGCGGTTGTCGGCGGTCGGGAACTTCTCGAACGCAAAACGCGGAATCTTCGTGACCACGTAGTCGATGGTCGGCTCGAACGACGCGGGGGTCTTGCCACCGGTGATGTCGTTCTTCAGCTCGTCGAGGGTGAAACCCACGGCCAGCTTGGCAGCGATCTTGGCAATCGGGAAGCCCGTGGCCTTGGAGGCCAGCGCCGACGAGCGCGAGACGCGCGGGTTCATCTCGATGACGACCATGCGGCCATCCTTGGGGTTGATCGAGAACTGCACGTTGGAGCCACCGGTGTCCACACCGATCTCGCGCAGCACGGCCAGCGAGGCATTGCGCAGGATCTGGTATTCCTTGTCGGTCAGGGTCTGCGCAGGGGCCACGGTGATCGAGTCACCGGTGTGCACGCCCATCGGGTCCAGGTTCTCGATCGAGCAGACGATGATGCAGTTGTCGGCGGTGTCGCGCACCACTTCCATCTCGTACTCTTTCCAGCCCAGCAGCGATTCCTCGATCAGCAGCTCGTTGGTCGGCGACGCCTCCAGACCGCGCTTGCAGATGACTTCGAATTCTTCGGGGTTGTAGGCAATACCGCCGCCGGTGCCGCCCAGGGTGAAGCTGGGGCGGATCACGGTGGGGAAGCCCACCTGGCGTTGCACATCCCAGGCCTCGTCCATGCTGTGTGCGATACCCGAGCGGGCCGAGCCCAGCCCGATCTTGGTCATCGCGTCCTTGAACTTGAGGCGGTCTTCGGCCTTGTCGATGGCTTCGGGCTTCGCACCGATCAGCTCGACCTTGTACTTGTCGAGCACGCCGTTCTTCCACAGGTCCAGCGCGCAGTTCAGCGCGGTCTGGCCACCCATGGTGGGCAGGATCGCATCGGGACGCTCCTTGGCGATGATCTTCTCGACCGTCTGCCAGGTGATGGGCTCGATATAGGTGACATCGGCTGTCGCCGGGTCGGTCATGATCGTCGCAGGGTTGCTGTTGATCAGGATGACCTTGTAGCCCTCCTCGCGCAGCGCCTTGCAGGCTTGCACGCCGGAGTAGTCGAATTCGCAGGCCTGGCCGATGATGATCGGGCCGGCGCCAATGATGAGAATGCTTTTGAGATCGGTGCGTTTAGACATGAGGCTCGCCTTGCAGTCGCGCGCGCTGGCTGGCTGCATCGTGGGCAGCCGCCGAGCGCTGGGTTTATACGCGGTCGGTATCTAATTTGTTCAAAATGGCCAGGACACGGGCCTCGGGCAGGTTCTTCTGCATCAGTTGCAGCAGACCATCCCCTTGCACCATGGGGCGCAGTACCTGCGCCTCGGCTTCGTAGAACTTGGCGTCCCACTCGGCCATCACCTGGTCGAAGTCCTCGTCCGACATGGACTTGCACTTGGACACGATGGTCACCAGCGGCAAGGCCTTGTTGTCGAGGAATGATTTTTTATAGGGCTTTTGCTGCCAGCGCGCCATGAACCACTCCTTGTGTTCGGGCGGCAAGGTCATGATGCGCTTGCTGATCGCTTTTTCTAGGGTGGCAACAGGAAAAGAAAAAAGTTTCACGGCAGCATATTCCTTGGGTTCATCGTGCGCAGGCGCGGGCGGCGGCAGAAGGCGCCTGGCATCAGGCCTTCTTGTGCTCGCGCATCAGTTTCACAAAACGGTCGAACAGGTACGACACATCATGCGGGCCTGGCGAGGCTTCGGGGTGACCCTGGAAGCAGAAGGCCGGCCGGTCGGTACGCTCCATGCCTTGCAAGGTGCCATCGAACAGGCTCACATGCGTGGCGCGGGTGTTGGCCGGCAAGGTGTCCAGGTCCACCGCAAAGCCATGGTTCTGGCTGGTGATGCAGACGCGGCCCGAGTCCAGGTCCTTCACAGGGTGGTTGGCACCGTGGTGGCTGTTTTGCATCTTGAAGGTCTTGGCACCGCAGGCCAGCGCCATGATCTGGTGGCCCAGGCAGATACCGAAGGTCGGCACGCCGCTGTCCATAATGGTGCGCGCAGCGTCGATCGCATAGTCGCAAGGCTCTGGATCGCCGGGGCCGTTCGACAGGAACACGCCATCGGGCTGGTACTTCAGCACTTCAGCGGCAGGCGTCTGGGCCGGCACCACCGTCACACGGCAGCCGCGCTCGGCCAGCATGCGCAGGATGTTCTTCTTGACGCCGTAGTCATAGGCGACCACGTGGAAGCTATGGTCCTGCAGCTTGCCGTAGCCGGGCGTGCCATCGGCACGCGCCAGTTGCCATTCGGTCTGCACCCATTCATAGGACTGCGACACGCTGACCACCTTGGCCAGGTCCAGACCCTTCATGCTGGGCGCGGCCTGGGCGGCGGCAATGGCTTCATCGATGCGTGCTTGCGAGACCTGCTCGCCTGCGGCCAAGCCGACGATGGCGCCGTTTTGCGCACCCTTGTCGCGCAGCAGGCGGGTGAGCTTGCGGGTATCGATGTTGGCGATGGAGACCGTCTTGCTGCGAATCAGGTATTCCGACAGGGTTTCCGTGCTGCGGAAATTGCTGGCCAGCAGTGGCAGATTCTTGATGATCAGGCCAGCAGCAAAGACTTTGTCGGACTCAATATCTTCCGCATTGATCCCGTAGTTGCCGATATGCGGATACGTGAGTGTCACGATCTGCTGGCAGTAGCTGGGGTCGGTGAGGATTTCCTGGTAACCGGTCATCGCGGTGTTGAACACCACTTCGCCGGTCGTGGTGCCTTGCGCACCAATTGAGTTGCCAATAAAGACCGTGCCGTCTGCGAGCGCCAGGATGGCGGGAGGAAACGCGCTCTGTTGAGACAAAAACACTGGGTTCTCCGGATGGTTACGGGTCGCCCGGAGTCTGTGGTGTCCCGGAGGATCACCGCGAAGACTGTGCTTATGAGAGATTGCTTTGAGTGCAGCCGGGCGACGTGATTACTTGAAAGCCACCCATTGTAGCGTGCAAGCTGCAATCTGAGTGGGTGCAGGGGATGATTTGCGGGCTAAATCGCCAAAAATTACACACTCTGCGCAGCATCACACCAACGCAGAGCGTAGAAATACCAGATAAAACACGCAAAGCGCATACTCGTTAGCCCTGAATCATCCGGCCCGCCCGGGTCCGGGGTGGCGCGTTAATCCGCGCGTGCAGCGGCGCTGGCATGCAGGCAAATCGCCGCTGCAGCACCTACATTGAGCGACTCTTCACCACCGGGCTGGGTGATACGGATATGGTGCTGTGCCACCGCCTGCAGCGGCTCGGACACGCCCTGCCCCTCGTGCCCCATGACCCAGGTGCAGGGCCAGGGCAGCGCGGCGCGGTGCAGCCAGTCACCCTGGTGCGAGCTGGTGACCAACAGCGGTTGCTGCAAGGCTAGCACGTCCTCCTGGGAGGCATTCTCGACCAGGTGCAACGCAAAATGCGCGCCCATGCCGGCGCGCAGCACCTTGCCGCTCCACAGTGCTGCCGATCCCTTGAGTGCAATCACCTGGCCAAAACCAAAGGCCGAGGCGCTGCGCAGGATGGAGCCCACATTGCCCGCATCCTGGACCCGGTCAAGCACCACGGCCGCGACGCCGGGCTGGATGCCCACCTGCTGAGCCGGCAGGTCCATCAGAAAGCCAAAGGGCGCAGGCGATGGCAGCGGACTGAGGCTGGCCAGCAAGGCCGTGTCGATGACGATGTTGCGCGCGGCCGCATGGGCATACACGTTCTCGGGCGACTGCCAGAATTTCTCGGAGAACACGGCCACGGCCGGCTTGACGCCGCGCGTCAGCGCTGCGCGGCAGAGGTGGTCGCCCTCGATCCAGTAGCGCCCCTGCTTGCGGTAGGCCGCGCCTTCTTCCATCAGACGGCGCAGATCCTTGACCAGCGCATTGTCACGCGACTGGATAAAAACGGGTGGGTGCTCAGCAGGGGACACAGAGAATTCCTTTGCGCAGGCAGGCGCCCGCAACAGCGAGGGCGGTCAGGCGCCGGTCTTGACGACGGCCAGGGCCTGGGCCACGGGTGAGAACGAACGGCGGTGCTCCGGGCAGGCGCCAAAGCTCTGCAACGCAGCCAGGTGCACCGCAGTGCCATACCCCTTGTGAGCGGCAAAGCCGTATTGCGGGTACAGCCGGTCAATGTCCTGGCACCAGCGATCGCGATGCACCTTGGCCAGAATCGATGCCGCCGAGATGGCCTGCACCAATGCATCGCCTTTGACAATCGCCTCGGCGGGCATCTCCAGACGCGGAATGCGGTTGCCATCGACCAGCACACGCACGGGCTTGAGGCGCAGGCCGTGGACCGCGCGCTGCATCGCCAGCATCGTGGCCTGCAGGATATTTAGACCATCGACCTCTTCAACGGTCGCCATCGCAATCGAGCAGCACAGCGCCTTGCCACAGATCTCGTCATACAGGCGCTCGCGGGTGCGCGCGGTGAGCTTCTTCGAATCCGCCAGCCCGGCAATGGGTGAGCGCTCATCGAGAATGACGGCCGCAGCCACTACCGGCCCTGCCAGCGGGCCGCGCCCTGCCTCATCGACGCCCGCCACCAGGCCCGGCGGATGCCAGGGCAAGGTGGCCTGGTCAGGCAGAGAGAATTTTTTGGATGGCATCGGCAGCAAGCTTTGGGGTATCCCTGCGCAGTTCCAGGTGCAGGTCATGAAAACGCTGCTCCAGCTGGGCCAGGCGTGCGGGATCGAGTCGCGGCGCGTCCAACCATTGCGCCGCCGCCTCGGCCAAGGCTTCAGGCGTCGCCGCCTCTTGCAAAAGCTCGGGCACGACAAAGTCTTGGCACAGGATATTGGGCAAGCCCACCCAGGGCTGCAACTGCTTTCTGCGCATCAGGCGCCAGCTGATGGCGTGCATGTGGTAGCTGATGACCATCGGCCGCTTGAACAGCGCCGCCTCCAAGGTGGCGGTACCGCTGGCGATCAACGTACAGTCACAGGCCTCCAGCGCCAGATGCGACTGGCCATCGAGCACACGGATGCGCTCCAATATCCCGCATTCAGCAGCCAGCGCATCAATGCGTGCGCGCAAAGCCGGAACGGCAGGGACGACGATTGTAAGCGAAGGTCGCGCCTGCAAAAGGCGCGCAGCGGCCAGAAAGAATGGCTTGGCGATGTAGCTGACTTCCGAGGCACGGCTGCCGGGCAGCACGGCCAGCACCTCGCCCTCCAGCGGCAAGCCAAGCTGCTGGCGTGCTGCAGCGCGATTGGGCTGCAGCGGAATCACATTGGCCAGCGGATGGCCCACATAGGTGCCGGCAATACCGTGCTGGGCCAGCAAGGCCGGCTCAAACGGAAAAATGCACAGCACATGGTCTGCCGAGCGGCGGATCTTCTCGACCCGCTCAGGGCGCCAGGCCCAGATCGAGGGGCAGACAAAATGCACCGTCTTGATACCTTGGGCGCGCAAGCGCTCTTCGACACCCAGGTTGAAATCAGGCGCATCGACGCCGACAAACAGCCGGGGCGGCTCAGCCGTCAAACGCTGCACCAACTGCTTGCGGATGCGCAAAATACCCCAGATGCGGCGTACCAGCTCGGCGCTGTAGCCATGCACGGCCAGGCGCTCGCTGGGCCACCAGGCATTAAAGCCGGCCTGGGCCATGCGCGGGCCGCCAATACCGGCCGAGCGCATACCGGGAAAATCGGCAGCCAAGCCCTGCAGCACCAGGCCTGCAAGCAGGTCACCAGAGGTCTCGCCGGCTACCATCGCCAAAAACAGGTCCTGGGGCTTGTCCATTGCGGCAGGGGCAGCCATCAGCGCACAATGCCGCGCTTGGATTGCTGCAGAAAGTCGAGCATCAACTGAACATCGGCCTGGGCTTCAGCCTCGCAGCTGCCCTGCAGGTTGTCCAGCGCTTCAACCGCCGCCTGCAAGGTCAGGCCGCTGCGGTACAGCAGCCGGTAGGCCTGCTTGATGACCGCCAGCCGCTCGGCGCTGAAACCGCGCCGGCGCAAGCCTTCGAGGTTCAGGCCGCGCACAGCCAGCGGGTGGCCATCGACCATGCAGAATGGGGGCACATCCTGGCTGATATGGCTGGCAAAACCGGCCATCACATGGGCGCCGACCTTGGTGAACTGGTGCACGCCCGACAGGCCTCCAATAATGGCCCAGTCAGCCACATGCACGTGACCGGCCAGGGTGGCATTGTTGGCCAGAATGGTCTGGTTGCCGACCTGGCAGTCATGCGCAATGTGCACATAGGCCATGATCCAGTTATCGTCGCCGACACGGGTCACGCCGCCGTCCTGGGCGGTGCCGGTATTGAAGGTGCAGAACTCGCGGATGGTGTTGCGGTCACCGATCACCAGCCGGGTCGGTTCGCCTGCGTATTTCTTGTCTTGCGGCATGCCGCCCAACGCGGCATGCGAATGGATCACGTTGGACTCACCGATCGTGGTAATGCCCTCGATCACCGTGTGCGCCCCCACCTTCGTGTGGGCGCCAATGCAAACCTGGGGGCCAATAACTGCGTACGGCCCAACTGACACCGTAGGGTGCAACTGGGCCGCAGGGTCAACGATCGCTGTGGGGTGGATGGAACTGACCGCCGTCATCTACCGTTATTCCACGTGGCGCATCGTGCACATCAGCTGTGCTTCAGCAGCAACTTCGCCTTCGACACTGGCCACCGCATTGAACTTCCAGATACCGCCGCGCACGCGGTCAATGGTGATCTCCAGCACCAGCTGGTCTCCCGGCACCACCGGACGCTTGAAGCGGGCAGAGTCGATACCGACGAAATAGTAGATGTTGTTTTCATCGGGCACCTGGCCCATCGCGTCAAACGCCAGCAAGCCCGCTGCCTGGGCCAGGGCTTCGAGGATCAGCACGCCAGGCATCACAGGGCGGCCCGGGAAGTGGCCGGTGAAGAACGGCTCGTTGAACGTGACGTTCTTGATCGCCTTGATGCGGGTGTTGCGCTCAAGCTCTTGCACACGATCCACCAGCAAAAAGGGGTAGCGGTGAGGCAGCTGCTTGAGAATTGCTTGAATATCCATCATTGTGAACTCGGCTTAGCCGTTTTTCTGAGTTTGCTCCAAGGCCTTGATTCGGTCCCTCAACGCATGGAGATGTTTTAGGGTAGCGGCGTTCTTTTCCCAGCTGCCATTGTCGTCGATAGGGAAGAAGCCGGTGTACTGACCCGGCTGCCTGATCGAACGACTGACCACGGTGGCCGCCGAGATGTGTACATTGTCGGCGATTTCCAGGTGGCCCAGAATCATTCCAGCGCCTCCAATCGTGCATTGGCGCCCGATTTTGGCACTTCCGGCGATGCCGACGCAGCCAGCCATCGCCGAATGCTCGCCAATCTCGACGTTATGGCCGATCTGGACCTGGTTGTCGATCTTCACGCCATTGGCAATGATGGTGTCCCGCAGTGCGCCGCGATCGATGCAGGTATTGGATCCGATCTCGACATCGTCACCGATCTGCACCCCACCGAGCTGCTCGATCTTGATCCAGCGCCCACGCTCGTTGGCAAAGCCAAAGCCGTCGCCACCGATGACCGCGCCTGGCTGCACCAGCACCCGCTCGCCCAGCACACAGTCCGCCCCTACGGTCACGCGCGAGGTCAGCACCGAATCGGCACCGATGACGGCACCACTGGCCACATGGCAAAGCGGCCCAATGGACGCAGAAGGGTGCACGATGGCACCCTCTTCCACCACCGCAGACGGGTGGATACCGGCGGGCACCGGGCGTATCGCATGGTGCTTGCGCCACAGCTGCGTCAGCCGCGCAAAGTACAGATAGGGGTTGTCAACCACCAGGTAGGCACCACCACGCTGGCGGGCCTGCTCCTGCATCTGCGCACTGACCGCAATGCAACCGGCCTTGGAGGCCAGCATCTGGGCTTGCAGCTTGGGGTTGCTGAGGAAACTGAAATCCTGGGGACCGGCATCTTCCAGCGAGGCAATGGCCTGGATCTCCATCGCTGGATCTCCTTGCTCAAGCGTCCCTCCCAGGACCTCCATGATCTGAACAAGCTGCAGGCTCACGCGTAACCCCGTCTTACTTGGCGGGGGCAGAGGCGTTCAGGGCCTTGAGAACCTTTTCGGTGATGTCGAACTTGGGGTTGATGTAGACCGCTTCTTGCAGCACCACATCGTACTTTTCCTGCTCGGCCACTTGCTTGACGACCTTGTTGGCGCGCTCGAGCACCTGCGACAGCTCTTCGCTCTTGCGGGCGCTGAGGTCTTCCTGGAACTCGCGGCGCTTGCGCTGGAACTCACGGTCCTGGTCCACCAGCTGACGCTGGCGCGTCACGCGCTGGCTTTCGGACAGCGTAGGCGCGTCGCGCTCAAACTTTTCGCCGGCGGTCTTCAGGGCGTTGCCCTGGTCCAGCAGATCCTTTTCACGCTTGGAGAACTCGGCCTCCAGCTTGGTTTGCGCAGCCTTGGCAGCATTGGCTTCGCGGAAGATGCGATCCGTATTGACGAAACCTGCCTTGAACTCTTGGG
This sequence comes from Comamonas sediminis, assembly GCF_041107495.1. Classification (NCBI taxonomy): domain Bacteria; kingdom Pseudomonadati; phylum Pseudomonadota; class Betaproteobacteria; order Burkholderiales; family Comamonadaceae; genus Comamonas; species Comamonas sediminis. The sequence goes on from NZ_JBGBDC010000001.1 coordinate 107,950, forward strand.
CCTGCGCTGCAGCGCCAAAAGACAGCGCTGCTGCCAACACCAGCAATGGGAAAGAACGAGATACGGTTTTCATTAGAAAGATGTTCCGATTTGGAATTGCAATTTCTGGATTTTATCGCCTGCGAATTTGCGAATTGGCTGAGCATAAGCCAAACGCAGCGGTCCCAGTGGGGAAATCCAGCTCAACCCGATACCTGCAGACGCACGCATTTCATTCAGTTTCAAATCCTGCTCATCACCCCAGACATTGCCCGCATCCACAAAGGCAAACCAGCGGAAGGTGCGGTCGTTTCCGGTGCCCGGCATGGGCCCGATGAACTCGGCGTTCAGCGTCACCTTCTTCGCGCCGCCCAGGGTGGCGCCCGTCACGTCACGGGGGCCGAGCGTATTTTGCTCGAAGCCGCGCACCGAACCCAGGCCACCCGAGAAGTAGTTCTTGAACACCGGGAAGGCCTTGCCGCCCATGCCCTTGCCCCAACCGGCTTCACCGTTGAGCGCAATCGTGTAGCGCTTGTTCAGCGGCAGGTACTGCTGGATCTGGTAGTTGCCCTTCAGGTAGCGGGCATCACCGAACAGCGACCATTCGGAGTTCAGCTTCTGGAACCGGCCCGAGTTGGGCGCCAGCGCGCTGTCGCGGCTGTCGCGCGACCAGCCCAGGGTCAGCGGGAAGTTCAGGCTGGTATCGCCATAGCGCGTTGCATAGTCCAGGTAGGCCGCCGGCATGTTGGTGCCCAGCTTGATGCGGGTGTTCTCCAGACCGCCGCCGACATAGATGGTATCGAGTTCGCTGAACGGAATGCCGAAGCGCACGCTGGCACCAGTGGTCACGATCTGGTAGTTGCCGCCCTGCTCGTCATAAGGACGGTCGGTGCGGTAGTACATGTCGTAGGTACGCGAGATACCATCGGGCGTGAAATACGGGTCGGTCGTGCTCACCACCAGGGTGCGGTGGTACTTGCTGGTGTTGACATCAATGCCCAGGTAGTTGCCCGAGCCGAACACGTTTTCCTGCTTGATGCCGAAGGTCAGCGAGACCTTTTCAGCGCTGGAGTAACCGGCACCCAGCTGCAGCGAACCGGTGGGCTTTTCCTGCACGGTCACATTGACATCGACCTGGTCCGGCGCGCCAGGCACTTCTTGCGTGTCGATCGCGACATCGTTGAAGAAACCCAGGCGGTCCACACGGTCACGCGAGAGCTTGATCTTGTCCGAGTCGTACCAGGAGGCTTCGTACTGGCGCACCTCGCGGCGCACGACTTCATCCCGTGTGCGGTTGTTGCCGGCCACGTTCACGCGGCGCACATAGGCGCGGCGCGAAGGCTCGGCCTTCAGCACCAGCTCGACACGGTTGTTTTCACGGTCGATCTCGGGCACGGCTTCGACGCGCGAGAACGCATAGCCAAAGCTGCCGAAGTGGTCGGTGAAGCGCTTGGTGGTTTCGGTCACGCGGTCGGCGTTGTAGGGCTCACCGGGCTTGATCGAGATCAGCGACTTGAACTCGTCCTCACGCTCCAGGTAATTGCCTTCGAGTTTGACACCCGAGACCACGTACTTGGGGCCTTCGTAGATCTGCAGATTGATCGAGATACGTTCCTTGTCCGGCGAGATCGACACTTCGGTCGAGTCGATGCGGAACTCCAGGTAGCCGCGCGACAGGTAATAGGATTTGAGCGTCTCCAGGTCGGCATTGAACTTGGTGCTGGAGTAGCGGTCGCTCTTGGTATACCAGCTCAGCCAGCCACCGGTGTCCTGGTCGAACAGGTCGGTCAAGGTCGATTCCTTGAAGTCCTTGTTGCCGGAGATATGGATTTCCTTGATCTTGGCTGCATCGCCTTCGGTCACGGTGAACGTCAGGTTCACACGGTTGCGCTCGATAGGCGTCACCGTGGTCACCACCTCGGCCGCATACAGGCTCTTGTTGATGTACTGGCGCTTGAGCTCCTGCTCGGCGCGGTCGGTCAGCGCCTTGTCGTAAGGGCGGCCTTCGGTCAGACCCACATCACGCATGGCCTTTTTCATCGCGTCCTTGTCGAACTCCTTGGTGCCCAGGAAGTCGACATTGGCGATGGTGGGACGCTCTTCAACGACGACGACCAGCACATTGCCATTGGCCTCCAGACGCACGTCCTTGAACAGACCCAGCGCAAACAAGGAGCGAATGGCTGCCGATCCCTTTTCGTCGTTGTAGTCGTCGCCGACATGCAGCGGCATGGAGGCGAAGATGGTGCCGGGCTCCACACGCTGCAGGCCTTCCACACGAATGTCCTGGATGGTGAACGGGTCCAAAGCCCACGACAGCTTGGCAAGCAGCATCAAGGCAGCTGCAGCCGTGGTCTTGCGAAGAAGCGAAGAAGGGATGGAATATGTCATTTGTGATAGCAACCAGAGCCGCTCATTATGCAGCAGGGCCAAGAAAGTCAGCCCAAGAGCCGAGACAAATCGTTAAAGAACGCAATGCACATCATGAGCAGCAAAACGGCGACACCGCCTTTTTGCAAGCGCTCCATCCATTGCAGGGTGGGTGGCTTGCCAGTGACAGCCTCCCAAAGATAATACATCAGGTGACCGCCATCGAGCACCGGCAGCGGCAGCAGATTGAGCACGCCCAGACTGACGCTGATCAGCGCCAAAAAGGCCAGGTATTGGGTGATGCCGACCTCGGCGGACTTGCCTGCGTATTCGGCGATCGTCAGCGGTCCGCTGATGTTCTGCAGCGAGGCCTGGCCAATGACCATCTTGGCCATCATCTTGACCGTCAGCGCCGAGACCTCCCAGGTCTTTTGCACACCCCGGGCAAAACCTCCCCAGAGGCCGTAGCGCACATCGACCATCGCTGGCGGCGAACCGATAAAGGCGCCCAGACGGCCAATCTTGCTGCCCTTGTCCTCGCTTTGCGTCAGTTGCACCGGTACATGCAGCTGCGCGCCATTGCGCGACACCAGCCAGTCCTGCAAGGCAGGCACGCCCTGCTCGCCCGATGCACGGATCATGCGGCGCAGCTCGCCGCCATCGCCCACGCGCACGCCGTCGATGGACAGCACCTTGTCCCCCTTGCGCAGCGCCGATTGTGCGGCGGCACTGCCGGCTTCAAAATCGCTGAGCACCGCATCGGACCAGGGGTGGGTCAGACCAATCTTTTCGACGAGCTTGGCGTCGGCCTCGCGGGCATCGATGCTGGACAGCGGCAAGCGGTAGCTGCGCTCTGCAGTACCTGCACCGGGGCGCGCACTGAGCACCACATCCTTGCCGCCCAGCGCGGCCTGGGCCACAAACCAGCGCAGGTCGTCCAGCGAGCGCACGGCTTCAGGCTCCGCATCCGGGTAACCCATGGACACGATTTCTTCACCGCCTTGCATGCCAGCCTGGGCCAGCAGGCTGGCAGCCGGCGGCGTGCCGACAATGGCGGCCGGCTCGCGCACGCCCACCCAGTTCACGCAGGCGTACAGCAGCACAGCCAGCAGCAGATTGGCCAGCGGCCCGGCGGCAACGATGGCCGCACGCGCGCGCAGCGGCTGCACATTGAAGGCCAGGTGGCGCTCGTGCGCAGCAACCGGTGCCTCACGCTCGTCGAGCATGCGCACATAGCCGCCCAGCGGAATCGCGCTGATGACAAATTCGGTGTCCGCGCCCTTTTTCTTCCAGCGCAGCAGCGGGCGGCCAAACCCCAGCGAAAAACGCAGCACCTTCACCCCGCAGGCCACCGCCACACGGTAGTGGCCATATTCGTGCACGGCGATCAAAATGGCCAGCGCAACGACAAATGCAACAACGGTCAACATTGCTCAAGCCCTTGCTTTGAAAAACGCGATTCTACTGAGCCGGGCAATAGCCCTGTCAAACGGCCAGCTCTGCAATGCGCGCTTCGGCGTAGCAACGCACCTCGGCATCCAGCGCAAGCAGTGCGTCGATGCTGCCGGGCGCCTCCGGCAGCACGCCGTCGAGTGCCTGTGCATTGATCTGATAGATCTGGTCAAAGCGCATGCGGCCATCCAAAAACGCGGCCACCGCCACCTCGTTGGCCGCATTGAGCACCGTCGTGGTGCCTTCCGCCGCGCGCAGCGCCTGCCATGACAGGTGCAAGCCGGGAAAACGCCGCGCATCGGCCTCTTCAAAGGTCAGCGCCGAGAGCTTGGCGAAATCCAGTGGCGCAGCCCCGCTGGCCACACGCTCGGGCCAGGCCAGGCCACAGGCGATTGGTACGCGCATATCGGGCGTACCGAGTTGGGCCAGTACCGAGGCATCGCGGAACTGCACCATCGAATGCACGATCTGCTGCGGATGGATGACCACCTGGATCTGCTCGGGCTGCAGGTTGAACAGCCAGCGCGCCTCGATCACCTCCAGCGCCTTGTTCATCATCGTGGCCGAGTCGATCGAGATCTTGCGGCCCATCGCAAAGTTGGGGTGGTTGCCGGCTTGCTGCGGCGTCACATCGCGCAAGCTCGATGGCTCGCGGGTGCGGAACGGACCGCCCGAGGCCGTCAGGATGATGTGGTCCACCCGTTGAGGCCAGACCGCAGGGTCTTCCGGCAGGCACTGGAAGATCGCCGAGTGCTCGCTGTCGATGGGCAGCAGGGTTGCGCCACCATCGGCGACGGCATCCATGAAGAGCTTGCCGCCCACGACCAGCGCTTCCTTGTTGGCCAGCATCAGGCGCTTGCCGGCCTTGGCTGCGGCCATTGCAGGGCGCAGGCCTGCGGCGCCGACGATGGCGGCCATCACCGCATGCACATCGCTGTGGGAAGCCACCATTTCCAGCGCTGCCTCACCTTCCAGCACGTCGACCCGGCTGCCCGCGGCCCGCAGGCCTTCGCGCAATGCCGAGGCGGCCGCGGCACTGGTCATCACCGCATAGCGTGGCTGGAACTGCAGGCACTGCGCGAGCATCAGGTCCACGCGCGAATGCGCGCTCAGCGCAAAGACGCGGTACAGATCGGGGTGGCGCGCCACCACATCCAACGTATTGGTTCCAATCGAGCCCGTCGATCCGAGCACGGTAACTTGCATGGTCATCGCGAGGTTCACTTATCCAAAAATTGCAGCAGCATCAGCGCCAACGGCACGGTGGGCAGGATCGCATCGATGCGGTCGAGCACACCGCCATGGCCGGGCAGCAGCTGGCTGCTGTCCTTCATGCCCGCGCTGCGCTTGACCAGCGACTCCACCAGGTCACCTGCAACGCTCATGCCGGCCAGAAACACGCAGGACAGCACCATCAGCCATGGCGAAAAATCCCACAGCCGGCTGTAGAGGCTGGGCACCTGCGCGCCAAAATGGCGGTCCGCCCAGCTCCACACCAGGGCCATCAGCAGCACACCCAGTGCGCCGCCCCAGACCCCTTCCCAGCTTTTGCCCGGGCTGATGGCAGGCGCCAGCTTGCTCTTGGTGAAACGCAGCCCGAACTGGCGGCCTGCAAAATAGGCACCGATGTCGGCCATCCACACCAGCGCAAACAGCGACAGCAGGAAGTTGACGCCGATCCACTTGGCCTGCGCGATGGCCAGCCAGGCCACCCACAGCGCCAGCACACCGACCACCAGGCGCAGCGCGCGCGGAATGGGCGCCCAGCCCGGCACCCCGGCCTTGAGCAGATAGGCGGCCAGCAGCACCCAGGCAGCACCGGCCACCAGCCACACGCCAGGCAGCGAAGCCTGCGTCCACCCGAGGGCCCAGGCGGCGCCACACAGCACCAGCGCAACAGCGCCCAGGCCGTAGGCAGCCATACCCTGCAGACCATTGAGACGCCCCCACTCCCAGGCAGCGGCGACCACGGCCAACAGCATCAGCGCCGCAAACGGAACGGGATTGCCCGCAGCAATCGCGGGCACCAGGATCAGCAGGAGAACAATGGCCGTAATGATGCGTTGTTTGAGCAAATTGATCTCCTGGAAAAAAGAAAACTGATGCCCGGGGTGCCAGGCATCAGCAGTAGGCGTACTACGAGGGGGACTGGACCAGCTGCTCGGAGATCTTGCCAAAGCGGCGCTCACGCCGCTGGAATTCACCAATCGCCTCGTCCAAGGCCTGCTCGTCAAAATCAGGCCACCACTTGTCACTGAAATACAGCTCCGAATAGGCCGATTGCCACAGCAGAAAATTGCTGATGCGCATCTCTCCACCCGTTCGGATCAGCAGATCGGGGTCAGGCACATGGGCCAGCGCCATCGCATCGTTGAGCGCCCCTTCGGTGATCGGCTGGCCCGCTGCAGCCAGCTTGGCTGCCGCCTGGGCAATGTCCCAGCGCCCACCATAGTTGAAGCAGACATTGAGCACCATGCGGTCATTGTGGGCCGTCGCCTGCTCGGCCTGCGCCAGGCCCGCCTGCACCTTGGCAGACAGGGAGGCCCGGTCGCCGACAAAGAACAGGCGGATGCCGTCCCGGGCCAGCGATGGCACTTCCTTGGCCAGCGCGCCGGCCAGCAGGTTCATCAGGCCATCGACCTCGTCGGTGGGACGGTTCCAGTTCTCGGAAGAAAAGGCAAACACGGTCAGCACCTTGACGCCGCGCTCGGCACAGGCCTTGGCGCAGCGGCGCAGCGAGTCCACCCCTTGCTTGTGGCCCGCCAGGCGAGGCAGAAAACGGCGTTTTGCCCACCGGCCATTGCCATCCATCACGATGGCAATGTGGTGCGGTAATACAGCAGCAGTCATGCGCGGAAAAGCAGATCCAGATCTGGATCAGACCGCCATGATGTCTTTTTCTTTTTCGACCACCAGCTGGTCGATCAGCTGGATGTGCTTGTCGGTGATCTTCTGCACCTCGGCTTCGGAGCGCTTTTGGTCGTCTTCCGATGCTTCCTTGTCCTTGACCAGCTTCTTGACGCCTTCGTTGGCATCGCGGCGCAGGTTGCGGATGGCGATCTTGGCGTTTTCGCCTTCGGCCTTGACCAGCTTGGTCATCTCCTTGCGGCGCTCCTCGCTCATCGGAGGCATCGGCACGCGGATCAGGTCGCCCATCGAGGCGGGGTTCAGGCCCAGGTCGCTTTCGCGGATGGCCTTTTCCACCTTGGCAGCCATCGCCTTCTCCCAAGGCGTCACGCTGATGGTGCGGCTGTCGATCAAGGCCACATTGGCCACCTGCGACAGCGGCATCATCGAGCCGTAGTAGTCAACCTGGATGGTGTCCAGCAGCGCGGGATTGGCGCGGCCGGTGCGGATCTTGGTCAGGTTGTTCTTGAACGCGGCAATCGATTGGTCCATCTTGCCTTCGAGATTCTTCTTGATTTCTGCGACTGTCATTGTCAACTCCTAACTACCACATTCTGCACTTGCACACGCCAGCCGCCGGTCAGGCGTACACCAGCGTGCCCTCTTCTTCGCCCATCACCACGCGCTTGAGCGCGCCGCTCTTGATGATCGAGAATACACGGATAGGCAGTTTCTGATCACGGCACAGGGCAAAGGCCGTGGCATCCATGATGCCCAGGTTGCGGTTCATGGCTTCATCGAAACTCAGCTTGGTGTAGAGCGTGGCATTGGGATCCTTCATCGGATCGGCCGTGTAGACGCCATCGACCTTGGTGGCCTTGAGCACCAATTCTGCGCCAATTTCAGCGCCGCGCAGCGCCGCTGCGGTATCGGTGGTGAAGAAGGGGTTGCCGGTTCCAGCGGCAAACACCACGACCTTGCCCTCTTCGAGGTACTGCAGCGCCTTGGGGCGCACATAGGGCTCCACCACCTGCTCGATACCGATGGCCGACATCACGCGGGCGGTCAGGCCCTGCTTGTCCATCGCATCGGCCAGCGCCAGCGCATTCATCACTGTCGCGAGCATGCCCATGTAATCGGCAGTGGCACGGTCCATGCCGACCGAGCCGCCGGCCACACCACGGAAAATATTGCCGCCGCCGATCACGACAGCGACTTCCACGCCCAGCCGCGTCACCTCGGCAATCTCCTCGACCATGCGCACGATGGTGGCGCGGTTGATGCCGAAAGCATCATCCCCCATCAGAGCTTCACCGGAGAGTTTGAGAAGAATGCGCTTGTGGGCAGGGCTTTGGGACATGGTGGAGAGCTCCAGGTGTGGGGATGGGGAAAAAACGATAGGTGAAACAAAGGGGCCGTAGCCCCTTTGTCAGGATGATTACTGGCCCTTGGCGGCCGCAACCTGCGCGGCGACCTCGGCAGCGAAGTCATCCACCTTCTTCTCAATGCCCTCACCCACCACGTAGAGCGTGAAGCCCTTGATCGAGGTGTTGGCGGCCTTGAGCATTTGCTCAACGGTCTGCTTGCCGTCAGCGGCCTTCACGAAGACCTGGTTGAACAGCGAGACTTCCTTGAGGTACTTCTGCACAGCGCCGTCCACCATCTTGGCAGCGATGTCAGCAGGCTTGCCCGACTCTTCAGCCTTGGCGGCAGCGACGGTGCGTTCCTTTTCGATCAGCTCGGCAGGCACATCAGCGCTGGTCAGCGCCACGGGCTTCATCGCAGCCACGTGCATTGCCACGTCCTTGGCCGCTTGTGCGTCGCCTTCGAACTCCACCACCACACCGATGCGGGTGCCGTGCAGGTACAGCGCCAGGTTGCTGCCTTCGAAGCGCTTGAAGCGGCGGAACGACATGTTCTCGCCGATCTTGCCGACCAGGCCCTTGCGCACGTCTTCCAGGGTGGGGCCAAAGCCGTCTTGCTCGTAAGCCAGTGCGCTCAGCGCTGCCACGTCGGCAGGGTTCTTTTCGGACACCAGCTTGGCCGCTGCATTGGCCAGAGCGATGAAGCTGTCGTTCTTGGAGACGAAGTCGGTTTCGCTGTTGACTTCGATGATCGCGCCGGTGTTGCCTTCCACCACTGCGGCGATCACGCCTTCAGCGGCAATACGCGATGCTGCCTTGCCGGCCTTGGTGCCCAGCTTGACGCGCAGCAGCTCTTCAGCCTTGGCCATGTCGCCATCAGCCTCGGTCAGTGCCTTCTTGCATTCCATCATGGGCGCGTCGGTCTTAGCGCGCAGTTCTGCCACCATGCTTGCGGTAATTGCCATTTTCTCTCTCCGTATTCAGTTCAGTTGGGGTGATTGTGGAAACGTAGGTAAAAAAAACGGGGCTGATGTGGAGCCCCGCTTTTCATTCGCGGCCCAATGGGCAGCCCTGTGGATTAAGCAGCGGTGTTTTCCACTTCCACAAACTCGTCGCCTTCTTCGCCGGAAGCAGCCTTGACCACGTCGTTCACGGCGTTGGCACGGCCTTCCAGGATGGCGTCGGCGATACCGCGAGCATACAGCTCCACAGCCTTGGCCGAGTCATCGTTACCAGGGATCACGTAGTCGATACCTTCTGGGTTGTGGTTGGTGTCAACCACGCCGATCAGAGGAATGCCCAGCTTCTTGGCTTCAGCGATGGCAATCTTGTGGTAGCCCACGTCGATCACGAAAATGGCGTCAGGCAGCGCGTTCATGTCTTGAATGCCGCCGATGTCCTTTTCCAGCTTTTCCAGCTCACGAGCAAACATCAGCTGCTCTTTCTTGCTCATCGATTCCAGACCGGCTTCTTGCTGCGCCTTCATGTCCTTCAGACGCTTGATCGAGGTCTTGACGGTCTTGAAGTTGGTCAGCATGCCGCCCAACCAGCGCTGGTCGACGTAAGGCACGCCAGCACGTTGTGCTTCGGTGGCCAGGATTTCGCGCGCTTGGCGCTTGGTGCCAACCATCAGGATCGTGCCGCGGTTGGCCGACAGCTGCTTGATGAACTTTTGTGCGTCCTGGAACAGAGGCAGGGTCTTTTCCAGGTTGATGATGTGAATCTTGTTGCGGCTACCGAAAATGTACTGGCCCATTTTGGGGTTCCAGAAACGGGTTTGGTGGCCAAAGTGGACGCCGGCTTCCAGCATCTCGCGCATCGTAACGGACATATATCTTCTCCGAAGGTTAGGTCTAAAATTCTGCCCAACTATCACGGCCGCCGTGCCTGCGCACCGCATGCCGCAACACCTTAGGTAGGCAGGTTTGCGATTTCGTTTTGAACCGATGCAGCAAGCTACACTCGGCAAAACCCTAGGATTCTAACATAGTCTGAAGTGGGCCGCGAAGAAGTCGCACCCGCCTCCCACGGCAGCTGGCGATCTGCCCGCGCCGCCCACATCCCATGAACCACCAGCCAGGCGCACTCAGCTTGACGATTGCTTGCGTTTTTTGAGCCACAGTGGCTACCCTTACAACGGGCATTGCAAAAAACTGGGCACAATCTGGCACTCGAACGCACGGCTTTTGCAAATGCTTGCAAGCGCCGTGCCCCACTCTATGAACGGCCCCCTGTTTTTGTTGTTATGAAGATTGCGATCGTTGGAGCAGGCATTGCAGGTATAGCAACTGCGTTCGAGCTGATGGAAGCCGGCAACGAGGTCAGTGTTTTCGAACAGCACCGGGCAGCCGGCGAGGAAGCCAGCTTTGCCCCTTCAGGGCTGATGTGGCCCTGCGCGATCAATCCATGGGGCGCAACGGCGTTTCAGCAGGTGCTGCAACTGGGCCTGGCGCGCCCGGCATTTTCGGAATTGCAGATCCAGGGCGGCGTGCTGTCTTCACCGCGCCGCTGGGCGCGCCGGCAGCAGGCGGTGGCCAAGAAGCTGCGCGACAGCGAAGTCCTTCCTGCGCTGCAGTCGCTGGAACTGCTGGCCATGCAGCGCATGCAACACCTGCAGGAAATGCTGGACATCAACGGCCAGTTCAGCCAAGGGCTGCTGCTGCCGCTGCGCAAGGAGCCCAGCGCAGCAGCACTGTACGAGCTGACCCGCCGCCTGTCGGCCGCGCACATTGACTACCAGCGCTGCAACGAGGCAGAGACCCGCGCGATCGAGCCGGGCCTGGCCACCGAGATACAGATCGCCGGCGCCCTGTACCTGCCTGAAGCCTGGTCGGGCAACGGGCGCCTGTTTTCACAAGGGCTGCTGCAGGCGCTGCAAACGCATGGGCTGCAGCTGCACACCCAGCACGCCATCAGCGGCATCCAGAGCACGGGCAGTGGCGTGCGCCTGCAATGGGCGAGCGGCTCGCAGGATTTTGATGCCGTGGTGCTCTGCGCCGGCACCCACACCAACCAGTTGCTGCGCCCGCACCATGTGCAGCTGCCCAGCGCCCCTATCCATAGCTACAGTGCCAGCATCCAGATCAGCGAGGAGTCCCTGGCTCCCCGCCGCGCGGTCATCGATCTGGAAAACAACATGATCCTGACCCGCCAGGGTTCACGCCTGCGCATCAGCGGCGGTGCCGAACTGGGCTACCCCGACAGCCCGGAGCGCAGCGATGACGCACGCCACGCGCTCATCAGCGTGCTGTTGGAGTGGTTCCCGGGCTGCATCCAGCCCAGCCAATCCATCTTGCAGATGTGGCGCGGCGCACGTTTGACCGTTCCCGACGGCCTGCCGGTGGTGGGCGCGTCCGGCATTCCGGGCATCTGGCTCAATACCGCCCATGGCGGCTTTGGCTGGGGCTTGTCGATGGGCTGCGCCCACCATGTGCGCCAGTTGATGACCGGGCAGAGCACCAGCACCGACCCCGCTGCGCTGGACCTGCAACGCCTGCGCTGACGCGCCGCGCCGGCCATCGGCGGCCCGTGCCTGCGCTACGATAGCGCCATGCCTGCTACTGCCGCACTGCCCTACCCCGCCCTGCTATCCAGCGACCAGGTGCGCGAGCGCGAGCAAGCGCTGGCCCGCACGCTGCCCCACTACAGCCTGATGGCCCGCGCCGGCGCAGCCACGGCACGCCTGGCACTGGCGATCGCGCCACATGCCCGTCATATATGGGTGGTGTGCGGTGCCGGCAACAACGGCGGCGACGGCTTGGAGGCCGCCATCCATCTGCAGGCCGCCGGCAAGACCGTGCACATCAGCTTGCAGCCCAGCGCCGGCAAGGCCCTGCCCACCGATGCCGCCCATGCGCTGCAACGCGCCCAGGCAGCAGGCGTGCCCATCAGCGACCAGCCACCCGCGCATTTCGACCTGGCGATCGATGCGCTATGGGGGATGGGCCTGCGCGCTGACCGCAGCACCCCCGCCGAAGGCCCCGTGCGGGCCTGGCTGCAACGCCTGCTGGACACCGATCGCGATGTGCTGTGCATCGACACCCCCTCGGGCCTGCTGGCCGATACCGGCGCCTGGCTGCCCTGGCTGGCGCCGCTGGCACCGCAAGCACCCCGAGGGCGCCGCGTCACGCTCAGCATGCTGGCACTCAAGCCCGGGCTCTTTACTTTGCAGGGGCGCGACTGGGCGGGCGAGGTCTGGCTGGCACCGCTGCTGGCGCAGAACCCGGTTTGGCGCTGTGACCAGATGCCTGCCGCTGGCATCGATGCCCCCTCAGGCACCGGTCAACTGGTCACCCAAGCTCAAACGCCATTACCCACCCACAACAGCCACAAAGGCCTGTTTGGCGATGTCGCGGTGATCGGCGGCCAAAGCGCCAGCCACGATGGCCAGGGCATGGAAGGCGCCGCCATGCTGGCCGCCAGCGCGGCGCTGCATGCGGGCGCTGGCAGGGTCATGCTGCACCTGCTGGGCAGCACCCCCGCATCACCCAGACCTGCGGGCATTGCAGCGGACATCATGCTCCGGTCGCTGGAGGCCACGCGCGCCTTGCGCGGCAGCCTGGTGTGCGGCTGCGGTGGCGGCAGCCTGGTGGCCGGGGTGCTCCCCCAGGTCTTGCAGCATGCGGGCAGCCTGGTGCTGGATGCCGATGCGCTCAACGCCCTTGCCGCGCAACCAGCGCTGCAACAAATGCTACAACGAAGGGCAGCCCAAGCCAGTTCGACCGGGCCCACGGTACTCACTCCCCATCCGCTGGAGCTGGCGCGCCTGTTGGACAGCAGCACCGAACAGGTTCAGCGTGACCGCATTGGCGCCGCACGCCAGGCGGCACAGCAATGGCAGTGCCTGGTGGTGCTCAAGGGCAGTGGATCGATAGTGGCAGCGCCGGATGGGCGCTATGCGATCAACCACAGCGGCAATGCCCGCCTGTCGATAGGCGGCACCGGCGATGTGCTGGCCGGCTGCATTGGCGCGCACCTGGCAGCCCTTCCGCCCGGCAGCAGCTGGGCAGAGGCGTGGCAGCCGCTGCTCAATGCCGTCTGGCTGCACGGCCATGCCGCCGACACCTGGCCGCCAGCGCGGATGCTGACGGCATCACGCCTGGCGCGCAGCCTGCAACGGCCCGGCTGACCAACCACCGACCGGCTCAGCCACGCCCGACAAAGGGCATCTTGGTGGCCATCACCGTGTGGAACAGCACATTGCATTCCGGCGGCAGATTGGCCATGTAGAGCACCGACTGGCCCACCACGTCCACATCCATCAATGGCTCGGGCGCTATCTCGCCATGCGCCTGCATGACGCCCTGGGTCATGCGCATCGCCAGCTCGGTGCCGGCATTGCCCACGTCGATCTGGCCCACGGCGATGTCGTACTTGCGGCCATCGAGCGCGGCGGTCTTGGTCAGGCCCATCACGGCATGCTTGGTGGCCGTATAGGCAATCGACATGGGCCGGGGCGCATGGGCCGAGATCGAGCCATTGTTGATGATGCGGCCGCCCATCGGCGACTGCTGGCGCATCACGCGGAAGGCCTGCTGCAGGCAATAGAACATGCCATTGAGGTTCACATTGACGACATCCTGCCAGGTCTCCACCGGCAGCTCATCGATCGGCACCGCAGGCGCGCCGCGCCCGGCGTTGTTGAACAGCATGTCCACCCGGCCAAACCGGGCCACCGCTGCATCGAACAAGGCCTTGACGGCAACCGGGTCGGCCACGTCGGTGGGCACCACCAAGGCCTGGCCTGCATCTGCCGCATGGCTGGCCACCTCCTGCAAAGGCTGCTCGCGGCGGCCCGCCAGCACGACGGACCAGCCATCCTTCATCAATGCCAGCGCCGCTGCGCGGCCAATCCCGGTGCCCGCACCGGTCACCACTGCAATCTTGCGCGTCTTCTCGGTCATCCGTACTCCTTGGAAAGTTCTCAGCTCAGTGAACAAAAAAGCCAGGCCATCGCTGGGATGGCCTGGCTTCGATCATAGTGAATTCACAGCAGATCAGCGGCGTTTGCGCGGGGTCTTCTGTCCCGGTTGTTTGCTGGCGCCTGCGCCCCGGTCATTGCCACGCGGCTTGCCGGCACCGTGCGCGGCGCCCTTGGCCTTGCGCTTGAGGCTGGCGCGCTGGGCGTCATAGGCTTCATCGCGGCCCTCGCGCTGGCGGCTCGAAGGTGACGATGCCACCTTGTTCGCCGCACGGGCGTTGGAGGCCGGGGCACGGGCCGCATCCTCGCCCTCGCGCACCAGGCGGAAGTCGATCTTGCGCGCATCCAGATCCACACGGCTGACCTGGATCTGCAGGCGCGTACCGATCGTGTAGCGGATGCCCGTACGCTCGCCGCGCAGCTCCTGGCGCATCTCGTCAAAGCGGAAATAATCGCCACCCAGCTCGGTGATATGGATCAGACCCTCGACATAGAGCTGGTCCAAGGTCACGAACAGGCCGAACGAGGTAACCGCAGACACCATGCCGCTGTATTCCTCGCCCAGGTGCTCGCGCATGTACTTGCACTTGAGCCAGGCCTCGACATCGCGGCTGGCCTCATCGGCACGGCGCTCATTGGCACTGCAATGCAGGCCGGCCGCCTCCCAGGCCTGCACTTCGCGTGACACGCGTTGCACGCGCTCGGCCTGCAGCTTCTGCTTGGGGGCCGCCACCCGGCTGGCCAGGCGCTTGGCCAGCTTGGCCTCCGCCTCACCCGGCGTGGGCAGCAGCGGCAACTGGTAGCGCTTGCCCAGCAACGCGGCCTTGATGACGCGGTGCACCAGCAAATCGGGGTAACGGCGGATCGGGCTGGTGAAGTGGGTATATGCCTCGTAGCCCAAGCCAAAGTGGCCACTGTTGATCGGCGTGTAGATCGCCTGCTGCATCGAGCGCAGCAGCATGGTGTGGATCTGCTGGGCGTCAGGCCGGTCCTTGGTGGCCTGGGCAATGGCCTGGAACTCGGCCGGGCTCGGGTCGTCACTGATCGACAGGCCCACCCCCATGGCCTTGAGGTAGCCACGCAGAATGTCCTGCTTCTCGGGCGTGGGGCCTTCGTGCACCCGGAAGAGCCCGGGCTGGCCGCTTTGCTGGATGAAATCTGCCGCGCAGACATTGGCTGCCAGCATGGCCTCCTCAATCAGGCGGTGGGCCTCGGTGCGCGTGCGCGGCACGATTTTCTCGATGCGGCCGTTCTCGTCGCAGATGATCTGGGTTTCGGTGGTTTCGAAATCCACCGCGCCGCGGCGGCCGCGCGCCGACAGCAGCGCCTTGTACACGTCATGCAGGTTCAGCAGGTCGGCCACGCGCTCCTTGCGCTTGATCGCGTCCTGGCCCCGGGTGTTGGCCAGGATGGCTGCCACCTCGGTATAGGTAAAACGGGCATGGCTGTGCATCACGGCGGGGTAGAACTGGTAGGCCTGCAGCTCGCCATCGGCGGTGACCAGCATATCGGCCACCATGCACAGGCGGTCCACATTCGGGTTCAGCGAGCACAGGCCATTGGAGAGCTTTTCCGGCAGCATGGGGATCACGCGGCGCGGAAAGTAGACGCTGGTCGCACGGTCGTAGGCATCGACGTCGATGGCATTGCCGTTTTGCACATAGTGGCTCACATCGGCAATCGCCACCAACAGGCGCCAGCCCTTGGTGCGGCCGATTTTGGCGGGTTCGCAGTACACAGCATCGTCAAAGTCGCGCGCATCCTCGCCGTCGATGGTGACCAGCGGGATATCGGTCAGGTCGATGCGGGCCTTGCGGTCGACCAGGCGTACCTTGTCGGGAAGCTTCTTGGCCAAGGCCAGGCACTCGTCCGAGAACTCATGGGGCACGCCATATTTGCGCACCGCAATCTCGATTTCCATGCCGGGGTCGTCGATCTCGCCCAGCACCTCGACCACGCGGCCCACAGGCTGGCCAAACAAGGCCGGCGGCTCGGTCAATTCGACCACGACGACCTGGCCGGTCTTGGCGGCGCCGATCGCGCCATTGGGGATCAGCACATCCTGGCCGTAGCGCTTGTCTTCCGGAGCCACGAGCCAGACGCCGCTTTCCTGCAGCAGGCGGCCAATGATGGGCTGCGCAGAGCGCTCGATGATTTCAACAATGCGACCTTCGGGACGTCCCCGGCGGTCGGTGCGCACGATGCGGGCACGGACCCGATCGCGGTGCAGTACGGCGCGCATTTCATTGGCCGG
This sequence comes from Comamonas sediminis, assembly GCF_041107495.1. Classification (NCBI taxonomy): domain Bacteria; kingdom Pseudomonadati; phylum Pseudomonadota; class Betaproteobacteria; order Burkholderiales; family Comamonadaceae; genus Comamonas; species Comamonas sediminis. The sequence goes on from NZ_JBGBDC010000001.1 coordinate 124,136, forward strand.
GATGTAGATGTCGCTCTCGTTGTCATCCCGGATCACAAAGCCGTGGCCTTCACGGTGGCCTTGGACTACACCTTCAATTTCTTCTGACAAATTATCTGCTCCTGTTTTGGAAGCCGTTTTTTTGATATACAATCTGATTCTTTCCTGAAATGCCCAGGTGGCGGAATTGGTAGACGCACTAGTTTCAGGTACTAGCGGGTAACTCCGTGGAGGTTCGAGTCCTCTCCTGGGCACCAAGTTTAACGACAAGTACAACTTGTTTTGTGAAAACGGTGAAAAATCAGTCTTAACGGGCTGGTCCTACAGTGGTATTTCAGGAAAGCCGATAAGGGGCATCGCCCTGCATCATCAGCCCAGGTGGCGGAATTGGTAGACGCACTAGTTTCAGGTACTAGCGGGTAACTCCGTGGAGGTTCGAGTCCTCTCCTGGGCACCAGACATAAGCCGCTGCACTTTTTGTGCAGCGGCTTTTTCTTTGCCTGTACGGCGCTCCAACGCACCCCGCCCTGCGCACAGCGCCCAATGCCTCCTGGTCCACCAGCAAAGGCGGCTGTTGAGCGCCAGCGCTCCATCCACCTGCCCACACCGTCGGCGCATAGCACCCTCCAACCACACGCGCTGCGACGGCATCTCTCCCCGCCATCGGAGCCAAGCGCTGCGTGCGCAGCACCGGCAAAGGCCACGGGCTTCCTCATACAGCACTCCGGCTTCCCGCTCCTTGTCAGCACCGCACCCCCCCCCAACCAGAGCTTCTGAAAAATTTTTTGCATTTGCTCGAAAGCTGCGAAAAATCACCCCTATAATTGCGGCTTCCCTGAAAGCCCAGGTGGCGGAATTGGTAGACGCACTAGTTTCAGGTACTAGCGGGTAACTCCGTGGAGGTTCGAGTCCTCTCCTGGGCACCAAACAGCAAAAGCTGCTGCATACACGATGTGCAGCAGCTTTTTTGCTTTGGGCCTGCCATGCATCGCGGCAGCGCCTAACCACTCACACTCTCTCGCTATCTTTTTTGAAAAATTTTTAGCACTTTCGCCAAAACCGCCTCCAACACCGCCCTATAATTGCACCATCCTGAAAGCCCAGGTGGCGGAATTGGTAGACGCACTAGTTTCAGGTACTAGCGGGTAACTCCGTGGAGGTTCGAGTCCTCTCCTGGGCACCAAACATCAAGCCATTGCACACCGTGCAATGGCTTTTTTGTTGCCCGCGCGCCAGCATGCAGGCGGGCGCGCTGCACAGCCCCCACCCCTCCCAGCCACCCCTGCCTCTCCGCCGATAACGCTAGGCCCATAAAAAAACGCCCTGGCGTTTCAGCACAGGGCGTTGTGGGATCGCTGCGGGAGCTTTACTTCTTCAGCAAAGCCTTCAAGGCGTTTTGCAGACGGCGGGCCGAGGCCTCGTCGCTGCTGGTGGCCAGTACCTTGGCCACATCCTGCTGCCAGGTCTCTTGCGGCGAAGGGTCATTGCGGCGCGTCAGCAACTGCAATTGCAGCGCACGGCGGGCATTGATGTGCTCAGCCGGGGTGGGCACCTCGGCGGCCATCTCCAGGCGCAGCATCGCTTCGCTGCCATCACCGGCGGCAGGCGCCGCAATGGCCTGGCTCCAGCTGTTGCGCGAGCCGCCGGCCAAGCGGCCCAGATCCTGCGCCTGGGGCAGCAGCGCAGCATCGCGCTTGCTCCAGGCCTCCATCATCTGCGTCAGTGCCTGGCCGTGGGCCTGGGTGGCCAGCTTGCGCAGCGCTGCCTGGGCGTGCTCCACCGCATCGCGCTGGGCGCGGAAGGCGGCATCGCCCAGACGCGGGCCACGGTCTTCACGCGGCGCGCGGTCCATGCGGTCACCACGGCCAAAGCGGTCGTCGCCACCACGGCGCTCCTGGCCCCGGTCGCTGCGCGGGCCACGGCTGTCGCGTCCATCCCGGCCGTCACGGCGGTCGCCGCCGGGCTTGCCCGTGCGGCCAGCAGCTGCGGGTGCATCACGGCGCATGCCAGGGCGGTCATCGCCGCTGCGCTGGGCAATCACGGGCTTGGGCGGCACAGGTGCGGGGGCCGGAGCCGCCACTTCTGCACCGCCCGCATCACCACCGTCTTCAGCGGCCGCTTCCTCTGCCGGAGCCGCCTCAGCAGCAGCGTCCTTGTCCGTTGCAGGTACGGCTGCTGGAGCGGGTGCAGCGGCTGCCGGCTCCGCCGACACCGGCGCTTGCTGGGCCTGCAGCGCTTGCTGCAAGCCGTCCAGCGCAGCCTGGATCCATGCGGCATCGCCGCTGTGGTTGGCCGCTTCCAGCGCCTTGGAGGCATCGAGTACGGCCTGATCGCGGGCGCTCAGCTGGTGCTGCACGCGCTCGCGCTGCTGCGTCTTGCGGGCAAAGGCTTCATCGAGCGGCTTGCGGAAGGCATCCCAGAGCTTTTGCTCATGGCGGCGGTCCATCGGCACGGACTGGGCCTCGGTCTGCCATTGGCGCTGCAGCTCACGCACGGCGTCAATGTTCAGGTTGGGCGCAGCGGCCAGTTCCACCGCCTGGGCCACCATGGCTTCGCGGCGGGCAATGCTCTGCTTCTGGGCCGCATGCAAAGGCGCAGAGGCCTCGTGCAGCGCAGCCTTCCAGGCCTCTTGCAGTTCGGCATAGGCCTTTTCGCCCACATGGCCGCTGGCGCGCCAGCGGTCACCAAACTGGAACAGGTCCCGCTGAATGCGCTTCCAGTCGGTCGAAGGCTTGTGCGCTTCCACCCAGGCCTTGAGTTCGGCGATCAGCGCTTCGCGCTCGGCGCGGTGCTTGGCGCCCTCTTCGCGCACCTTGGCCAACCAGACCTCGACATGCTTGTAGGCGGCGTTGCAGGCTTCATCAAACTTTTTCCACAGCGCATGGTTGGTGGGGCCGCTTTGGTCGGCCTTCTTCCAATCCTCGCGCAGCTGGCGCAGCGCTTCTTGCAGCTTGCGGCCACCGAGCTCCTGGCCTTCGGGGCGGGCGAGCAGACCCTGGGCCTTGGCCAGCAACTCTTCGCGCACCTTGTCGGCGCTCCAGCGTTGCCAGCCTTCCAGTTCACCGGCAGCAATCAGCGCGGTATTGACCTGGGATTCAAGATCCTGGTCGATCAGCTTGCCATGCTGCTTGAGGGCAGCGCGCAGCTGCTGCGCCGCGCTGGACGCACCCTTGCCATGGCCTTCGGCCGTGTGGGCCTGCAAGGCTTTCAGTGCTTCCTGCACCACTTGCTTGGCGCGCTTGGATTCCTGCGGATCGGCAGCGGGCTTGGCAGCAGCCGCACGGGCGGCGGCCTGCTCCACTTCGGTCGGCAGACCGCGGCCGGCGCGGATCTCGTCCGCCCAGACGGGCACCGTGGGCAGCGGCGCCTGCGCATCGTCAGCGGCGGCCAGCGTTTGCTTGAGGGCCGACTGGAAAGCATCCCAGACCAGCAGCAGCTGCGACTTGGAGGCCTCCAGCATGCTGGGGTAGCGCGCTTCCACACTGCCCCAGCTGGCATCGCCTTCCAGCACCGCAGCCTGGTCCTGCCAATGCTGCACATCGGTGGCCAGTGCCGCCTCGGCAGACTGCGCATCCTTGTAGGATTTGGTGGAGAGCACTTCGACGCGCTGGGCCAGCAGCACTGCCGCCTCACGCTGCACCTGCACGCGGTGCTGTAGGTCTTCAATCGTCTTGACACGGTCGGCCAGCTGGGTCTTGAGCGCAGACAGCGGCTCGCGCGACAGCGGCGCACCGGCCTTGGCGGCGTCGCGCTGCCAAGCCAGGGCGTCGGCAATGTTCAGCTTGGAGGCGCCCAGCAGTTTGTCGGCCTTTTCAGCCCATTCCGCAGCGATGGCTTCCTGCCCCTTGGCGCGGCGCATCTCGTCCATGCGCTCACGGATGGCCTTGGCGGCACCCTTGTCGCGGGCAGACAGCTCCTTGAACACTTCCTGCAGCTGCTCGGCACCGGGATTGGTGGCCAGCCATTCGCGCACCTTGGCTGCACGCTCGCCCGAGGTGGCAGCCGAAAAAGCACCACCGGTGACACCATCGAGGGGATGGGGGGCAGCGGCCGCCTTGGCGGGTGCGGGTGCGGGCTCAGGGGTTTCGGGCGTCTTGTTGCGCGAGATAAAGGGGAACATGGAGTCAGTTCAGTCGTAAATACGGCCTGCATCGCGGGGCAATGCAGCCATTGGCACATAAAAAAGAGGGCAGCAGGCATGGGCCTACCGCCAGGAATCCTCTGCATCCCCCCTCGCCCAGCGGCATGGACGGGGATCGGCATGCGACTAAGCGTCATTTGCAATCCATAGCCAGACGTTGACAACAAAGCCAACGCAGCGGATCGCCCGAGTCCGGTTTCAGGCCGAGGCAGGGAGTGGTGCAGAGGGTCCCTAGGTGCTATTTTGACCCGGTTTGGCGAGGACTCCAAGCACACGGGGCATCGCTATAAGGTAATTCAACCGCAGTATGGCCAAAAACAAAGGGCTGGCACCCTGCGGCCCAGCCCTTGATCGGTGGCGTGTCAGCGCTCAGCGCGGTGCCAGACTCAGCTCGGCATGCGGCGTCCAGTCCTTGTCATCGCCAAAGCCCTCGGTTTTGGCATTGCCCAGGAACAAGCGTTCCAGCTTCACGCCCTTGCCGGCCAGGTAGTCGCGCACGGTCACGCCGCGGGCCAGCGCCAGCTCGCGCATCGCGTTGTCGGGCACGCTGATGCTGGTCAGCAGCAAGGTTTCCATCTCGGCCACGGGGATGTCGCTGGCCATGCCGACCAGGTTGCGCGGCTTCTGGATATCGGCACGTTTGTACACATCCTTGAGCAAGGCGGGGTACTCGGCAGCGCTCACTGCCTGCACGTCTTCGGGCTTGCCGCCGGCGCGTACCGTGGCACGGCGCTTTTGCGCCAGCACCAGGTCATCGATGCGGGCCTTGCGCCAGCCGTCCTTCTCGCGCTCCAGGTCGGCCTGGCCGGAGACGGTCAGCTGCAGTGCCGGGCGCTCTTCCAGCGCCTTGGCCACCTTGTCCAGGCTTTGCTTGCTGTCCGCATCCAGCACCGCGCTGCCGGGGGCAAAAGGCACATGGCTGGCCTCGCTGCTGCCACCGAAGGCGCCCGACAGCAGCGCGAACGGCGAAGTCACCGCCTTCATGATCAGGTTGCCAATGACCTTGAAGATGATCGGCGCGAGACGGAACTGCGGATCGTTGAGCGAGCCACTGATCGGCAGGTCCAGATCGATCACCCCATTGCGGTCGGCCAGCAAGGCCACGGCCAGCTTGACCGGCAGGCTCGCCGGCGCACCTTGCACGGCATCACCAAAGGTCAGCTGGTTCAGCACCAGCTTGTTGCTCGCCGTCAGCATGCCTTCGGGCGTCACGTCGTACTGCACATCGACGCTCATCTTGCCGCGCTCGATGCCGTGGCCGGCGTACTTGATGCTGTAGGGCGTCAGCGGCGAGAGCTCCAGATCGCGCACCTTGCCATGGATATTGAGCGCCAGTGGCTTGACCAGCGGATTGAGCTTGCCGGTGATCTCCAGCGACGCGGTGCCCTCGGCCTTGCCGCGCAGCTCCAGCTCCGCCAATTGCAACTGGCCAGCGGTGGGCTCGGACGAGAAGGCGCCCATGCGGCCGGCCAGCTCGGACAGGTCGGCCGAGTAGTTGGGCCGCACAAACTGGTCGCTGAACTTGACGGTACCACCTGCCAAGGTGATCGGCCCCATGTCGATGATCGGCCCGGTGGCCGGCTCCGGGCTGGCTGGCGAGGCCGGAGCGCTCACCGCTGCACCGCCCGACGCTTCGACCACCACGCCTTCAGGCGCTGCCGCCTCACCCGCTGCAGCCGCAGCACGGCTTGCGCCCAGATCCTGGAGGTTGAGCTTGCCGTTCTCCTGCACCACCAGACGGGCGTAGAAATCGGTCAAGGCCGTCTCGCCGACCTGCACCTTCATGCGCTGGCCGGGCACCATGTCCACCGCCAGCGCGCGCAGACTCAGCAGCTTCCAGTTCAGCAGGTCGTCGCCTGCGCCCATCAGCCCCATGCGCAGCGTTCCGGCACCCCGGCTGGCGGCCGGGGCAGCTGCTTTACGCCCTGCGTCGCCTGCGCCATTGCCATTGCCATCGTCGTCGCCCGCATCGTCTGCAGGCGCCGGGGATGCGGCGGCCACCAAGGGGCGCACACGCACATCATCGAGCCCGGCATCACCTTTGACATGCACCACCGGCCCCTTGTCCGTTTGCGCAAAATCCACCGTGCCCCGGAAATTGGCATCCGCCCGCATCAGCCGCACCGGCAGCAAGGCCGCCGCATAGGGCTCAAACGCATGGATGGGCAGCTGGCTCACATTCAGCCGCCCCGCCGCCGACAGCGGCGTCATACCCAGGCTGCCTTCATAGGCGACCCGGCCCGGCTCGGCCCGGCCGCTGCCAATGCGGCCCGAGAGCTTCAGTGGCGAGGGCTTGGCCTTGGCCGCCAAAGGCGCATAGTCGCGCAGCTCCAGATCCCAGCCGGTCAGGCGAAAGGCCACCTTGCGGGCCGTGGACTCGTCCTGGAAAGCCAATTGGGCACCCTTGATGCTGACCAGGCCCAGCTGCACATCCCAGGGTTTGCCGGTGGTCGCCTGGGCGGCCGGCTTGCGGTCATCGGCTTTGCGGGCCTGCGAGGCCACCAGCCAGTCCTCAAACATCATGCGGCCGTCCTTGGCCCGCGAGACGCCCAGCACCGGCTCCACCAGCTGCACCGATCCCAGCTTGACCTGCTGGGCCTCTGTGTCCAGCACGGCATCCTGGACCAGCAACTGGCGCAGCTCCAGCAGGCTGTTCTTGCCCTTGAGGCCGATGGCCGCGCCATGGGGCGGCGCACAGTTGGCCTTGCTATTGCACTGCAGCGCCACATCGGACACGCGCATCTGCGCGAGCGTCACCTTGAGGGCGGTGCCCTGGCGGCTCAGCTGCATCTCGCTGTCTATCGTGCCCAGCAGGCCCGGCTCGATCACGCCGGTCAGATAAGAAGCGCCCAGCTGCAGCGGCAGGCCCGTGGTGCGCACATCCACCTCCGCCATCTGGTCTGTCGCCTTGCCCGAGAACACCAGACGGCCGGTGGACGGCACGCCCTGGGCGCCCGAGAGCCCTGATGAACCCTCAAACTGGAAAGGCTCCTTGAAGGGCCAGGCGATGTGCTGCGCCTCCATGCTGAAGTCATCGAGCTGCACGCGCGCTGGCAGCGGCACGCTTTCATCGACCCACACGCCTTTGAGGCGGCTGAGCTTGAGCGCATCGATCCGCACCGACCAGCTGGGCTGGCCAGTACTGGCTTTGCCTGCGGACGCGCCAGAGTCGGCCATTGGCACCTGCGGCTCTGCCTGGTCTTCCTTGGCGTCGCTGCTTGCAGCGTCTGCACGGGCGACGGAAGGACCAGGCTCCGCCTTTTCCGTGGCAGCGGCTGCTTCAGTCCGCCCCGGCAACGCCTGGCCCTGGGCATCGAGCAGGCTCAGTTGGCCATTCTTGCCCCGTTTGAGCGACAGCTGCGCTCCATCCAGCGCCAGTTGGGCGATATGCACCTGCCCCAACAAAGGCTGCACATCGGCCAGTTGCACATCCAGCCGCTCCCAGCCCAGCAATTCACCGTTGGCCGCATCACGCACCTGCACGCCGCTGGCATGCACTTCGCCGCTCAGGCGCACCTGGGTCTTTTCTTGCTGCTCAAAGGCGAGCGCCAGATCGGCATTGAGCACACCGGCAGCCAGCTTGACCGGCAAGGACGCGGGGAGATAGGCCAGATAAGGCTGGAGGTCGAGGTCCTTGATCGCAAACTGGGCTTCTGCCTTTCGGTCGTCGGCAAACGGCGTGGCCTCGGCATGGCTCGCAAACTGGCTGCCATTGAGCACAAAGGCCAGTTGGGGCAGCACCTTGATCTCGCGCTTGGACTCCAGATTGCTCAGAAAGGGAATGCCCAGTTGCAGATCCTTCAGTTCATGGGTCTGGCCCACGGTGTCGTCGCGAAAGGCCACCTGCCCGTCCTTGAGCTCGATGTTGTAGAGCGCAAAATGCGCCGTCTTGCCGTCATCGGGCTGGGGTTGCGGGCTGCGCAGCTTTTGCAGCACCTCGTCAACATCAAACTCGCCGGGTGCGGTTTGCGCCAGGTGCAGCACCGGCTTGTCGACCTGGATCGCGTCGAGCACCGGCGCCAGCCGGAAAACGGACTGGATATCGGCATCCACATAGAGGCGCTCGACCGCGAGCATGGCCGGGCTGTCGGGCTGGGGGCCCGCGATCTGCAGGTCGCGCACCGTCAGCTCCAGCGACCAGGGCTTGAACTCCACCGCGCCGATATGCACCGCCCGCCCCAGCTTTTCGGTGCCCAGCTTCTCACCCTGGGTGCGCAGCAGCCAAGGCAGCAGCAGCCACGACAGCGCCCACAGCAGCAGCAGCGCCAGCAGACACCATCCCAGCCGGCGCAACCAGCGCACCGCTGCGGTCTTTTTCTTGTTTGTTTCTTGCGTTTCGCTCACGGCGACGTTCCTCAATCAGCGCCCATACGGCCACAACAAGGCCGGTTGGCAGTACCAAGAGCCATTGTGCCCAAATAAGCTGCCGCAGCGGCATTGGCTTAGCACACAAAAGCGCGATCTGTGGCGGGTTCACAATCGTTCAAAACTGGCCGGCCTGTCCCAGAAGAATGCAAGCCTGCATATATATAGAGGAAAGGCCTGGTTTCCATGGAGACCTGCAAGGGCTGCAGCGCGCCGGAGCGGGCGGCGCCCTGCCCTGCCGAACGCGAAGAAGCTTGGCGGTGTGACCTGGCCGGTCCGGGCGCGACCGACCGGCCTTCCCGCCCGAGCTGGCTGCGTGCTGCCGCACGCGGCGCGGCCCAAATGGGTCGGCAAAAACACCACGCCGATGAGGAATTTAGGCGTTTGCACTATTTTTACCCAGGTACAAATACCAAAAACCTGATGGGGTTCTAGGTTATTGTGGCTTTTAACCTGGTTTTTATACAGTTTTTTGGCAATTTACTGTGAAACCGGTGGCCGCTGCGATGACCGTTTGATGACGCGAGGCCCCTGACCCAAATCAAGTCAGCAATCGCCTTGTCGGCGCGGGTCCGACAACGTTGTCAGTTCGCCGCTTCGGCTGGGCGGCTGTCACCGCTGATACGCGAATGGAACCGCAGCTTTGCATAAAAACAGAGCAGAAAAGCTGCGCGGCATTTGATAAAGATTGACTTTTCATCGAATCCTTTATATCAATCACGTTATTAAAAACATTAAATATAGACTATCAAGACCTATGCCTTACGCCGCGATGGACCCCAAGCGGCGGTGCTTTTTCTGCCGGACATCCGGCGCGCTGCGGCCCGGTCGCCACCGACCGGATCCGCGCCGGCGACGCACCGCTATACACGTTTTTTTATTACTTTTTTTTCTAATTTCGCCATTCAATAGTGTTGACTGTGTATTAAGCAAGCTTCTAGAATTCAGCCCATTGCATTGATTGCTGATTTTTTAGTCAACACCCTCCCGGTGTTTTGATCGTAGCCCCTGACACGCAAGAGCGTGCATGAAACGACAAGGGCCGTCTGCTGCGCAGATGGCCTGCCGGTGGCCGCACAGGACAGTGCGGCCCCACCCTGCCAGACCCCCGCCCGATGTAAAACCTACCGGGCGCTTGGAGGTGGTGGGACTTTGAAAGGAAAAATCCCTATGACGGCTCCCGCGCAAGTGGATGCCGGTGTGCGCTCGTTGAGCGCCACCATCAGCCGTGGTCTGATGACCATGGCACACAACAGTTTTGCTTTGATCGGTCTGGTGGTGGCGTTCTGCGCCCTCACCCTGGTGTCGCGTGACGACCTTCGCCATGCGGGCGAAGCGCAGTTGCGCAGCTGGTTGCAGGCACGCACGCAGGCGCCGGCGGCTGATGCCGCTATTGCCGACGCGGACGTCAGCGCCGCCGATGACGCGGCAATGATGGCCGCCGTGGACCGCGCCACTGCCAGCAATCCCCAGCAGTTGCCCCGCAACCAGGCCAATGTCGCCTACTGGCTGGCCAAGAAATACCGGGTCGCACCCGAGCCACTGGCCGTGCTCGTCTCTGAAGCCTACCAGGTCGGCAAGGACACCAAGCTCGACCCCACCTTGATCCTGGCGATCATGGCTGTGGAATCGAGCTTCAACCCCTTCGCCCAGAGCTCGGTGGGTGCGCAAGGCCTGATGCAGGTCATGACCAAGATCCACACCGACAAGTACGAGCACTTCGGCGGCCACTTTGCGGCCTTTGACCCGGTGACCAATCTGCGGGTGGGTGTCAAGGTGCTGCAAGAGTGCATTGAACGCGCTGGCTCGCTCGAAGGTGGTCTCAAGTACTATGTGGGCGCTGCCAACCTGCCCACCGATGGCGGTTACGCCGCCAAGGTGATGGCCGAGCATTTCCGCATCAAGCAAGTCGCCGAAGGCCGCAGCAACACCCCCAAGGCACCGGTGGCTCCCGCCGCCAAGCCATCGCTGTCTGCCCAGGCAGATATGCCGGCAGCGGCCGCTACCGTGGCCGACAAGGCCAAGGCGGCCAGCAACAGCGCTGCTGCCGCGGCCGCCGAGACGGTGGCGCTGGCTGACAAGCCCGCTGCGCTGCCTGCCGCTGCCAAGGCCGAGGCCACCGCCGTGGCCATGGGCTCCTGAGCGCAGGCTTTCCTCTCACCCCCTGGCAAAGCACCCCTTGAGGGTGCTTTTTGCTTGGGGGCCTGGTCTTTACTGGCGAACGCGATAAACCCATTGCCTCCAGCGCGCTGTGGCCTCGGCTACACTAGCCGGGTACGCGACTGGCGATAGACATCTGTATGACCGGATTGTTGACGTGGAATGCAGGCCCGGCCTGCAGCAACCACCGGGGAGCGTACCGTGCAGTGCCAGGGCGGGCCCACCGTCCCCCGCACCCGCCACGTGTTAGCCGTGCGCCTGGGCAGCCCCTGTTTTTGCCACCCTCAACGTTGGCAGGCAGGGCTCACTTCTGACTCCAACGACCGCCATGTACCAACGCAACATCCTTGTCGAACAGACCGACGCAGAACTCTTTGCAGCCATCCAGGCCGAAAACCAGCGTCAAGAGCAGCACATCGAGCTGATCGCCAGCGAGAACTATGCCTCCCCTGCCGTGATGTGGGCCCAGGGCACCCAGCTGACCAACAAGTACGCCGAAGGCTACCCCGGCAAGCGCTACTACGGCGGCTGCGAATTTGTCGATATCGCCGAGCAACTGGCGATCGACCGCGTCAAGCAGCTGTTTGGCGCTGAAGCGGCCAACGTGCAGCCCCATTGCGGCGCCTCCGCCAACGAGGCAGTCTTCCTGGCCTTCCTCAAGCCCGGCGACACCATCATGGGCATGAGCCTGGCCGAAGGCGGTCACCTGACCCACGGCATGCCGCTGAACATCTCCGGCAAGTGGTTCAACGTCGTCTCCTACGGCCTGAACGCGAAGGAAGAGCTGGACTACGACGCCATGGAAAAGAAGGCGCACGAGACCAAGCCCAAGCTGATCATCGCTGGCGCTTCGGCCTACTCGCTGGAAATCGACTTCGCCCGCTTTGCCAAGGTGGCCAAGGATGTCGGCGCGATCTTCATGGTGGACATGGCCCACTATGCCGGTCTGATCGCCGCAGGCGAGTACCCCAACCCCGTGCCCCACGCTGATGTGGTGACGACGACGACCCACAAGAGCCTGCGCGGCCCACGTGGCGGCGTCATCCTGATGAAGGCCGAGCACGAAAAGGCCATCAACTCGGCCGTGTTCCCCGGCCTGCAAGGCGGCCCGCTGATGCATGTGATCGCTGCCAAGGCTGTGGCTTTCAAGGAAGCGCTGTCGCCCGAGTTCAAGACCTATGCCCAGCAGATCAAGACCAACGCCCGCATCGTGGCCGAGACCCTGACCGAGCGCGGCCTGCGCATCATCTCCGGTGGCACGCAAAGCCACGTGATGCTGGTGGACCTGCGCGCCAAGGGCATCACCGGCAAGGAAGCCGAAGCCGTGCTGGGCGCTGCCCACATGACGATCAACAAGAACTCCATCCCCAACGACCCGGAAAAGCCGATGGTCACCAGCGGCATCCGTATCGGTACGCCTGCGATGACCACCCGTGGTTTCAAGGACGAAGAAGCGCGCCTGACCGCCAACCTGATCGCCGACGTGCTGGACAACCCCCGTGACGAGGCCAACATCGCCGCCGTGCGCGCAAAGGTCAACGCCCTGACCGCACGTTTCCCCGTCTACCGTTGATCTGAGCAGCGCCCGCGCCTATGAAATGCCCCTTCTGCAGCCATCCCGATACCCAGGTGGTGGAGACCCGTGTTGCAGAAGACGGCGGCTTTGTACGGCGCAGGCGCCAATGCGGCCATTGCGAAAAGCGCTTCACCACCTACGAGCGGCCCGAAGTCAGCCTGCCGGTCATCGTCAAGAAGGACGGCCGGCGCATCGACTACGACCGCAGCAAGCTGCGCGGCTCCTTCAGCCTGGCGCTGCGCAAGCGCCCGGTAAGCATCGACAAGGTGGACATGGCACTCGAGCATGTCGAAGACAAGCTGCGCACCCTGGGTGCGCGCGAGGTGCAGACCCATCTGATCGGGGAGCTGGTCATGGCCGAGCTGCAAAAGCTCGATAAGGTGGCTTACATCCGCTACGCCAGCGTGTATCGCAGCTTTGAGGACATTGACCAGTTCAAGTCCATCGTCGACGAGGTAACCACCCCGCCGCCGGCTGCCAAAAAAGACGGCGCCCGTAAAAAGGACTGAGCCAACGAAAAAATGCGAACCCCAGGGTTCGCATTTTTATTTGGGGAGGCCAGCCATGGAGCCAGCCCGGGCTGCGCCTCGTCAGTCCCGCGGCGCCTCGGCGGCGATCGGGCCCACGGCCTGCACCACATCACTGTTCTGGGCGCGGTGGCGCAGCGCATGGTCCATCAGCACCATGGCCAGCAAGGCCTCGGCAATCGGTGCGGCGCGGATGCCCACGCAGGGGTCGTGCCGGCCCTTGGTGATGACTTCGGTGCTGTTGCCCTCGGTATCGATGGACTCGCGGGGGCTGATGATCGAGCTGGTCGGCTTGATGGCGATGCGGATCTCGATGTCCTGCCCGGTGCTGATGCCGCCCAGAATGCCGCCGGCATTGTTGCTGCGAAAGCCCTGGGGGCTGAGCGAATCACCGTGCGTGGTGCCACGCTGGCCCACGCTGTCAAAACCAGCGCCGATCTCCACCGCCTTGACGGCATTGAGGCCCATCATCGCGTAGGCGATATCGGCATCGAGCTTGTCATACAGCGGCTCGCCCAGGCCCACCGGCACACCGCTGGCCTGCACGCGGATCAGCGCGCCGCAGGAGTCGCCCGCCTTGCGCAGCGCATCCATATAGTCTTCATAGCGGCTGACATCGGCCACCGGTGCAAAAAACGGGTTGTTGGGCACATGCGCCCAGTCCTCGAACGGCAGGGCCACCTCGCCCACCTGCAGCATGCAGGCGCGGAACGCGGTGCCGAACTTCTCTTTCAGCCACTTCTTGGCCACGGCGCCGGCCGCCACGGTAGGCGCCGTCAGCCGGGCCGACGAGCGGCCGCCACCACGCGGGTCGCGGATGCCGTACTTGTGCCAGTAGGCATAGTCGGCATGGCCCGGGCGAAAGCTCTGCGCAATATTGGAGTAGTCCTTGCTGCGCTGGTCGGTATTGCGGATCAGCAGCGCAATCGGCGTGCCCGTGGTCTTGCCCTCGTAAACGCCCGACAGAATCTCCACGCTGTCGGGCTCATTGCGCTGGGTGACAAATTTGCTGGTGCCGGGGCGGCGGCGGTCCAGATCCTGCTGGATGTCTGCCTCGCTCAACGCCATGCCCGGTGGGCAGCCGTCAATCACGCAGCCAATCGCCGGGCCATGGGATTCGCCAAAGTTGGTAACAGTAAATAGGGTGCCGAAGGTATTGCCGCTCATAGCCCGCCATTATCACTGATGCCAGTGCCCCGCACAGCCCCGCAGGGCTCACCAGCAGGGCTGCTCACCCCCGGGCGGCTGGCCGGCATGGGGCCAGCCACTGGGCAGGCCCTGCAGCACCGCGCTGTGGCGCACCGCGCGCAGGCGGCCAAAGCCGGTGTCCATGGTTTCCAGATAGGCCGCTGGCGGCACGCTGGCGGGTGCCGGCGCAGCCGATACCGGCCGCTGCCCCATGGATTGCAGCCACTGCGCCACGCGCGCCAGCGATACCTGCACATGCCAGCTGCCGCCTTGCGTCACCTGGCGGTACAAGGCCGCCTGGATGCCAAAGGCCAGCATAAAGCCCGCGCTGTAATCCAGAATCTGCAGCGGCAGCGCCCGCAGCCCCGCGCTGCCAAAAGCCTGGCCCTCGGCCCAGTTGATGCCGCAAACCGTCTGCACCAGCGAATCGAAGCCACGCCGGTCGGCCCAGGGGCCGCTGCGCCCGTAGGCCGACAAGCTGGCATACACGATACCGGGCCGCAGCCGGGCGACAGACTGCGGCTCCAGCCCCAGCGCATCCAGCGCGCCAGGCCGGTAACCCTGCAGCAGCACATGGGCCTGGCCCAGCAACGCGGCCATGTTGCGCTGGCCTGTCTGCGTTTTCAGGTCCAGCAACACCGAGCGCTTGCCCCGGCTCATATCGGCAATGGCGTCGATATTGGGCAGGCCCGGGCCATTGACCATCAGCACATCGGCCCCTTGCGCGGCCAGGCTGCGGGCGGCCACGGGTCCGGCCAGAATGCGGGTCAGGTCCAGCACGCGCAGGCCATCCAGCGGCCGGTGCCGGGCAGGCGCAGGCCAGTCACGGGCTGCGGCGGGCTGGCCGCTGTCCAGTTGCGTGATGGACACCAGGGGCTGCGCTGCCACCGCCGCACTTTGGGGGTGGGCCTGCCAGGCCTGCGGGCTGCGGGCGGCTGCGACCACCAGACCGAGCGCTGCGGCCCGCTCTTCCACCGCCTGCGCCGTCCAGCCTTTGAGCGCATCGGCCACCGCCTGGCGCGGAGTGGCTGCGCCGGTGGGCAGGCCCAGCAGCCGCAGCAAGCCATCGCGGTGGTGGTCAAAATTGGCATGGATGCGCAGCCAGCCCGGCTCGCCCAGATCGGCGCCGCAGGCATACAGGCCCGAAATGGGGGCCCACAGGTTGGGCTGCTCACCGTCTATCGTGAAATAACCGCTGCATTCGGCCAGCACATGGCCCACATCCACATTGACCGGGGGCATGGGCAGCTGCTGGCGGTGCTGGTCGATCCAGGCGCTGGCCAGGCCGCTGGCAGCCACTGCAGCCGGGGCCGCCACATCGATGCAAAAGCTCGACGGGTAGGCTGTGCCGTCGCCGCTGAGCGCCAAAGCGCCTGGCTGCAAAGCCTGCGCTGGCAGACCCGCTTGCTGCCACAGCGTGTGCACGCTGGTCTGGATGGCGGCATGCAGCGGCAGCTGCGTCAGGGTTTGGGTGGCGGCGGTGTTGTGGTCAGTGGTTGGCAAGGCGTTCTCCTGGTGGGCACATGGCCGCCATTGCATACCTGCCGCCCGCTCGGGTCAATCTTGATTGGCTCGGTACACCTGACTTATGTCCCGCACTGCATTAGCATGGCACATGGTTCCTGCACGCCCCGCCCCCACCCCGCCTGCCGACAACGACAGCCCCTGGCTCACCAGCCAGCAGGCCGCCGCGATGCTGGGCGTGCAGCGCGCCAGCCTCTATGCCTATGTGAGCCGGGGGCTGCTGCGGGCGCACAGCCAACCGGGCACGCGCAGCCATGTCTACGCCCGTATCGATGTGCAGCGCCTGGCGCGCCAGCGGCAAGCGGTACGCAACCCCGCGCAGTTGGCCCGCTCCACGCTGGATTGGGGCACACCGGTGCTGCGCTCGGCTATCACCCAGGTCAGCCAGGGCCAGCTGTATTACCGGGGCCGCCATGCGCTGCAATGGGCGCAGCATGCCAGCCTGGAGGACACGGCTGCGCTGCTGCTGGACCAGCCCCTCGCGGCAGCACCCCCCAGCGCCCGCAGCGCCCCCATGCCAGCCACTGCAGGCGCTGCAGGCACCGCAGGCATGGCAGCCGCCTCACAGCCCGTGCTACAACCCCGCACAGCCGACCAGGTACTGCGCGCCTGGCACAGCCTGCCCGCCAACGATCCCAACCTGGCCCATCCCGGCTGGCCTCGGCCGCTACTGCAGCAGATGCTGGAGGTGCTGGCCGGATTGCCGTCCTCTGACGACGCGCCGTCCTGGGCCGGACCGCTCATCCACCAGCAGCTCGCAGCCCTTTGGCAAGTGGATGCAGCGGGCGAAGACACCCTGCGCCAGGCCTTGGTGCTTTGCGCCGACCATGAGCTCAATGCCTCCAGCTTTGCGGCCCGCGTGGTGGCCTCCACAGGCGCCAGCCTGCATGCCAGCCTCGGCGCCGGCCTGGCGGCGCTCAGCGGCCCGCTGCACGGCGGCATGACGGCGGTGATCGACCGGCACTGGGACGACTGGCATGCGGCGCCGCAGGCCGACGGCACGCTGCCGCCCTCGCTCGCACAGTTGCTGGCCGGCACCCGCATCCACGGCAGCCCCCACTACTGCGCAGGCTTTGGCCACCCGCTCTACCCGGCCGGCGACCCGCGCAGCGAGCGGCTGCTGCGCCTGCTGCCTGCCGATGCGGCCCGCAGCGCCTTGCTGGCCAGCGTCCACCGCCACACCGGCCTGCACCCCAGTCTGGACTACGCGCTGGTGGCCATCCAGCGCGGCCTGGGCCTGCCAGCGGGCGCCGCCTTTGTGCTGTTTGCGCTGGGCCGCACGGCAGGCTGGCTGGCCCATGCGCTCGAGCAGCGCGCCAGCGGCCAGCTGATCCGGCCCCGCGCGCAGTATGTGGGCCTGCCGGCTGACACCGCGCCCCCGCCTGCGGATCCTGGCTCCACCGGCAGCCCCGTCAGCAGCATCCCGGGGCGGATCATCCGTTTCTGAGCGGCACCCAAGCCCAGGCGCAAAAAAGCGGCCTCGCAGGCCGCCCGTGTTGCAGGTGTTGAGCAGAACCGGCACACCGCAAGCTGCGCCGGCGGTGCATCAGGAATCGGTCTCGCCTTCCACCGGCCAGTCGCGGATATAAGCCTTGAGCATCTTGTTCTCGAAGTTCTGGCTGTCGACGACGGCCTTGGCCACGTCGTAGAAGCTGATCACCCCCATCAGCATCTTCTTGTCCATCACCGGCATATAGCGCGCATGGCGGTCCAGCATCATGCGGCGCACCTCGTCCATGTCGGTCTCCATCGTGCAGGTCAAAGGTGCGTCATCCATCACGCTGCGCACCAGGATGCTGCCGGCGGTACCGCCGTTGTTGACGATGGCGACGATCACCTCGCGGAACGTCAACATGCCCACGACGTCGCCGTGCTCCATCACCACCAGCGAGCCAATGTCCTTCTCTGCCATGGTCTGGATCGCGTCGCCCAGAGGGTCATTCACGCTGGCCGTGTAGAGGGTGTTGCCTTTGAGGCGGAGGATATCGCTGACTTTCATGGGTGTCTCCTTGTACCGTTCTCCGATGCGGGTGGGACCCGTCTGCATGCAAACGCATCGGCGACAGGCCTGCCAGTCCGGGTCTGCTAAATATAGCCGACAATGCCCGTCCAGAACGACAACATCGCGGAGATACGCCATGCCCGGTTATACCGATCCCGGCTTTGACACCCTGAGTCTGCACGCCGGCGCCCAGCCGGACCCTGCCACCGGCGCCCGTGCCGTCCCCATCCACCTGACCACGTCCTTCGTCTTCGAGTCGAGCGACCACGCGGCCAGCCTCTTCAATCTGGAGCGGCCCGGCCATGTCTACAGCCGCATCAGCAACCCCACCAATGCGGTGCTCGAGCAGCGCGTTTCCGCACTCGAAGGGGGCGTCGGTGCGATCGCGGTGGCCAGCGGCCAAGCCGCGTTGCACCTGTCGATTGCGACCTTGATGGGTGCGGGCAGCCATATCGTCGCCAGTACCGCGCTCTACGGTGGCAGCCAGAACCTGCTGCACTACACGCTGGCCCGCTTTGGCATCGAGACGACTTTCGTCAAACCCGGCGATATCGACGGCTGGCGCGCTGCGGTGCGGCCCAACACCAAGCTGTTCTTTGGCGAGACCGTCGGCAACCCCGGCCTCGATGTGCTGGACATCCCCACGGTCTCGGCCATCGCCCATGAGGCCGGCGTACCCTTGCTGGTCGACTCCACCCTGACCTCGCCGTGGCTGATCAAGCCCTTTGCGCATGGCGCCGACATCGTCTACCACTCGGCCACCAAGTTCCTCTCCGGCCACGGCACCGTCATCGGCGGCATCGTGGTCGATGGGGGCAGTTTTGACTGGGAGAAGTCTGGCCGCTTCCCCGAGCTGACCGAGCCCTATGACGGCTTTCACAACATGGTGTTCAGCGAGGAATCGACGACCGGCGCCTTCTTGCTGCGCGCGCGGCGTGAGGGCCTGCGTGACTTTGGTGCCTGCATGAGCCCGCACAGCGCCTGGCTGATTCTGCAAGGCATCGAAACCTTGCCGCTGCGCATGGAGCGCCATATGCGCAATACCGAAAAGGTGGTGCAGTTCCTGGCCAGCCACCCGCTGGTCAGCCGCGTGGGCCACCCCCTGCTCGACAGCCACCCCTCCCACGCGCTGGCCCAGAAGCTGCTGCCGCGCGGCGCGGGCTCGGTGTTCAGCTTTGACATTGCCGGCAACCGCAACCAGGGCAAGAAGTTCATTGAGACGCTCAAGGTCTTCAGCCACCTGGCCAATGTCGGTGACTGCCGCTCGCTGGTCATCCACCCGGCCAGCACCACGCACTTTCGCATGCACGACGACGCGCTGGCGCAAGCGGGCATCAGCCAGGGCACGATCCGCCTGTCCATCGGCCTCGAAGATGCCGACGACCTGATCGACGACCTCAAGCGCGCGCTCAAGGCCGCAGAGAAGGCCGCATGATGCAAATCCGTGTCTATGCATCGCAGGATGCGCCAGCGGTGGTGCAGCTGTGGAACGACTGTGGCCTGACCCGCCCCTGGAACGATCCGCACAAGGACATCGCGCGCAAGCTGAGCGTCTCGCCCGAGCTGTTCTGGGTCGGTGTCGATGACCAGGGCGAAGTGGTGGCCAGCATCATGGTCGGCTACGACGGCCACCGGGGCTGGATCAACTACCTGGCCGTGCACCCCAGGCACCAGCGCCAGGGCCATGCGCGCCAGTTGATGCAGCGCGCCGAGGCCGAGCTGACCGCGCTGGGCTGCCCCAAGCTCAACCTGCAGGTGCGTGCCGGCAACGAGGCCGTCATCGCCTTCTATGAAAGCCTGGGTTACAGCGACGACCACACCGTGAGCCTGGGCAAGCGGCTGATTGCAGACATCTAGACCATCGGAGCACAGACATGCGAATCCAAGTTCAAGGTGCCGACCTGTATGCCTACACCGGCGGCAAGGCGCTCAATGCCAACCAGCCCACTGCCATCTTCATCCACGGCGTGCTGTGCGACCACAGTGTCTGGGCGCTGCAAAGCCGCTACCTGGCCAACCATGGCTGGAATGTGCTGGCCATCGACCTGCCGGGGCACTGCAAGAGCGGTGGCGCCGCGCCGCAGACTGTGGAGCAGGCCGCCGGCACCATCGCCCAGCTGCTCGATGCCGCCGGGCTGGAGCGCGCCGCCCTCATCGGCCACAGCTGGGGCAGCCTGATTGCGATGGAAGCGGCCGCACGCCTGGGCGAACGCATCAGCCACCTGGTGCTGGTCGGCACTGCCGATCCGATGAAGGTTGCGCCCGCCTTGCTGGAGCAAGCGTTGAACGCCACTGACCAGGCCATTGGCATGGTGCAGACCTTCTCGCGCGCGACTTTGGCCCCCCCTTCGGGCGCCGGCAGCTGGGTGTTTGGCGCAGGCATGGCGCTGGCCCGCCGCGTGCAGGCGAGCAACAGCGATACCAACCTGCTGCACACCGGTTTTGTCGCCTGTGACAGTTACCGCAACGGCCAGGCCGCCATGGCCGCGCTGGCCTGCCCGGTGCTGTTCGTGCTGGGCGAGCAGGACCAGATGACCCCGGCCCGCGCCGCGCGCAGCCTCGTGGATGCAGCCCAGGCGGCCGGCAAGCAGGTGCAGGTCCGCATGGTGCCCTGCGGTCATAACCAGATGACCGAGTCGCCCGATGAGACCTTGTTCGCCATCCATGATTTTCTCAAGGCCCGGCCCGCCTCCCAGCGCGCCGCCTGAGGAAATGCTGCGGCGCAACAAGAGCCGCTCCCGATGGCGCCACCAGTGTTGCTATGGTGTGATTGCTTTTGTTTTTATAGCAGTCTATCCCGTATGTATCTGGCGTAAGAAGGCGTAAGCCTCCGCAGAAAATGCCGCAATCTAGGCAGCAAATGCGTTAGCCTATCCACTAGGCCGATGGAGGCCCAGACAGCTGCATCTGAAAAGCTGCAGACCGGATACATACGACTTATGCAATACAAGGCCCTTCCCTGTTTGCTGCAGCACTGCCAGGCGCAACCCTGGCACCTGTTGCGGCCACGCGTGGACATGGACCTGGAGCGTTGGGCGGAGACCTGGGCGGACCAGTTGTCAAGCCTGCATGAATTCTCCAGCCATGGCTACTATGGTCTGGACGTGCAGGATCTGGACGCCGACAGCCAGCGCGCAGCGCGCGCCGGCTGGTGCCGGGCTGCGCTGCAGTCGCTGGCGCTGCTGGACCTGGCCTACAGCCGTGGCCTGCCCCCGCGTGCGATGGAAGGTCTGTTCGAGCACGTGTTGCACTGGTGCAATGAATACGCGGATTTCATGCGCAGCGCTGCGGCCACGCCTGCGCAGGCGGTGCAGCCGTTCAACCCCGCCTCCAACAACTACCCGGCTGCTGTGCAACTGCTCGCTTTGCCGATCCTGCTGGAGCGCCAGGAACTGATCCCGGGCATCGTCAAACGGCTGCTGGGCAACCGCTGTGACTGCCTGCTCGACTACCTGAGCGCCGTCGCCTGCGACAAGGACGAGGCCTCCGCCCAGGTGTTCTGTCCCAAACCTTATGCCGATCTGGCCGCCTTCTTCGAGCAGACCGAGCTGGGCACCGCGCCACTGCAGCACTATCTAGAAGAACACTACAGCAGCCAGCCCCACCCGACGCTGGCGGCCATTGGCCGGCTGATCGGCATGGGCGAACACCATCCGCGTTGGGCCTGGGAGGTCGCCGCGCTGGTGGTGCTGTATGAACTCGACGACAGCGCACTGACCGCCTTCAGCTGCTACCCCGCCGACATGGTGGCGCTGGCGCGCCAGCGGCTGGCATTCAACGAGGCCAGCTTCGCCGTCCACTGAAGGGCGTGTAGCGCCCCTCCGCGCAAGCGGGTGCAGGTGGCGGCCGGCGCAGCCAAGCCAGCAAGCGGTCTGAAGGACGCAGCACCTCCGGCCCCTGAAACAACGCTCAGGCCTTGGCTGGCACGGCCTGATCCCCCTCATCACCCGGCCCCGGCCCCAGCGCCTGCGCTGGCGCTTGCAGCTCGGGTTCCGGTGCCGCATCAGGCAGCCGCTGGCGGCGCTCCAGCAACGCAATCAGCACCATCTGGTCCAGGCCGCTGTGCCACCACAGCGGCTCGGTGGCTTCATTGCGATCAAGCATCAGCGCAGCCACCAGCGGCGCGGCCAGGGTCTGCGCAGGCTCGATCAGCAGCACATAGCGCATGTCATGCTGGCTCTCGGGCGCACCGGTGCCGGTTCGGCGTTCATCGACATCCACCACAGCGCCCACCCAGTCGAGCTGGCACAGCACATCGAGTGCGCGATGCAGCTGCACATCCTCCACCTGCAGGCGGGTCGCAAGCTGGTGCAGGTACAGGCCCTTTTCGGGTTGGTAGCGCATCAGGTTGAGCGCGCGCAGGCATTCCAGCGCCAACTGAAAATCCCAGCTCTGCGCCAGCGGCAGCCGCGCCACGCCGGCCAGCAGGCTGGGCAGGTAGGCAGCGACCACCGCGCCCAGCAGCACGATCACCCAGGCCACATAGATCCAGATCAGCAAGATTGGCAAGGTGGCAAAGGTGCCATAGATCGTCGAATAGGTCGGCACATGCACGAGGTACAAGGTCAGCACCTTCTTGGCCACCTCGATGCCCACGGCCACGAAAAGGCCGCCGGCCAGCGCATCACGCCAGCGCACATGGGTGTTGGGCACATAGCGGTACATGGCAGTCACGCCCGATGCCAGCAGCACAAACTCCAGCGAATCAAAAGCCAGCCGGATCAGGTACGGCAGCTCGCCAAAGGCACTGCGCGAGGCCGCCACCACCGACGACGTCAGCACCAGGCTGGAGGCCAGCACCAGCGGGCCCAGCGACATGGCCGCCCAGTAGATCAGCACGCGCTGGCCCAGCGGCCGCAGCTGGCGCACGCGCCAGATGTTGTTCAGGGTACGGTCCATCGTCAGGATCAGCGCCAGCGCTGTCACCAGCAGAAAGCTCAGGCCGGCCAGGCCCAGGCGGCTGGCCTTGGACGCAAACTGCGTGATGTAGCCCAGCACCTGGCTCGCAATGGTGCTGGGGATCAGGCTCTCGATCAGCCAGCGCTGCAACTGCGCCTCGACCGTCGCAAACATCGGAAAGGCGGTGAGCAAGGCCAGCGCCACCGTGAAAAAGGGCACCAGTGCCAGCATCGTGGTAAAGGTCAGGCTGCTGGCCGTCAGGCCCAGGCGGTCCTCACCGAAGCGCGTGCGCAAGGTGTTGACGGTATTGCGCCACGGAAACGCCGCAAACTGCTGCCACCACAGCGCCCATCCCTGGCGCCGATGCACCTGCAAAGATGCCGCGTTTTTCTCATCACTTACGTACATACCGATATGATGCCATTTCCATGCCTGTATCCACCCCTGATCCTGCGGCAAATCTGCCTGAATTGGTAACGCCTGCGCCGGCCGGCGCCGCTGCGCAATACTCGCGCTGGCTGGCGGTGGCGGCGCTGCTGGGCCTCGTGGTGCTGTGCCTGGCCTGGGAGCTGTGGCTCGCTCCGCTGCGGCCGGGCGGCTCCTGGCTGGTGCTCAAGGCCTTGCCGCTGTGCCTTCCGCTGGCCGGCCTGCTCAAGCACCGCATGTATACCTACCGCTGGCTGAGCCTGCTGGTGTGGCTGTATTTTGTCGAAGGCGTGGTGCGCGCCTGGGGCGATGCCGCGCCCAGCCGCTGGTGCGCGCTGGCCGAGATCGCACTGTGCCTGCTGCTGTTTGCCGCCTGCGTGGTGCATATCCGGGGCCGCCAACGCGCCGTGGCCCCGGCGCCCAAGCCGGCCGCTGCCGCCTCCTAGATTCTTTTTCTTTTCATTTGCTGAGACCTCCAATGACCGACCTGATAGCGAGCTTGCGCCAGATAGTGGGCGATGCCCATGTGCTTACCGAGGGCGACCTGAGCGCCTACGAACAGGACTGGCGCCGCCGCGTCCACGGCAAGGCGCTGGCGGTGGTACGCCCTGCCACGACCGAGCAAGTGGCGGCCGTCGTCAAGGCCTGCGCGGCCAACGGCACCTCCATCGTGCCCCAGGGCGGCAACACCGGCCTGGTCGTGGGCTCCACGCCCGACACCTCGGGCCAGCAGGTGGTGCTGAACCTGGGCCGCATGCAGGCCATCCGTGCGATCGACAAGGACAACCTCACCGTCACAGTCGAGGCCGGCTGCATTCTGCAAACCCTGCAGGAGCGCTGCGAAAGCCAGGGCTACCTGTTCCCGCTGTCGCTGGCGGCCGAAGGCAGTTGCACCATCGGCGGCAACCTGGGCACCAATGCCGGCGGCACCCAGGTCGTGCGCTATGGCAATACCCGCGAGCTCTGCCTGGGCCTCGAAGTCGTCAATGCGCAGGGCGAGATCTGGAACGGCCTCAAGGGCCTGCGCAAGGACAACACCGGCTACGACCTGCGCAACCTCTTCATCGGCAGCGAAGGCACCTTGGGCGTGATCACCGCCGCAACGATGAAGATCTACCCGATGCCGGCGAGCCAGCTCACCGCCTGGGCGGCTCTGCCGTCGTTCGATGCCGCCGTGCGCCTGCTGGCGCTGGCCCACCAGTACCTGGGCGCGGGCCTGACCGGCTTCGAAGTGATGAACCGCTTTGCGCTGACCTTGGTGGACAAGCACATGCCCCAGCTGCGCGTGCCCTTTATCGACAACCCCGCCTTCCCCTACGCCGTCGTGCTGGAAAACTCCGACAGCGAATCGGAAGAACATGCCCGCAGCCGCTTTGAGGCGCTGATGGAAGCCGCCTTCGAGCAGGAGATCGTGCTCGACGCCGTCGTGGCCGAGAACCTGGGCCAGGCCCACAACCTCTGGCATATCCGCGAGAGCATTCCGCTCGCACAGGTCGAGGAAGGCCTCAACATCAAGCACGACATCTCGGTGCCCATCTCGCGCATCCCCGAGTTTGTCGAGCATGCCACGCAGGTGCTCAACGACCAGGTGCCGGGCATGCGCCTGGTCAATTTCGGCCACCTGGGCGACGGCAATCTGCACTTCAATGTGCAGGCGCCCGAGGGCGTCGACGCCAAGCAGTTTCTCGATGAGCGTGAGCACGAGGTCAACCACATCGTCTATGACGCAGTCGCCGCCTTCGGCGGCTCCATCTCGGCCGAGCACGGCATCGGCACGCTCAAGGTCGACACCCTGCCGCAGTACCAGTCGCCGGTGGCCTTGTCGATGATGCGTGCGGTCAAGGCCGCGCTGGACCCGCAGAACATCATGAACCCGCATGCGATGGTCACACGCGGCTAAATAAGCTGCACACCACCAAACAGGGCGGCCCTCGATGAGGTGCCGCCCTGTTTTTTTCGCGCCGAAGGATCAGGACGCCGGCGTGCCCACCGCGTTGCTGATCATCTGGTTCACATCCTTGGGCCAGGAGAAGGCCGCGCCCGGGTCCTGCACCACGCGGGGCTGGCCGTCCTGCAGCCACCAGATGCGCATGGTGTTGCTCTTGGCATCCAGGGCCACGGCGGCGGCATTCTGGCCACCATCGTGCTGGCGGTTGCCGGTGATGTAGTAGACGGAGCCCTGTTTGCTCAGCGGCCCGGTCACCTGCAGGTTCTGCATGAAGGCCGCACGGTGCTCACCCAGCAGGTGCTGCATGCGCGCGGCCATCACACCCTGCTGCAGGAAAGCGGCATCGTGCGGATACTGGCCCACCTGGGCCTGCAGCTGGTTCCAGGCCTGCTGGCCGTGGGGGTCCATGCCAGCGGGCGCCGTCTGGCAGCCGGCCAGCGCCAGCGCCGCAGCAGCGCCCAGGGCCAGGCCCCATTTCTTCGTCATCGTCCACATATCGGTGTCCTTGTCAGCGTTTGCAGCGCCCTCTCCTGCGCCCGGCAAACTGTCGATGTCCCGGCGCCCACCGGCTTGGGCCACGGCGGTGTGCCGCCGGCTCCGGTGGGCCCGGGCGCCAAAGCCGACACCCTACACCAATTTTTGCGCGCCAATGGCCATCGCAGGTATCTCCCACAGGCGCTTATCCTTACGGCCTACGCAAGCAACGCGGCCGTCGTACAGTACATCCTTTGGGCCTTGCCACCTGCCCCGCCGCCTTGGCACGCATGCCCGCGCCGGGCCAGGCGCCCGCCCCCCGGCGGCGATGCGGCCAGGCCCCCCGAACAGCCCCAGAAGAACATGAAGCAATACCTCCAACTCGTCCAGAACATCCTGGACCAAGGCTCCTGGCAGACCAACCGCACAGGCATCCGCACGCTCAGCATGCCCGGTGCCATGCTCAAGTTTGATCTGCAGCAAGGCTTTCCGGCCGTCACCACCAAGAAGCTAGCTTTCAAATCCGCCATCGGCGAGATGGTCGGTTTTCTGCGCGCCGCGCGCAGCGCCGCCGATTTCCGCGCGCTGGGCTGCAAGGTCTGGGACCAGAACGCCAATGAAAACCAGGCCTGGCTGGCCAACCCCTACCGCCTCGAGGCCGATGACCTGGGCCCCGTCTACGGCGTGCAATGGCGCCAGTGGCCGGCCTACAAGCTGATCGACCTGGCCCGGCCCCACAGCCAGGCCCAGGTGGCCGACGCGCTCGCCAAGGGCTACACCCAGATCGGCGAAGTGGCCGAAGGCGGCAAGCGCCAGATCGTGCTCTACAAGGCCATCGACCAGCTGCGCCAGTGCCTGGACACCATCATGACCGACCCGGGCAGCCGCCGCATCCTCTTCCACGGCTGGAACTGGGCCCAGCTCGAAGAAATGGCCCTGCCCCCCTGCCACCTGCTCTACCAGTTCCTCGTCGACCAGAGCAAGCGCGAGATCTCGCTGTGCCTGTATATCCGCAGCAATGATGTGGGCCTGGGCACCCCCTTCAACCTGACCGAAGGCGCCGCGCTGCTGCACCTGATGGGGCGCCTGAGTGGCTACACCCCCCGCTGGTTCACCTACTTCATCGGTGATGCCCACATCTACGAAAACCACCTGGACATGCTGCAGGAGCAGCTCAAGCGCGAGCCCTTTGAATCCCCCAAGCTGGTGCTGTCGGACCGCATCCCCGACTACGCGGTGACCGGCCAGTACCAGCCCGAATGGCTGGAAAAGGTCGAGCCCTCGGACTTCTGGCTGGAAGGCTACCAGCACCATGCGCCGTTGACGGCGCCGATGGCGGTATAAACAGAAACGCCCGCTATCGCGGGCGTTTGCTTAGGTGGGAGCCATAGGGCCTCAGCCCCCGCAACGCGCCTTCAGCGCCTCGAACGACGCCCGCTTTTGCTTGCGGATCGGCAGCGGCAGCGCAATCGATTCGGCTTCGATCTGCATGCTCTTCATGCGCTCCGGGTCGGGGCAATCGGCCGGACGCGGCTCGGGGGCATCCGCGGGTGCTGCTGCCGGTGCTGTGGATGGCGGTGGGTTATCCGCCGGGCGGCTGGTGACCGGGCGGTCATGCTCGCGTGGGTTGATGCCCTGGCTGGACGGTGTCACGGTGATGGTCTCGGCCTTCTGCCCGGCCGCGCAGGGCTCGTCCTGAAAGCTGGTGCGGCCCTGGGCATCAACGCATTTGTTGATGGCCCATGCCGGTGCGCTCAAGCAGCACGCTGCCGCGAGCAATCCGGCAGCAAAGGTGGGGCGGGCGTAGGGCATGGGGCAGTCCAGACAAATGGCAAAAGCCCATTATGCGGCAGGCCACCACGGCGCCCTGTAGTCCCATCCTCAATTCAACTCGATGCGCACGCCGCTCTTGACCAGGGCCTGCAGCTTTTTGGTTTCGGCCTGCAGGTACTGGCCAAAGGCCTCGGGGGTGGACAGCGCTACCAGCAAACCGGTCTTGGCAATCTGCGCGCGCACCGCAGGGTCTCCCACGGCGCGGTGCAGATCGGCATTGATCTGCTGCACCACCGCATCGGGTGTGGCGGCCGGTGCCAGCATGCCAAACCAGCTGCCGCTGACAAAGTCCATGCCCAGCTCCTTGAAGGTCGGAATCTCGGGCGCGTCCGGGTGGCGCTGCTCGGAGGCCATGGCCACCGCCGCCACCTTGCCGGATTTGACCAGTGCGTACGACGACATGCCGTCAAACATGCCATCGACCACACCGGCCATCAGATCGGTCATCGCCGGGCCCTGCCCCTTGTAAGGCACATGGGTAAAGCGGATACCCGCCTTCGTCGCAAACAGCTCGGCGCCCAGATGCGGGCTCGACCCGGGGCCGGATGAAGCCAGCTTCAGCGATCCGGGCTCGGCCTTGGCGCGGTCGATCAACTGCTGCAGCGACTGCCCGCGCAAGCGGTTGGTGACCAGCAGCACATTGTGGCTGGAGCCCAGCAGGCCCACGGGCCGGAAGGCATCGGGCCCATAGGGCAGCTGGCGGCGCAGCACCGGGTTGGAGGTGTAGGCATAGCTGGTGAACAGCAGCGTATAGCCATCGGCCGGGGTGCGTGCCACTGCGCTGGTTCCTATGATGGTGCCCGCGCCGTCGCGGTTCTCCACCACCACCGGCTGGCCCCAGAGCGTAGCGAGCTTGGCCGCCAGCGACCGGGCCAGCGTATCGGTCAGGCCGCCGGCCGAATACGGCACCACGATCGTCACGCGTTTGTTGGGGAAAGCGGCCGTCGCCTCGGCCGCGGACGCGGACGCGGACGCGGCTGCAGCGCAAAAAGCCAGACCCAGCCCCAGGGCTGTAGTGCGCAAAGAAATCCATGAAGACATAAGACCTCCTTAGGGATCCTCTGCAAGACTCCCTGCCGTGGTCTGAACGCGGGCTCGGGCGATTCGCTGCGTTGTCTTCCTTGTCAATAGCTACGGCTATTGACTGCGAAAGACGCCTTGCGCCTCATCCCGATCCGCGCCCATCCCGCTTGGCGAGGGTCTTGCAGAGGATCCCTTACCCAGCCTGTCTGCCGGGCAATTGCCAGACCATTGCAAAAGTGGGCTGTGCCGTTGCGGCACAGAGCGTTCCTGAGCAGGGCTGCAGCGCCTTTAGCCCCGCAGCCTGCCCATGGCGCCGCTCAATCGACCTTGAGCTTGGCCACCTTGGCCAGCTGCTGCCACAGCGCCATGTCGCGCTTGACGACCTGGCTGAACTCGGCGGCCGACTTGTGCGCAGGGATCAGCATGTTCTGCTCGGCAAACTTGGCCTTCATCTCGGGGCTGCCCAGCGCCTGGCCCAGATCGGCATTGAGGCGGTCGATGATCTTGGGGTCCGTCTTGGCGGGCGCGAACACGCCGTACCAGCCGTCGGCGTCGAAGCTGTAGCCCTGCTCGGTCAGGGTCGGCACATCCTGCAATGCAGGGCCGCGCGCCGATCCGGAGGCGCCCAGCGCACGCAGCTTGCCGCTGCGCACATGGGGAATCGGCGAGGCAATGTCCATAAAGCCCACGCCAATCGTATTGGCCAGCAGATCGCCCAGCTCCACGGCGGTGCCCTTGTAGGGCACATGGGGCATGTCCAGCCCGTAATGGGCCTTGATGCCTTCCATCACCAGGTGGCCGGTCGAGCCGCTGCCCCAGGAGCCATAGGCCAGGCGGCCCGGGTGGGCCTTGGCGTACTGCACCATGTCGGCCAGGTTCTTGAAGCCGGTCGCCGGGTTGGCCACCAGCAGCACGCCCGCTGCACCCACCTGCGCCACGGGCGCCAGGTCGCGCATCGCGTCATAGGGCATCTTGGGCTGGATGATGGGGTTGATCGCAATCGACGACGACGGCGAGAACAGCAAGGTATAGCCATCGGCCTGGGCCTTGGCCACATGGTCATTGCCGATGATGCCGTTGGCGCCGGCCTTGTTCTCGACGTAGAGGCTTTCCTTTAGCGAGGTCTGCAGCGGCGGCAGCAGCATGCGCGCAAAGATGTCGCCGCCCGATCCGGCCGGCCCCGGCACAATCATCCGGATCGCCTTGTTGGGCCAGGCGGTGTTGGCCCACGTTGTGCCGGCGCCCGCTGCGGCGAGCAGGCCCAGCAGCATCTGCCGGCGGTTGAAGTCTGCGCATGAATCGGTCATTTTTTGTCTCCTGTTGACTGCGGATAGCCGGCCCTTGCCACAGCTACCCCCTGGTTCTATCGCTGGCCATGTCAGCGCTGCCCGGGCTTGTCGCGCCCGGTGCAGCGGCCAGCGCGCTCGTTACGGCATCTTCAGATCGGCCAGTTTGGCCAGACCCCCCCAGATCTTCATATCGGACTGGATGGAGCGGGCAAACTCGGCCGCCGGTTTGACGGCAGGCAGCGCCATGTTCTGGTCTTCAAACTTTTTGCGGATATCGGCGCTCTGCGCCACCTGCACCAGGGCCTGGTTCAGCCGCTCCACCATCTCGGGGTTCGATGTGCCAGCCGGCAAAAACACGCCATACCAGCCGTCCGCATCAAACTTGAAGCCCTGATCGGTAAACGTGGGCACCTGCGGCGTGGCCGGTGCGCGCTGCGTGCCGGTCACACCCACGGCCAGCAGCTTGCCATTGCGGATATGCGGCACGGGTGACGCGATGTCCATGAAGCCCATCGGAATGTTGTTGCCGATGATGTCGGACAGTTCGGTGGACAGTGCCTTGTAGGGCACATGGTGGATGTCGATGCCGTAATGGGCCTTGAGGCCCTCCAGCGCCAGATGGCCCGACGAGCCATTGCCCCAGGAGCCGCAGGACAGCTTGCCCGGGTTGGCCTTGGCATAGCGCACCAGGTCGGCCAAGGATGCAATGCCAGTCTCCGGATTGGCCACCAGAAAAATGCCCGACAGCCCAATCTGGCCCACCGGCAGCAGATCGCGCTGCGTGTCATAGGGCAGCTTGGGCTGGATAAAGGGGTTGATCACGATGGCCGACGACGGCGCAAACAACACCGTATGCGCATCATTGCTTTTGACAACAAAGTCATTGGCGATGATGCCGTTGGCGCCCACCTTGTTTTCCACATAGAAGGGCTGGCCCAGCGCCGCCTGCAGGCCGGGCGCCAGCAAGCGGGCAAACACATCGCCGCCCGATCCCGGCGAGCTGGTCACCACCAGGCGCACCGGCTTGCTCGGCCACGGCGCGGCCGCCCGCGCCAGGGGAAGGGCGGCAGGCAGAGCGGCAGCCATGGCCGCCATCAGCAGGGTGCGGCGTTCGCTACGCAGCTGGTTCATGGTTGTCTCCTTGTCGTTTGGTGTCATGCGGCGTCCAGCTCGGCCAGCACCGTGATGCCCAGCGCCGTGCCATGTACCGCCAGGTGTGCACCCATCTGGACGACCTGCACCACGGCATCGCGCGCCACGCCCAGGCCATGGGCCTGCTGCAAGGCTGCGCGCAAGGCCTCGGGCTGGTTGGCGGTAAAGCAGGCATGCAGCGCAATCGTGACCAGGCAGCGCTCGCCAGCGCTCAGGCCCTGGCCGCTTTCTGCCGTGCGGGCCAGCGCCTGCAGATGGCCAAAATAGGCGGGGTCCAGCACCTGCAGCCGCGCCCACAGGTCGGGCGGCAGGTCTTCCGCCGTGGTCTCTGCGCCGGGCAGCAGACCATACACCTGGGCCACCTCGTTCAGCGCCGCCGCAGTCGCGCCTGCGCCTTGCAGGCAGACGAGGGTCAGCACATCGAGCAAGTCGTCATCGCTGGCGCCGCAGGCCAGCGCCTTTTGCATGTGCAGCTTCAAGCCGCTGGCAAACAAATGGCTGGCGGAGGCATCGAGCGCCACATAGACCAGTTCCACCATGCGCTCGCTCAGGCCGCCGCTGCGCGCCGGGTAGCCGGCATAGTGCGCATAGGCCTGCAAAAATGCCGGGCGGCGCGCCAGCAGCTGCGCATTCCAGGGCCGCCAGTAGCCACGCTCCTGGCGGTACAAGGCTTCAACGGCGGCGGTGTCCCATTCAGCCATGGTGGCTCTCCTTGGTGCCTGAGATATCCAGGCTCTGCCCGGTCACAAACTGCGCCTGCGCCCCGGCCAGAAAACGGACCAGCGGCAGCAGTTGCGCCACAGCCGCCTCCGTGGCCTGTTCAGGCGACAGCAGCAGCGCATTGATACGCAGGCCCTGGGTGGCCAATTCGCAGGCCAGGGTCGCCACCAGCATGCGCGCGGCAGCCAGCGCCGTCTGGTGCTGCCACGCCGGTACATCGCCGGGAGCGCTAGCCGGCAGCAACAGCAGCAGGCTGGCATCGCGTGCATGGGCGGCTGCAAACTGCTGGCCGGCGCTCAGCACGGCCTCCAGCAGATCGCTGACAGCAGGCGCCAGCGCCTGGGTGCTGACCACCCCTTGGCATGGCGCGCCTGTGGCAGCCGCATGCGCAGGCGCATCCGCCTGCAGCGCTTGCAACCAGGCACCATCACAGGCGGCATTGCTGCCCGCTTGCAGCTGCAGATGCAGTGGCGTCTGCAACGCTGCAGGCACAGCGGTGCTCAACGCGCAGCGGCTGCTGCCGCCATAAATGCCCGATCCGCCATCCACCGAGATGACCTGGCCCGACAGCACATGCGCCTGCGGCTGCGCCAAAAACACCAGCGCTGCGGCCATTTCTTCGGGTTCGGCCAGGCGGCCCAGCGGAATCTTCGCAACGGCATCGGCCAGCGCCAGGCGGCCTGCATCCATCAGCCCTTGCACCAGCTCGGTACGTACAAAACCGGGGCACAAGGTGGTCACCCCCAGCTGCGGGTAGCGCTGCGCCAGGCTGTGCGACCAGGCAATCAGCCCGGCCTTGCTGGGGCTGTAGAGGCCGCGCCAGGGAATGGCCTTCTGCCCCGCGCCGGAGGACACATTGACAATGCGCGCATCCGGCTTCAAGCGCGGAAGGCAGGTGTCGAACAAGGCCTGCGGTGCCTGCAGGTTCAGCCGCAGCAGGCGCTGCCACTGCGCGGGCGCCTGCTCGGCCAACGGCCGGCCGCTGCTGTCCGAGATACCGGCGTTGTTGACCAGCGCATCGAGCGCTGGCAGCGCAGCCAGTTGGCGGCCCAGCTGGGCCAGCGCCTGCGCATCGGTCAGGTCCAGCGCAAAGGCCTGCGCACTGGCGGCGCCCTGCGCCAGGCAGTGCGCAGGCAGCGCGGCAATCGCGGGGCTGATGTCCACCAGCAGGCAGTCCCAGCCCTGCTGCGCAAACTGCAGCGCGGCAGCGCGGCCAATGCCAGAGGCAGCACCGGTGATCAAGACAGCGGGCATGGAGCGGGCGCCTCAGATGTTGGTGAAGGTAATGCCGCCGTCCACCACCAGCGCCTGCGCGGTGGTGAACTGCGCAGCATCGCTGGCGAGAAAGCAGATGGTGCCGGCAATGTCGTCCACCGTGCCCAGGCGCCCCATCGGCGTCTTGGCCACGCGGCCCGCATCGCGCTCGGCATTGCGGTTGCGTTGCGTGCCCTCGGTCGGCACGGCCGAGGGGCAGACCGCATTCACGCGGATGTTGCGCTCACCCAGCTCCGCCGCCGCAGCGCGGGAAATGCCCAGCACACCCGCCTTGATGCCTGAATACACCATCGAGCTGCCGGCAGAGCGCAGCGCCGCGACCGAGGCCACATTGATGATGGCGCCACCGCGCTCGGCATCCATACGGGCCGCAGCGGCCTGGATGCCCCAGAGCACGGCCTTGAAGCCGATGTCCAGCATGCGGTCCACCGTCTCGGGCATGATCTCGCTCACCGATTGGTAGCGCACCCAGGCGGCGTTGTTGACCAGAATGTCCAGCCGCTGGTGGCGGGCATGGGCCTCGTCCACGGCGGCGGTCATCTCTTCGCGCGTGGCCACGTTCTTCACCACACCAAAGGCCTTGCCGCCCTGCGCGGTGATAGCGGCCACGGTTTCTTCCACCAGCGCCTCCTTCAAATCATTCACCGCCACCACCGCACCGCGCGCGGCCAGTTGCAGCGCGGTGGCGCGGCCAATACCGGCACCGGCGCCGGTGATCAGGGCCACGCGGCCTTCCATGTCTCTCGCGATGGCCCTTGTCATGGCGTCACCTCACAACGGTCGATAAAGTCAGCGCCCACGGCGCGCATCAGCGCACCGGCACCCAGGCTGGCGTCCAGCTTTTTGTGCTCGCGCAGGCTGCGGTGCAGCCCCAGCTCCCAGGTAAAGCCCATGCCGCCATGCAGGTGGATGGCTTTTTCCAGCACCCAGGCGCCCTGGCTCAACGCAGCGGCCAACGCGCTGTCCGCCTCGCGCGGGGCATCGCATGCGTCCGCACGCAGCGCACGCCAGGCCTGAGCGCTGGACGCCTCCAGCAGCAGGCGCATGCGCGCCAGGTGGTGGCGCACCGCCTGTTTGGCCGACAGCGGCCGGCCAAACTGCACGCGCGCCTGCAGGTAATCGGCGGTACGCTCCAGCGCGCCGGCGCACAGGCCGTTCACATACTCGGCCCAGAGCAGCTTGGTGTCGGCACAAAAGGCCTGCGACTGCTGCGCATCCAGGCTCAGCAGCGGCGTGGCACCGGCGGTCGACACCCACAGCTGGGGCACTTCCGGGTCCAGCATCTCCTCGGCCTGGCAGCGCAAGTCCGCCTTGTCGTAGAGCGCAAAACCGGCACCGGTCTGCACCAGCGCATAGTCGGCCTGCTGGCCATTGCGCGCCACCCCGCTCCAGCCGCCAGCGGCCTGCGCAGCCATCACCACGCACAGCGATTTCTCACCGCGCAGCAGCTGGCCACCGGCTTCCGTGCCCTGCAGCGCCTTGCAGGCGGCCATCTGCTCGGGCAAGGGGTAGGACAGTTGCATCTGCCCGGCTACCCGCACCACCGGCATCGCAAATGCCAGTGGCAGGCCCAGGCCGCCCTGCTCCTCATCGGCGCAGATTCCAAACAGGCCGGCATCGGCCATGGCGGCAGCCGCCTCGGACGGGCCCTGCCCTTGCAGCGCCGCGATGACCGCCTGCGCCGCCTGCCCAAACTCCTCGGGCTGCAGCTCTTCACTTTGCATCGTCATCCCCTCAGTCCTTGGTCAGCTGTTGAATGCGCTGGGCAATGACATCCAGCTGCACTTCGGTGGTCCCGGCATAGATGCTCTCGGCGCGCGAGAACAGGTAGGCCTGTGTGAAATGGGCCTTGGCGCGTTGCGCCAGTGCGCTGTGGCCAGGGTTGATATCGGCCACCAGCGCCAGCGCCAGCGACGCAAAGGCCTGGTGGCATTCCGACCAGTACAGCTTGGTGAGCGATCCGCGCGCACCAATCGGCTCGCCGGCCTGCAGCTGTTCCACACTGCGCTCGACCAGGCCCTTGAGGCCATCGATCTGGCTGACCACCTGGCCCACCGCCTGGCGCAGGCCCGGCTCTTGCAGGCGGCCACGCAGTGCCGGCTCGGACTGGTAGGCCCGCACCAGCTGGCGCAGCTCGCACTCAAAGCGCCAGGCGCGGTACATGCGGTTGGTGGCACGCTCGATCGACAGCACGCGAATCGCAGCGCTCCAGCCTTCATCGGCAGCGCCCAGGCGGGCCGAATCGGGCACGCGCACCTGGTCAAAAAACACCTCGGCAAACGACTGCTTGTTGTCGATGGAGCGGATCGGCACCACGCGGATGCCGGGCGTGTCCATCGGCACCGCAAACATCAGCAGGCCCCGGTGCTTGTCGGCCACCGTGCCGGTGCGGGTCAACAGCAGGCAGTAATGGGCCTTGGCGGCGCCGCTGGTCCAGATCTTCTGGCCCTGGATCAGCCAGCCATCGCCGTCGGGCGTGGCCTTGGTGCGCAGCCGCGCCAGGTCCGACCCGGCCTCTGGCTCGGAAAAGCCCTGGCACCAGTACTCGCGCATCTCCAGAATCGCGGGCAGAAAGGCCTGTTTTTGCGCCTCGGTACCCACGGCCATGATGATGGGGCCGGCCAGCTCCTTGCCGATCGAGCTGACGCTCTCAGGCATGGCCAGCGCGCCCACTTCCTGGTTCACCGCCAGATGCTCGCGCAGGCTCAGGCCATGGCCGCCATAGGCGGCCGGCCAGGTCATGCCGGCCAGGCCCGCCTGGTACATGCGCGCTTCCCAGTCGCGGCACTCGTCCAGGCTGGGCGTGCGGTAGTCCACGCTGTCGGCGCGCATATGGGTGGGCAAATGGCTGTGCAGCCATTCACGCGCATATTGCCGGTAGGCGCCCGGGCCCGATGCGGCATCGGGGCGGGCGAAATTCTCTTCCTGTTTCATCGCATAGTTCCGATCAAAGTCTCCGTGGCGCTGTGCATCAGGCCTGCGGCGGGGCGGCCACCATCAGCGCATCGACCGCAATCACGCCCTCGCCGGCAGGCTGGACCAGCACCGGGTTCAGGTCGATCTCGGCGATCTCGCCGGCATAGGCCAGCGCCAGCTCCGACAGGCGCGCCACCGTCGCTGCCATGGCCTGCACATCGGCAGCGGGCTGGCCGCGCACCCCTTGCAGCAGCGGGTAGAGCTTGAGCGAGGCAATCATCTGCAGCGCCTCGGCCTGCGTCACCGGTGCCACCTGCACCGCCACGTCCTTCAGCACCTCGGCATAGATACCGCCCATGCCCACCATCACCACCGGGCCAAAGGCCGCGTCCTGCGAGATGCCGGTGATCATCTCCACACCGCCACCCACCATCGGCGCCACCAGCACTCCATCGATCTGCGCCTGCGGCGCGCGCGCTGCCACCCGCGCCAGCAGCTGTGCATGGGCCGTGCGGGCCTGCGCAGCGCTGCGGATGTTGAGCTCGACACCACCGACTTCGGTCTTGTGGGCAATGTCGGGCGAGACAATCTTGAACACCACCGGGAAGCCGATCTGCTCGGCCGCAGCCACCGCCGCATCGGCGGACTGCACCACCTGCTCCTGCGTCACTGGCACACCCGCCCGCGCCAAAAAGGCCTTGGCATGGAACTCGTTGCGGAAGACCTGCGCATCCAGCGCCTCCCAGTTCTGCGCGGCAGCGGGCGCGGCTGGCGGCCGGCCCAGCGTCTGGCCCAGGCGCACCATACCGGCCAGCCCACGGGCTGCCGCATCGATGGTAGGAAAGATCGCAATGCCCGCGTTGGCGATGCGCTCGGTCACCTCGGCAGGGCCCTGGCCAATCAGCACGATCAGGCGGTCGGGGTAGTCGCGCCGGATCTGTGCCAGGGCCTCCTGGTACACACCGCTCAAACGCGGGTTGTGCAAGGACAGCGACAGCAGCAGCACCAGGGTGCTGCGCGATGCGTCTTCCAGCAAGGCGGTCAGCAGCTTGTACAAAATATCGGGCCGGCTGGACATCTGCGCCGTCGCATCGACCGGGTTGCGGGTGCCGGCCACCGGCACGGCTTCCTGGATACGGGCACGCGTCGCGTCGGACAGCTCGGGCAGGTCCAGGCCTGCCTGCACCATCGCATCGGCCATCATCACGCCAAAGCCGCCCGATGCCGCCACCAGGGTCACGCCCCGGTTGCGCGGCAGCAGTGCCTGCGGCACCACTGACAGCGCCGCCGTCAGCTCCACCATGTCTTCGATGGATTGCACCGTCAGCGCACCGGCACGGGTCAGCGCCGCCTCGATCACCGCGTTCGATCCGGTCAGCGCGCCGGTGTGCGAGGCGGCAGCCGCCTGGCCTTGCTCGGTCGCACCAATCTTGAGTACCACCACCGCCTTGCCGGCAGCGCGGGCCGCCTCCAATGCCTGCAGCAGCTGGCTGCCATCGCGGCAGGTTTCCATGCAGCACAGGATGATGCGGGTCTGGCTGTCGCGGGCCAGCGCGGCAATGCCGTCGGCAATGTCCACATCCGCCTCGTTGCCCGTTGCCATGAAGCGGCTGATGCCCAGGCCCCGGCGCACCACCGACTGCATCGTGAAGCTGCCCAGGTTGCCCGACTGCGAGACGATGCCCACATGGCCTGCGGCGGGCAGCTTCTCTTCCAGCGCCACCGAGAACGAGCCAATCACCCGCTCCTCGATGCCCACCGCACCCAGGCAATTGGGGCCCAGCACGCGGATCTGGCGCTCCCGCGCAATCTGGCTCAGCTGGCGCTGCAGTGCGGCGCCCTCTTCACTGGCCTCGATAAAGCCTGACGACAGCACAATCGCTGCCTGCACGCCTTTGTCAGCGCATTCGCTCAGCGCAGCGGGCGCCATGGCGGCCGGCACCGCGATGATGGCCAGCTCTGGCACCTGCGGCACATCGCGCACGCTGGTGTAGGCGGGCAGCGACTGGATGCTGCCGCCCTTGGGGTTGATGGGAAACACCGCGCCGGCAAAGCCATGCTTTTGGAGCAGGTGGACCGGCCGCCCACCAATCTTGGTGGGGTCGTCAGAAGCCCCAATGATAGCAATCGCGCTTGCACTAAAAAACGGATCAAGGCCTGCACCGGGCTGCAGGCGGGTGGTCTGCAGCATGCTCAGCGTCCTTTGAAAACAGGGGCGCGCTTTTCCAGGAAGGCCATGCGCGCTTCCTTGGCGTCGTCGGTCTTGGCCAGCGCCATCGTGAACTCCTGCTCAAAACGGTAGGCATCGCGCTGGGGCATCAGGTCCACCATGTTGGCGGCACGCTTGGCGTAGATCACCGCCAGCGGTGCCTTCGACGCAATCTCGCGCGCCATCTCCATGGCCTTGGGCAGCAGCGCTTCGGGCGCCAGCACCTCTTCAACCACATTGCGCTGCAGCATCTCCTGGGCCGTCAGGCGCTGGCCGGTAAAGAACATGCGGCGCATCGTCGAGCGCCCCAGCAAGGTCTTGAGCATCGATGCCCCGCCTGCCAGGCCCACATTGATCTCGGGCATGCCAAAGGTCGCGTTCGACGAGGCATAGAGAATGTCGCAGGCCGCAGCCAGGCCCATGCCTGCGCCCAGGGCCGTGCCATTCACCGCTGCAATCACCGGCTTGGCGCATTCCTTGATCGCATTGCCGGTTTCGCGGGTGATGCGGTTGTGCTCCAGAAAGTCGCCCGGCACATCAGCGCTGGGGCGGTCCTTCAGATCGGCGCCGGCGCAGAACACCGAGCCGGCGCCGGTCAGCACCGCGCAGCGCACATCGTCACGCTCGGAGATGGCATCAAAAATCGCCACCAGCTCGCGCCGCATCGCCCGGTTGAGGGCATTGACGGGTGGGCGGTTCAAGGTCACCAGGGCCACGCCATCGGCGACTTCCAGCAAAACGGAGGGCTCAGACATGGCGGCCTCCCCGGGTGTGGGCCGCTACAGCAGTAGCCAGGGGGCGGGCGGCGGCGCAGCGCGCAGCCTGCGCAATAGGCGCTATCACTTGCATGTTGTCTCCTTGGATCTTGGCCGCTCATGGCGAGCGCCTGTTTCGAATCTGTGTTTGATTCTAGGAAGGAACCCTGCAAATGATTTCCCCCCGATTGGTTGAATCTGTTCTGCGTTCCCCGGGGTAGTGGCGCCCTGGGGCAACCCTATGATGGACAGCAACCTACGTGCAGCGCGGCTCCATCCCCGGAGCCCCAACCTGAAGCC
Organism: Comamonas sediminis; assembly: GCF_041107495.1. Taxonomy (NCBI): domain Bacteria; kingdom Pseudomonadati; phylum Pseudomonadota; class Betaproteobacteria; order Burkholderiales; family Comamonadaceae; genus Comamonas; species Comamonas sediminis. The sequence goes on from NZ_JBGBDC010000001.1 coordinate 162,817, forward strand.
ACCCATGCATATCCAGCCCCTGATCCCGCAACGCCTGGCCCTGGGTGAATGCCCCAACTGGGATGCCGCCACCGGCCAGCTCTGGGCCATGGACTGCCGGCGCGGCCATCTGCTGCGCATTGATCCGGCCAGCGGCCAGACCGAGCAGCACCTGCTGCCAGCGCCCACGGGATCCTTCGCGCTGAATGCCGATGGCAGGATCGTCATCGCGATGAAGGAGGCGCTGGGCCTGTACGACCCTGCCAGCCGCCAGTTGCACACCCTCGCCGAGCTGGACGAGCACCTGCCCCATTTGCGCCTGAACGATGGCTGCGCGCTGCCCGATGGCCGCTTTCTGGTCGGCAGCATGCATCTGCATCTGGAAGCAGGCGAAGCGCCCAAGGGCGGCATCTATGTGTTGGAGCGGGATGGCCAGCTGGCGCGCATAGGCCCCGCCCTCAAAACTGCCAATGGACCGCTGATCCACCCCCACAACGGCCGCCTCTTCATTGCCGACAGCGCCGCGCAAAGCATTTATTCGTTTGATATCAGCAGCGGGCAAGCACAAGACCAGCAGCTGTTCATCAGCACCCAGCCCCAGCAATCGGCCCCCGATGGCTGCTGCTGGGACCGCGATGGCGGCCTGTGGACCGCCCTGGTGCGTACCGGCCAACTCGCCCGCTACGATGCCCAAGGGGCGCTGAGCGAGCTGATCAGCCTGCCGGTGGCCCACCCCAGCGCGCTCTGCTTTGGCGGGCCGGATCTGGCGGAACTGTATGTCACCAGCATCTCGGACAGCGGCCGCCTGCGCGCCAGCGGCCCACTGGACGGCGCCATCCTGCGCATCACCGGCCTGGGCTACCGGGGGCTGGCCAAGCCCCAGGCGCGCATCCTGAGCGATTAAAGCGACCAGTCACTGGGGCAGCGCAAAGCGCTGCGCCTCCCCCGCCACCTGGCTGGCAACAAAATCCAAAAACAGCTTGACCTTGGCCGGGATAATCGCTGAATCCACAATCGTGGCAAACATGCCCTCTTCAAAGGTGGTATTGCTCACCACATAATCCGGCAAAAGCCGCACAAGATGGCCGGCAGCCAAATCGGGATAGACGGTGTAATCATCGAGCAGTGCAATCCCCTCACCCAATTTGGCCAATTCCAGCAACGCAATGCCATTATTGGTCAAATGCCGGGGCGAGAATTGGATATCTTCCATGCCCGCATCATTCTTGAAATGCCAGATATGGTCCCGGCCCGGCAAATAATAGGCCAGGCATTGCGCCTGCAATAAATCAGCCGGCTTCTGGATGGCAGGTATCTTATCGACATAGGCAGGCGATGCCACCAAATAGCGCTGGCTGTGAAACAGCATGCGCCGTTTGACCCCCGCCTCGACCGGCGGCGATATTCTGAAATCAATATCGATATTGTTCTTGACCAGGTCCACCTTGGTCTCGGACAGCAGCAGCTCCACCAGAATTTCCGGGTGGGCCTGGCGGAAGCGGGCGATCAGGCCGGGCAGCACGCGCTGGCCGAACATCGTGCGGGCGTGCACGCGCAGGCGCCCCTGCGGGGCCGAGCTGATGGCGGTGATGCGGGTGTGCGCCTGGTTGATGGTCCAGAGAATGCCTTCCAGCTGGGCCGCATACTCCTGTCCCGATTCGGTCAGCGACACCTGGCGCGTGGAGCGCAGCAGGAGCTTGACCTGCAGCCCGTCTTCAAACTCGGTAATCATTCTCGACACGGCGGTGGCCGAGATGCCAAACAGCCGCGCCGTCTCAGAAAAACTGCGGGTCTGCGACACCGACAGGAACAGCTCCATCGCTCTCAGACGGTCCATGATTCCTCCAGTTTGCGCAGTACTGAATCTCGAATTTCACGCATACAGATCTCCTGACCCCACCCCTAGAATGATTCCATATTGCCCATCATCAAGGAGACATCATGGAATTTGGCGTATTCATTCTGGCGCAGCAGCGCGGCTACCACCAGCGCTCCCAGGACGTTATCAACAACTCCATCGAACAAACCGTGGTGGCAGAACAAGCGGGTTTCAATACCGCCTGGTATGCCGAACACCATTTCAATAATTATTCGCTGTCGCCATCGCCATTAATGACCGTGGCCCATGCAGCTGCGAAAACCAAAACCATTCGTCTGGGCACAGCGGTGTGTATTTTGCCACTCTACCACCCGGCCCGCTTCCTGGCCGAGGTCGGCTTTGTCGACACCGTGTCCAATGGGCGACTCGAACTGGGCGTGGGCTCGGGCTACCAGCAATTTGAATTTGAACGCTTTGGCGTCGAGATCGCCAATTCCGGCGCGATCTTCAACGAGTTTCTCGACATTATTCCCAAGGCCCTCACGCAAAAAATATTCGAATACCAAGGCGAGTTCCTGAATATCCCCCCCAGCTCCATCGCGGTGCGCTGCGTACAAGACCCGATGCCCCCGCTGTGGGTCACCTCGGGCAACCCGGTCACCCTGGGCCGGGGCGTGCGCGAAGGCCACAATCTGTTTGTCACCGCGCTGCTCAACGGCAACGACGCCATTGCCGGCCTGCGCACCAAGCTGGAGAACATCGCGACGGCCGAAGGCAAGGACCTGGACAACGATGTGAAGTTCGGCTTTCTGCGCTGCGGCTATGCCTCGGACAATGCATCGGAAATCAACGCCTACCTGGATTGCGCACGCTTTCAGCGCCGCATCTCGGAGAGCCTCAAATTCCGCCGCGCCCAGTCCGAAGACGGCTACATGGTCAAGGAAGTGCCGACCGACACCGACCCGACCTTCGAGCAGCTGCGCAAGAACCTGCCCGTCGGCTCGGTCAACGAAGTGATCGACAAGCTGCTCGAAGAGATCAGCATCCTCAAGCCCAAGCACATTGCACTGCAGACCCAGCTGGGCGACTTCGACCAGAAGACCATGCTCAAGCAGATCGAGCTGTGGGGCGACAAGATCATTCCCGCCGTGAAAAAAGAAGTGGGCCAAGCTGTAGCGCTGGCTTGAGGAGACAGGGCCATGCGCGTTCACCTCAGCAACTGCGGCTCCATCAGCCTGATGGATGCCCACAATTTTCGGGCACTCGATGTGCTGATCGACCCCCAGCCCGAGCCCCAGCTCGCGCAGGCCCTGACCCGCATCGGCACGCGCGACGGCGACAGCCATGTCTGGCTCTTCCCCCAGGTGCTGCGCTTTTTGGCCGGCCAAGCTGCAGACAGCGCATGGGACACGGGCTTTGCCGCGATGCTGGCCTATGCGCAGCAGCACGGCTGGGTCAACGGCCAGGGCCAGGTGCGTGCGCATATCACGTTGGCTGCGGAAGACCAGGTCGTCTCGGTCGCCGACTTCAAGGCCGCAATGCGCGCGCTGCCCGCCGGCATCAGCGCCGTGACCACCGGCCAGGGCAAGGATGTCGCCGGCATGATCGTCTCCAGCCTCACCTCCATCTCGGCCGAGCCGCCGATGGTCGGCTTTTTTGCACACAGCGCCTCGTCGATGGGCGACACCTTGCTGCAAACCGGCAAGTTTGTGGCCAATGTGCTGGGTGAGGAGCACAGCCAGATCATCGCCAGCTTTCTGAGCCAGCCGCAGGGCGAAGCCCGCTTCAAGGAAGGCCGCTGGCACAGCAGCGAACACCAGTTGCCCGTGCTGAGCGATGCGCTGGCCAGCATGGAATGCGACATCGTCTGCACCCACACCCTGGGCACGCACAAGCTGGTGGTCGGCAAGATCCGCAAGTCGTCGTGCAACAGCGCGAGCCCGGTGGTCAACTTCAACGCCAGCACCCACAAGCTGGTGCCCTTGGCGGCCTGATGCAGACCAGAAAGGCCCACGACATGGACTGGTTGCAATTGGACCAACGCATCTGCATCGTCACCGGCGGCGCCAAAGGCCTCGGCGCCGGCATCGTGCAAGCGCTGCTGGCCTGCGGTTGCCGTGTGGCCGTGCTCGACCACGACAGCGATGCGCTGGCGCAGCTCGCCGCCACCCATCCCGATGCCCAGCGCCTGCTGCCTATCCGCGCCGATGTCTCCTCGCCCGCTGCGGTAGAGGCCGCCTTTCAAACGCTGCAGCAGCACTGGGGCGCCGGCCCCAGCGTGCTGGTCAACAACGCCGCCATCACCAGCGCCGCGCCGCTGGCCGAGCTGGACCCCGCTGTCTGGGAGCGCCAGCTGCAGATCAACCTGGGCGGCTACCTGCGCATGGGCCAGGCCTTCCACCGCCACTCCGACGCCAGCCTGCCGCGCGCGATCATCAACATCGCCTCGATCTCCGCCCAGAACGCCCAGCCGCTGAGCGGCGGCTACAGCATGAGCAAAGCAGGTATCCGCATGCTGACTGCGCAAATGTGCCTGGAATGGGGCCCGGAAGGCATCCGCTGCAACACCGTCAGCCCAGGCCTGTTTGTGACCCCGCTGAGCGAGCGCTTCTACCGCAACCCCGACGACCGCGCCCGCCGCGAGCAGGTGGTGCCGCTGCGCCGCATCGGCCAGATCGACGAACTTGCCCAGGCGGTGGTCTTCCTGGCCAGCCCCCGGGCCAGCTATATCCATGGCGCCGATCTGGTGGTCGATGGCGGCTTCAGCCATTCGCTGATGACGCATATTCCTCGGGCTTATGGGCAAGGGGAGTGGAGCGCTGGGAAGGCGCAGCCTGGCTTGGAGCAAGCCACCAGTCCAGGTGTCAGCAACAGGTGATACCGGTCAGGGCAGCGGGTCGCCCGCACCCACCCGGTCCACAATCAGGCGGTAGTGCTCAGGCCTGCGGTGCTTGGCAAAATTGAAGACATGCTGGCGGAAATGTTCACCCAGCGACAGATCGGCGCTGACGCAAATCACCTCATCCTCTTCCGTCAACGTGCGCGCCACGATCTCACCGGTGGGAGCAACGACCACAGAGCTGCCAATCATGTGGTGGCCATCTTCCGAACCGCATTTAGCGGCCGCCGCCACCCAGATCCCATTTTGGTAGGCATTGGCCTGCAATGAAACCAAATGGGTGGTTGTGCGCAAATGCACCGGCTCATTCCAATGGATATTGAGCGACGGCGTGTTGTAGCCCAGCATGACCACCTCTGCACTTTGCAAAGCCATCACGCGGTAGGTCTCCGGCCAGCGGCGGTCGTTGCACAGGCACATGCCGTACTTCACGGATTCGGACTCGAACACCCTGAATCCCAGGTTGCCCACATCGAAGTACTTTTTCTCCAGATGCTGGAATGGCGCCTCCGGCTTGTGCTCCGCATGGCCTGGCAAATGGATCTTGCGGTACTTGCCGGTGATTTCTCCCTTCCGGTTGACCAGTACCGCTGTGTTGTAGGGTCGCCCGTCTTCTGCCAATTCCGCATAGCCCAGATAGAAGCCCACGCCCCACTCACGGGCGGCATCAAACAGCGGCTGTACCTCCGCGTTGGGCATCTGCGCTTCGAAGAATCTCGCTTGTGCTTCCGCTTCTTCCATCCAGTAACGCGGGAAGAATGTCGTCAGTGCCAATTCAGGAAACACCACCATCTCAGCGCCACGGGCCTTGGCCTCGCGCAGCATGGCCACCAAGCGCCGGACCACGGCGCCTCGGCCATCCGACAAATGCACTGGCCCCATCTGAGCCACAGCCAAACCTAGTTTTCTCGTTGTCATTGCACGCACTCCTTTTGCGTTTTCTCTTGAGGCTCTGTTCGGCGGAGTACTTGCCCTGGGCGCGCACCTGTGGGTTGGTGACCATCCCACACCTGGCGGCCATTGACCCAGACTTGTTCGATGCCCTGGCTGGCCTGCACTGGCGCTTCAAAGGTGGCCTTATCCGTCACACGCTGAGGATCGAACACCACCAGGTCGGCAAACCAGCCGGGGGCCAACCGCCCGCGTTGCGCCAGCCCGTATTGCTCTGCTGCCAGACCCGTCATGCGATGGATGCCTTCCTCCAGCGACAGCAATCCACATTCGCGCACCATGCGCCGCAGCACACGGGTAAAGGTGCCCCACTGGCGTGGATGGGGATGCGGATCAAAAGGCAGGCCATCGGATCCGACCATCGTGAGTGGGAACGCAAAGATGCGGTCCACATCGTCCTGGTCCATCAAGAAATAGATGGCCCCGGCCGGTGACAGCCGCGTCAGCAGCGCTTCATCGTCCAAGTCCCATTCCTTCTGCAGGTCGGCAAAGTCCCGCCCTTTCGCTTCAGGACAAGCGCTGGACCAGGTGATCATCGTGCGGCTTGCCAGGCGAACCCGGTCGAGCCGCAGCATGGTGGACGTGGCGGGATAAGGATGGCAGTCCACACAAACGGGCTGTTTGCTGCTGGCCTCCCGGATCAGCGCCAGCGTCTCCTCCGACCGGCCGTGGTTGCGCTCCCCGGCCAGTTTGTGGTGGGAGAAAACCACCCGGCAGTCCGCCTCGCGTCCCACCGCCAATGCTTCTTGCATCGCGGGGACGATGTCATCCGCCTCATCCCGCAGATGGGTGGCATACACGGCCTGCCGACCTCGCAGCGGCTGGCAGACCTCCAACAGTTCTCGTGTTGAGGCGTGGCGTGCTGGCGGGTAGAAGGTACCGGTCGAGATGCCGAAAGCGCCCTCATCCAGCGCTTCCGTCAGCAGGTCACGCATCTGCGCACATTCGTCATCGGTGGCTTCACGCTGGTGGTCGCCCATCACCTTGACGCGCAAGGTCGTATGGCCCACCAAGGGAACCACGTTCACTGCAGCCGGCTGCGCTTGCAAAGCTTGCAGCCACTCCCCAAAACGCCCAAAGCGAAACAGCTCGGGAGGTCCCAGCAAGTCCAGGGGCTGCGGCAGGCTTTGCTGCACCAGCGGCGCGAGGCTGATGCCACAGTTGCCGGTGACCACGGTCGTAATGCCCTGCGAGACCTTGGGCACCATATCGCGGTGTACCAGCAGGTAGCCATCGTCATGGGTGTGAGAATCGATAAAGCCTGGAGCAATGGCCAGCCCCTGCAGGTCGATAACGGTATCACCGGCTTGGGCCTTTACCGCTCCCACCTGGGCAATCCGCTCCCCATCGACCGCAAGGTCTCCGCTGAACGCCCGTTGGCCAGTCCCGTCGATCACCATCGCATTCTTGAATATCAGCACGTTTGCCTTCTCTTTCAGGGGCTGGTCAGTTCAGCTTCTCGATCTTGCTGGACTGGATGATGTCCGTCCATTTCTTCGTCTCGCGGGCAATCAGTTGCTTGAAATCTTCGGGCGTGCCCCCTACCGGCTGGGCTCCCAGGCTATTCAGGCTTTCCCGCACGTTGGATGTTTTCAACACCTTGTCCAGGTCGGCCGCCAGCGCCTTGGCTTGCTCGGTTGTCATCTTGCGATTGCCCACCACGCCGCCCCAGGAAACAATCTCGTAGCCCTTGACGCCCGCCTCGTCCATCGTCGGAACATCGGGCAGTTGCTCGATACGCTTGCCCAGTTGGGTGACCGCCAACGCACGGACCTTGCCCGACTTGATGAGCGGCACTGCTTCAGAGCTATTGATGAACATATAGTCCAAGCGCCCGCCCATCAGATCCTGCAAGGCAGCCGGCCCACCTTGGTAGGGAACAAAAACCGTGTTCAGCTTTTCCAGGTGGTTGAGCAGCTCACCGCTCATGTGGCCAGTGGTGCCGACGCCCGATGCGCCGTAAGAAAGCTTGCCAGGGTTCTTGCGCGCTTCTGTCAGCAAATCCTTGACGGATTGGGCGCTGGATGCCGCTGGAACGATCAGTACGTTGTAGAGGTTGAAGAGGTGCGACACCGGGACCACGTCCTTGTCCACGTCATAAGGCAAGGTGGAGAACAGCGCGCGATTCACCGCGAGGGTGTTGATATTTCCGTAGCCAACGGTAAGCTCATTCCCCTTGATCACCTGCACCATGCCGATATTGCCTGCTGCTCCAGGCTTGTTTTCGACAATCACGGGACGGTGGGCGTTCTGCGACCATTGGTTGGTGATGATGCGGCTCAGCACGTCCGGAGAGCCGCCGGCAGCGGAGGGCACGACAAAGGTGATGGCTTGGCCAGCGTTACCCTGGGCAGCGCTAGGGCCAGACTGCACAGCCCATAAAACAAGGGGCAACAGGAGGGCAAAACGGTTCAGAAGGCGGCGGTTCATGGCTTGGTTCTTTCATGGGTCTGAATATTGCTTGCAGCGTAAAGGACAAGCCGAACGCGCCCAAATTGAAAAATGTCGGTGCATTCACAAACAAAGTTATATCGACCAGGGGTTTACACCACATGCCAAGCCATTCGCCGGAAGCCAGCACGCCCGCCATCCGCGCCCGCGCACTCAACATGCGGCAGCTGGAGGTGTTCCACGCCATCATGACCACGGGCACCATCAGCGGTGCAGCCTTGGCCTTGCATGTTTCGCAGCCGGCCCTGAGTCGCGCGCTCGCACACTGCGAAGCCCGCCTGGGGTACTTGCTGTTTGAGCGGCAAGGAAGGCGGCTGCAACCCACGCCCGAAGCCCAGCGCCTGCACGAGGAGGCACGCGATCTGTACCGAGGTCTGGACCGCCTCAATACCCTGGCCCAGCGCATCGGTCAGGCGGGTGTGGACACCTTGCACCTGGCGTGCAGCGCCACGTTTGCCAACACCTTGATTCCGCAGGCACTGCAGCAGCTGATGCGCTACAGCCCACAGTTGCGCGTCGACTTTCGCACCGCGACCTATGACGAATTGCCGGAGTATTTGCTGTCTGGGCAGGCCGATGTCGGCGTTTCCCTCGTGGAGTCTAACCATCCAGGCTTGAAATCCCGCTTGATCGGGCGCCAGCACCTGGTATGCGTACTTCCGCCACAGCATCCGCTTGCGGACAGGGCGCTGGTTGATCCCGTGGAGCTGTGCGAGACGGCATGGATCGGATACCCCCCAGACACCCCGCTGGGACGGCTTTGTGCCTCAGCGCTAACTATGGATGTCAGCTCGGCGAGTATTCAGGTACGGTCGCCCGCCATTGCACTCAGCTGCGTTCAGACCGGCTTGGGGGCCGCCATCGTGGACGCTTCGTGCATCCCACCCATTCCCCGAGACGACATCGTCGTCAGGCCGTTGACGGCTGACGTGTACTCCGACATCTGGGCCATCACCTCCGCCCGGCAGCCTTGCGCGGCAGCAGGCCAGCAGTTCATCGACGCGCTGCATGCGGTACTCAGGCAGTTGAGTGCCTCTGCACCTTAACCGCCCGCAGCCAGGAGGCCGGGCACTGCCTGAGGATTTTTTCAGGCCCCCGCGCCCGGGATCGAAGGAGAGGCTCGGGGCCGGCCTTCAAGAAAACGTCAAATCCAAGCCCATCGTTCGTACCAGCGTGAAAGTCAGCAGCCCCAGCAACATCAATGCCGCCATGAAAATGGCCGCCACCTTGCCACCAGCGCGCAGCACCGCGCGCGGGTTGCCGCCTTTTTTGCCCTGGTCGTAATGCCACTTGATGGCAAAGAACATGCAGGTGCTGAACATGCCCAGCTTGAAGATCACGAAGACTACGGGGATCCAATCGATCATTTTGCGAATTTCCAGCCAATGACTTGGCACTGTCCGGGCCTCTGCGAAGCAAGAGGCCACCACGCCAGCGATTGCCATACCAGCATGGGCCGCTGCACGTTCTGGTGCATATTACGCAAAAGCAATTTCCATACATGCGGACAAATTGTCCCAGGGACCGTTTGCAGTACCCTCGCCCAACGGGATGGAGGCGGATCGCCGAAACCGCATTCAGACCGGGGCGGTGCGTTTTGCAGAGGATTCCAGCCGTCCGTACATCCATACATTCCCAGAGCAAAACCATGCAAGAAGATGAGACCCTCCGCTGGCTGCCGCGATTGGCTGCGCGTGGCGGGCCGCGCTTTTTGCAGATTGCCGATGCCTTGCAGAGCGCCGTGGCCGATGGACTGCTGAAACCCGGGGACCGGCTGCCGCCGCAGCGCCACCTGGCAGCCTTGCTGGATGTGGACCTGACCACCATCACCCGTGCTTACGACGAGGCCAGGCGCCGCCATCTGCTTGAAGGGCGTGGCGCCCGGGGTACCTATGTGGCGGCTCCCAAGGTCGAACTGACGGCGGTGCTCGACCTGGGCATGAACACCCCGCCGCCGCCAGCGGGCCTGGATTTCGACGACCTCCTCAAGCAAGGCCTGTCGCAGGTGCTGATGGGCGCGGATGCAGCCCTGCTGATGACCTACCACCTGGGCGGCGGCAGCGATGTGGACCGCCAGGCCGGCGCCCAGTGGCTCCAGCCGATGTTTGGGCCGGTCGATGCCGAGCAACTGGTCGTCTGCCCCGGCGCGCAAGCGGCGATTGCTGCGTCCATCCTGGCGCTGACCGAGCCCGGCGATGTGATCCTGGCCGAGCCCGTGGGTTACCCGGGTCTGCGCTCGGCTGCCACGCAGTTGGGCCGGCAGCTCGTCGCCGTGCCCGCTGACCAGCATGGCATGCGGCCCGATAGCCTGGAACAGGCCTGCCGCCAGCACCAGCCGGCACTGCTCTACCTCAATCCCACGTTGCAGAACCCCACCGCCATCACGATGCCGCTGGCCCGCCGCCAGGCGCTGCTTGCCATCGCGCAGCGCTGCAAGGTGCGCATCGTTGAAGACGATCCCTACTGGCTGCTGGCCGAGGCGCCACCGCCGCCGCTGGCACGCCTGGCACCAGAGCAGGTGCTCTATATCTCCACCTTGTCCAAATGCCTGACCCCTGGGCTGCGCGTGGCCTTTGTGCTGGTGCGCGATCCTGTGCTGCGCGAGCGCTTTCAGGCCGCCTTGCGCTCCTTTGCGCTGATGGTCTCGCCGCTGTCGGCCGCGCTGGCCACACAGTGGATTCTGGGCGGCTCGGCCTACGGGCTGATGGAGGGGGTGCGCAAGGAAGCCCGCCTGCGCCACCGCATGGCGCGCGATCTTCTCGCCGGCCGCTACAGCGGCGCGGGCGATGGCTTGCACGTCTGGCTGGAACTGCCCAGGTATTGGAGCCCTTCCCAGCTCGCGCAAGCGGCGCACAGCGAGGGCATCGCCATCACCCCGGCAGAGGCCTTCGCCACCGATCCAACCGGCACCCACACGGTCCATGCCATACGCATCTCGCTGGGCAGCATCAAAGACAGGAGCCGCCTCCAGGCCGGGCTGCAGCGCCTGTCGCAGCTGCTGGCACGGCGGCCGGATGCGTTCAGCGCTGCCGTGGTTTAACGGCCTATCCAACCCAATCCCATGAACCTGCGCCCCGCCGATCACAGCGATCTTCCCACGCTCTTTGCCATCCACCGGTCGGTGCTCCGCGCGCGCATCGAGCAGCTCTGGGGCTGGGATGAAGCCTGGCAGCGCCAGAACTTTTCGGCCGAGTGCGCGGCTGCCGTCACCTCGGTGGTCGAGGTCGATGGCCAGACCATCGGTTACCTGCAGGTCCTGGAGCAGGAAAGCCACCTCTATGTGCAGAACATCGCCTTGTCTGCGGACCACCAGGGCCAAGGCATCGGCAGCCAGTTGTTGAAAGACCTGCAATTGCAGGCCGCAGCCCGGCGCCTGCCGCTTCGTTTGGGCGCCTTCCGCAGCAATGCTGCGGCGCTCAGCCTGTACCAGCGCCTGGGCTTCAGGCAGACAGGCGAGACACCGACGCATACGGAGATGGAGTGGACCGCAGACGAGCCAGACATGCCCGCAGCGGAAGACAACAACGCCGTGCTCCAGCACTACTTCAACGCCTCTGCACCGCTGCTTGCACGCCACCCCCAGCTGCTTGCACCCAGTGAAGTGCTGGAACAAACCGCGCAACTCGGCTTCCACCCGCTGGTCCAACAGCTGGGCTGCTACGTGCTGGACGATGCAAACACCAGTGACCACCACCTTCTGGCCACCCGCTCACCACTGGCAGGCTGTGTGGTCTTCCTCAGCCACGATGGCGATACGCGTGCCGTCTTCGATTCTGCGGCGAGCTTTCTGGTGGCGGTGCAGGAAGCACAGCCAAGCGACCAGGAAGTTCCGGACCTGCATCCCCTGCTATCCCCGCTGGCCCAGGACCAGGCAGCATTGGCTGCATTCATGCACCAGCTGCTGGATGACCAAACGTTGAATGAAGTGTTGGTTGCGCTAATCCCCTCTCTCAATCTGCAAGACACAGCATTGCTGCGCAGGCTGCTGGACGATGAGGACTTCTACCTCGGCGAGGCCGTGGCGATGGCCATCGAAAAACGCCCTAGCCCAGCACTGCTACCACTGGCCCAACAGGCCGCAGCGCATGCACATCCACAGGTTGCTCGGGCGGGAAAGCTTGCCGTTCAACGGATCCATCAGCTGGGCCAGCGCCCTCGGTAAATCGCCTCTGCACTGCCAACGCTATAATCTGCCCGTCGAAAAAGGCAGACTTGGTTTGGTAAGCCCAAGTCCTTCCGCACGGAAGCGCTGACTCTGCCCGCGCATGGGTCCCCGCGACGAACTTGCACCGCATCTTGATGCGGCCATCGGTTCGTTCCAGGGGTTCTCAAGACAAGGAATCACTCCGGCCGAACGGTCAACCGAGCGAGGACATGTCCATGCCTACGATCTCCCATTACGACGTCATCATTGTTGGCGCAGGCCGCGTGGGTCTGCTGCTCAGCTGCGAGCTGCGGCTCGCCCATTGCTCCGTGCTGGTGCTGGAGCAGGCTCCCGATGCGCACGCCGCCCTCAAGCAAGCGCCCTTTGGCATTCGCGGCCTCAATATCCCTTCGCTGGAGGCGCTGCAGCGCCGGGGCTTGCTGGATGCCGTTACCGCGCCCGTGCACAGCGACAGCGCCCTTGCTGCATCGCGCCCCCACTGGATGCAGCATGCGCGCCGGCCCGGCGGGCACTTTGCGGGCATGCAGTTCTTCCAGGACCAGATCGACACCGCCGCCTGGCCCTACCGCCTGCCCAGCCGCGCCAGCGAAAGCATGCCCACAACGATGGAGCGCCTCGAATCGGTGCTGGCGCAGCGTGCGGCAGAGCTGGGCGTGGAAGTGCGCCGAGGGGTGCGCGTGACCGATATGGCGCAGTGGCCCGACGGCGTGCAGGTGCAAGCCGGTGGTGCGCAGCTGCAAGGCCACTGGCTGGTCGGCTGCGATGGTGGCCGCAGCCTGGTCCGCAAAGCCGCCGGTTTTGACTTTGCCGGCACCGGGCCCGAGTTCACCGGTTACTCGGTAGAAGCCACGCTGGAGAACAGCACCGGCCTCAGGCCCGGCCGCCATTACACGGCCACGGGCATGTACACCTTCCAGCCGCCCGGCACCATCGCGATGGTCGATTTTGATGGCGGCGCGTTCCACGGCAGCACCCCCATCACTGCCGAGCATGTGCAAACGGTGCTGCGCCGGGTCAGCGGCACGGATGTCCGGGTCCCATCGCTGCAACTCGCATCCACCTGGACCGACCGCGCCCGCCAGGCCACCCGCTACCGCCAGGGCCGCGTGCTGCTGGCGGGAGATGCCGCCCATATCCACTCGCCGTTGGGCGGCCAGGGCCTCAACCTCGGTATTGGCGATGCGATGAACCTGGGCTGGAAGCTCGCCGCCACCGTCCGTGGCGGTGCGCCAGCAGGCTTGCTGGACAGCTATACCGCCGAGCGCCACCCCGTTGGCGCCCAGGTGCTGGACTGGTCCCGCGCCCAGGTCGCGCTGATGCGCCCCAGCCCCGCCACACGCGCCCTTGCCGATATCGTGCGCGACCTGATCGCCACCCGCGATGGCGCCACCTATTTCGCCGACCGCGTCTGGGGCGCCACCCTGCGCTATGACCTGGGCGACCCCCACCCCTTGGTCGGCCGCAGCGCGCCAGACTTTGCGCTGGCCGATGGCTCGACCCTTGCGAGCCATCTGCAGACTGGTCAAGGGCTGCTGCTGGACTTTGATACCGCTGCACCTTTGCGTGGCCTGGCGATGGGATGGCAGGGCCGGCTCCGCTATATCGCCAGCCCTGCAGCTGATGAACTGGGCTTGACATCGCTGCTGGTCCGCCCGGACGGTATTGTGGTCTGGGTGGCTGACGGTGTGGCGCAGTCGGAACCAGCCTCAGCAGCTATCCAGCGCTGGTTTGGCACCACCCCATAGCGCTACTGCACTGGCTGTGAGCCGGACCTCAATCCGGCTCCGGCCAGAACATCTTTCTGACTTTGTCGTTGAAGTAAGGCAGCATCAAGGTCAACCCACCCAAGGCATTGGCCAGAAAGTCCAGCACCTGGGCCCAGGACGACTCCACCGACAGCCAGTTGTTGCCGACGATGAACAGCAAGCCGCAGGCGGTCGTGACCAGGTTGAGCGCAGGCGCCCAGGGGCGAAAGCGCATGCAGCCATAAAAGCCGGCCGTCCAGCCCACGATGATCAGGCACAGCAGCACCACCATCTCCCCCTCCAGCGCCATCGGGTCCCGCAGCGGGTGTTGTGAGGACAGCAGCTCGGTGCGGAAATCCATGCGGATCGACAGCACCAACAGGAGGACGGTGGCGATGACGAGCAGGCGGTAGCGGTTTTGGGTCATGGGGTTCCAGCCAATAGAGCAGGTTGGCCCGTGCCTCAGGCGGAGGGCGCATTCAACACCGCTTCATACTGCAGCAGATCCGCTGGCGAGAAGCAGCAGAAGACCACCTCTGCAATGGAGGTCTGTGGCGGCAGGCTTTCCCGAACCGTGCGCACAGCCACTTGGGCAGCCAACGCCAACGGATAGCCATAAATGCCCGTGCTGATGCTTGGAAAAGCGATGGAAGTCACCGACTTTTCTTCGGCCAGTGCCATACAACGGCGGTAGCAAGCGGCCAGCAGCTCTGGCTCGCCATGGTCCCCGCCGCGCCACACGGGCCCCACCGTGTGGATGATGTAGTCCGCATGCAGCCGGTAGGCCTGGGTCAGCTTGGCGTCTCCCGTTTTGCAGCCACCCAGCAGCCGGCATTCGTGCACCAGCTCCGGGCCTGCTGCCCGGTGGATGGCGCCATCCACCCCGCCGCCGCCCAGCAGCGATGAGTTGGCGGCGTTCACCACCGCTCCCACATGGAGCGGGGTGATATCGGATTGGACGGCGTGCAGACGTGTGGACATGGGCGTGCAGTTCAAAGGGGGAAAATCAACGGCCTGGCAAAGGACAGAAGGCCCTGCAACAGAACAAGCCTCCTTTATAGCAATAGGCGGGGGCAGGCTGGCGCTTCGTGCCAGCGCGTGTCCCGGATCAGCGAGAAGCCATGCCCGCCACCATGCTGGCGGCCGCTATCCACGCCCCATACGCAGTAGAATGGCCCGCACTTGTTGCAAAGAAGCCGGTGACAATCCGGCACGGTCGCGCCACTGTATCGCTGCCGCAGGCCCTGGGCTCGCCCCAGGTCTGCGCTGCCAAGTCAGACCTTTGTGCCAAGCCACCCCCTGAACCAGCTCCCACCGGCATCCGCCCGCTGGTTTGCCTAGGACGCGTTTTTCCTGGAGTTCCGATGCAGACACCTGCCCCCAGCCGCCGCTTGGCGCTGCCCCTTCCCCCTGCGCTTTGGCGCACCAGCCTGGCCTTGCCGTTGGCCCCGCGCTGCGGCCGCTAGGCCATCCGCGCCTCCCTTTTTGTTCCAGACTGCCGCACGCACCACGCCCACCGGCCCCGCCCCAGGCTTGCCCGGCAGCCCGCCCCCCTTTCCTTGGAGACCTCCCCATGCGCACCAGCCAGAAGATCCCAGCCACCATCGTCACCGGCTTTCTGGGCAGCGGCAAAACCACCTTGCTGCGCCACATCCTGTCCAACGCCAATGGCCGCCGCATCGCGGTGATCGTCAATGAGTTCGGCGAGCTGGGCATCGATGGCGAGATTCTGCGCGGCTGCGGCATTGGCTGCGATGACGACGGCGCCGAGCAGGCCGGCCAGCTCTATGAACTGGCCAATGGCTGCATGTGCTGCACCGTGCAGGAAGAGTTCTACCCGGTGATGCGCAAGCTCATCGAGCGCCGTGGCGATATCGACCACATCCTCATCGAGACCAGCGGCCTGGCGCTGCCCAAGCCCCTGGTGCAGGCCTTCAACTGGCCAGAGATCAAGAATGCATGCACGGTCGATGCAGTGATCACCGTCGTCGATGTGCCCGCCGCCGCAGCCGGCCAGTTCGCCGCCAACCCCGCTGCGGTCGATCTGCAGCGCAAGCAGGACCCGAACCTCGACCACGAATCGCCGCTGCACGAGCTGTTCGAAGACCAGCTCATCTCCGCCGACCTGGTGGTGCTGAGCAAGCTCGACCAGGCCAGCGCCGCCGACCGCGCCGCCGTCGAGGCGCTGGTGCGCGAAGACATTCCGCCCGCTGTCAAGATCGTCGCTGCCGACCATGGCCGCATCGACCTGGATGTGGTGCTGGGCCTGTCCAGCGCGTCCGAGGAAAGCATCGAGTCGCGCAAGGGCCACCATGAGCACGAAGCCGGCCATGTGCATGACGAGCACGACCATGACGATTTCGACTCTGTGGTTGTGCAGCTGGGCGAAGTGGACCGCGAAGCACTGCTGGCCCAGCTGGCCGAGGTGGTTGCCGAGCAGACCGTCTACCGTATCAAAGGCTTTGTGGCCCTGCCCAGCAAGCCGATGCGCCTGGTGGTGCATGGCGTGGGCAAGCGCTTTGACAGCTACTTTGACCGCCCCTGGCGCGCCGATGAAAAGCGTGGCAGCCACCTGGTCTTCATCGGCCATGACCTGGACGAGGCCGCCATCCGCGCCCAGCTCGCCGCCAGCCCGGTCGGAGCGCGCTGATGCATTTGCTCGCGGTCCAGCCCGGTGGTTTTGTCGACGACGAGGCCTTTGTCTCCAGCCTGGGGCAAAGCCCGGCCGACATCGTGGTCCTGAGCGCCGCAGACACCACCCTGGCCCTGCTCGCGCAAGCCTATGCGCAGTTGCGGGCCGGCATGGATGGCGAGCAACTGCCCAGCGTGCGGCTGGCCAATCTGATGTACCTGCGCCAGCCCGCATCGGTCGATCTGTATGCCGATGAGGTGCTGCAGCATGCCAAGCTCATCATCATCGACCACCTCGGCGGCGAGAGTTACTGGCCCTATGGCACCGAGCGGGTCATGTCGCTGTGCCGCGCCCACAAGATTGCGCTGGCCATGTTCTCGGGCGACAGCAGCGAGGATGTAAACCTGCTGCAAAAAAGCACGGTGCCCCAGCAAGACTGCCGCACCTTGTGGCGCTACCTGCGCGAAGGCGGCCTGGCCAATGCGCGCGAGCTGTTCCGCTTTGTCTGGCACGGCCTGCTGGGTGGCCCGCATGCGGCACTGCCGCCGCGCCCCTTGCCAGCGGTGGCTGTGTACCACCCCAGCAGTGATGAGGCCACGGTCGCCACCTGGCAGCAGCCGGGCCCGCTGCAGTGGCAGCCCGGCGCGCCGGTGGTCATGGTGCTGTTCTACAAGGCACACCTGCAGTCGGGCAACACCCAGGTGTTTGCCGACCTGTGCCAGGCCTTGCTCGCCCAGGGCATGAACCCGCTGCCGCTGGCCTTGCAATCGCTCAAGGATGCCGGCTGCCTGGCGGCCTTGCAGGCGCTGTGCACCAGCGAAGAGGTCGCGCTGATCCTCAACACCACCGCCTTCTCGCAGGCTTCGCTCGATACCCCCGGCGACCATGCACTGGCCGGCGATATCCCCGTGCTGCAGCTGATCCTGTCGGGCAGCAACGAGCAGACCTGGCTGGACAGCACCCATGGCCTGCAGCCGCGCGATATTGCGATGCATGTGGCAATGCCCGAGGTCGACGGCCGCATCATCACGCGGGCCATCAGCTTCAAGGGCCTGTCGCACCGCAGCGATCTGACGCAATCGGACGTCGTGCAGTACCAGGCCCATCCCGAGCGCATGGGCTTTGTGGTGGAACTGGCCCAGCGCTGGTGCCAGCTGCGCCGCAAACCCAATGCCGACAAGCGCCTGGCCCTGGTGCTGGCCAACTACCCCAGCAGCGAAGGCCGTATCGGCAATGGCGTGGGGCTGGATACCCCCGCCTCCGTGATCGAAATCCTGCGCGCGCTGGCGGCCGATGGCTATGCCGTCGATGCCATGCCCGCCGACAGCCAGGCGCTGATGGAGCTGCTGCAGCAAGGCATCACCAATGCGCCCGACTCCTGGGCCACGCGCGCCGCCTGGCAAAGCCTGAGCCTGGACGACTACCTGCAGTACTTCAGCACCCTGCCAGCGGCCAACCAGCAAGCCATCACCGAGCGCTGGGGCGCGCCCGCGCAAGACCCGATGCTGCGCGAAGACCGCTTCATGGTGTCCGGTCTGCGCCTGGGCCAGGTCTTTGTCGGCGTGCAGCCAGCACGCGGCTACCAGCTCGATGCGCTGGCCGCCTACCACGACCCGGATTTGGTGCCACCGCATTACTACCTGGCCTTCTACCACTGGCTGCGCAGCCAGTGGCAGGCCGATGCAATGGTGCATGTCGGCAAGCACGGCAACCTCGAATGGCTGCCCGGCAAGAGCGTGGCGCTGTCAGCCAACTGCTGGCCCGATCTGGTGCTGGGCCCCCTGCCCCACCTCTACCCCTTTATCGTCAACGACCCCGGCGAAGGCACGCAGGCCAAGCGCCGTGCGCAGGCCGTGATCATTGACCACCTGATGCCCCCGCTCACCCGTGCCGAGAGCTATGGGCCCACGCGCGATCTGGAGCGCATGGTGGACGAGTACTACGAGGCTGCGACGCTGGACCACAAGCGTGCGCAAATCCTGCGCCAGCAGATCCTCGCCCACATCGTGCAGCACGACCTGCACCAGGATCTGGGCCTGCAGGCCCCCGGCAGCGACGAGGAGGAGCAGCAGCTGCTCAACCGCACCGATGCCTACCTCTGCGAGCTGAAAGAAAGCCAGATCCGCGACGGCCTGCATATCTTCGGCGTCTCGCCCGCCGGCCGGCTGGAGACCGACACCCTGCTCGCGTTGGCACGCCACCCGGTGGGCGGTGGCAAGGGCGCGAACCAAAGCCTGGTGCGCGCACTGGCCCGCGACCTGGGCCTGGACTTTGACCCGCTCGATGCCGACTGGGCCGCAGCCTGGACCGGCCCGCGCCCCGCCCTGCTTCAAGACCTTCAAGACCTGCACGACCAACCCTGGCGCCACCATGGCGACACGCGCGAGCGCCTGGAGCTGCTGGCCTTGCAGATCCTGGCCCCAGGCGCCGCCTTGCCGCCCGCACTGGCCGAGCTGGCCGACGGCCACACCCAGGCCGTGCTGCGCCGGGTGCAGCAGGATCTGCGCCCGCGCCTGGCCGCCTGTGGCCCGCAAGAGCTGCAGCAACTGCTGCGCGGCCTGGCGGGGCGCTTTGTGCCCGCCGGCCCCAGCGGCGCGCCCACACGCGGCAGGCCCGATGTGCTGCCCACCGGCCGCAATTTCTTCTCGGTCGATACCCGGGCCATCCCCACGCAAACCAGCTGGGGCATGGGATTCAAATCTGCGCAACTGCTGGTCGAGCGCTATACCCAGGAGCATGGCGAATACCCCGTCACCATCGGCCTGTCGGTGTGGGGCACGGCAACGATGCGCACCGGCGGCGACGATATCTCGCAGGCCTTTGCGCTGATGGGCGTACGCCCCACCTGGGCCGATGGCAGCTGGCGGGTCAGCGATTTTGAAGTGCTGCCGCTGCATGTGCTGGGCCGCCCCCGGGTGGATGTGACCCTGCGCGTCTCGGGCTTTTTCCGGGATGCGTTCAGCAATGTGATTCGCCTGTTTGACGCCGCCGTGCAAAAAGTGGCGGCGCTGGAGGATGAAGACGCCACGCAGAACCCGATCCGCGCCCGCGTGCTGGCCGAGGCCGCACAGCTGCAGCAGCAGGGGCTGGATGCCAAAGAGGCGCGCCACCAGGCCGGCCTGCGCGTGTTTGGCGCCAAGCCCGGCAGCTATGGCGCCGGCCTGCAGGGCCTGATCGACAGCGGCCAGTGGCAAAGCGATGAAGACCTGGCCACCGCCTACCGCAACTGGGGCGCCTATGCCTACGGCCAGCACGACGAAGGCAGCCAGGTGCCCGAGACCTTTGTGCGCCGCCTATCCGAGATGCAGCTGGTGCTGCACAACCAGGACAACCGCGAGCACGATGTGCTCGACTCCGGCGACTACTACCAGTTCCAGGGCGGCATGGCCGCTGCCGTGCGCCACTACAGCGGCCAGCAGCCGGCCATGTACTTTGGCGACCACAGCAATCCCGAGTCGCCACGCATGCGCAGCCTGCAAGAAGAGATCAGCCGCGTGGTGCGCGCGCGTGCCACCAACCCCAAGTGGATCGAGGGCGTGCAGCGCCATGGCTACAAGGGCGCGTTCGAGATTGCCGCAACCGTGGACTATCTCTTTGCCTTTGATGCCACCGCACGCGTGGTGCGCGATGACCAATACGCCCGCGTCACCGATGCCTTTGTCGCCAATGACACCACGCGCGCCTTTATGCAGCAGCACAATCCGCAGGCCTTCCACGGCATGTGCGAGCGCCTGCTTGAAGCGATACAGCGCGGCCTGTGGCAAGAGCCCGGCGACTACCCCCAATTGCTGGAGACCCATTTGCTCGACACCGAACACCTGCTGGAGATGCGATGAGCGCCCCCACCGATCTGCATTTTCCGTTCAGCGCCATTGAGGGCCAGGCCGCGCTGCAGCAGGCCTTGCTGCTGCTGGCGGTCGATCCGCAACTGGGCGGCGTACTGGTCGAAGGCCCGCGCGGCACCGCCAAATCCACCAGCGCCCGCGCGCTGGCCGAGCTGCTGCCCAGCGGCCATTTTGTCAACCTGCCGCTGGGCACCACGGAAGAACAACTGCAAGGCGCGCTGGATCTGGAAGCCGCCTTGCAATCGTCTGCCGTGCAGTTCCGCCCCGGCCTGCTGGCCCAGGCGCACCAGGGTATTCTGTATGTGGACGAGGTCAACCTGCTGCCCGATGGCCTGGTGGACTTGCTGCTCGATGTCAGCGCCAGCGGCACCAACCGTATCGAGCGCGATGGCGTATCGCACCAGCATGCCGCACGCATTGCACTGATCGGCACGATGAACCCCGAAGAAGGCCAACTGCGCCCGCAGCTGCTGGACCGCTTTGGCCTGTTTGTGCGCCTGCCCAATGTGCCCGATGTGGACACGCGCAAACGCATCGTGCGTGCCCGCATGGCCTTTGATGCCGACCCGGCCCAGTTCTGCGCCCAGCATGCGCAGGCACAAGCCCAACTGCGTGAGCAGATTGCGGCCGCACGCACACAGTTGCCCCAGGTCGTCTGGCCCGATGCGGTGTTTGATGCCGTTGCGCAGCGGTGCCAGCAATCCGGTGCCGAAGGCGTGCGCGCCGACCTGGTGATGCTGCGCGCAGCCCGCGCCCAGGCAGCGCTGGCGGGCCATGACCAGGTGAGTCTGGCGGATGTGCAGGCCGTGGCTGAACTGGCACTGGCCCACCGCCGCAGTGCCGATGCGGCGCAACCGCCATCGCCCAGTGGTCAGGCCAACGATCCCAACGATCAACCAGCCCAACAGCAGCCGCAGCCGCAGCCGCAACGGCAACAGCCCAACCAGGCACCAGCCAGCAATACGGAGGCCGCCAGCAGCAGTAATAACGCCCACCACAGCCAGCCCGATGGCTGGGGCGGCATGGCCGCGCCGCGCCACACCGGTATCGAGCCCGTCAAGGCCCTGCGGCCCTTTACCGCAAAAAAAGCCTGACGCGCCTCAGCCTGGCCGGCCAGGCCAAGCTGGGGCGCGCGCAGAGCACGCAGCGTGCCGGCCGCCTGCTGGCAACGGCCAGCCAGCGCATTGACTGGCCCCGCAGCCTGGCCGCCAAAGGCCAGGCGCCATTGGCGCGCCCGCACCTGTGCTACCGCAAGCAGCCGGCCGGTGCGCAGCTGATGCACTGCGTGCTGCTCGACACCTCCGCCTCCATGCTGCGCGGCCAGCAGCTCGCCCGCGCCAAGGGCTACCTGCAGGCCATTGCCCAGCAGGCCTACCGCCAGCGCGACCAGCTCTGCGTGCTGGGCTTTAGCGGCGACAGCGCCTATGTGATCCAGGCAGGGGCCAAGGCGCAAGCCTTTAATGACAGCTGGATCCGCCCGATTGCGGGCGGCGGCGGCAGCCCGCTGGCCAGCGCCATCAGCTTGCTGGAGCGCCTGCTGCAGCACACCCGCCGCCAAGGCCCCGTGCATGCCTGCGTCTGGCTGCTGACCGATGGCCGTTTTGCCCAGGTGCCCGAGCGCCCCAACGGTGCCGGGCAGATCACCGTGGTGGGTTTTGACCAGGGCGGCCTGCCCTTGCAGCTGAGCCAGCGCCTGGCAGCGCGCTGGCAGGCCGATTGGGTGCCAGCCTGAGCCAGTGCGTTGCACCGCCGTAGCATCTCATTGACCTTACAAATCCTCTTGCTGCATGCAAATGGAGCACCGACCTCGCCCTGTTGTCGGTTCTCCGTGCGTTTTGAATTTTTCTCACTGAAGTTTGAACTTGGGGCGCTCTGAGCTCACCCAGAGGGCATGCCGGGGCGACTTTCAGCTTGTCGCGGCCCGTGTGGTTGCAGCGAGGCTGCTGTTTCGCTTGGTCAATTTGAAGATAGGATGGCTGCTATCGGCCACTACCGGACGCTCGCAAAATGTGGCTTCTGGATCGGCCAACCCAGAAGTCCTGCCGCGCTTCGATGGAGCTCAATGGCGCTTAACGTGCCTGAACAGAAGACCGGTAGGCGACTCGCGACGGGCCTTGTCCTCAGCCGCAATCTGTTTGAACTTGGTCTTGATTTCCCTTAGGTTCGGTAATCCCGCCACGCCGAGAACGCCTGAGATCGCGCCAAGGGTCACGTTTCCCGTCAAGGCCGCAGCAACTGCCACAACCCCAGTCGCCGTGCATGCACCAACGTCAATGCCATAAAGCTTGAGTTTCTTGTTTCTGGCTTCTCTCAGCGCCTCCTGATGCTTGCGGAACGCTGCGTCGAGGTTCTCCACAACCTGATCAGCGGTGCGGAAGTAGTTGTCAGGATTTAGTCCAATCAGATTCGAGACGCCTTGTCCTAACAGCTCGCGCAGGTCGTTCGCCAAGCCGCGCTTTCGAATCTCCAGCACGGTTTGGGGGGGGACGTTACCGAGCCATTCGAGGTTGTTGTGTGCTTCAGCAACCAAAGCGCGTACGACGTGCATGCTATGGCGGCCTGTCAGGTCATTCTCCGACCGCCCCCCCTGATACTCCAACATCCAAGTGTAGTGAAGCCACGAGGTCTCAGCATTGATGAGGGGCGATCCGCGAAAGTGATGTGCAGCCTGTTGAGCACCGACTGCCTGTGGCATCTGGCCTATGCTGGATGCGAAGAGGTGGTAGCCCGCGTTCGGCACATCCATTCCCGGAAGATGAGCGTTTTCCTTCATGGAGCGTGCAAGCTGCTCGCGGGGATTACCACCCCAGTCCGTGTCAAATATCAGGCGGTCTGGACGCTTCACCTCCTTCAACACTTGCTCAATAGTCTTGAGGTGAACGCAGAATTCATGAAGCTCCTCAATGCTCTCGAAGGTGCGATCGAACAGGTATTGCGCGTGCGCGCAAATGGCAGGTGTGGCCCTAACAATCAGCTCATTTCGATCATTGTCATCGGAATCATCGGGATTCGGGACAATCATTGCGATTGGTGGATCGACATCGGCAAGGGCAATATCTCTGTACGTCATTGCGGTGAGCACGTGCTTGATGACCAGCTTTATCAACTGATCGGAAGGCGCAGCCTTCAGCATCGCGCCCAGCCGTGTGATGGGGCAAGGCAGGATGATCGTATCGACATACAACCCCGCTGTTGAAACTGCGTTCTCCCAATGGGCCGGGAAGATATCGCCTGCGAACACAGCTTTGAGTTGCTGACTATCTTGAAGGTGATAACCAGCCGCGTCGCCTACAGATGACCAAAACTCTCGAACTACGTCGACCATCTCCGGCAGTGCTTTAGCGAGGCTCCGTATCATGTCATCATGTTGAGATGTGATTTCAGCCGCAGCAGCCGGCGTTGCTTCAGCATTCGTCATCACGTCATAGAGCCAGCCAAATTCGCGAAAGAGGAAACCAAAGTACTCCTCTTGAACTCGAGCCAGACTGATTGACTTCTTAGCATCGTCACGTTGCTTCATCGCAATGATCGCAAGGGTCATTGCGCGGACGCGACCATCCAGTGACATCGGGTCGACCTTTCCATCAGGCCGCAGACGAATCGCCTCGTAGCTACGACGGAAGCCGTCCGCCAACTCCTGGCTGGCGAACTTCATCTTCCCCGCTTCCAACTGCTCCCTCAGAAGGAAGACCCGGTCTGTAAGGTCTTGAACTTCGTCTTCGGTGTACGTTCTGGATGTCATGTAACTCGTGTGCATAGCGGAGAATCAGACGATCCTACCCGAAAGATGCAGATGGCTGCCCAGGGGAACGATCAAGACCTATCGTCCACTTTTCGACGACTCGATCACCAGCTAATTGCCGTCCAAACTTGGGAGGCCGATGACAACTTAGGGTCGCAAGCCGCCATCGGAACCAGCCCGGCCAACTGGCCAGGTGGGTAGGATATTTACGCAAGCTGACATCGACCAGTTCGTTCGCAGAGCACGCTTGGATTGGCCTTTAGGAACTTTGCAAGAGTGTGAGAATGGCTGGAGCAACCGTTATCACTGATGCTGCAAATGTCCATGATCTACAAGGACACGAATTGGCAAGACCAATGAGACCCTAGAGCTGGATGGCGCCGACAACCGCCAAGTTGCCATTGACGCTGCAATACATCCTGCATTCGGTGCGCTGAACATCCCTCTCGTACATCGTCTCCATCCAATCAGGCCCATTGCATGCGACCCAACACCCACTTCCAGATTGAGGTTGAGCGCTGCGGCGTTGAGCCGTTTCAGCTGGAGGCAAACGCCGCCTGCGAAGCCTCTGCCTTTGCCATCACGGAGGCCCATCTCAGACCTGGACATGTGATCACCATCGCGTGCCTGGGTGAAGGAGTAGATTACGGAAACCTCATCATGGAGGTCTCCGCAGACGGCGATATCAACCTGGTTGCGCATGAGCATCGAGGCTTCCAAGTAAATGGGGTGTCGCTGGCGCAAGCCTTGGCGGCATTGCGATTCTGGTTGCCGCTGCAGGAGCGAGATGCCTGTCTCGCCTGGGAGGATCAGTGAACCCAAGCCATGCTTCCAACGGATCGCCTCTGGCCGATGCTGAACTTAGCAGTGGGCGAATAACCGCAATGCGCTGGTGGCGGCCCTCAAAGCAAGGATGAGACCCGTTGCCGCCCTGCCCGGCACCCTGCTACGAGTAGGGAGATGCCGCGCTTAGTTGCCCCAAAGCAACATACCGGCATAGGCCGCAAGTAGGTATTCACACGGGATCGCGGCTTTTTAGGGCGCCACCGGAGCCGGACGTGTAGGACAAGCCCCGCTTTTAAATACAATTCGTTCTCATTCCTAACACCACCCCCTTGGCAAAACTCACTACGGCGCCACCGGCTATCGGCGTTGCGTTGTGTGTGCCTCGTTGTTCGCTGCCCTCACCATGTCCGCATTCACCCGCACCTCGTGCACACCATCGGGCGCCCGTCCAGCGCTGAGCCAGATAACAGCAGCCATCCTGATCAGCCTGCTGCCGGCCGCCAGCGCGCTGGCCCAGACGGCCGATGCAGCGGCTCCCGACGCAGCGGCTGCCGATGCAGCGGCTGCCGACGCAGCGCCAGCCGCAGAAAGCACGTTGGAGACCATCCAGGTCTCGGGCGACCTGCTGGGCAGCGGTCTGCAAAACCAGCTCAAGACCTTTGCCGGTGCCCGCACCATCGTCGACAAGGACGTGATCGAGAACAGCGGCGCCTCCAGCATTGGCGACGTGATGCGCCGCATCCCCGGTGTGCAGAGCAGCGACAACTCCGGCACCGCAGGCAGCGCAGTGTCGCTCAGCATCGGCGTGCGCGGTTTGACCGGCCGCTACTCGCCCCGCTCCACCGTGCTGCTCGATGGCGTGCCGCTGGCCGTGGCGCCCTATGGCCAGCCCCAGCTGTCGTTTGCCCCGGTGAGCCTGGCCAATATCGAATCCATCGACGTGGTGCGCAGCGGCGGCGCGGTGCGCTATGGCCCGCAAAACGTGGGCGGCATCATCAACTTCAACACCCGCGCCATCCCCACCAGCAAGGACATCACCGGCGATGTGACCTTGCGCTACAACGGCTTTGGCAAGGGGGGAGAGAACAACACGCTCTACAGCACCTTCCTGGGCTCGCAGCTGGACAACGGCCTGGGCTGGGCGCTGCTGTACTCGGGCATGACCGGCTCCGAATGGCGCAAGGACAGCGATGAGCGCTTGAACGACGTGGCGCTGAAGTTCCGCTATGCGCTGTCGGGCAGCTCCGAGGTCTACGGCAAGCTGTCTTACTACGATGTGCGCTCCAATACGCCTGGCGGCCTGACGGTGGCCCAGTACAACGCCAACCCCTTCCAAAACACCCGCCCCACCGACATGTGGGATGGCGAGCGCAAGGGCCTGGACCTGGGCTATATCAACACCTTGTCGGACACGCAGGAGTTCGAGATCCGCGCCTACTACAACGACAGCGCGCGCTCCAGCCGCCTGATCAATGCCGCGCAGACCCAGATCAACTACCAGCCGCGCAACTACCAGACCCTGGGCATCGAGCCGCGCTACACCCAGCGTTTTGCGCTGGGCAGCAGCACGCATGATGTGACCGTGGGCTACCGCTTCATCCGCGAGCGCGGTGACGACAACAGCAGCCTGCTGAACCTTGCCACCGGCGTGATGGGTGCCACTACCTCGTTCGACAATGCCACCGATGCCCATGCCGGCTACATCGATGACCGCATCGCCATCGGCGCCTGGCGCATCACCCCCGGCGTGCGCTTTGAGCACATCCAATCCGAGCGCGATGACCGCAGTGCCGGGCAGAGCTTTGACACGCGCAACAACAAGTGGCTGCCCTCGGTCAGCGTGTCCTACCTGGTCAATCCCGCCCTCACGCTGTTTGCCAACTACACCA
This sequence comes from Comamonas sediminis, assembly GCF_041107495.1. Classification (NCBI taxonomy): domain Bacteria; kingdom Pseudomonadati; phylum Pseudomonadota; class Betaproteobacteria; order Burkholderiales; family Comamonadaceae; genus Comamonas; species Comamonas sediminis. The sequence continues at coordinate 189,720 of NZ_JBGBDC010000001.1, forward strand.
CCTCGTTCGGCCCGGTGCAGAACCTCCAGCTGAACTCGCAAACCGCCGCCAACCCGCTGCGCCCCGAAGTCGCCAAGACCAAGGAAATCGGTGCCCGCTGGCAAGACAAGCAGTGGCGTGCCGAGGCCACAGTGTTTGACCTGCGCTTTGACAACCAGATCCTGCAGACGCCGGGCGTTGTGCCCGTCACCTTTGCCAATATTGGCGCTACCAAGCACCAGGGCCTGGAGCTGGCTCTGGAATACCGCTTTGACAAGGCCGGCGCGCTGGCAGGCACCACCGTCTACGGCAACTACACCTATACCAAGGCGATCCAGCAATCCGGCACCACCGCGGGCCTGGACGTGCCGTTCTACGCACGCAATACCGACACCGTCGGCGTGCGCTACGAGCGCGATGCCTGGGGCTTCAACCTGTCGACCACGCACCAGAGCAAGCAGTACGCGGACCTGGCCAACACCGAGGCCGAATCGGCCAATGCCAACGTGGGCCGCATCCCCGGCTTCCGGCTGTGGAACGCCCAGGTCAGCTGGAAGGTGCCGCAGTACAAGGGCAGCGAAATCATGGTCGGCGTGAACAACATCGCCGACCACCGCTACTACACCCGCAATGTCGACGGCAACCCCGGCCGCATGGTCGGCGCGCCGCGCACCTTCTATGTCCAGGGCCGCTACGCGTTCTGATCCACCTATACCTGGCCTCTGCAAAACAAGACCCTCGATACGGGTCTTTTTGCCGGCGGCCCCGCCTGTTTGTGACCCTGTGATGACCCTTTCCCGCACCTCCGCCCGCTCCGTTTCCACCCACCCGCTGAGCTGCCTCAGCGCCATCCCGCTGGCGATCTCGCTGGCCATCGCCGCCTGGCCTGCAGCCGCCCAAACCGTGCCCGATGCCGCAGCCCCCGCCCCGGCCGCTGAGGCCGTGCTGCCCCAGGTCATCGTGCAAGAAAAAGCGCAGGAAGTGGGCTACCAGCCCAAGCGCGCCACCACCGCCACCCGCAGCGATGCGGCGCTGCGCGATGTGCCCCAGGCCATTGCCGTGGTGCCCGCGCAGGTGCTGCAGGACCAGCAGGTGCGCTCCATCGACGAGGCGCTCTACAACGTCAGCGGCATCACCCAGGCCAACACCCTGGGCGGCACGCAGGATGCGGTGATCAAGCGCGGCTTTGGCTTCAACCGCGATGGCTCCATCCTGCGCGATGGCATCCGCACCGTGCTGGCCCGCAACCTCACCTTCACGACCGAGCGGGTCGAAGTGCTCAAGGGCCCCAGCTCGGTGCTCTACGGCACGATGGACCCGGGCGGCGTGATCAACATGGTCACCAAAAAGCCCCAGCTCAGCTTTGCCGGCCAGGTGGGCGCCTCGCTGTCGAGCTACGGCGGCGGCGGTGCCTCGGTCGATCTGACCGGCCCCCTCGGCGAGCAAGGCCTGGCCTACCGCTTCATCGCCGACACCAGCGATGTCGACTACTGGCGCAACTTCGGCAAGAACCGCCAGACCGTCATCGCCCCATCGCTGGCCTGGTATGGGCGCGACACCTATGTGCGCATGTCCTACGAGCACACCGACTACGAGCAGCCCTTTGACCGGGGCACCGTAATCGACAGCCGCACCGGCCGCCCGGTGGCCACCGGCCGCCGCGAGCGCTTTGACGAGGCCTACAACCGCACCCTGGGCGATTCGGACTTCTTCACCGTGCAGGCCCAGCACCGCCTGAACACGCAGTGGAAGCTCAATGCCGCCTACAGCTACAACCGCAACGGCTATGACGACTACCAGGCCCGGCCGGTATCGCTCAACCCCACGACCGGCCTCCTCACGCGCCGCCCTGATGGCACGCGCGGCGCACTCAGCCAGCAGCATGTAGGCCAGATCAACCTCGAAGGCCAACTGCAGGCGGGCGGCATGGCGCACGAGATCCTGGCTGGCTTCGACGCCGAAGACAGCAATATCTTCCGCCGCGACATCATCCGGGGCAGCAACAGCGGCGGCTTCAATGTCTACGACCCGGTCTACGGCAACCTGCCCAACGCCACCAGCATCGACGAAGCGCAAAGCGCCCAGAGCGACAAGATCCGCCAGCAGGCGCTGTTTGCGCAGGATTCGATCCGCCTGTCGCCGCAGTGGCTGCTGCAGCTGGCCGGGCGCTGGCAGCACTATGACCAGATAGCAGGCAAGGGCCGGCCGTTTGTGGTGGGCAGCGAATCGGATGGCAGCAAGTTCGTGCCGCGCGCCGGCCTGGTCTGGCAGCCCAGTACCGAATGGTCGGTCTATGGCAGTTACAGCGAATCCTTCAAGCCGCAAAGCAGCATTGGCAATGTCATTGGCACCTTGCCGCCAGAGACCGCCAAGGCCTGGGAGCTGGGCACCAAGTGGGAGTCGCCCGCCGGCATCACCGCCACTGCGGCGCTCTACGACATCCGCAAGCGCAACGTGGTGGTCAGCGAGACCATCGACGGCCAAAGCTATGCCCGCGCCGTCGGCGGTGCCCGCTCACGCGGCCTGGAGCTCGATGCCGCCGGCCGCCTGGGCAAGCAGTGGCAGTTGATCGGCACCTATGCCTATACCGATGCCGCCGTCACCGACGACCCGCAATACCAGGACAACCGCCTGGCCAATGTGGCCCGCCACACTGCCTCGCTCTTTGCCGCCTATGATTTTGCCGCCAGCAGCAGTGGCCGCTGGCGTGCCGGCGCCGGCCTGCGCCATGTGGGCCGCCGCGCGGGCGATGCCGCCAACAGCTTCAACAACGCCGGCTACACGGTGGCCGACAGCTTTGTAAGCTGGGAGCGCCCCTGGAGCGGCCGCATCGTCAAGCTGCAGCTCAACATCAAGAACCTGTTCGACAAGAACTATGTCAGCTCCTCGGGCAGCCCCATCTATGTGTCACTCGGCGAGCGCCGCCAGGCCCTGCTGCGCGCCGTCGTCGATTTCTGATCCATCGCCGACAATCAGCAGCTATTGATAACAAAGACAGGCATGTGGAGTTTTAAAAATATCTGGTTCCAGATCCACTGGCTGATCGGCATCACCGCAGGCACGGTGCTGATCGTCATAGGCCTCACCGGCGCGGCCTATTCCTTTCAGGAGGAGGTGCTGGACTGGGCCAACCCCGGCACCGCCAGCGTGCCGCTGCAGCCCGGCCCGGCACTGACGCCGCCCCAGCTGGTGGCAGCGCTGCAGGCCGCAGGCGAGCAGCGCCGCATCGACCGCATCACCTTGTATGCCGAGCCCGGGCGCAGCGCCCAACTGGCCTTTGTGCCGGAAAAAGGCGAGCGCCGGGGCCAGAGCGTCTACCTCAACCCCTACACCGGCGCGCTGCTGCCGGCCCAGCGCGGCCGCGAATTCTTTGAATGGAACGAGCGCCTGCACCGCTGGCTGCTGCTGCCGCGCGACGATGGCAAGCCGATCACCGGCAGCCTCTCGCTGTGCCTGCTGCTGCTGTCGCTGTCGGGCCTGTACCTGCGCTGGCCGGCCAGGCCGCTGTCCTGGCGCAGCTGGCTCACCTTCAACGTGCGGCGCAAGGGCCGGCCGTTTCTCTGGGGCCTGCATTCGGTGGCCGGCACCTGGGTGCTGGTCGTCTATGTGATGCTGACCCTCACCGGCATGTACTGGGCCTTTGATGCCGTGCGCACGCCGGTCGACCGCTGGATGGGCGCACCGTCCCGCGCGGCCGCCCGCGCCGAGCAATCGGCCGCGCAAGAAGCCGCCCGCAAGGCCCCGCCGCTGGAGCTGGCGCCAGCCACCCTGGAGCCTGCCTGGCAAGGCTTTGCGCAGCTGGCCAGTGGCTGGCAGTTCGTGCAGATGCGCCTGCCCCAGCGGGCCGACCAGCCGCTGCAGTTCAGCTGGTGGGCGGCCAACGCCCCGCATGACCGCGCCCGCAACCAGCTCAGCCTGAACCTCGATGGCGCGGTGCTGCGCGATGACCGCTTTGCCGACCTGCCCGCAGGCCGCCGTGCGCTGGCGGCCATCTTCCCGCTGCACACCGGCACCTATTTTGGGATCACCGGCCGCATCATCGTCACCGTTGCGGCGCTGATGATGCCGCTGTTCGCCATCACCGGCTGGCTGCTCTACCTGCAGCGGCGCCGCAGCTCGCGCGCCGCCGGCCAGGCCCAGCGCGCGCTGCTGGCGGGCGATGGCCCGCAGCCGGGTCCCGCCACCGGTGCCAACACAGGCGCCAGCATTGCCGTGGTCTACGCCAGCCAGGCAGGCCATGCCCAGCAACTGGCGGTGCGCACTGTCGCGCGCCTGCGCAGCGCAGGGCTTGCCGCGCAGCTGCTGCCTGCTGCCAGCCTGGACATGGCCCAGCTGCAGCCACAACGCCAGCTGCTGTGGGTAGCCAGCACCTTTGGCGAAGGCCAACCGCCCGACAGCGCCCGCCGCCTGGCCCGCCTGCTGCAACAGACCGAAGGCAAGCCCCTGACCCACCAGCGCTTTGGCATGCTGGCCCTGGGAGACCGCCAGTACAGCCAGTTCTGCGGCTTTGGCCTGGCACTGGCTGCGCAGCTCGAACGCCTGGGCGCCCAGCCGGTGTTCGCCCCGATCACGATGGACGCCGAAGACGACGCCGCCTGGCAAGCCTGGCTGCAGGCGCTGGCTGCGCATTGGGGCGTGAACGCCGCGCCCGCGACTGCGGCAGACAACGCCGCGGCCAGCGTCGCCGACTCCGATGCGCCCGATGCCCTCTTCCTGCCCGCCCAGCTGATCAGCCGCCACCACCTCAACCCCGGCAGCAGCGGCCAGCCGCTCTACCAGGTGGAGCTGGCCTTGGCGCCCGGGCAATCCTGGCAGTGGCAGGCCGGTGCGCTGGTCGAGGTCAAGGCTGCGCACGCGCCCGCCCAGGTCGATGCCTGGCTGCAGGCCCACCAGCTCGACGGCAGCGCCGCCGTGCAGTGGCGCGGCAGCGCCAGCAGTTTGCGCGATGCGCTCAGCGCCTCCGAACTGCCCACGCTCGCGGCCCCTGCAGCATCTGCCCAGGCCGTCGCCGACCAGCTGCACCCGCTGGCCCCGCGCAGCTACTCGCTGGCCTCCCTGCCCGCCGATGGCCGCATTCGCCTCTATGTGCGCCAAACCCTGCGCGCGCAGCCAGGCGCCGCCCCGCAGCTGGGCCTGGCCTCGGGCTGGCTCACCGCGCATGCGCCGCTGGGCAGCAGCATCGCGCTGCGCCTGGTCGACAACCCGGGTTTTGCGCCATTGCCCGGCGATGCGCGGCCTGCGATCTTCATGGGCAATGGCTCGGGTTACGCCGGCCTGCGCGGCCACCTGCGCCACCGTATCGCCCAGGGCCAGTTCGACAACTGGCTGGTCTTTGGCGAACGCCGCCGCGCCCACGACTCCTATGCCGAAGACGAGGTCTGCGTCTGGCAGGCCCATGGCCAGATCGCGCGTGCCGACTATGCCTACTCGCGCGACGCACGCGATGCCAGCCACCAGGCCCCCGGCCAAGGCCCGCACCGCTATGTGCAAGATGCCCTGCGCGCCGCCGCCGAGCCCCTCAAAGACTGGCTGGCCCAGGGCGCCGTCATCTACGTCTGCGGCAGCTATGACGGCATGGCCACCGGCGTGGACCAGGCGCTGACCGAGCTGCTCGGTGAGGACGGGCTGAATGCCTTGATCGACGAGGGGCGGTACCGGCGGGATGTGTACTGAGCCGGATACGGCAGCAGACGGACTGCAGCGTAGATAAAAAGGCGTGGGCCCTCAGGTCCACGCCTTTGTGCTTTATGCGTACAGGTGCGTGCATGGTGCAGCGCCCACCCCGGTGCGCAGTTCAACAGCGCCGCAAGACACACATCCGTTTTCAGGTGTTTTCCCGGCCCGTCGTCCCCCAGGCGCCTTGCTCTGCCAGGTCTTCCACAATGCCGCGTAGCGCGCGCGCCACTTCTCTGGTCGCCAAGGTGGACGGCCGCTGCGTCGTCAGCTGCAACGTCAGCCAACGCTCAATGGAAGGCCGGGTGATCACACTGGCCTGCAGCTGCCCGTTTTGCAGCTGCGGCACAACCGCATGAAACGGAATGATCGTGTAGCAGCCTCCGCTGGCCACCAGCTGGAGCTGCACCTGTATCGAGTTGGCCTCGATGACAGGGTTGAGCCGTATGCGCCTGCGGTGGGCCAGGGCTTCCAATGCGACGCGCAGCGCACTCGGTGCCGAAGGGAGCACCAGCGGCAGGCCGTCGAGGCTGTCAAACGGCAGCTGCGCGCTGCTGGTAAGCGGGTCGCCGTGGCAGGCAATCAAACAGGCATCCACCGGCGCGAGCAGGTCCTGGTTCTGGGGGATACCCTTGCCGTAGTGAAACACCACGGCCACGTCGATCTTGCCTTGGTCCAGCCACTCCTCCAGTTGCCCGGTATAGCCCTCATACAACGCCAGCTTGACCTGCGGAAAGCGGGACTTGACCTCGTGGAACAGCTGGTTGGCAATGACCATGGCCACTGTGGGCAGCAGGCCCAAGCGGACCTCGCCCGAGGGGATACCCGCCATCGACTGCGCCTCCGCCCGCATGCCATCGGCTTCGGCCAGTATGCGCTGCGCGCGGGGCACCAGGCGCCGCCCCAGCTCACTGGGCACGACGCCACGGCCCGTGCGGTGGAACAAGCTCCCCGCGCATTCACGCTCGAGCTGCGCAATTCTTCTGCTCAGCAGCGAGGCGCTGGTGTCCATCACCGCAGCAGCCCGCGTCAGGCTGCCCTGCTCCAAAACCGTAAGAAAAAGTTTGAGTCCCTCCGTGTCCATCTGCCTCCCTCCTTAGTAGGTGGATTCAAGCAGTCTCAGGTGTGCAAATTGTGCAAATCTGATTGACGTTTCATTGCGTTGCTCGCTCTGCGCGGTTGGTTAAGACTGCGTCTATCCATCTGACGCCAGATGCAGATATCTCTACCAAGCAAGGGACTCCATGAACACAGCCGCATCGCCCGCATCCGCTTTTAGCCTCCACGGCAAAGTCGCCATCGTCACCGGTTGCGGCGGTGGCCTGGGCCAGGGCATTGCCCAGGGGCTTGCCCATGCCGGTTGCGACGTGGTGGGTGTCGATCTGAAAGACATCACCGAGACGCAGCACCTGGTCGAATCCGAAGGCAGACGGTTTCTGGGGCTGAGCAACGATATCTCCCAACTGCCCGAGATCGACGCCGTCATCGCACAGGCGGTTCAGGCCTTCGGCCACATCGATGTGCTGGTCAACAACGCCGGCGCCATCCGGCGCGGCGATGCGCTCAGCTTCTCGCAAGCCGACTGGGACGAGGTGATGGATCTCAACATCCGCACGGTGTTCTTCTTTTGCCAGGCCGCTGCCAAGCAATTCATCGCGCAAAAGACCGGCGGCAAGATCATCAACATCGCCTCCATGCTGTCGTTCCAGGGCGGCATCCAGGTGCCGTCCTATACCGCCTCCAAAAGCGCGGTAATGGGCCTGACGCGTTTGCTGGCCAACGAATGGGCAGGCATGAACATCAATGTCAACGCGCTGGCGCCCGGCTACATGGCCACCCCGATGAGTGCCGACCTGCGCAGCGATACGGCGCGCAACCAGGCCATCGTCGAGCGCATTCCCGCCGGCCGCTGGGGCACTCCGCACGACATGGCCGGGCCGGCTGTGTTCCTCGCCTCCAGCGCGGCCGACTATGTACAGGGCTATACCATTGCCGTCGATGGCGGCTGGCTGTCCCGCTAATCCACGCTGTGCACAGCAAAAGCCCAGCATGCCCATACCAAAGCCGCTCCGCCTCGCACCCTTCATCCTCGCCTGCATCATGGCCAACACCTGCCTGCCGGCGCTGGCCAGTGATTTCCCGGCGCGCCCGGTGCGCATCGTCGTGCCAGTACCTGCAGGCGGGCCGATGGACGCGATGGCACGCGCGCTGGCGACCGAGCTGGCGGCTACCTGGCAACAGCAAGTAGTGGTGGACAACCGCCCCGGCGGCAACGAGATCATTGCGGCCAACCTCGTGGCCCATGCACCCGGCGATGGCCACACCCTGATGCTCGCCAGCGACTCCACGCTGTCGCTCAACCCACAGCTCTACACCCAGCTGCCTTATGACCCCGTCAACGGCTTCACACCCGTCGGCCGGGTGGCCGTCTCACACATGGTGCTGGTGGTGCCGCCCTCGCTAGGCGTGCGGAGCCTGGATGCGTTCATTGCACACGCCAAAGCCCATCGTGGCGAAATCGCCTATGGCTCAACCGGGCTGGGCAATATCACCCACCTGTCGATGGAATGGTGGGCGCAGCAAGCAAGGATCCAAGTCCTCAACGCCCCGTACCAAGGCCTGGCGCCCGTCATCACCGGGCTGCTGGGCAACCAGGTGCAAGCGGCATTCGGCGCCGTGTCGGTCCTCGCCCCCTATATCGACAGCGGCAAGCTGGTCGCACTCGCAGTGTCCGGGCCGAACCGCGCCCAATCCTTGCCCCACGTTCCGACCTTCAAGGACTCAGGCTTTGCCGATTTCGAAGCCAGTTTCTACATGGCCATCCTGGCGCCGGGCAAGTTGCCCGCACAGCTCAGAGACAAGATCAGCCGGGACATCCAGGCCATCACCGCCAGAGGCGATTTCCAGCAACAGCACATGGCCCCGTACGCGCTCCATGCGGTCAGCGAAACGCCAGCCCAGTTCAAGCACTACCTGCAGCAGGAGCGCGCTGTCGTGCACAACAAGGTGAGGCTCTCGGGCGTGAAGCTGAACTGAGCCCACCCACCGATTACCCCACAACAACCAGGAGCAGCATGATCGATTTCCATGGAAAAACCGTTCTGATTACCGGCGCGGGCGGGGGCATTGGCGCAGCCACTGCCCAGCTCCTGCACCGGGCGGGCGCCCAGCTGGTGCTGACGGACCTGAGCGCAGAGATGCTCAAGCCCACGCTGCAGGCCTTGGCAGAGCAAGGCGCATCCACCGACCGCATCCTGGCCTTGCCGCTGGATGTCTGCGACGCCAAAGCATGCGCCTCTGTGCTGGCCCAGACGGCTGCCCGGTTCGCCGGTATCGACAGTGTCATCCACTGCGCCGGCATCTACATCTACCGCGAAGGCCTCGTGGCCGACTTGAGCACGGAGCAATGGCAGCGCATGCTGCGCGTCAACCTCGATGGCTGCTTTCATCTGTGCCAGGCCGCCATCCCGCACCTGCGGCCCCACAGCGCCATCGTTTTGGTGGCATCCGTTGCCGCCAGCCGTGGCAGCGCCATGCATGCCGGTTATGCCGCCGCCAAAAGCGGTGTCATCGGCCTGGCCAAAAGCCTGGCGTTGGAGCTGGCCCCTGCCACCCGCGTCAACGTCATCTCTCCCGGCTTGATCAACACCGCCATGGCCAGCGCCATGGTGGCGCACCGGGGCAGTGCCGTCAAAGACGCCATCCCGCTGCAACGCTTTGGTGAGCCTGAAGAAGCCGCCTCGGTCATCGCCTTCCTCTGCTCCGGCATGGCCAGCTATGTGACGGGCGAAACCATCAACGTCAATGGCGGCATGTACATCGGCTGAATCGCCAGCCGCGCCGCCGCCTGCCCCTTGGTTCAGTTGCTCCCTACTCTGCTTTATTCCATGCCACTCCAACTCATTGGCTCCCATGCCAGCCCCTACACCCGCAAGGTCCGGGTGGTACTCGCTGAAAAAAACATCCCCTTCGAATTCACGATCGGCGACGTCATGGCGGAGGATTCCCCCATCTTCCAGTTCAACCCCTTGGGCAAGATCCCCTGCCTGGTGCTTGAAGACGGCACTCCGCTCTACGACTCTGCGGTGATCGCCGAGTACCTCGACGCCCTCTCCGACCGGTGCCCGCTCATTCCCGCGCATCCGCGCCTGCGCGCCGACGTTCGCTGCTGGGAGGCGCTGGCCAATGGCGTGCTCGATGCCGGCATCCTCGTGCGCTGGGAGGCCCATGTCCGTGAAGCGCATTTGCGCGACGCCAGTTGGACCCAGCGGCAAAACACCAAGATATCCCACGCGCTGGCCACCATGTCCGAGCAGCTGGGCGAGCAGCGCTTTTGCATGGGTGATGTCTTCACCCTGGCTGATATTGCCGTGGGATCCACGCTGGGCTGGCTGCTGTTCCGTTTCCCTGAGCTGGACTGGCCCAGCCAGCTGCCCAACCTGGCATCGCTGCACCAGCGGCTGCTGCGGCGCCCCTCGTTCTCCAACACCTTGCCCCGAGTCTGAAACATGCCCACTGTCCACCTGAACCACAGCCACATCCATTACGCGTTTGACGAGACGGCCGGCGCAGACAAGCCGGTACTCGTGCTCTCCAACTCGCTGGGCACCAGCATGGCCATGTGGGAGCCGCAGCGCCCGCTCTTCGCCCACTACCGTGTGCTGCGCTATGACACCCGGGGCCACGGCGCCTCGTCGGGCGAGCCGGGGCCTTACACGATGGCGCAACTGGGCCAGGACGTCATCGCGCTGATGGACCATCTCGGTATTGCCAAGGCGCATTTTTGCGGGCTGTCAATGGGCGGCATGGTCGGCATACACCTGGCCATCCACGCAGCCGATCGCTTTGACAAGCTGGTGCTGGCCAACACCAATGCCCATACCGCCTCGCCGCAGTTTTGGCAAGCGCGCATCACCATCCTGCGCAGCGAGGGCGGCATTGCCAACATTGCCGATGGCGTGATGGCACGGTTCTTCTCGCCCGAATTCACCCTCTTGCATCCCGACACCGTCGCACGTTTCAAGGCCGACATGCTCGCTACTTCTCTTGCGGGCTACACCGCCTGCTGCGCCGCTATTCGCGACATGGATTTTCGCGCCAACCTGCCCAACATTGCCCATCCCGTGCTGGTCATCGTGGGCAACAAAGACCAAGCTGCCCCACCAGAGCACGGCCAGTTCCTCGCAAACCAGGTGCAAAGCGGCGCAGTGCTGGCGCTGGATGCCGCGCATATCTCCAACGTCGAAGCCGCTGACGCGTTCTCGCAGGCGGTGCAACGGTTTCTGGGTTGACACGCACCGCTGCCCCCCACCAGGAAAGGCCCACGACCATGAGCAAATTTGCGTCTTATGCGGATCAGTATTCGATGATCAAGATGCGTCGCGAAGATGGCATCCTCGAGATGCGCTTCCACACCGATGAGGGCCCGCTGCACTGGAGCCTGGAGCCCCATGCGCAACTGGAGCAGGCCTTTCTGGATGTAGGGCGCGACCCGGACAACGAGGTCATCATCCTCACCGGCACCGGTGATACGTTCAGCGGCCCGCGCGTGGGCGCCGAAGGCCACAACCACAAGCGCAAACCAGTCACCCCTGCGCAGTGGTACCCGATTGGTTGGGAAGGCAAGCACCTGCAGATGAACCTGCTCAACATCGAGGTGCCCGTCATCAGTGCCATCAACGGCCCCGCCTACCGCCATGCCGAAATCCCGCTGCTGAGCGACATCACCATTGCCTCAGACACCGCTGCGTTCCAGGACTCGGCCCACTTCACCGCCGGCCTGCTGCCCGGTGATGGCGTGCATGTCGTCTTTCCCCACCTGATGGGTGCCAACCGAGGGCGCTATTTTCTGCTCACCGGGCAGACGCTGAACGCCGAGCAGGCGCTGGCCTGGGGCCTCGTCAATGAGGTCGTCGCGCCGCAGCAGGTCTTGCCGCGCGCCTGGGAGCACGCGCGCTTGCTGATGCAGCAAACCCCGTTGCTGCGGCGGCATGCCCGCGTGCTGCTGACGCATGGCCTGAAAAAAAAGATGCACGACCTGCTGGCCTACGGCCTGGCCCTGGAAGGCTTTGCCGCATCACAGCAAAAAACTGCCTAGCCTGCAGGCCCAGCGTGCTTTCTACAACGGCGCGTTGAAACCGGCACCCACGCAGGCCCTCCGCCAAGGCCCCGCTGGTCCCCCTTCTGCCAACGGCGCTGCCCTTTCACCACGGTCCACCACAAGCCCTATGCCATTCCACGCCACCACCGCCAAAGTCATCCATCCCGGCCCCACCACGCTTGCCTACTTCGACGAAGGCAGTGGCCCGGCGCTGGTTCTGCTGCCATCGGTGGGGCGCGGCCCGGCGGATTTCGACCAGTTGACCTGCCTGCTGGCCGCAGAGGGCTTGCGCATCATTCGCCCGCTGCCGCGCGGCATTGGCGCGAGCCAAGGGCCCATGCAGGGGCTCAACCTGCATGACCTGGCAGCCGATGTTGCAGCAGTGATCGAGGCCGAGGCCCTGGCACCTGTGGCGGTGGCGGGCCATGCCTTTGGCAACTTTGTCGCCCGCACCCTGGCCACTGACCGGCCCGAGCTGGTGCGCGGTGTCGCCCTGCTCGCAGCATCTACCGGCAAGACGCCCGATGGCGGCTCTCCGTTCGACCCCGACGTGCTGCGCTCGGTCTACGCGAGCGGCGACCTGTCGTTGCCCCCGGTGCAACGCCTCGAACACCTCCGCCATGCGTTTTTTGCGCCAGGCCATGACCCATCGGTATGGCTGGAAGGCTGGCATCCCCAGACCAAGGCCATGCAGCGGGAAGCCGAGACGGCCACACCGGTCGATGACTTCTTTGCCTGTGGCAGCGCACCCATTCTGGATCTGCAGGCCGCGCAGGACACTGTTGCGCCGCGCCACCTGGCGCAGTTTCTCCGGCAAAGCCTGGGCGAGCGGGTGACCATCCAGGTCATAGACAGCGCCGGCCACGCATTGGTGCCCGAACAACCCGAGCAGGTCTGCCAGGCGCTGGCAGCCTGGATCAAACGCTTGCACTGAAGCGGCTGCACCAATCCACCGTCCCCAGGAGACCACCGATGAAGACCATCCCGACATTGATTCTCAGCGCTGCATTGGCGGCGATGGCCGGCTCCGCCCTGGCGCAGGCATGGCCCGCCAAGCCTGTGAGGCTGGTTGTATCCCAGCCTCCCGGCGGCACGATGGACATCGTCTCGCGCCAGATCGCCGATCAGCTCGGCAAGGTGCTGGGCCAACCCGTCGTGGTCGACAACAGGCCCGGCGCGAACGGCATCATCGCCACCCAGCAGGTTGCCCGCGCTCCCGCTGACGGCTATCTGCTGATGATGGGCACCGGGGCTACCCACACGATCAACCCCTATATCTACCCGAAGGTAGGTTATGACCCGGTCAAGGACTTCACACCCGTCGCCAACCTGGTGAGCGCGCCCAACGTGATTGCTGTCCATAGCCGTGTACCTGTCACCGGTCTCCAGGCCCTGATTGATGCGGCCAAAACCAAGCCAGGCGCACTGAACTACGCCTCCCCGGGTGTCGGCGGCACGGGCCAGCTGACGATGGAGCTGCTCAAGGCATCGGCGGGCATCGACATCACGCATATTCCCTACCCCGGCATTGCCGCATCCGTGCAAGACACCATCGCCGGCCGCACCGAGATGGTGGCACTGCCCCCCACCGCGTTGCTGGCGCATTTCCAGTCGGGGGCGCTGCGCCCCCTAGCGGTCACCAGCCCGCAGCGAACGGCCTTGCTGCCCGATGTTCCCACCGTGGCAGAGTCTGGGTTCCAAGGCTTTGAGGGGGTCGCCTGGTTCGGTATCCTGGGCCCCGCCGAGCTGCCGCCAGAGGTTGTCAACACCCTGCAGCAAGGCCTGCGACAGGTGATGAACATGCCCGCGCTGCGCGAACGCCTGGCATCCCAGGGCCTGGACATCATCTACTCGGAGGGCGCCGCCTTCGCCAGCTATATGCAAAAAGATGCAGACCGCTGGAAAGAAGTCATCCGCCTGTCTGGCGCGAAGGTCGAATAGACAGCGGCGATGGCTTCCCATTCACCCGCGCCGCCAAAGCCACATTGCGCGCATCGCCATACAGGCCAACGCCGGTGCAGGCCGGCAGATAGCGCTTGTGGGACAGCTACTTTAGCTTCAGCACAACTGGGAGGAGCCCATTATTCGGCTATGACTTAACAAACCGTTGGCGGGTTTGTCGAAAGCAGAGACGCGCTTGCTGGCTGCCGCCGGACAGGTGCATGCCGGAGCCCATCCAGCGTGGATGCGTGGATACTTGGCCGGTGCTGAAGGCCATGGCGGGAAAAACGTAACAAACGTGGGTTCGGCCTAGCCCTGTGTTGTCCACCATCAGCCATGGCGGCTCCTCTTTGAGCCATTAGCCCACACTGAGCACCTCGGCTTCAACCTCCATGGCAAGGTACCAGCAACCCATCGGCGCCGGACCTGCCCAAGGCCTCACAGAGCTCAAACCTGACGCGCTCCCCCATACCCACCCGTCATGGGGCGGGTCAGCTGGTCGATCTTCGCATCAATCACCGACAGCCTTGCTCTTGCATGCACATCGTCCTTGCCCGCATGCATCAACAGCTCGGCGCCTTCCGCCTTCAACGCCTTTAAATAGGAGTCCGGCGTTCCCTCATCTTCAGCAGAATCTGACATGCTTATCTCCCAGGTCCCATGGTCAGAAATGTTAACGGGCCTGCAACAAAATACAAGCATTACGCACACGAAATTTAAGCTAAATCAATAACTTATTTCATCCCTGATTGCTCGACAATCGCTACCGTTTGTCCGGTCGAAATCACTTGCTTGCGCAACAATCTGCAACGTCCACAGGTCCCTCTGTAGGTATCTGCTGGCAATGGAATAGTGGCCCCTCTGGCCGCTGCAGCCCTGCACACCGTGGACGATGTGATGGCGCATGGCATCCCAAGCCATGGACAAAGGAGACCCTTCATGTCCGATGACAAGACCAAGCCCGGCGGCCAAGACCGCACGCGAATCAATGTGAACGAAGACTACGAACTGCGCGACTGGTCGAAAAAATTCAACGTCAGCGCTGAGCAGCTGAAGGCAGCCGTCCAGGCAGTGGGAACCAGCGCAGCGGCGGTGGAGCAGCATCTGAAGCAACCCAGCAAGGGATGACCCCCTGAAGATGGCCGGTGGCCCGATGGCCGCTGGCACGCGAACGCGCATCCCCGCCCGCATCCGCCCATACTTCTGGCGCACGCCGTCCGTTGCCGCCAGGCGGCCGCGCAGCTGGCTTCCAGCGGGCAGCGGACGCAGGCATCAGCGCCCTGAAATGGGCAAGGATTCAGGCGTCAAAACAGCTTCAGCTGCCGCCATGCCCATGGGAACATGGGCTTTTTCAGGAGCATTCACCTAATGAAGGCTGTGCGGCTCATTGCTGTGGTGCTAGGTGCTGTTGCGCTGGTGGTCGTGTCTGTGGTCCTGGTGAACGGACTGTATTCCGCATGGGCTTTGCTGGAGCTGGCCTGGTCGGCGGTTGTGCATTTCGTCAATCTCTTGTGAGGGGAAGGCCCACAGCGGCCCGCCCTCCCGGCCCAACGCTGCCGTAGCGCACCACTGCCGTTCAACAAACCCTCGGCACATTGCCTGGCGAGCCCCTTTACTCGGCGGCAGCGCGCGCCGGCCAGGGGCACACATTCGCGAATTAGCCCACGTAAGTATTGCGCTCTGGGCCTCCCTGTCACTCGCTTCGACGGCGATAGGCGACGACACCGAACAATGCCATCAGCAGACCGATGCCCCAGGTGCCCAATGCCGGCACGGCCTTTACACCGCTGACGCTGGGCGTTTGCGCAGCGGTGATGGTAATGCGCTGCACCACCTGGCTGGCTGCCGGGAACGTGACGCCCGCTACTATTCCTCCGGGTTGGTCGGCCGCCACCGTGCAGGTGCCTGCGGCCAATGGGGTCACGATGTTGCCTGCGACGGTGCAAATGTCAGGGCTGAGGCTGGTGTAGCTGACAGGCAATCCCGCGTTGGATGTGGCGGCAAATTCGATCGGAAATGGGCCACCGTCTGTCTGGTGAGCAGTGGGTTGCGGCGGAAAAGTAAGGGTCTGGGCGCCAGCAAAGCTGATCTTCACCAGGCCCGGCTGACCCGGCTGGCCGCCCGCGCCGCCGCTGCCGGCGTCCGCACTGGGGCCTCCCGCACTGCCTCCATTGGCGCCAGCACCATCGGCGCCGCCCAGTCCTTCACCGCTGCATGCCTCCACCGCCAGCGGCCCTGCCAGGGTCTCGCCGTCAGCGCCTGCGGTGCCAGGTGTGCCGTCCATACCTGGATTGCCGTTGGGCCCCCACCCCTCTCCTGGGGAGCCTTCACCCCCTGTCCCCCCCGATCCGCCAAATCCGGCTGTTCCTCCGGCACCGCCTGCGCCGGGAACGGTACCAGCGCCCCCTGGGCCCCCATCGCCGCCATCGCTACCGTCTCCTCCATCCCCACCCGCAATACCTGGGCCTATAAACACCCCATCCCAAGGTCCGCCGTCAGACCCCTGGCCACCATTGATTCCCACGCCACCCCTGCCCCCTGCCCCTCCGGTAGCGCCTGCTCCGCCGCCCCCGCCAGGAGCCGATTTGTACGGACCGTTGTTGCCTCCATCACCTCCTGCGCCTCCGCTCACTGCAGTTGCACCGCGTCCTGGTTGGCCTCTCCCAAAATCGTAGTCGCTCCAAACCGTGCTTCCACCACCGCCACCTCCCCCATTGGCTGTCACACCACTGACACCCACACCGGTAACGGCGGAAAGCCCGCCACCGGTACTGGAGGTGCCAGGGCGCATCCAATCACCCGTGCTGGGCATACCGGCAGTGCCGCCCGTGCCTACCCGCACCGTCAACGTGCTCCCCGGCGTGACCTGGGATGTCACCTTGCAGTAGGAGCCCCCTCCACCGCCAACACCATTGCTTGGCTGGCCAATGGAATTAGCGTCCTTCGATCCGCCCCCGCCGCCGCCGCCCCAAACCTCAAAGACGGCTGTGGTGGCGCCCGCAGGCACGGTGCAGGTGCCCTCGGCGTTCATGCCGACCACGCAATCGGCAGCCCATGCCTGGGAAACAAATCCCAAAGAAAGCAATATCAAAACCCCTGAGAAACTGGTATTCATCATTTTTTCCTAGCATTTGAGTTTCGCGGCAACGAAAACCATTCCACTGCTGGCGCGCTGGCCAAGCCTACCGATGGAGTGATATATATCAAATGCGTAGAAATTTGCAACAATCATTTAATAAATGTTGAAAAACCCCTGCCTCTGCGGGAATAAATACAAAGATTTTTTAATAAAAGCAAATATTTTCCTACCACCGGGTGGTCACCTCCATGGCGTGCATGCATGGTCACGGTTGGTGCCACCGGACGCAGCGAAGCTGGCGGGGGCATCAACCTCGCTATATGCCATGCCGATCGAGCAGGCCAGTACGGTCGCGGTCAAGCTTTGCAGGAACGGCTTTTATCATTTGCTTTTTTAAATTTCTCATTGATTTATGAAAAATTCTGGAAAAAAGGATCTATCGAGGGAATGAAGTGCCATTTCTACCTGTTTGTTTTGGTTAACGGAAAGAATCCATGGTAGGGAGTGGCGCGCGGCAAAATGCAGCGCGCCCATGCGCAGTAATCGCTTGCGCCATCGCCAAGCCCTGGCAAGCACTGCAAATCCGTTGCAAGGCCTGGCTATCTGATGAGGCGGCTTCAAACCATCGAGCCCACCGCCTGCGATTGATGGCGATGTCGGTTGGGGAGGATTCAGCCAGCCGCACGGTTGAGCGGACGGACAGCCACCAGCAGCAGGCCGTCACCTCCCAGTATTCCCGTGATCCCCATCCGCCGCCGCCGCGCACCCGGTGCAGACCGCCATCGACGCGTGTGCAGGCCAAACCTGGAGATGCCTATAATAAGAACCATTCTCATTTCGTAACCACCCGCCCCACCATGCCCTCCCGCAGCGGCCACCCGCCCTCTCCTTCCGTCGATCCGGTGCAGGCCCTGTACGAGGCGCACCACAGCTGGCTGGTCGCCAGGCTGCGGCGCAAGCTGGGCTGCGCCTGGGATGCGGCCGATCTGGCCCAAAACACCTTTGTGCGCGTGCTGGGCACCCAGCGCCAGCCATTGCAAGCGCTGCTGGAGCCGCGCGCTTACCTCACCACCATTGCGCAGCGCCTGCTATCCAACCACCTGCGGCGCCGGCAGATCGAGCGAGCCTACCTGGATGCACTGGCGCTGCTGCCCGAGCCCGTGGCCCCGCCGCCCGATGCGCAGCTGATGGTGCTGGAGACCCTGGTGGCGATCGACCGCCTGCTCGGCGGCCTGCCGGTGGTCGCCCGCAAGGCCTTTTTGCTGTGGCGGCTGGAGGATTTGACGCAGGAAGAAATTGCCCAGCAGCTGGGCATCTCGCGCACCAGCGTGCGCCGCCACCTGGCCGCAGCCGCAGAGCGCTGCTATTTTGCGGACCAGGACTGAGATGGCCCCACCCAACGACCTGCCCGGCGCGCTGCCGCTGGGCGCAACCCCGCTGGCCGCTGCCATGCCCTCCGCCATCCCCCCAGCGGTCGCCCAGGCCGCCGTGCGCTGGCTGCTGGATCTGGAGCCCGGCGACAGCACCACCGCCCGCCGCAAGCGCCAGCAATGGCAAAGCTGGCTGGATGCCGACCCGCTGCACGCCCAGGCCTGGCAGCGCATCGCGCAGGTCGATGGCCAATTGCGCGGCGTGCCCACTTCAGTGGCGGTGCAGACTTTGGCCTCGCCCGCCTTGTCGCGCCGCCATGCAGTGCGTTTGGCGGTGGCGATCGGTGCCGGTGCCGGCGGCTTGCTGGCCCTGGGCCAGAGCCCGCTGGGCCAGCAGGCCTGGCGCAGCGCCAGCGCTGATCTGGCAACCGCCACTGGCGAGCAGCAGCGCACCGTGCTGGCCGATGGCACGCGCCTGCTGCTCAACACCGCCTCGGCGGTGGACCTGCGCTACAGCAGCAGCGAACGCCTGATCGTGCTGCGCGCCGGTGAGATCCAGATTGAAAGCGCTGCCGACCCCAGCCCCGACCCGGCCACCGGCCAGGCCCGCCCTTTGCGCGTGCGCAGCCGCCAAGGCTGGGCACGCGCCATTGGCACCCGCTTTACCGTGCGCCAGTATGCGGACGACACCCTGGTGCAGGTGCAAGAGGGCCAGGTCGAGCTGCAACTGCGCAACGACACCAGCCAGACCTTGCGCCTGGCTGCCGGCGAGCAAGGCCGCATCGCCGCGCAGCAGCTGCTGCACGAAGCCGCCGCCCCCGCTGCCGGCCTGGCCTGGACCCAGGGCATGCTGGTAGCCGACGATATGCGCCTGGGCGACTTCATCGCCGAGCTGGCCCGCTACCGCCCGGGCCGCCTGCACTGCACGCCCGAAGCCGCCGCGCTGCGCGTATCGGGCAGCTACCCCTTGGCGGATACCGGCCAGGTGCTGGCAGCGCTCAGCCGCACCTTGCCGCTGCGCATCAGCAGCCGCACGCGCTGGTGGGTGACGGTCGACAAAAGTTAGGGACCCTCTGCAAAAATCCCTGCCGTGGTCTGAACGCGGGCTCGGGCGATTCGCGTCCATCCCGCTTGGCGAGGGTCCCTAGTTTTCATACGCATCACCAAGCGCTTCCAAAAAAAGGTGGCCAATTGGCCCAACCCGCGTGTCAAGCCCTGCAGAAGTGCCGCAAAACCCTTTGCGGCGCGCTGCAACCAGCTTGTACCAACCGGGACTCTCCGCATGCTCCGCTCTCGTTTCTCCGCCCCCGCCACGCCTCGTGGCACCGCGCTCTCCGCCCACCTGCTGTGCCTCAGCCTCGGGCTGGCCTCCGGTGCCAGCCTGGCGGCATTGCCGCACAGCGCGCAGGCCCAGCCCTCCGCCAGCGCCTCTGCCAGCACCCCTGCAATCCCAGTAGCCCCAGCCGCCCGCAGCTATTCCATCCCCGCCGGCCCGCTGGCTGCAGCGCTCAACCGCCTGGGGCAAGAATCGGGCACCTTGATCTCCTTCGCGCCCGATACCGTCGCCGGCCTGCACAGCCCCGGCGTGCAAGGCGCCGCCGATGTGGGCGAGGCACTCGGCAGCCTGCTGGCGGGCTTGCCGCTGCAGGCCCAGCGCGATGCCAGTGGCAGCTATCTGGTGCGCCGCGTGGCACAAGCCGCACCCCAGGCCGCAGCGGCAACAAGCGCCGCAGAGGGCGCAGAAGGCGCGCCCAGCACCACCTTGCCCGAGCTGCGCGTCACCGCCCAGGCCGAGCGCAGCGCCACCACCGAGGGCACCGGCAACTACACCATCCGCAGCACGGCGGCGGCTACCGGCCTGCAGCTGTCGCCGCGCGAAACGCCGCAATCGGTCAGCGTGCTCACGCGCCAGCAAATCGAGGACCAGGGCATCACCAGCCTGGGCGAGGCCGCGCGCCACATCACCGGCATCTCGGCCATCAGCTCCGACAGCGACCGCACCGATCTGGATGCGCGCGGCTTCTACATCGACAACTACCAGTACGACGGCGTACCCACCTATGTCGCCAATGACTTCTTTGGCGCCTCGATGCTCGACCCCATCCTGTATGACCGCATCGAGGTGGTGCGCGGCGCCACGGGGCTGATGACCGGCGCGGGCAACCCCGGCGCCTCGGTCAACCTGGTGCGCAAGCGCGCCAGCAGCAAAACCTTCACCGGCTCGGCCACCGTCAGCCTGGGCTCCTGGAACGAGCGCCGCGCCACCCTGGACCTGAGCACCCCCTTGACCGACGACGGCCGCATCCGCGCCCGCGTGACGGCGATGGCCGACGCGCGCGACTCGCACCTGGACCGCTACCACACCCGCAACCGCGCCTTGTTGGCCACCGCCGAGGCCGATCTGACCCCCGACACCACCGCCTGGGTCGGGCTGGAGCACCAGGCCAAGCGCCCCACTGGCGTTACCTGGGGCGGCCTGCCGATGGTCTACCAGGATGGCAGCGCCACGCACTGGCCACGCTCCTTCAGCATTGGCGCGGATTGGACCGAGTGGAACACCACCAGCAACACCACCTACGCCGGGCTGGAGCAGCGCTTTGACAATGGCTGGTCCATCAAGGCCAACGCCAGCCGGCTGGATGCGGACTACACCTCCAAGCTCTTCTACCTGCTGAACGAGCCCGACAAGAACACCGGCCTCGGCCTGGGCCCCTACCCCAACTACTCGCGCCAAAGCTTTGCGCAAAACAGTGGCAGCCTGCAGGCCAGCGGGCCGTTTGGTCTGCTGGGCCGCCAGCATGAGGCTGTGGTGGGCCTCACCGGCAGCCAGTCCAACTACGCCTACGGCAACCATGCCTACACCGCCACACCGGTCGGCAATATCTTTGAATGGGATGGTTCCTACCCCGAGCCGGTCTGGGGCGCCTTCCGCCCGCTGGGCGATGACCGCACCCGGCAGACCGCTGTCTACGGCGCGCTGCGCCTGTCGCTGGCCGATGGCCTCAAGCTCATCATCGGCGGGCGCGAGACCCGCTGGCAAAGCCAGAGCCTGACGGAGACGCGCAAGCACAATGTCTTCACGCCCTACGCCGGCCTGCTGTATGACCTCAACCCGACTTACACCGTCTACGCCAGCTATACCGACATCTTCCAGCCGCAGAACTACCAGGACAGCCAGGGCCGCTACCTGGACCCTGTCACCGGCAAGTCGTACGAGGCCGGCATCAAGGCCGCCTACCTGGACGGCAAGGTCAACGCCTCGCTGGCCGTGTTCCGCATCGCCCAGGACAATGTCGCCGTGCAAGACGGCGACAACATGATTGGCGGCACCGGCAACCCCGCCTACCGGGGCGAGAAAGGCGTCACCAGCAAGGGCTTTGAGGCAGAAGTATCTAGCGAGCTGGCCCGGGGCTGGCAGCTGATAGCAGGATTTGCCCGGGCCGACGCCCGCGCGGCCGACGGCTCGCGCCTGCAATCGCAGCGCCCCAACAACATGGCCCACCTCTACACCACCTACCGCCTGCCAGGCCACTGGAACCCCCTCAAGGTCGGCGGCGGCCTTACCTGGAAGGGCGGCACCTATGCCACCACCACCACCTCGACCGATGTACAAGCACGCCGCGACCAGGGCGCCATCACCCTGGCCAGCCTGATGGCCAGCTACGACATCTCGCGCCAGCTCTCGGTACAGCTCAATGTCAGCAACCTGTTCGACAAGACCTACTTTGACTTTGCCGGCAGCCAGATCTACTACGGCGCGCCGCGCAAGTTCACGTTAATGGCGAAGTACGAGTTTTAAAGGCCCTGCAGCCACACAACTGCCCGCAGAGAAACCAGGGGCTGACCCATCAGCGGGCTGTTGTTTATTGGTGCCGTGGCGCGGCTTATGCCAAGCATGAGACTACGCATTTTTTGATATCTGGTGCTGTCCACCAGGCGCTCTGAGGCGGGGTTTTCTGGTGACGGGCCAACGGCCAAGCGGCGCAGTGCCTCGCAAACCAGGTTTTCAAGCCCCGCCCTTTACGCCATTATCCAAAACCCGTCGCCAGTTTTTACTGGAAATTGCGTGTTCGGCACACACCGCAGCCCCACCCTTCCCCGTTCGGGGGCCACCCATATTGCGTCATTTTCGCCATAGGGCGTAGCACCTTCATATACACATCTAAAACATCAGCCCATATTGGTTATTTATAACCGTCATCATTACCAGCCTCATATTGCTCAAACACCTATCCATAAAATAGTTTCTATTAAAAAATATCGAGTAGTGATAGTCTGTGCCGGTGCTATTCACTGAGCACTTAAGCCACCCTATCTTTTTAGAAGGTTCTCGCATCCGATGCGCCACGGCAGGAGCCTGAACGTTGGATGTTTTATTACCACTTGGAAATAAAGATAAACATGAAGACTCCACTACTCTCTCACAGCGCAGCTGCGGCCCTGATTTTCTGCTGGATGGCAGGTGCCGTGCATGCCCAGTCCATCACGCTCACAGGTGACACGATGCCATCGGGCAACTTAGGAGCCGACTACGCAGGCACGACCATCTTGGTGGGTAATACCGACATGGGGACACTGGATGTGTTAAATGGCGGCAGCCTGTTTAACTCAGAGGCTGGCATCCTGGGCGCAGCTGCGGGCGCTTTAGGCACCGCCACAGTATCCGGCGGTTCCATTTGGGGGCCTCACCAACTTGTCGTGGGCCAAAACGGCACCGGCGTGCTCAATATAAGCAGCGGCAGCCGGTTAAATGCGAACGATATTTATATAGCCCTGGAGGCAGGCAGCGTCGGTACCATGACGGTGGATGGTGCCGGCACCAATGTGGAATTACCGCCCGATATCGAGAGAGGCCTACTGATTGCCAATAACCAAGGATCCGGCACATTGAAAGTACTCAATGGCGCTCGGCTGCTTGCTCGCAATAGCATACATACGGCTACCGGCACTCCGGGATCCAACGCATCGATTCAAATTGATGGGCCAAATTCGTTTATTCAGGTCATGAATGAGTGCAATCTGGGCATGACGGGTATGTCGACGATTGAAATCACCCACGGAGGCCGGCTTGAATGTCGACAAACGCAAATGGGTTTCGGGAGCATATCCTTGAGCGGAACGGACTCAAGGCTCAACGTGCTGACAAACAGCTTGTCAATCGGAACCGCTGAGCCGCAGAGCAATGCCACTTTGACCATTGGCGAAGGCAGCAGTGTGCTGGTTCACGCGGGGATCCGCCTACCATCGGTTTCAGGCAATATCAATGCCACCAGTGTCGGCACGCTCAATATTGAGGGGAGTGCCAACCCTGGCACGCTGGAGGCAGGCATTTTTTTTGGCGAGAACGGTCTGGGCGTGGTGAACATTAACCATACCAATGCCACAGGGGATTACCGCCTCTTGGCATCGATGGCTGGCCGCGGCACGGTCAATGTCACGGCCGGAGGAATAACTACCCTGGCCAATCACCACGCTTACAGAGGCAACACGAATATCCATGCAGGTGTGTTACGCGCTGGTATCGAACGGAGCTTGAGCGGAAACTCCGATTTTGCGGTGGCCGGTAGTGGCACGCTGGATACCCATACGTTCGACGCTACGGTCAATAGTTTGACCAACGCAGGTACCGTGACGATGCTGGCTGGCGGCACCAGCAGCCTGTTGACCGTGCAGGGCAATTACATTGGCGGTGGCGGCGTAATTGCGATGAACACGGTTTTAGGGGCCGATGATTCTGCCACGCAAGCGTTGGTCGTCAACGGTGATACCAGCGGAACTACAACGCTGAACATTCACAACGCTGGCGGCGTGGGGGCGCCCACCTCAGGCGATGGCATCCTCGTGGTGGAAGTGGCAGGTGCATCCAACGGAGTCTTCAGCCTTCCCGCACCAGGCTATCTGGACGTGGGTACAGTGCGCTACTTCCTCGCCAAGTCCGGCAACCACTGGTATTTACAGACCCGTTCACGAGAGGGCGTTCCAGCCCCGCAGGCCAGCGTCACTTGCACACCCACCGAACTACTCGATTCAGACCACCAGGTTGCTACTTGCACTGTCACGCTGAGTGCGCCGCTGGATACAGACCTGCCCATCAACCTGAACCTGCCCGACGAAAGCCCGCGCTACACCAGCACCTGCGCATCGCCGCTCGTTATCGCCGCCAATACCACGGCTGCTTCCTGCAGCATCACTGCTGTGGCAAACATCACGCCCAATGATGGCGATGTGACCGCACAACTCTCCGTGGCACCGCCATCGGTTCCCGATGCCTATGTGGTGTCTGGCGCCCCTGCACAGATTGTGATCAAGGATGCAACAATACAGCGCCCCAACGGCAAGCGGCCTGCCATACCCACGCTGAGCAGCTTCGGGCTGGTAGCAATGGCATTGCTGCTTGGCGTCATCGGCCTGGGCCGCAGCCGCAAGCTGCGCAGCAAGCAAAGCTAACTACAGCCCCCCAACAAAAACAGCCCGCTGGTAAACCAGCAGGCTGTTTTGAATTGGAAAGCGGACTCAGCCGCCTCACCATTCAAGGGGCTAAGACAGGCCCGGAGACGAGGCGCAGAACCGCAGACAGTACTGCAGGTACGGCAAGGTTCTGCAACGACGTATCAGGGTCTGTATTAGGCCCGCTACCTTAAATCCAAGGCACGCCGTAGTACTCATTGACCTTGCGGCCGTACTCGTCGTTGTAATCCTGCGTGGTTTCACGCGCATAGCGGGGGGCGCCTTCCAACTGTTCCTTGGTCAGCGACACGACGTAGCCACCCAGGCCGGTGTCGTACTTCAGGGTTTCCCATGGCAGCGGGTAAACATCGGTGCCCATGCCCAGAAAGCCGCCAAACTCCATCACCGCGTAGCGGACCTTGCCGGTCAGCTTGTCCAGCAGCAGGCTTTCCACCGAGCCCAGCTTGTCGCCATTGGGGTTGTAGACCTTGGTGCCTTGCACCTTGTCCGAAGAGATCACGCTCGATGCAGTGTTTACGGTGTTCATATCGTTCTCCTGTGTTGGAAAGAGTGATTGCAAAAGGGGCCGGCTGGGGATGCTTCATGAAGCGGTTCCGCTGTGTACCGGCCTTGGAATCAATGCTAAACAGCTGCCTCGGCGTGGCAGGTAGTCATCGCCGTCCGATAGCCGTAGGACGGGCCGCACCCGGTTTGCAGGACGGCCAAATCCACCCGGTGCACAGTGGTGGGGATAGACGCAGAACACCTGGATGCCGGTCAATGCAGCCTTCGCTGAAGCTGCAAAGCCGACACGCTTGCACGCCCCATGGACCAGGCAAGCCGTGTGCCTGCGATGCTTCACGCGCCTCAGGGCAAGCGCCTGCGCACCGCCAAGGCTGCCGTTGCCCACTGCGCCAGCCGCTGCCCTCTCGGCCTGACCGCCACCCCACAACGCATGGCACCACCCGCTGGATGGCCGGCTGCCCGCTCCCTACACCCCCTCCCATCTCCTGCGATGGTGAAAGTTCGGTGGTGAATGGTCAGTGGCCGTAGGTTATCGATCCGCAGAATATCCAACCCGCTGACTGTTAATTCCACTGCATATATAAAAGCAGACGCCAACAATATTATTAATTCGCAGCAGAAATAATTTAACGGTAGCCCATTAAATCCGCTGGTGTTATCTTGGCATTTCACGATTTCCCCACCCGGTTCATAACCCCACCCACTTCAAGAAAGAAGGTTATTATGAATTCATACGGATTAGAGAAGAAGCGCCCGGATAAACCCGAGCGCCCCAAAAATACCGCCGTCATTCGCAGCGTTGCACGCCTGCCCATTTTGCTCACCAATGGCGCAGCAGCCCATGCCAAAATCATCAGCTTTCGCCATTTAAGCGATAACGGCGAGCATTTTGCACTGCAGTTTGAGCGCTTGACCACCGATGTACCGCTGGTACGCCTGCATTCCGAATGCCTGACGGGTGACGCGCTCGGCTCTGCACGCTGTGACTGCGGGCCGCAACTGAATGAAGCACTGCAGCGCCTGCACCAGGAGGGCGGCCTGCTGCTGTACCTGCGGCAAGAGGGCCGGGGCATCGGCCTCTACCGCAAGCTCGAGGCCTACTGCCTGCAGGAGCAAGGGCTCGATACCTTCAGCGCCAACCGTGCGCTCGGCCACAAAGACGATGAACGCAGCTACCAGGTGGCGGCCGACATGCTCTACGCGCTGGATATTCCCAAAATACGCCTGTTAAGCAATAACCCCGACAAGGCCAACCAGTTAATGGATGCCGGCATCCATATCGCCGCCTGCCTGCCCACCGGCGTTTACTGCAATGCCGACAACAGCGATTACCTGTCCTCCAAAGTCAGGTTCACATCGCATGCGATGGAATTACCCCGCATTTACAAGGACACGCCATGATTGCCCACCAATCCCCGATCAGCGGCGTTGCCGCCTATAACGGCCAATGGGTGGCCACCGCCGGTTATGACAACCAGATCATCCTGTGGGATGCAGCGCACAAAATCGCGCTGGCACGGGTGTGGCATGACCACCTCGCCAACCAGCTGGCTTTCAGCCCCGGCGGCCAATACCTCGTCAGCGCCTCCAGCGATACCAGCGCCCGGTTATGGTCGGTACCCAGCCTCAAACTCATGGCAGTACTCTCCGACCATGACGACGATGTCGAAATGGCCGCTTTCCACCCCACCGCAGCGCTGATTGCCACCGCGTCAAGGGACCACCTGGTGCGCGTATTCGACTTTGAAGGCCGGGTGGTGGCCCGCTTTGCGGGCCACACCGCCGATGTGATCTCCATCGCCTGGACCCAGGCCGGTGATGCGCTGATGTCATCGAGCGACGACGGCACGCTCAAACAGTGGTCACTGGCAACGCAAACGCTGGTCAGCGACATCGACCTGGGCGGCATCGAGACCGACACCATCGCGATCGCCAGCGGCGGCACCATCTACGCCGGCAATGACGAAGGCCAGATCATCGTGCTGCAGGGCTCCGGCACCCAAAGCATCGCCGCGCACGACTCCGGCATCAAACAGCTCACCTATGACGAAGGCGAGAAACTGCTGGTCAGCCTGAGCTATGACCGCTTGCTGAAGCTATGGCACTGCGATGCGGGCCGCATCGAACCGGTCACGCAGTCGGCCATTCCGCCACAGATATGGCCCCGGTCCTGTGCGTTCCTCGACAGAGACACCCTGGTCTTCGCCACCTTCGGCTCGTCCTACGCCAGTTTTGACATAGGCAGCGGCACCTGGGACCTGCGTCTGGTCGAACCCACCCAGGGTGTCAATGCGGTGATCGCGCAGCAGGCTGACTGCATCAGCATTGGCGATGCGGGCATCCTGCGCATCAACGGTGAGCCCAGCAGCCACACCGGCAGCCTGTGCAACTTCCTCACCGCTGCCGGCGGCATGCTGTTTACCGGCGGCCAAACGGGGCAGCTGTTCAATGCCCGCACCGGTGAGGTCGTGCACCAGCACAAGTCGCCGTTGAACTGCGGCGCCGCCTTCACCCGCCACGGCGTGCCCCATATCGTCGTCGGCACCTACACCGGCGAAGGGCTGGTTTTTTCGGTATCCGAGCAAGGCAGCGCATCGCTGGTGGCCCGCTTGCAGCTGCATGACAATGCCGTCAAGGCCGTCGCCGCCTCCGACAGCCTGCTTTTCTCGGTCTGCGCCGATACCAGCGCCGCCTGGTTCCAGATCGGTGATCTGCAGGAAAAAGCCAGAAAAAACCAGGCCCATGGCCGCATTGCGAACGGCTGCGCGGCCTTGCCGGGCGACCGCTTCATCAGCATCAGCCGCGACCGGCAACTGCGCATCTGGGAGGACTTCACCGCCACCGCCATCCCCACACCCCACAGCCATTCGATCAAGTGCGTGGCCGCATCGGCCGATGGCCGGTACATTGCATCGGGCTCCTACGGCGGCTGCGTAGCCATTTTTGACAGGCAGCACCTGCACTGGCTGCCCTATTCCCGCCCCACCGCCGCCGGTATATCGTCATTGTGTTTTGATGCCGAGGGGCGGCAGTTTCTGGCAGGCTCGTATGACGGGCAGATTTACAAGCTCAAGATTTAACCAGGGCCAGCATTAGGACCAGGACCGCATCCAGGGCCAGCACCGCCACCCAGGCCAGGACCGCAGCTGCAACCCATCGTGGCCGCCCGCGCCCTGCCATCCCTCACTTCCACATCAGCACCCCACAACACCACCCACAACACAACGGGCAGCCCACAGCTGCCCGTGTTGTTGAACGGTCGTGCTGCCGGCGCGATCAATACGGCACAAAGATCGCTATCAGCAGAAAAGCCAAAATCACCGCGCCAATAATGGCAAAACGCTTGTTGGCGAATCGCCCAGCGCGGGTGTGGGAATTGGTAGGCTTGGTAGGTTTGGGGTCTGGTGGGTTCATAGCTGTGAATCTATCCAAGCGCCTGGCGCGCGTGCGTCAGACAAGGGGCAGAAAACATGCCAGCCCGGCAGGGGCAGGGCATGTCGGCAGCGGGGCCGTACACACCGGGCAGAGGACAGAGAGAATGCGCAGTTGGACGATAGCGGCAGCACTGCTGCTGGGCTTGGCAGCACAGGCAGGCATGGCGGTTGCCAGCGATGCGGCGGGCCAGCGCGGCCGGCAGCCTGAAAAGCCCGCTGCAGGCTCCGCGCCTGCGTCCGGCGCTACCCGCAGCTCTACCCCCAGCTCCACTGCCCATTCGCGCTCGGATTCCCCATCCCGCCCCGATTCCGCGTCCACATCCCCGTCACATGCCGCCAGCGGCGAAACAGAGCCCGAGGCCGATGGTGCCGATGGCGCCGATGGCGCCGATAGGGCCGATGGCCGGCGGGCGCCGCGCACCGAGCGCTCCAGCCCCGCGGCCAGCCCGGCCACCGCTGCACCGCCCCCAGCGGTGTTCATCATCAGCTGCAATGCCAGTGGCTGCAATGACAACCAAGGCCGGTTTCTGACCCGCTCCGGCCCCCAGCGCCTGGTGGGGCCCAACGGCCTCAGCTGCCAGCTGATGGGCGGCAACTGGCAATGCAGCCCCGGCACCGCGCCTTGACGCCGCCAGCCTGGCAAGCGTGCGGGGGATAGCCGCCAGGCGCCCCCCGGCCGCCCTGCGCGCACAGTCCGGCGCTTGGCGCAAACCACCAACCCATTGCCCAGGTCACGGCGCCACCCCTCGGCGGCCCCGCCCCGGCCCACGGGCCAGTACCAGCCCCTGCCCCCCTTTCAGCCCCTCTCAGCCCGGTTAGCGCCTGCCCGCCGCAACGGTGGCAACGGTGGCAACGGTGGCAACGGTGGCAACGGTGGCAACGGTGGCAGCGGTGGCAGCGGTGGCAGCGGTGGCAACGGTCGCAGCGCCCCATGCTGCAGCAGCACTGCAGCGCTCTGAATTACTTCATATGCTCGGCTTTGTCTGTGGCTGTTACAGGCATTTTCATCAGCGCCTTCGCCACCACGCCTGCCCACCCAGCTGGGTGGTAGCGCATCGCATCACGCGGTGGCACCAACCGCTGCCTGGCCTGGCCTCACCCAGTTACTGGCACAACCAAGCCTTCCGTGGCGGGTCCCGCCATCGCACCAACGCAGGTGTAGGCCTATCCCCCCACGTTATAAACGGCCCTGTTTATCGGGATTAACGAAAATTAATCCTTACAAAACAGAGACTTATAAACCAATACTCATCGATAGTGATAGTCTATGCCCATCCACTTGGTTGCATACAGTTGGTGCACACAGTAACTGCCGCCCGGGGCAGGTGCCGGTAACGGCGTGCCACCGCTGGTAGCAGCCTGAATGCCTCCAAACAGGCCCCCTTTTTTGAGGACTGCCAGGTACGGCTATCGCCAGCATCGAGCCCCCACGCCATGCTGCACTTGTTCCACATAGGCGTGACGCGTTCATTCAATAGCCACTGGCAAAGTAAATTTCAGTTTTCTATAAATTCACACTATTTATAGAACGTCGTTAACACCCTTATCGCGCCCCATTTTTACCCTCGCACCATCGGTGCCCCCACATAAAAAATACATCCCCTCCGAGTAATGAAACATAGTGAAACAAAATACCTGCTATCCCTGCAGCATCACTCCCGCTGTTATCGGCGCCCTACCGCCCTCTTCTGCAATGCATTGCCTGGCCTTAATGCGCATGGTTTTGACACTCCGCAATACATAGCAAAAAATCCAGAAAAACAGTCCAGCATCGCCCAAAGCTATCAATCTAAATAATCCCATATCTACAACATTTGACATTTGCAAATGACATTAATTATTAATTAACGTTTATTGTTGATTCACAGCCATTTTGCCTGGGAGCTGAAGCTGTAGGCCTCTTATAGTTCGTGCATCGATGCGATCAAATCCATAGTTTTTATTTTAAATGGAGAGAAAAATGCCAATTCCGACCTTCAACGTATTGCGCCGATATGCGGTTATCGGTTTTATGGCCTGTGCTGCATCTTGGGCGCCTTTGGCGTCGGCGCAGAGCCAGCCGCCTGTCGTGGTTATCAATAGCCTGCCAATTGATTCGCCAGCCTCTTACCAATTCACGGGTACTGCGCAGCGTGGCCCGGCCTTCCAAACGGGCACCGTGCCCACACTGATACGAGAGGTTGTATTCGGCCTCGATGTACAGACTCTTCCCACAACTGCCACTCTGAGTCTGTACTCACTGGACGGTACAACAAACTATCCCTCCGGTGCGGCTCTGGCTTCCATTAGCATCAATATGCTGGGGTCGGGCGAAGCAACCACTGAGCACACCTACGGCATAGCGCAATTGGGCGCCATTGCCACCACTACCCTTGAGGCCGGGCAGAGGTACGCACTCATTTTGTCCAATGCAAGCGACTATGCCGGATTGACCGACGGCGATTCAGACCCATCCTATGTTTTAACGTATAGCCAAGGTTTCAGCGCTGCTGGTGTTGGCGTTATCAACAGCAATGACAGCGGAGCAACTTGGGCTGACCAACCCACAACGCCCGCATTCCGTCTGACTATCGTGCCCGTTGACCCCGTGACTCCCCCCACCGCCACCCTCACCTGCACCCCCACCGAGCTGCTCGCCGTTGCCGGCCAGGTCTCCACCTGCACCGTCACCCTCAGCGCCCCCTCCACAACCGACACCCCCATCAACCTGACCTTGCCAGCCACCAACCCAGGCTATACGACCACCTGCACCTCGCCGCTGGTGGTGCCCGCCAATGCCACGCAAGCCTCTTGCACGATCACGGCCGTGGCCAACACGACGCCGGGCGCACCCGATGTGACCGCTGACTTGGCGATTGCCCCGCCCACGACGCCGGATGCCTACACGGTCGAAGGCCCTGCCGCACAGATCACCATCCGCAGCAACGGCACCGTCGTGCCTCCCGCCAACCCTACGCCCGTTCCTACCTTGGGCGCTGCAGCGTTGGTATCGCTGGTCTCCGTGATGGGCCTGCTGGGCCTGCGCCGCACGCGCAAATCGGCCTGATAAGGCAGAACCCCAATACCCCAGGCGCATGGCGGTTGCCATGCCCCTGGGATTTTTTTTTGGCGCTGCACAGGCGGCGTGGCAGCGGATTTGCGGGCTAGCGTAACTGCCGGGCAGCACATGCCAGGCGGCGTATCCGCCGGGCAGCGTAACTGCTAGGCAGCATTCGCCGCTCGCTGCAACGCGCTCAGCGCGCAGATGCGCCACCTGCCAGTCCTTTCCCTTCTACAGGCGGGCGCCCAGCAAGCCGCCTTGCCGGGGGCGTAAAGCCCGTCCGGGCATCCCTGTCTTTTCTTCTGGGTCTACAGATACCGCTGCGTGGCAAAACCGCCTGCGCCCCGGCGCGCGCTGGCTTGAGGCCGCCGGGCGGCGCTGGTGCAGAAGCGCGCCCGGCATCGCGCGCCCCGCCACCCGTGGTAGGCGGCTCTCCCTTAAGTGCGCGCTCGCTTAACGCACCACTCGCGGCTGTGTCGCGTGCTGTTACCTGCGTTTTCATCTACGCCGTTGAAGTGCGTCCCAACTTGCTGCCAATGTCGCCAGCACCCGGCGCTGCCGGTACCAACCAGCAAGGGCGGGTGCGCAGGCGCCTTGCCCAGAACCTCTGGCCAGCAACGCGTTCTGCACGTCACTGCAAATCAGTCCATTTCATAAAACTATAAGCACGGCCCTTAAAGAACGTTCAGCGAAAGCAATATCCTATTCAAAAATCTGTTTTTATAAAAAATAACAATTCATAGTGATAGCCTATGCGAGACTTTGGTCAGCTTGCATACATCAGTTGTCCGCATGTCGCCTTGTGCTGGCGCATGGCAAGGTTTGATAAATACCCAAACGCCGCCGGTATCTGCATCCGATTTGATTTATAGCAATCATTCTCAATCAGCGCTTGGTCTGCGGCGGGTGCGCCCACTTGCGCAACCACCAACGTTTTCTACCGAGGAGGTCCATTGGCATTCTTAATCTCAGTAATAGCTTCGGCATAGCAACACTGGCCACTAGATACACGTTTGTTATCAATCACATATAGGTAATTGCCCTAATCTATACACCTCACTGCTTTACATGGGCCTGCGGGGAATGGTGATTCCGCCGCAGCACACCTCGATAGGAAACATCATGAAGAAACAATTTCTCGATAACGCCTGGCGCCCCGCCAAGGGGAGAGCGCGCATTAAAGGCTGGGTATGCGCCCTAGCTGGCGCTACTGCGCCGCGCTCGTAGAACATCTTTTAGCGTGGGCGCGCCAGCGCTCTTCTTTCAACGACTACTCCTCCCTCCAGATGAGTGAGCGATGCAACCAGAGAAGGCATAAGCCTCCGGCTGCATAGCTTTCAACAACAGAAGAACCAAAACATGATTAAAAACCCGATCCTCCCTCTCAGCCCCTGTGCGCTGCTGGTCGCCTGCTTTATCGCTGGCCCTGCACAGGCCCAAAGCATTAACTTCAGTGGCGATTCCACACCGGTAGGCAGCATGGCTGACCAGTACATCACCGCCGATATCACGGTCGGCAACACCGGTACAGGCGCACTCGATGCAAATGCCAATGCCCGCTTCAACAACACCGGGCTGGCGGTCATCGGCGCAAGCGCAGGCAGCACAGGAACCGCTACATTGAGCAACGGAGTGAGCTGGGGCGCCCGGGAAATCACCGTGGGCCAGTCCGGCACCGGCACCGTCAATGTCAAAGACTCGAACATCTATGCCTCCCAAACCACCATTGGTCAAAACGCCGGCAGCATCGGCACGGTGACCGTGGACGGCGCCAATGCGAGTTGGAACATCCCACCGCTTTACCAATCGGACTTGTCCATTGGCAGCAATGGCGGCTCTGGCACGCTCAATGTGCGCAATGGCGGTTCGGTAGCCACCACCGCCAGCATTACCACAGCGGCAACGGCAGGCTCTGCAGCCACCGTGCTCGTGGATGGAGCCAACTCCCGGCTGACGGCCGTTTACCAGTGTTCCCTAGGCATGAAAGATGTGTCCTCGGTACAGATCACCAACGGAGGCCAGGTGCAGTGCTACCAAGGCGCCTACCTGGGCTTTGGCAGCGTTTCGCTCCATGGCGCCGGCTCCAAGTGGGTCGTGGGTTCGGACCTCGACATTGGGTATACCGAAAACGCCAGCCAGGCCGTGTTGAACATTGGCGAGGGGAGCCTGGTGGAGGTTGCAGCCCATCTGCGGCTGCCGAACGCCAGCAGCGCTTCTGCAGACAGCAGCGGCACGATCAATATCGAAGGCAGTACCACCCCAGGCGCACTCACCGTTGGCAGCTTTGAATTTGGCGCCAATGGTCTGGGCGTGATCAACTTCAACCATACCGATGCATCCGGCAACTACCAGTTCGCCATGCCTCTGACGGGGACCGGCACGGTGAATGTCAGCAACGCCGGCACGACGGTCATCACCGGCAACAATAGCTACGCAGGCAACACCGCTGTGAACGCTGGCACCTTGCGCGCAGGCTCGGCCACCGGCTTGAGCGCTGCCTCCGACTTTGTTGTGGCCAGCGGCGGCACGCTCGACACCAACACCTACAGCCCCACCGTCAACAGCCTGCGCAACGATGGCCTGGTGACGATGCTGGCAGGCGGCACCACCGGGGTGTTGACGGTAGCGGGCAACTACGCCGGCAATGGCGGCAGCGTGGCGCTGAACACCGCCCTGGGCGGCAGCAACTCTGCCACGGAGAAGCTCATCGTCAACGGCGATACCAGCGGCACCACGACGTTGAACATCACCAACCTGGGCGGCGCGGGCGCCGCCACCACCGGTGAAGGCATTCTGGTCGTGCAGGTCAATGGCGCATCGAACGGCAGCTTCAGCCTGCCCGCGCCAGGCTATGTGCAAGCGGGCAGCTTCCGCTACGACCTCGTCAAGACCGGCAGCAACTGGTACCTGGTCAGCGAATCGCGTGCCGAAAGCGCACCCACTGTCAGCGTGGTCTGCAGCCCGGCCGAGCTGAGCGATGCAGCCGCCGAGACTGCCACCTGCAAGGTCACGCTGAGCGCTGCGCTGACGGCCGACCTGGGCGTGAACCTGACCCTGCCCGCCACGAGCGGACGCTACACCACCACTTGCACGTCGCCGATCGTCATTGCCGCGAACGCGACCGAAGCATCGTGCACGATCACCTCGGTGCCCAACAACACCGCCAACGATGGTGATGTGATCGCAGAACTGGGCATTGCACCGCCCACCACCGCAGATGCCTACACGCCAGGCCCTGCTGCCCAGGTTCTCATCAAGGACAAGGACAAAACCGGTGGCGACAACGGCGGCGGTGACAACGGCGGCGGAAACGGCGGTGGCGACAACGGTGGCGGCACTGCGGTGCCGCACAAGGTGCCAACGATGGGCGCCATGGGCCTGATGGCGATGGCATCGGTCCTGGGCCTGCTCGGTGTGCGCCGCACGCGAGCCTCTGGTTCGCGCCGCTCGCCAGGCACCTCGGCCTAAAAGGCCCTCCTCTCTCCTCCCTCCAGAAGAGCCTGAGCTTCCGGTGCACAGAAGGCACAAGCCTCGCACCGGATAGCTTCTTGCAGCCCATACAACCAAAACACCATGAAAAATCCAATCCTCCCTCTCAGCCCCTGTGCGTGGCTGGTGGCCTGCTTTATCGCAGGCGCCGCGCAGGCCCAAAGCATTGACTTCAGCGGCGACACCCTGCCGACCGGCAATATGGGCGCCGAACTCAGCACCCGCATTGTCCTTGTCGGCGAAAACAGCACAGGCACGATGGCGATGTCCTCGGGCGCCGTGCTGAACGATACAGACGGCGGATTCATTGGCTCCAGAGGCGGTTCGGGGTCGGTAACGCTGTCGTCCCGTTCCGTCTGGAACTCGCAGGCAACCATCGTGGGCAGTATTGGCACGGGCGAGCTGCGCATTGAAAGCGGCGCCAAGCTGGTCACCCGTGGTGCGGTACTGAGTGCCAATGCCGGTGGCAAGGGAAGCGTGACGGTCGATGGCCCCGATTCTTCATGGGAAGTGGCAACCGCCAGTGCGACGCGGCTGACCGTGGGATATGCTGAATCTGGATCGCTGCGCGTGACCAATGGCGCCAAGGTGTCAAGCCGCCACCAGTTCCGCACGGCGGAGCTGCCGGGTTCCACCGGCTTGGTCGAGGTGGACGGCGCCAACTCGTCGGTGAACGCAGACAGCTGCCACCTCAGCGGCGCCGGGCTCTCTACGATCCGCATCACCAATGCGGGCCTGGTCCACTGCGCAGGCAGCGGCACGCTGCGGCATGGCACGATGGTATTGAGCGGCGCGGACTCCAAATGGTCCGTAGGCAATGATCTCTATGTGGAGGTCAGCGATGCGCCGGTGGATGCCACGATCCACCTCGGCGACGGCACGGTGATGGAAGCCGGCAGAAGGCTGCTGCTGGCATCGGCCGTGCAGCCTGAATACCGCAGCGCAGCGACGATCAATATTGCGGGCAGCACCAACCCGGGTGCCGTGCTCGCGCCCACCCTGGTCTTCGGCCGGTCCCAGCGTGGGGTGATCAACTTCAACCACACCGACGCTTCGGGCAACTATGTCTTTGCCCCATCGATGACGGGCACGGGTACGGTCAACATCAACGAGGCAGGGACGACGCGCTTTGCAGGCAACAACGTCTACAGCGGTACCACCAGCGTCAACGCAGGCGTGCTGCGTGCCGGCTCCGATACGGGATTCAGTGCGGCATCGGACTTTGTCGTGGCCAGCGGCGCCACGCTCGACACCGATACCTTCAGCAACCTAGTTGGCAGCCTCAGCAACGCGGGCACGGTCACGATGGCCGCTGGCGGTACCAGCGGAGTGCTGACCGTCGCCGGCAACTACAGCAGCAACGGTGGCAGCCTGGCGCTGAACACCACGCTGGGTGACAGCAATTCGCCCAGCGAGTTGCTGGTCGTCAACGGAGACACCAGCGGCACCACCACCTTGAACATCACCAACCTCGGCGGCACGGGCGCGCCCACCGCCGGCCTGGGCATCATGGTGGTGCAGGTCAACGGCGCATCGAACGGCACGTTCCGCCTGCCCGCACCGGGCTACCTGCAGGTGGGCAGCTTCCGCTATGACCTGGTCAAAACCGGCAACCACTGGTACCTGGTCAACGAATCGCGCGCCGAAAGCGCACCTGCGGTGGGTGTCGTCTGCACCCCTGCCGAGCTGAGCGATGCAGCCGGCCAGGTCGCCACCTGCAAGGTGTCGCTGAACGCCGCGTTGACGAGCGACCTGAGCGTCAACCTGGCCTTGCCGGCGGCCAGCGCCCGCTACACGACGACTTGCAGCTCGCCCATCGTCGTGCCCGCCAATGCGACCGAGGCATCGTGCACGATCACCGCCGTGCCCAACAACACCGCCAATGATGGTGATGTGACGGCCACCTTGGCGATTGCGCCGCCCACGTTGGCGGATGCCTATACCGTCAACGGACCGGCCGCGCAGGTGCTGATCAAGGACAAGGACAAGACCGGTGGCGACAACGGTGGTGGTGATAACGGCGGCGGTGATAACGGCGGCGGAAATGGTGGCGGCGGTGACAACGGCGGCGGAAACGGTGGCGGCGACGGTGGCGGCACTGCGGTGCCGCACAAGGTGCCGACGATGGGCGCCGTGGGCCTGATGGCGATGGCATCGGTCCTGGGCCTGCTCGGTGTGCGCCGCACGCGCCAGTCAGGGACGCCTCAGTCGAGTGCACGCCGCGCATCAGGCACCTCGGCTTAAAAGGCCCCTGCTCTCCCTCTCTCCTCCCTCCAGAAGAGCCCTGCTATCCGGCGCACAGAAGGCACCAGCCTCGCACCGGATAGCTTTTTACAACTTTTAAAACGTACCAATGATGAAAAAGGCGATCCTCCCTCTGCGCCCTTGCGCGCTGCTTGTTTCTTGTTTTATCGCTGGTTTGGCGCAGGCGCAAACCATCTCGATCACCGGTGATTCCACGCCGGCGGGTGAGATGGGCGCCAGCTATGACACGGCCCGCATCATTGTGGGCAACACCAGCGCGGGGGCCTTGGATGTGCGCGGTGGCGGCAAGCTGACGTCTACCGATGTATTTCTCGGCCCGGCGCCCGGCGGCAATGGCACGGCTACGGTGGATGGCACCGGCTCCTCGTGGGTGATCAATGCACCCTTTACCGTAGGTTTGATTATCGGCCAGGGACAGGGCTCAGGCACCTTGAGGGTCACGAACGGCGGCTCCATAACCAACAACAAAAATCTAACGGCATCGAATGCTCCCAACTCCATCGCGTTGATTGAAGTGGATGGCGCCAATTCCACACTGACCAATGGAGGGCTTTGCGCCATGGGCGGATCGGATACGTCGACCATGCGTATCAGCAATGGCGGCATGGTTCGCTGCGGCGGAATTGGCCGTATTGGATTTGGCAGCGCAACCTTGGCGGGCGCCGGTTCAAAGTGGGTGATCGGCACCGATCTGTATATGGCGGCCGCCACCGATATGCATTCCACACTGAATATCGGCGAAGGCAGCGTGGTAGAAATTGGCGGCACGGCGGAAGTGCCAAGTTTCGCGGACGCAACGATATCGACCAGCGCCACCGTCAATATTGAAGGCAGCACCACACCCGGCGCGCTGGCCGCAGCCAGCCTTTTGTTTGGCCCCAATGAAGCAGGCGTTCTCAATTTCAACCACAGCGACACATCCGGCAACTACCAATTTGCCACGCCAATGACAGGCCCGGGCAGGGTCTATGTGCTGAATGGTGGCGCAACCACATTGACCGGCAATAACAGCTACACAGGCCCCACCAGCGTGACCGAGGGCACATTGCGCGCGGGCTCTGCCACCGCACTGAGCAGTGCAACGGCCTTCTCCATTAGCACCAACGGCACGCTCGATACGGGCACCTTCAGCCCGACGTTGAGCAGCCTGCACAACGCCGGAGCGGTAACGATGCTGGCGGGCGGCACCAGCAGCACCTTGACCATCAGCGGCGAATACTATGGCCACCTGGGCAGCATTGCGCTGAACACCGTGCTGGGCGACAGCAGCGCTGCGTCGCAAAAGCTGATCGTTAACGGCAATGCAATGGGCGTGACGACATTGAACATCACCAACCTGGGCGGCGCGGGCGCACAGACCACCGGCAATGGCATTTTGGTGGTGCAGGTGGCGGGTACGTCATTTGGCAATTTCGAGCTGCCCGAGCCCGGTTATATCCAGGCGGGCGGCTTCCGCTACAGCCTGGCCAAGGTGGGCAACAACTGGTACTTGCAGTCAGAGGAGCAGCTCGAAGCCGCCGCACCGGCCGCCAGCGTCGTCTGCGACCCTTCCGAGCTGAACGGTGCAGACACCCTGGTCGCCACCTGCAAGGTGTCGCTGAGCGTGGCCGCCACGGCCGACCTGCCCATCAACCTGACCTTGCCTGCCACCCACCCGCGTTACACGACGACCTGCAGCTCGCCGATCACTGTGCCGGCCAACGCCACCGAGGCATCGTGCACGATCACCGCCGCCGCCAGCGCTGGCGCCGATGGTGCCGATGTAACGGCGGTGCTGGCCATCGCCCCACCCACCGTGGCCGATGCCTACACCATCACCGGCCCCGCAGCGGAGGTGCTGATCAAGGCCGTAGAAGGCAGAGATGGCGGTGGCGGCGACAACGGCGGTGGTGACAACGGCGGTGGCGCCGTGCCGCACAAGGTGCCGACGATGGGCGCCGCAGGCCTGATGGCGATGGCCTCGATCCTCAGTCTGTTGGGCCTGCGCCGCATGCGCAAGGATCGCACACTGGTGTAATCGCTGCGGTGGCTTTGTCACTGAACCGCCCTGGCGCTGTGGCTGGCTGGTATATAGCCAGCCGCTATAGCCCGCTTTTGAGCCCCGTTGGATACGGGGCTTTTCTTTTGCTTGCGCCTTGATGTCCGCCCTCACCCCTGCCCTCTCCCGCCAACGGGAGAGGGAGCTTTGGGGAGATCTGGGCTGGTTTTTTACTCTCACCCCCGCCCTCTCCCGCAAGCGGGAGAAGGAGTTTGGGGATGGGGTTGGTTTTGTCCCCTCTCCCGCGAGCGGGAGAGGGCTAGGGTGAGGGTGAGTGCAAGCGTGAGCGCAAGACAGAGCAAGTCTCTTCGCACCAGTTCAGGCTTTGGCGCGCTGTCCATTTATCGCACTTTCCCCACAGCAAGCACCCCGGCTGTTGCGGCCCTGCCCCATGCAGCCGGTTGACGCGGTTACAGCCTTTTGCAGAGATGTAAGTAATTCGCGTCGCTCCCTAGCGGTGAATCCAACATTCTTGGCCACAGAAGTAGCAAATTCTCTGCAACGCCGATCCAACGATTCCAGCAATGCCCTCTACAGAGGGCACATACGCGCCAAGCCATATCCAT
Source organism: Comamonas sediminis (assembly GCF_041107495.1). Taxonomy (NCBI): domain Bacteria; kingdom Pseudomonadati; phylum Pseudomonadota; class Betaproteobacteria; order Burkholderiales; family Comamonadaceae; genus Comamonas; species Comamonas sediminis. The sequence continues at coordinate 229,666 of NZ_JBGBDC010000001.1, forward strand.
TGACACCCCTCAATTGATCAATATTGAATCATTTGATTTGCGCTATTTATTAGCACCAGAACGGCCAATCTTTGTACTGCGCATTAGTCCATCAAATTAGTAAAATTTATAATTTTTATCAATAACGAGTGTTAATCTTTGTCCCCATGCATGACTTGCATAGAAATGTGCATGACATGCATCAAAGATGTCTATATTTCCATTCAAGAAATAGAACTTTTATGATGAAAAACAAATATGTGGATGTGAGGGAAAAGGCGGTGATGGCCGGTGCAATGCACCTGAGGAGAAGGTTGAAGTTAAGTTATTTATAAATTTATCTTAACTTTCTATAACTACTCGATAGACCATTGGACTGAGCTTATCGAACCACCTTCAGCAACTGTCCTAGAAAAACAGATTCCCGCGACGCTTTGCCGAGATCGAGGTTCTTTGACCTGGATGCTTAATGCGTAGTGTTATCCAATATGCCTTGCCAGTGGAGTCCTTTTTTAGATATCTCCGCTAAATCGGTTTATTCACATTTGAGATGCAACAAAACCCCTTATATCAAGGGCTATGTCAAATGCATCGATAGCTTTTTACAACATTCAAATTAAATACGATGAGAAATTACCTATTCACCCCAACACCTATCCTGCTCGCTTGCTGGTTGATGGCCGGCAGCGCCAATGCGCAGAGTGCTCACTTCACGGGGGACACGGTTCCCACGGGAGACTTTAGAGGCGGGCAAGATTTCAATGCCAAGGTGTTCATTGGAGATTTGGGAGAGGGATCCCTGGATATCGTGTCCGACACTTTTTCCAATAGAAGGCAAGCATCTGAAATCGCGCGATCTGCAGGAAGTACTGGGACTGTTAATGTATCGTCAGGTGGCCAATGGAATACAGGACCGTTATATGTCGGCCGGGCAGGCACCGCAGTTTTTAATGTCACCAACGGGGGGAAAATAACCTCTGATCACACCTTTCTAGGGCAGTTGATGGGTGGGGTTGGAATTGCAACCGTGGATGGGCCAGGATCCGCATGGAGTATTCCACCTGAATCCAACAGCGATTTCTGGATAGGTTCCGGCGGGGGAGCAGGTACATTGAGAATTCTTAATGGAGGTACAGTATCCACCTCCAGCGATATTTATACTTCTTATGATCTCGGCAGCTCTTCCACCATTGACATTGATGGTGCTAACTCGTCGCTCAGCGCTAATGCATGGTGCTACTTCGGAATGGCAGCTCCCAGCCATATAACGATTACCAATGGCGGGCAACTAAATTGCAATCGCAACACCTATTTAGCCTGGGGCAGCGTATCTCTTAGTGGAATTGGTTCCAAGTGGAAGGTAAACACCCACCTCGACATTGGCCGCAGCCAAATACCTACCAAAGGCACACTCAGCGTTGGAGAAGGAAGTACTGTGGAATTAGCCGGTAATTTAAGACTAGCAGCAGATAGCAATAACCGTGGTGGAAGTGGAACCTTAAATATTGAAGGTTCGCGTGCACCCGGTGTATTGCTTACCCAAAATGTGCTATTTGGAGTCAGCGGCTACAACACGATCAACTTCAAACATACTGACAGCACTGGGAATTATCAGTTCTCCCCATCCATTTCTGGCGGGGGCAATGTTAATATTCTCGGCACTGGCACCACAGTCATGATGGGCAACAATGCTTATACAGGCCACACGAGTATTCAGGCTGGAGTACTGCGAGCAGGATCAGCCACCGCACTATCCAGCACTTCTGGCTATTCTATAAGCCCCAGAGGCACACTTGATATCAATCGCCACAGCTCTACGTTATATAATCTAACCAATGCTGGCAATTTAATCATCGGAGCAGGTGATACCAACGCCACAGTTACCACAACCTATGACTATTCGGGCCTGGCGAGCACGATTCACATGAATGCGGCATTGGGTGGCAATAATTCTCCAACACAAAAGCTGATAGTTAACAGAAGCACCAATGGCTCGTCCACCCTCAATATCCGCAATCTAGGCGGCACCGGCGCCCAAACGACCGGCAATGGCATTTTGGTCGTGCAAGTGGGCTGGGAATCCAACGGCCAGTTCACCCTCCCCGCCCCTGGCTATATCCAGGCAGGCGCTTACCGCTATACCTTGCACAAGGTCGGCCGCAACTGGTACCTGCAATCGGCGCCCGCCAATGCCAAAGCGGCAGCGGCTGATGACAGCGCTGCCTGCGTAGCTGACCCGCTGGCACAGGGCTGTGCGTTGGCACCCGGCCAGGGCGCAGTGGCGAAGGCCCTGCCGGCAGCATTGAAGGCGGGCACCGCGAATGCGGCGGCCGCAGAGGCAGAGGCAGCAGCGCCTGCGGCCGATGCCTCGGCGCAGCTGGAGGCAGCGCTGGGCGCGGACGACCTCAAAGACGATGGCGCCGTGGGCTTTGCCGGTGCGGTGCCGGTGCCTGGTTTGGGTATGGTGGGGATGGTGTCGCTCTCGTCCCTTATCGGCGTGGCGGGCTTGCGCCGCGGCCGCAAAGCGGTGTAAGCCACCCAAGGTGATGGCGCTGCGGTCACCGTGATAGAGCGCCAGGCCAGCTGGGGCGTTGGCCCCGCTGGCCCCTGGCCTCGACAGAAGCGGGCTGCATCTGCAGCCCGCTTTTTTTGTGGCGTCAGCATGACTGAACAGGCTGTTGCACCACGGGGGACGGTTCTGCGCTTCAATGCCTGGTGCCAGCCGTTTCCTTTTCCCTTTGCCTGTGCCTTGGTTGGCAGGGCTGCTGCTTGCACCAGGCAGCGATCCGGATGCCATAACCCCCCCCGCTACGCATGCCCACAATGCCTTCGCTTTTGAACCCCTCGCCACGGGCGTTACTGCTGCCCGTTCAGCGGCTCGCTCCGCTGCTCTTTCCGCTGCTGGTGCCGGCCACTGCCCATGGCCAGGCGGTGGTGCCGGCAGGCGATACCCGCCCAACCGCCTTTGTGGGCACCTTGGGCGCCCCCTTCAACGCTGAGCAGCTGGTGGTGGGCAACACCAGCAGCGGCAGCTTGCAGATGCGCTCGGATGCGGGGGTGTTGCATACCGGGGAGGCGGTGGTAGGCGCCCAGGCGGGCAGCAGCGGGCTCGCGACCCTCACCAGCGGGGCGCAATGGCATACCGCCCTGATAACGGTGGGCGATGTGGGCAGCGCCACGCTGCACATCCAAAGCGGTGCCCAGCTTGTCTCGCGCGAGGCCATCATCGGCCACCGCGCCGGCAGCCAGGGCCTGGTGACCGTGGCGGGCCGCGCATCGGCCTGGCATAGCGATGCGCGGGCGGGCTTGTTGGTGGTGGGCGATGCGGGCCAGGGCACGCTGAGGGTGCTCGATGGTGCGGCTGTCTCGAGCAGCCACCATCTCCGCACCGCCGAGCTGCCAGGCGCCACCGCCCGCGTCGACGTCGATGGTGCCGGTTCCACCCTGGCTGCCGGCTACTGTTTTTTCAGCACCCAGGGGGTATCGGCGGTGCGGGTCAGCCGTGGGGGGCGCATCCACTGCCGCAGCGAAGCCTGGCTGCGCTTTGGCGATTTTTCTGTGCAAGGCGCGGGCGCGGCATGGGCCGTGGGCACGCAGCTGACGGTGGGGGCCGACAGCGGCCCCGCCGCTGCGGTGCTCCGCATCGGGCAAGGCGGCGTGGTGGAAGCGGGCACGGCCCTGCGGCTGGCGCACAACCCGGGCCACCGGCCGGCTGGCCGGGGAGCCATTCATCTGGAAGGCACGACCGCACCGGGCCGGTTGCTAACGCCCCAGGTGCTGTTTGGTACGGATGGGCTGGGGGCGGTGCACTTTGACCATCACGATAGCTCGGGCAGCTATATGTTTTCGCCCTCACTATCGGGCCCCGGCAGGGGCGAGGTATCGGTCAACCAGCCCGGCATGACCACGCTGACGGGCGATAACGATTACGCGGGTGTGACGCGCATCCAGGCCGGGGTGCTGCGTGCCGGCGCTGCCACGGGCTTGAGCCATGCATCGGACTACACCGTTGCCCGCGGGGCCACGCTGGACACCCAGGGCTACAGCACGCGCCTGAACAGCCTGGCCCATGCGGGCACCGTCACCACCGGGGCCAGCGGCACCAGCGCTACGCTGACGGTGCGCCACCACTACCGGGGCGACGGGGGCCGCATCGCACTGGGTACAGTCCTGGGCGGCAGTGATGCAGCCACCGAACGGCTGCGGGTGCAGGGCGATACCAGCGGAACCACCACCTTGCACATCCGCAACCTGGGCGGCAGCGGCGCCCCAACGACGGGGGCCGGCATTTTGGTGGTGCAGGTAGACGGGGCATCGAATGGCAGGTTCCGGCTGCCCAACCCGGGCTATCTGCAAGCCGGCGGTTTTCGCTACCGGCTTATTCAGCAAGGCAAAAACTGGTACTTGCAGTCCGAAGCCGAGGCACCCCAGCCTGCTTTGCATCACGGCGCCCACTGAAACCCGTCTGCCGATCCGGTGGGCCGCTCCGCCCCGGTTTGCGCGCCACCCGTGGAACCGCAGCCCAGGCACACCTTTGCTTGCATACCCAGGTAGCGCATCTACAACAGTCAGTTTGCAATTGCGCTGCTTTGCCGCCTGTAGGTCTAAGGCCTTGATCCGCAAACGTTTGCGGGCTGCCAGGAAGGGGCTTTACCGGGCGGGGGCGGCATTCTAGGCCGTTTACCTTACAAAAAACTTACATAATTCATAGCTATTGCCCGTGGTTAGTAATAATTTTAATTTATGATCGAGCTTCCTCTGGAGGGAGGAAAAGTGCTTCTTAGGAAGACGACCTTTTGGGCCCGCCTTGTGCGGGCCCCTTTTTTGCCGCCATGGTTGCGCATACAACTAGCTACATCCGTACATCTGCATACGGCTCGGCCCCCTGGCAGATGCGGTAGGCTCGGGCAACCCTGCAAAAACACATGCGCGACGCCGCCCGCGTTGCAGTGCTGGATGACCGCTTGCCGATAGGCGCAGGGCGCCGGCGCCTTGGCAGTGCAGCTGCAAAGCGCGGGAGTGCCTCCGGCCGGGTAGGTCCGGCCGAGTAGGCCCCGCCGGGTAGGCCCTGCCGGGCCGTCCCACGCGGTGGGAGCACCTGCTGGCTTGTAGGAACTCACTGACATCTTTGTAAACAATGGTACAAGTACAATTTGCGCGGCCCGCCCGCGCTTTGCGGCGGCCTGTTCCTGCCTTACCTCCTCCCTCCTTCCATGCCCCACTCCTCTTCTCCGCAGCCGCGCAGCCTGTTCCCCTTGCCGCTGCCGATGCTGCTGGGGTTTGCCGCTGCGGCCATCGCCGCGCTGGTGATCGCCATCGTCAATGTCTACTCGGCCGATGTGCGCGCCCAGGCGGTGACCAGTATTGGCCGCATGACGGCGGCGATGCGCCAGCTCAATGAGTTTTCCGCATCGCTCAAGGATGCAGAAACCGGGCAACGGGGCTTTTTGCTGACCGGCGATGCCGCCTACCTGGCGCCCTACCGCCGCGCGCAGGACGCGCTGGAGAGCCAGTTGCGCGGGCTCGCGGCCAGCAATGACAATGCGCCGCTGCGCCAGGAGCGCGTGCAGGCCATCGATACGCTGGCGCACCAGAAGCTGGCCGAGCTGGAGGCCACGATCGACCTCAAGCAGGCCGGCCGGGGCGATGAGGCGCTGGCGCTGGTGCGCACCGACAAGGGCAAGCAGGTGATGGACAACCTCAACAACGAGGTGGCCGACCTGTACCTGCTGCAAAACAATGAGCTGGACCTGCGCCGCCGCGCCTGGGAGCAGGCGGCCACCACGTCGACCTATATCACCTGGGGCGGCTCGCTGGTGATGCTGGCGCTGGTGCTGGCATCGGCGGCGGTGTCGATGCGCGAGTTCCGCGCCAAGGCGCGCCAGACCTGGGTGTCCGACGGGCTGTCGGGCCTGGGCCAGCGGCTGCAGGGCGACCATGGCCTCGAAGAAGTGGGCGCGCGGGCGCTGGATTTTCTGGCGTCGTACACGGGCGCCAAGGTGGGCGCCGGCTACGCGCGCCACGGCATGGATGACCGCTACCAGCTGTTTGGCGGCTATGCGCTGCCCAAGGATGCATTGCAGGAGCATTTGCTGGCTGGCGAAGGCCTGGCCGGGCAGGTGCTGCGCAGCGGCAAGCTGCTGCGCGTGGGCGGGCTCGACCAGAGCCACTTGAAGATCAGCTCCAGCACCGGGCAGTCGCAACCGCTGGAGCTGGTGCTGGCGCCGGCCGTCGAGAACGGCAAGGTGCATGCGCTGATCGAGCTGGGCTTTGTGCGGCCGACCACGCAGGCGGAGCTGGAGCTGCTCGAAGGCGCGTCGTCGATCCTGGCGGTTGCAGTGCGCTCGGCGCTGGACCGCACACGCCTGGAGAAACTGCTGGAAGAGACGCGCCAGCAATCGGAAGAGCTGCTGGTGCAGCAAGAGGAAATGCGCGCCAGCAATGAGGAGCTGGAGCAGCAAAGCCAGGCGCTGCAACGCTCGCAGGCGCAGATGGAGCAGCAGCAATCGGAGCTGGAGCAGACCAATGCCTACCTGGAAGAGCAGACGCAAAAGCTGGAGCACCAGCGCGAGCAGCTGCTGCGCGCCAAGGATGCATTGACCGACAAGGCGCGCGAGCTGGAAGTGGCCAGCCAGTACAAGAGCGAGTTCCTGGCCAACATGAGCCACGAGCTGCGCACGCCGCTGAATTCCACGTTGATCCTGGCCAAGCTGCTGGGCGACAACAAGCCGGGCAACCTGACGGCCGAGCAGGTCAAGTATGCGCACACGATCTACGCGGCCGGCAACGACCTGCTGGCGCTGATCAACGACATTCTGGACCTGGCCAAGATCGAGGCCGGCCAGGCGACCGTGGTGCTGGAGCCGGTCAACCTGGCCACGGCGATGCAGTCGCTGATCGAGCCGCTGCGCCCGATGGCCCAGCAAAAGGGGCTGGCGCTGACCTGCCATATTGCGCCAGGCGTGCCGGCCTACACGCAGACCGATGGCCAGCGCCTGGGCCAGATTCTGAAGAACCTGCTGTCCAACGCGATCAAGTTCACGGACCGGGGCAGCGTCAACCTGCAGCTGACGCAAAACCAGCCCGGCACGTTGACGTTTGCGGTGCACGACACCGGCATCGGCATTCCCGAGCACCAGCAGCAGCTGATTTTTGAAGCATTCCAGCAGGCCGATGGCAGCACCCACCGCAAGTACGGCGGCACGGGCCTGGGCCTGTCGATTGCGCGCGACCTGGCGCAGCTGCTGGGCGGCCAGATCACCGTGCAGAGCACGCCGGGCCAGGGCAGCGTGTTCAGCTTCCACATGCCGCTGGTCAAGGCCGGCACCCCCGCAGCAGAGGTGCCGATGGCGCCGAAGGCGGCCGATGCGCTGCGCCCCACATCGCCAGCGCTGGCGGCAGCCGGAGCTGCGGCAGCCGGAGCAGCAGCACCGATGGCGGCGCCGGGCAAGAGCGCAGCGGCCGCTGTGGCCCCCCGCGCCACGGCGGCGTTCCAGCCCGCCAACACCGCAGATGCTGCAACGGTTTTTGCAAGCACCTCGGCCACCGCCAGCACGGCAACCTTGGATGCGGCCGCGCACAGCATGCCTGCCAGCGCCCCGGCCACGGCGGCGGCGGCGGTGCTGGAGCTGCCGACAATCATCCAGGGCCGCCATCTGCTGGTGGTCGAGGACGACCCGCGTTTTGCCGACATCCTGCAGGAGCTGGCGCGCGAGATGGGCTTTAGCTGCCAGGTGGCGCGCAATGCGGCCGAGGGCCTGGCCGCTGCAGTGCAGTTCCTGCCCAATGCGATCGTGCTGGACATCAACCTGCCCGATTTCTCGGGCCTGGGCGTGCTGGACCAGCTCAAGCGCAACCCGGCCACGCGCCATATTCCCGTGCATATCGTCTCGGTGGCCGATTACTCGCAAGAGGCGCTGGTGCGCGGCGCGCTGGGCTACGCGCTCAAGCCCGTGCAGCGCGAGGAACTGGCCCAGGCCCTCAAGCGCCTGGAGGCCAAGTTCACGCAGAACATCCACCGCGTGCTGCTGGTGGAGGACGACGAGCGCCAGCGCGACAGCGTGCACAGCCTGCTGGGCAACAGCGAGGTCGATGTGGTCTGCGCCGGCACCGCCGGCCAGGCGCTGGAGTACCTGGCCCAGGGCACCTATGACTGCATGATCATGGACCTGAACCTGCCGGACATGAGCGGCTTTGCGCTGCTCGAGCGCATGTCGGAGCAGGATGGCGTGTCTTTCCCGCCGGTGATCGTCTACACCGGCCGCGCGCTGTCGCGCGACGAGGAGACGCAGCTGCGCCGCTTCTCGCACTCGATCATCATCAAGGATGCACGCTCGCCCGAGCGCCTGCTCGACGAGGTGACGCTGTTCCTGCACCAGGTCGAGTCGCGCCTGTCGCCCGAACACCAGCAGATGCTGGCCCAGGCGCGCAGCCGCGAGGCGGCGCTCGAAGGCCGCAAGGTGCTGGTGGTGGAAGACGATGTACGCAACGTGTTTGCGCTGACCAGCATCCTGGAGCCCACCGGCATCAGCGTGGACATTGCGCGCAACGGCCGCGAAGCGCTGGAGGCGCTGGACCGCGAGGACAGTGCCGTGGACCTGGTGCTGATGGACATCATGATGCCGGAGATGGACGGCTATACCGCCATGCGTGAAATACGCAACCGCCCGCATTTGAAGCGCCTGCCGATCATTGCGCTGACCGCCAAGGCCATGAAGGACGACCAGGAAAAATGCCTGGCCGCCGGTGCCAACGATTACATTGCCAAGCCGCTGGACGTGGAGAAACTGCTGTCCCTGGTGCGGGTGTGGATGCCCAAGTAAAACGCCGATGCCATTACGCAAGAAGGCCGAGATTGCCGAGATTGAGCAGCGCCTGCTGCTCGACGGTATTTATTACCGTTACCACTATGATTTTCGCGGTTATGCGCAGGGCTCGATCAAACGCGGGCTGGAGGCAGCGCTGGTCTCCTTTGGCTGCAAGACCCTGTCGCAGCTGCAGGACCGGATCATGCATGACCCGGCGGCGTTCACCGCGCTCCTGGGTTATCTGACGGTGCAGGTCAGCGACATGTTCCGCGACCCGGCGTATTTTCTGGCGCTGCGCCGCGAGGTGGTGCCGCTCTTGCGCACCTACCCGTCGCTGAAGATCTGGGTGGCCGGCTGCAGCACCGGCGAGGAGGTGTACTCGCTGGCGATCCTGCTGCACGAGGAAGGCCTGCTCGAGCGCAGCCTGATCTATGCGACCGATATCAACTCGCAGGCGCTGCGCATCGCCGAGCAAGGGATTTTTGCGATCGAGCGCGCCGAATCATTCTCGCAAAATTACCTGCGCGCGGGCTGCAAGCATTCGCTTGCCGATTATTACACCGCGCACTACGGCCATATTGTGCTGGACAAGGAATTGCGCAAGAACATGGTATTTGCCGACCACAGCCTGGCGACCGACAGCGTATTTGCGGAAATGCATTTGATATCCTGCCGCAATGTGCTGATTTATTTTGATTCGGATTTACAGAACCGGGCGCTGGACCTTTTCCGGCAGTCGCTGTGCCACCGCGGTTTTCTGGGCCTGGGCATGAAGGAATCGCTGCGTTTCTCCAACCAGGCAGCGGCATTTGAAGATGTGGCGACGGTTGAAAAAATATACCAGAAGAAACCAACCCTTGAGTAGTTTATAAAATACCCCCCGGGGCGGGCAGCAGGCGCTGCAGGGTGCTGCGGGGATTGTTTTGAGTTGTAGTTCATGAACACCACTGACGGCATCAAGTGCCTGATCGTTGACGACATTCCGCAGAACCTGGTCGCGCTGGAAGCGCTGCTGCAACGCGACGGGGTGCAGTTCCTCAAGGCGCACTCGGCCCGCGAGGCGCTGGAGCTGCTGCTGCAGCACAGCGATATCGCGCTGGCGCTGCTGGATGTGCAGATGCCCGAGATGAACGGCTTTGACCTGGCGGCGCTGATCCGGGGCAGCGAGCGCACACGCCACATTCCGCTGATCTTCATGACGGCGGGCACGCATGAGCAGAACTGGCAGTTCCAGGGCTACGAGAGCGGCGCGGTCGATTTTCTGTACAAGCCGATCGACCCGGACATGCTCAGTGCCAAGGTCAGCATCTTCTTCGAGCTGCACCGCCGCAAGCAGGAGCTGGCCCAGCAGTTGCAGGAGCGCACCGAGGCGCTGCGCGTCAACGAGATGTTCATGGCCGTGCTCAGCCACGACCTGCGCACGCCGCTGCAGTCGATCAAGGTGACCGCCAGCCTGCTCAAGCGCCAGCCCGATGCCAGCAGAAACGAGGAACTGGCCGAGCGGCTGCTGAGCAACAGCCAGCGCATGGGACGCATGGTGGAGGATCTGCTCGATGTGACCCGCATCCGCCAGGCCGGTGGCCTGCGGCTGACCTTGACCGACATGGACCTGGCCAGCCTCTGCGCAGCGGCGGTGGATGACGCGCGCCACAGCGCGGCCGACCGGGTACTGCACTACGAGGCGCTGGGCAGCACCGAAGGCCGCTGGGACAGCGAGCGCCTGGCGCAGGTCATCGGCAATATTCTGGGCAATGCGCTCAAGCATGGCACGGCAGACGAGCCGATCACCGTGACCATCGATGGCAGCGCAGCGGCGGAGGTGGTCGTGGGCATCGAGAACGGCGGCACGATCCCTGCGGCCTTGCTGCCCGACCTGTTCAAGCCGTTTCGCGGCGGGGAGCGCCAGCCCGGTCAGCGCGAAGGTCTGGGGCTGGGCCTCTATATTGCGCAGCAAATTGCGCGGGCGCATGGGGGCGGCATCCAGGTGCAGTCCGCAGACGGGCGGACCCGCTTTGAGCTGCGGCTGCCGCGCCAGCCGCTGGCATCGCACCGCCAGGCGCTGCTGTAAGGCGGCTGGACCCTAGGCGCTGCGCTGGCCTGAACACGGGTTCGGGCCAGCGGCGGTCATTCGGTAGGGAGGAGCAGGCGACTGGGAGGCGGCAGGCCCGTGGCGCGTACCGCCCTCCGGGCGGGCGCCCGGCCGCAGCACCGGAGCGGTGCGCTCCGGCGGGTACTTATTGGAGGGTACCGGTGTGCTGGGTCTGGATGTGGCCGAGCAGATCTTCCAGCTCTTCGATCTCGAACGGTTTGAGCAGGGTGCGCACGTTCGGGCCCCACTGGCTGGGGTAGTGCCCCAGGTCATAACCGCTGCACAGCACAATCCAGCGCTGGGGCGCCTGCTGCAGCAGACTTTGCGCCAGATCGGTGCCCGATTGGCCAGGCAGGCTGACATCGGTGACCACCAGGTCAAACGGCGCCTGGCCGTCGAGCTGCAGCGCTTCTTCCGCATTGGCGCAGCAGGTCACGCTGCGGCCAGGCCCTTCCATGAGACAGCCAATCGTCTCTCGCAGTTCGTCGTTGTCTTCTATGTAGACTATTCGCATTGCAAACCCAATAATCAATGTTAATTGCAATAAAAGCTATTGCCGACTGAGATTTGCATGAAGAAATTTATCCATGTAGGACATTTTCTTTTTATGCCGCTGGAATATAGCACAGGACGGTTTCAGAAAATATGCGTGGCACCACGAAAACCCCTGGCAAAAATCGGATTTGGCACTGTAGTCCTATTCTGACAATGACCGTATATGCGCACCCACAAACGGTTTGCAAACCATCGTTAAAATGAAGTTCTGGCCATTGAGGCTTTTGAAAAAAGGGTATGGAGCTGACCATTGCGGCCAATCCATACCCGGCATCAAATTAATAAATAAGCAATACGGCTCTGGATATTCTCGCAGCGCATTACAGTCGCATTATCTGCAGGCCGAAATTAATGGGTCTGCGGTTCCCCACCTGCGGTAATCCGGTCCGGTTGCGCCGTTTCAAAGAAGACCGCGAGCAAGCCAGCCAACGCTGTGCTGCCGCCACCAAGGAAGACCAATGATCAACGTAGGACTTGTCGATGACCACGCTATCGTTCGCTCGGGGCTGAAGCAATTTCTGGCGGATTTCGTGGATATCCGCGTCGTAGGAGAGGCTTCCAACGGACGCGAAGCCATTGACCTGGTACGCAATGAATCGATTGACGTGCTGGTAATGGATTTGTCGATGCCGGGCCAAAGCGGTATTGATGCGCTGACGATGTTGCGCGCCAAGGAGCCCGACATGGGCATCCTGATCCTGAGCGGCTACCCGGCCGAGCACTATGCGATCAACCTGATACGCCAGGGTGTCAACGGCTACCTGAACAAGGAATGCGACCCGAGCGAGATTGTCGAGGCGATCCGCACCATCTCGCTGGGCAAGCGCTACCTGACCCCGATGGTGGCCAACCTGCTGGCCCAGCAGCTGGGCCGCAAGGACGATGCGCCGCCGCATGAGCACCTGTCCGAGCGCGAGTTCCAGGTGTTCCTGAAGCTGGCCCAAGGCGAAACCGCCAGCAATGTGGCCGAGCAGCTGTCGCTGAGCGTCAAGACCGTCAGCACCTACCGCACCCGCCTGATGGAGAAGATGACCCTGAACTCCAACAGCGACCTGACCTACTACGCGCTGAAGAACGGCTTGATCAGCTGATCGCCCTCCCCACCCCGCTCCAACACACGCCACCTTCGGGTGGCGTTGTCGTTGGCGGGACGCGGCGCTTGCTTGGCCCTGTGCCGCACGCTGCCTTGCAGAGCGGCATAAAATGCGATTAATTCTCATTTGACATTGCTTGGTGCTGCGCGCATGCCCTCCCCGGATCTCTCCATCGACGATGACTTGAGCGGCCTCTATGCTGCGCACAGCACCTGGCTGCAGCAGTGGCTGCGCAGGCGTCTGGGCGACAGCTTTGCAGCAGCCGATCTGGCGCAGGACACCTTTGTCAGCCTGCTGTCCAGCGCCACCCCCCGCGAAGCGATCCGCGAGCCCCGGCCTTTTCTGGCGACCATTGCCAAGCGGCTGGTGGCCCACCGCCACCGCCGCCAGCTGCTGGAGCGCGCCTACCTGGAAGCGCTGGCCTGCCTGCCCGAGGCGCTGGCCCCGTCGCCCGAGACCCAGCTGATCGCAGTGCAAAGCCTGCAAGAGATCGACCGGGTGCTGGACGGCCTGCCCCCCAAGGTGCGCGAGGCCTTTTTGCTGGCCCACCTGGCCGGGCTGAGCTATGCCGAGATTGCCGGCAAGCTGGCGGTGTCCGCCAGCTCGGTCAAGCAGTACCTGGCGCGGGCCAACCGCGAATGCCTGTTTGCGATCGCGCTGTAGCCGCATGCCTGCCTCCCCCACCGTAACCCTGCCCGGCGGCCGCGTGATCAGCCGGGCCACGGCCGATGCCGCGGCGGACTGGCTGACGGTGTTGATGTCCGGCGATGCCGGCGCTGAAGAGCAGCAGCAGTGGACCGCCTGGCGCCAAGCCCATGCGGACCATGAGGCCGCCTGGCAGCATATCGAAGCCGTGACCGGCCGCATGCAGGCCTTGGGCCCGCACCCGGCCTACACCGCACTGACGGCCCGGGGCGCGCGCAAGCCGGTATCGGACGCGCGCCGGCGTGCCACGCGGCTGCTGCTGTGGGGCGGCCTCGCTACCGGCGCGGGCCTGCTGGCATCGCGCACCACCGCCTGGCAGCGCCAGGTGGCCGATTACCGCAGCGCCACCGGCGAGCAGCGCCGCTTGGCACTGGACGATGGCACCGAGCTGCTGCTGAACACCGGCAGCGCGCTGAACCTGCGCTTTGGTTCAACAGAGCGCCGCTTGGTGCTGCTGGCCGGGGAGGTCATGGTGACAACCGCCCATGCGCTGGGCGCTGCCGCCGACCCGCGCCCGCTGCTGGTGGAGACGGCGCAGGGCAGCATCCGCGCGCTAGGCACCCGGTTTACCGTGCGCCAGCAGGCAGCGCACACGGAGGTGGCGGTGCTGGAGAGCGCGGTAGAGATCCGCTGCCGCGATGGCGCGGGCGGCACGCGCTTGCTGCAGGCGGGCACGCAAACCCGGTTCAGCCACAGCGCCATCAATGCACCCAGCGCGGTGGATGCGCAAACGCAGGCCTGGACGCGGGGCCAGCTGATGGCCGATGCGCAGCGCCTGGACGACTTTCTGGCGGAGCTGGGCCGCTACCGGCCGGGCGTGCTGCGGGCCGATCCGCAGGTGGCAGGGCTGCGGCTGTCGGGGGTGTTCCCGCTGGGCGATACCGACCGCATTCTGTCCACCCTGCCCAGTGTGCTGCCGGTGCAGGTGCGCACGCGCAGCCGTTACTGGGTGACGGTTCTGCCGGCCAACGCGCCCGCTTGAGAAAAAATATTTGCGCTCCACCCTGCCCGATTCGCTGGCTTGCGGCACCTAGCTGATGAGGGACCTGCATTTGCCCAGGCCCGCCCAGAGGAACCACATGCCGACATTGCCACCCGCCCGCCATGCAGGGCGCCCCCACCCCTCCCCGATCGCGCTGGCCTGCCTGGCCATGGCGCTGGGCTTGAGCGCTGGCGCGCCCAGTCTGGCGAGCGCGCAGAGCAGCACAGCGAACGCCCCTACAGACAGCAACACCGCCGCCACGGCCACCGCCGAGCTGCACATCCCCGCCGGCCCCTTGGCCCCTGCGCTGCGCCAGCTGGCCAGCAGCACCAACACGATGCTGAGCTTTACCGCAGCGCAAAGCGATGGCAAACAGACTGCCGGCCTGAGCGGCCGCCACTCGGTGGCCGAGGCGCTGGCGCGGCTGCTGGCGGGCACGGGCCTGCAGGCAGTACAGCTGGACAATGGCGCCTATGTGCTGCGGGCCAGCAGCACGGCAAGCGCGCCAGCGGCTGCCGCAGCCAGCGCCGATGCAACTGCCAGCTACACCTTGCCGCAGATCACGGTAACCAGCACGGCCCCAGGCCTGGGCAGCAGCGATGGCCGCACCGAGGGCACGCAGTCGTACACGACAGGCAGCATGCGCACGGCAACGCGCCTGGACCTGTCGATGCGCGAGACGCCGCAGGCGGTGACCGTGGTCACCCGCGAGCGCATCCAGGACCAGGGGCTGGCAACGGTCAATGATGTGGTGCAGACGGCGCCCGGCCTGACCTACCGCCGCTTTGGGCCCGAGCGCGCGTCGTTCTTTGCGCGCGGCATGTATGTGGACAACATCATGTACGACGGCCTGCCGGTGAGCCTGGACAGCTCCAACCTGTCGCAGGACCTGCTGGCCACCGACATGGCGATTTACGACCGGGTGGAGATCGTGCGCGGCGCCACCGGGCTGTCGCAAGGGGCAGGCAACCCGTCAGCCGCGATCAATCTGGTGCGCAAGCGGCCCACCCGGGAGCGGCAGATATCGGCCAGCGTCAGCGCCGGCAGCTGGGACCGTTACCGCGCCGAGCTCGATGCCGCTGGGCCGCTGTCGGACGACGGCAGCCTGCGCGGCCGGCTGGTGGCGGCCACGCAGGACTACGGCAGCTACAAACGCGGCGAAAGCAGCCAGGGCCAGACCCTGTACGGCATTGTGGAGAAGGACCTGACCGCCCGCACCACGTTGACCCTGAGCGCGCTGCACCAGGAGAGCAAGCTGCATGGCAATGGCTTTACCGGCCTGCCGGTGGCCAGCGATGGCAGCGATCTGGGGCTGCCCCGCTCTACCTCGTACGCCAATGACTGGGAGCACTGGGACAAGACCACGAACTCGGCGTTCCTCGGTCTGGACCACCGCTTTGACAATGACTGGCGCCTGCAGCTGTCAGCCTACTACGCACAGGCAGAGATGGACATGCAAGGCCACTACCTGAGCCACAACCTGACGACCGGCCTCTACAGCCAGCTGGGCGCGCGCAATGCGCACCAGGAAAAGCAATCGAGCATCAACCTGTATGCCAACGGCCCGTTTGCGCTGCTGGGCCGCAAGCATGAGCTCGTGCTGGGCGCCAGCTACCGCCATATCGACTTTGATGGCAACAGCCGCCAAGGCCTGGTGCTCAACAACAACCTGGATCTGCGCAGCTTCAACCCCAGCGCCGTGGCCGACCCGCAGATTCCGCTGCGCGACTGGATGGACGCCAAGATCACCCAGCAAAGCCTGTATGCGACCACGCGGCTGAACCTGGCCGACCGCCTCAAGCTCATCGTCGGTGGCCGGGTGGACTGGTTTGACTACCGGGACACCGTCAACACCTACCCGAACTTTGCCGCGAACACGCCGTCCGTCAGCGCCCACAACCGCTACGAGATCGAACATCGCCTGAGCAAGTACGCCGGCCTGGTCTACGACCTGAACGACCAGCATGCGCTGTACGCCAGCTACACCGATATCTTCAAGCCGCAGAACTACCTGGATGCGAACAACCAGCTGCTGAGCCCGGTGGTGGGCCGCAACTATGAGCTGGGCATCAAGGGCGAGTACTTCAACGGCAGCCTGAATGCGTCGGCCAGCGTCTTCCGCATGGACCAGCAAAACCGCGCCTACCGCGCCAGCGACCAGACCCAGTGCGCGAGCTACCCCGCCACCACCTGCTACGCCGCTGCTGGCGAGGTGCGCAGCCAGGGTTTGGAGCTGGAGCTGCAAGGCGCGCTCACCCCCAACTGGCAGCTGGGCGCCGGCTACACCGTGGCCATTGCGCGCTACCGCAAGGATGCCAATGCCGCCAATGTGGGCGCGCTGTTTGATACCGACACGCCCCGGCATTTGTTCAAGCTCTCGACCATGTACCGACTGCCCGGCGCGCTGCAGGGCTGGCGCATTGGTGGCACGGTCTACCGCCAGGGCGGCATCTACAACCAGGGCACCACCAGCGGCGTGCCCTTTAACATCCGCCAGCATGCCTATGCCATTGCCGACCTGGTGATCGGCTGGCAGGCCACGCCGCAGCTGGACCTGCGCCTGAACATCAACAACCTGTTTGACAAGACCTACTACAACGCCTTGTCCGGCACGGCGACGTTCCCCAGCAATGTCTATGGCGAGCCGCGCCATGTGATGCTGACTGCGCGATACCAGTTCTAAGCCACTGCGCCAGCAGATGTGCTGAGGCCCCCGCCCTGAACCAGGTGGATGGGCAAGGGCCAGTCAGCCTCGCCTCCATCCAGCGTAAAGAGCTTGGCTCCGTTGGGGGATGTAGAGCGGTGTGGCTCGGCGTGGTCTGCGGAGGATCCCCAGCGCTGTGATTTATGCTGCGCTCGCTTTGTGCGCCTCGGCAGCTTTCTCATGGGCACGGTGCAGCACCGCCTGGGCATCCTCGGTCAAGGCATACAAAGCGCTGTGCAAGCCGCCCTGCAGCCACCGGCTCAGCTTGAATGCGCCCTCCTCATCGGCACCCACCAGCAGCGCCGCTATCGCACTCATGCCATACAAGCGTGTGTTGATCGCTTGGGCTTCGCACTCGGTCAGTGCCAGGTCTTCCGTCAAACCGCTGGCCCTGCGGCGCCTGCAAATGTCGTGAATGTCCAAAGGCGGCTCGCCCTGGCCTGCGATGGCCTGGAGGGCATCGGCATGGGCGGTATCCAGGCGGGAGGTATCCGAGCTGGCATCCGCATACGCGGCGGTTGTGGCCGTGCTGTTCATGAGGACGCCTCCATCAGCCACAGGTTGCGGCGTGCAGGCAGTGGGCGTACAGCCAAGTTCCGCGCGTGGTGCGCGTCGGCATGCCGTTGGATGTGGGCGGTTTCGCCTAGGGGGGAGGTGGGCGCAGAGATGCGCGCGGGGAAGGACTGAGTCATGAGGGATTCCAGGTTGTTCGGAAAGCCGCAGACGCTGCGAAACAGAGACCACGGCTTACGTCGCAGAGGATTCAACGGGAGACCAATCCCGGCTGCGCTTTACCGGCGCAGCGCCATGACTGTAGCACGGCAGAAATGGCATGGCTTAGCCAGGTCTGCATGTAGCGGCTGGGCGTTTTTGGTCATGCCTGTGCACCCTTGCCTTGGGCCAGCGCCAGCAGATGGATGGCCAGGTCGCGCAGGCTCGATCGGGAAGCGGCATGGTGCCGGTGGGCGCAGCCGTCCACCTTACACCTTTGTGTAAATTTTGTCATTAAATGTGATTTTTGTTTTAAAATTGCTTTTTTCGATGGGCCTCACCCTTCGCGCATAGCCGCTGGCGCCCGCCAGCCCCGTGTTGGTGATGCCGCTTTTAACCGGATCCGGCGCCTCGCTGGTTCGGCCACCCCACCCCTTTGGCACCTATTGACGATCGCTCGCCTGCCTCGGCGCGAGCGGGTTTTTTTCGCCCACATCGATACACATAAACGATCAGCACCGGGTGCTCTCTTTTTAATAATTTATGCGTTCTATCAGAAAAGTTTGCCAGGCTTCGTCCCTGGCCTGCGTTGCAGCGCTGGGCCTGAGCAATGCCCAAGCCAGTGAATTGACCCTCTACATTTCCCAGCCCGTGCGCAACGCAGCCCTCAACGCAGCCGTGCCCGAGGGCGCGCTGCCCTGGTCAGACACTTACGGCGAGTCGTACACCATCGAGACCTTCAACGGCGAGACGCTGGGCGCGAAAACGTCCGGCAACTGGGCCATCGGAACGTACGAGGTGGGCACCGGCGGCAACACCAATGTGGCCGCTGCCAATGTATATGGCGGCGCAGGCACCGGTACGGCAGTGGGCAGCGGGGGTTCCAACTTTCTCAATGCAGGGACGACCGGCAACCCGTTAGGTGTCACGGTCACGTTGACCAACCCGGCGCGCTATGTCGGCTTCTGGTGGTCGGCAGGCTCGAACGGCAACAACGTCGAGTTGCTCGATGAGAACGACAACGTGTTGACGGCGATGACCACCGACGGTCTGATGGCGTTTTTGAATTCGCCCTCCAACCGCACGATGAAGGCATTGGACGGTACCACCACCTACAGCCGCGCCCAGTACAACGGCAATCCCTTTATCGAGGGCAACAACGGTGAGCCCTATGTCTATCTGAACTATGTGCTGAAGGACACCACGGCATTCGGCTCCACGACGATCAAGAAGATCCGTTTCTGGGGGGCGGGCTTTGAGCTGGACAACATCGCAGTGCGGGCAGAAAAGCTGCCCGGTCTGCCAGCTGAAACGGGGCTGCCGCCCAGCTGGGTGCCGACCGAGATCAAGAATGTTTTTGCCGATCCGCCGGCCACCGCCGACGACAACGCGAGCACGCGCATCAACACGCCCTCTGCGCCATTGGACCTGACCGCCAACGATCCCCATGCGCCAGCGGGCAGCTCGGTGACGCCACAGGCGTCGTCTGCCCACGGCGGCACGATTGCGGCCGATCCCGCCCATCCTGGCCAGTTCATCTATACGCCTGCCCCGGGTTTTGTCGGCACCGACACCTTCAGCTACCAGGTGTGCCTGGCGGCGCCCGACCAGACCAAATGCGCGACGTCGCTGGTCACGATGACGGTCACGGCCCCGGATCTGGCCATCGACCTGAGCGGCATCGTGGCGACGGCGACCGTGGGTGTGCCGTACCAGGGGCAATTCAGCTGCACGAACCGGGGCAATGCGGATGCGCTGTCCGACACCACCTGCACCATCGGCGCGCTGCCAGAGGGTCTCCAGGTTCAGGCTTGCACGCTGAGCCCCGACAACAGCGCCTGGACCGCTGGCAACCCGATAGCGCAAGGCGCGGTGGTGACCTGCACGGTGGGCGGCACACCGGCCAATGTGAAGAAAACGACGACCACCACCGGCACGACCGGCACCACCGGCGACAGCGACCTGCGCAACAACCTGGCGAGCCAGGACATCACGGTCTTGGGCGCCCCAGCCATCGCCATCGACCTGGGCGGTTTGCCAGCCACCGGCACCATCGGCACGCCCTACAAGGGCAGCTTTACCTGCAGCAACCAGGGCAGTGCCGACCAGCCCGATGCGGCTTGCACGGTATCGGGCCTGCCAGCCGGCATCCGCCAAGGCGCCTGCACCATCGTGACGCCAGCGGTACCCGCAGCCAGCAGCTGGACATCGCCCTCTGCGATCCCCGAAGGCGCGGTGGTGACCTGCCCCGTGGAAGGCAAACCGACCGAAGCCGGAACGTCATTGGTCAGCGGCTCGGGCCTGACGAGCAAGGCGAGCCGGGACATCACCATCACGGCCGTCCCCGTGCCCACCCCGGTTCCATCGCTGTCCATGTGGGCGCTGATGCTGCTGGCCGCCTGCCTGGGCCTTACCGGCATCGGACGCGCACGCAAGCAGCGCTGATCCGCGCGCCGCTGCCAGAGAAACGCCAGTCAGTGCAACGCTGACTGGCGTTTTTTTGCGCGCTATGGGCTGGCTGCGCTGCGCACGTCAGGCCGTTCACTGCGAGCCCCTTCCACCTGGCAAGAAACCGGGCGGACAACGCGATGCACGGGGTATTGCAAAAAAGCAAAGCTTTTTCAGATAAACCAAATACAACATCGACGGGCTCCAACAGCGGGCCACAAGCGTCGTTGAACGCCCGCTGCAGCGCGCCCTTGAAAAACGCACCTGGACGCCGATCCCGGAACACGCGGCGGCTCACCCCGCTCAGGCTGAACCGTCGCCAGGGGCGCCATCCCGGTTGTCCTCGGCGGGCGGCTGGGCAGCAGCGCTGCGGTGCCAGGCCACACGGTACTGCTTGGGTGACTTCTGCCAGAACTTCTTGAACTCGGTCGAGAAATTGGCCGAGTTCGGGTAGCCCACCTCGGTCGCGATATCGGCAACGCCCAGCGTGGTTTGCTCCAGCATGCGCGCCGCCCGGGTCATGCGCTCGTTGCGGATGAACTCGAACACGGTGATGCCATCGACCGCTTCAAACACCATGTTCAAGCGGTGCATCGACAAGCCCAGCGTCGCCGCGACACCGCTGCCTTTGAGCGCCGAATCACTGATACGGCTCAGGATGAATTCCGTCGCAATCTGCCTGATGGTCAGATTGGCGGGCAGCAGCTCCGACACCGGCTGCGGCGCGGTGGGGCTGGCACCGCGCAAAGCCGCCGCACGTTTTTGCGCCAACGTGATGTGGATGTGAATGCGCTCCTGGACTTCCTCGACATAGTAGGGCTTGAGGATGTAATCCACCGCCCCGGCCCTGAGCCCCATGACCCGGTCGTTTTCTTCATAAAGCGATGACAGAAAAATAAGGGGTATGTGGGCGGTCGCGGGGTTTTCCTTCAGCGTGCGGGCGACTTTGAGGCCCTGGCGCTCCGGCAATCGCAGATCCAACACGATCAGATCCGGCAGCTGGTACTGCGCACGGCTATAGGCCTGGTTTTCATGCTCCAGCACCGTGATGTCATAAGGAATACTGCGAAGCGCCGCGACCAAAGGGCGGAGCTGCTGCAAATCACGGTCAACGATCAGTACATGGGGTATTTTGCCCGCGCTATTACTCATATATGTTTTTACAGAACCATGGCTACAACTGCAGCCATCCTCTGAAATGAATATCTGAGTTTCCAACCCCTGCGCTAGATTCGAATCCGTCCCATTTCAGCGCCATGCGATGGCGCATACAAAACCGGTTCGGCACAGAATATCCACCACCTTTTCAGCAGATGGCCGATTAATCATGGCGGTCTAAATAGCGAAAACGACGAAAGCGAGGCGAGTGCACACCGGCGAGCCATGCACTGGCGGGAGGGGGTGGCTGACCGGCAAACCAGAAGAGGTGCAGCGATTCGCGGTCAATATAGGGGGAGTCAGGCCACTAACATTACTATTTTAAAAATTACAATCAGAGACAGTCACCCATCGAATAATTAAATAGCAATTATCAAAAATGCGGCAAGAAACCAAATTAATTTAGATTTAAACAAAAAAACATTTTAGATTTCACTGCTAGATTGGGATGCGTTTATGCATAACCAAACGCCCCATAGAAATTTCAAATGATCACCTTTCAGTGATTGTGTGGATTGTTATGGGCGCGGACTTTCCTTTTGTTTGTCCTGGCGATGGAGTTTTATAGATGAGAACAATGAATAAACAAACTGCATTTTTTGCGGTGACGGTGGTGGCGCTGGGCGCTGCCAGCAGTGTGCAGGCGGCCACGCTGGCCTGCGGCACGCCATTGCGGATCAGCACCGCCAATGTGGCGAACTGGTCCACCGATGCACGCTATGTGAGTGCTCCCACTGGCGCACCCGCAACCATCCGCGATGACTACAAATGGAACGGCTGGTTTGATCCCGCCACCCAGACGCATGGAGCCAGCTCCGGCTCGCTCAATGGCCAGCCGTTTGCGGGCAAGTGGTTGTCCTTTGGTGATTCTTCGTTTGTGGATGGCGCTGCCAACGGTGGCAATACCGGCAGTGGCACCTATCCGGCCGTGATTACCAACGGCGATACCGACAACGGAGCGTGGGTTGCGGGCCGCGTGACCTTTATCTACAACGAGCCCATCAATATCGCCAGCAACGTGAACCTGTCCACTATTCGTATCCGGGGTGCGGGCGGCTTTGACGACAATACGCAGTTGGTGGTGCGCCCTGCCACCCCGCCATCAGGCGCCACCGACTGGCTGAGAATGCAGAACCTGGGCGGCTCCTACGCTGCGCCAGGGATCGTGAATGAGGATGGCAGCCAGGTAGGCCTGGGCTTTTACTACGGCGACAACACCCTTGGTTTTGCGGTACAGAATACTTTTTCGGCCCCCACCACTTCGCAAGGCAATCCCACCGGTCTGATGGCCGATATTGAGATCACCGCCGATTGCGCGGCCGAACCCGCTCCTCAGCCCACCACCATTCTGGCCTGCCCCGCAGGCAGCCAGGCCGGCGATGAAGTGCGCGTGGGCCCGTTCACCACCAATGCACGCGACTGGAAATGGCTCTGGCGCACGAACGCGGCGGGTACCGCGGTGGAGAATGTCGAGCAGCCCTTGTTCGATAACTACAGTTGGGCAGGTGCCTATGTCAATCCGGCTTCGCTGCCGGCGGGTCAGGAAACCAATGCACGTTGGATCAGCCCTGGCACGACCTCCCCGAGTGCAAGCGATATTCCTGGCGTGCCCTACCCTGCAGCGTCTGGTCAGTCCAAATCTGGGTTCCACGCTTCTGTCTTCGTGATGAACCAGCCCGTGACCGTGGGTAGCAACGTGGATCTGGCATCCATCAAGGTAGATGGCCGGTTCGGGTTTGACAACTATGGCAATTCCATCTTTGTGCAACCTGCAGGAGGAGCGCCCGTCTTTGATAATTCGGGTCTGTACCTGCCTAACGGCTGGACCTCACTCCAAACGGCCACAACCCCTGCCATTCCAGGCTTCGCGCGCGGCCAGAACACCATTGGGTTGATGTTGGATGGCGGGGAAGCTACCAATGACTGTGCCAATGGCGGCTGCGCGATGGCTGCGATTGCCGACTTCTATGTAACCGCTGCCTGCACCGGCGAGCCACCGAGCGCGGACCTGTCCATTACCAACACCAGTGCCTCCACCAGCGTGGCCCCCGGTGCGACGGTGACCTACACCATCACTGCAAGCAATGCCGGCCCGACGGATGCCACCGGTGCCACGGTGACCGCCACGCTGCCAGCCGCATTGACCGGCGCCACGTGGACCTGCGCCGGCGCGGGCGGCGGCACCTGCGCCGCATCGGGCAGCGGCAATATCAGCGACACGGTGAACCTGCCGGTGGGCGCCACCGTGACCTACACGGTGACCGCCAAGGTGGCTGCCACTGCATCGGGTTCGCTGACCAGCACTGCCAGCATTGCCGCCCCCGCAGGCGTCGATGACCCCACCCCCGCCAACAACAGCGCGACCGCCAGCAGCGTGGTGGCCACGCCGGGCGCTGCGACGCCCGTGCCGGCCCTCGATCTGGCCGCGTTGGCGCTGCTGGGCAGCCTGAGCGCAGGTATCGGCGCCTTCGCGCTGCGCCGCCGCCAACGCGGACAGTGACCACGCTGATGTACGGGCCGGCCAGCCCGTAATGCCGGCCGCGAACCGCTTCCTTCGGGAGGCGGTTCTTTTTTTATACTCGCCGGTGGTGGGCCAACTCTGGCCCCGGAAAGGCAAACCATGCAGCGCAACGGCCAGGCCGTCGTCGGGTCTCCGATCGCCGATGTGATTTTTGAAGACAAACGGGTATTGCTGCTGCTGGACGATGGCCGCCAACTGGCCGCACCGCTGTCCTGGGTGGGGCCCAAGGTAGTCGCGATGAACGCGCGAGAACGGTCGCAATGGGTGGCTACTGCAGACCGGCGCGGCGTCAACTGGCCCGGCGCCGGCCAGACCTCTGCCGATGGCGCGCTCCATGTCTGGATGCTGGAGCAGGATGCACTGTTTGAAGCAGCGCTGGCGGAGCTGAAGGCCTTGGACTGGAGGACAGACCAGCTCCCTCACCGCAGCCGGGCGCTGGTGGCGTTGTGGCGCCTGGTGGCCGATGGCTATAACGGCGGGCTGCTGCAGTTTCTGGGCAACTGGGGCATCGCGGAGATGGAGGTGGCGCTGGCCGCACTGGCGGAGATTCAGGCCAGCGCGACGCTGGACGTGGTGACGGAGTTCTGGCGGCTGGTGGGCCCCATCGCTCAGTCCGAAGAGGTCCACAGCATCGACGATGTGTACCGTGCCGTGGCCGGTGCGCTGTCAGAGCGGATCGAGGAACTGGACGAACAGTTCTGGGAAGCGGCTGAGGAGCTGGTCAAACGGGTGCCGGAATTTTTTGGGCCCGCGCCGTCGGCTGCCTGATTCGCGACCAAGCACAAACCCACAGCCCTCAACGTGAAGTGAGGGCTGCTGTGCGCCTGGGCGCTACTTGTCGTTGTTGGCGCTCAGGTTGTCCAGCAGGTCATCGAGCGACTTGAATTCGATGGTTTCCACACCGTCGTCCTCGTCGATGGAGATATCTTCCAGCGCCAGTTCTTCGCACAGCTGCGCGCGTACCCAGCACTGCGGAAACTGCTTGGGCGCGACAAAGGACAGCAGCACGGCATCGGCGAACACGGCCACCGAATGCAGGCTCAGGTCATCGCGCAGGTCGGTAGGCTCTTCGACCTCGTCTTCTTCCACGGCCTCTTCCACCTCCACCGCAATATCGTTGATCAGCCGCTTCCAGTCGTCGGCCGGCATGGCCAGAAAACGCTGGGTATTGGCGATCAGGGCCTCCACATCCATCTCGGGGTTGTCGGCCAACTCCGGGTCGACATTGACAGGGATATCGGCACCGGCCGCCTGGAAGTGCACGCTGCCAACCACAAAGCCGTCGTCGGCCTGCACGTCGTTGAGCAGCTGGCTCGCTGCCATGGCGTCACGAAGATGGGCAATCTGGTTCATGGGGGCCGTCCTTGCGTTGGAGTGAAGGGCCATCATAAGCGGCTGCTGGCGATGTAGCCACCGTGACCGTGAATGACTGTCATCCGGCGAACTGGCATCGGCCGCAAGGCCGCTATCTGGATCTCGTTCCTGGGCGTGGCGCCGTTTGCGCTGGCCCTGTCCTATGTGGGCCTGGTGTGGACCGCTGTGCTCGCCATCGCCATCGGCCTGGTGATGTCGTCGGCCTTTGCCGCGCTGGTGGTCTAAGCGCAAGAGGCCTTGCCCAGCCCCATCAGCCTGCCGTGGCAGCCGCGGGGCTGCAGCGAGTTTGCACATCGGCTTCTGGCTGCCGCCTGCGGAATCGCATGGATACCGGCAGGATCAAAAGTCGGCATGACGCCAAGATGCCCCTCGACAGCTTGGCCCATGGACCAATGGCGACCAGCGCCAAATGGCGGCCTCCCTGCCGCATACAGTCCCCGCAGAAGCGTTCCTCCGCCCCTTTCGTCCCAGGGTAATCCCCCAAATACAACAAAAAGTTGCAAACGCAATAACTGATGAATACGATTGAGAATGATTCTTGTTTGATTTTTATAACATCGTCACTCTCATGTCACACACCAAGCAACGCAGACTCCAACCCAACCGGATCGTGATGGCTCTGATGGCGGCAGCCGCCACAGCCAGCGCATCTGCCCAACAAACCCAGCCCACGCACCAAGGGCAAGAGGCAGGCACCACCGCAGAGACCACCGCCAGCCCATCGGTCAACCTGCCCCAGGTAACCGTGCGCGACCGCTATGAGCGCGAAGACCTGCCCGCGCTGGCCCCCGGCCGCAAGGCGGCCAAGGGTGCGCGGCTGGGCATTCTGGGGGCGACCTCGATCATGGAGGCACCGGTCCATGTCAATGCCTATACCCGCGAGCTGGCCGAGGACTGGTCGGCGCTGTCGCTGCAGGATGTGCTGGAGAATGATGCGGCGGTGGTCTTCACGACCAACAAGGGCCATTTGCTGCAGAACTTCAACCTGCGCGGGCTGGATGTGACGGCGATGGACATAGCGACCAATGGGCTCTACGGCATTGCGCCAGCCAACTCGGTGCCGATCGAGATGTTTGAGCGGGTCGAGGTGATGCGCGGCCCCAATGTGCTGCTGTCTGGCATGCCGCCGCTGGCCAGCGTGGCAGGCTCGGTCAATATGGTGACCAAGCGCGCACTGGCCCAGCCGATTGCCGACTTGACCGCCACCTATGTCTCCGATTCCTACTACCAGCTGCATGCCGATGTGGGCAAGCGCTTTGGGCCGGAGCAGCGCCTGGGCCTGCGTTTCAATGGCGTTTACGGATCGGGCGATATGGGTGCAGAGGACGAAAGGCAGAAACGCAATGTCGGTGCGCTGGGCCTCGATTACCTGGGCGATAACTACCGCCTCTATGTGGATGTGTACAACAGCGTCAACAAGATCGACGGTGGCAGCCCCGGCATGTTCAGCTTTCTGGGCAGTGCGGCCATCCCTGGTGTGGGTTACCTGCTGCCGCCGCCCGATGGCGATGTGAACCTGTTCAAGGGCACGCATGGCAAGTACGACAACAGCGGCTTGCTGGCGCGGGCGGAGTTCGATTTCAACAAAACCTGGCAAGGCTATGTGGCGGCCGGCGGCTCGGAGGCCGAAGGCCAGGGCCTGCTGTTTGGCACGCGCGCCATCGTGACCGGCGCTGACGGCACCACGCGCGGCGCGATCTACAACGTACACACCAAGTCGGAGCGCCGCACCGCCGAGGCGGGCGTCATCGGCAAGTTCGGCACCGGCAGCATGCAGCACCGCCTGCAGCTGTCCTTCAACATCCTCAAGCACAAGGAAGGCACGGTCAACACCGCCTGCAACTACTGCTACACCACCAATATGTACCGGCCAACCGAGCCGGCCTTCCCGGCCGCGCCAACCTGGAAGGACTACACGACGGAGAACGAATTCCGATCGTTCGCGATTGCCGACACGATGGGCTTCTGGGAAGAAAAACTGCTGCTGACCCTGGGCCTGCGCCACCAGACGGTGAAGACCCCGCTGGTCAATGGCGTTGCCTCCAACTACAGCGAAAACCGCGTCTCGCCGATGGTGGCCGCCGTGGTGCGCCCCTGGGGTGACCACATCGCGCTGTTCGCCAACTACACCGAAGGCCTGGAGCCCGGCCGCACCGTGGGCGCGGGCTATGCGAATACCGGTGACACGCTGGCCCCCATGCAGACCAAGCAGGGCGAAGTGGGGGTGAAGCTGCAGGCGGGCGAGACCACGCACACCGTCAGCGCATTCCAGATCAAGAAGCCGTCGATCGTGACGAACAGCGCCAACTTCCAGGTGCTCGATGGCGAGCAGCGCTTGCGCGGCCTGGAATGGAGCGCCTTTGGCAAGCTGAGCGAGACGGTGGCCTTGCTGGGCGGAGTGGAGTACATCCAATCCAAACAGATCAACACCGGGCTGGAGAACTACGGCGTGCCCAAGCTGCGCACCCGCATCGGGCTGGACTGGGACACCCCCGTGCAAGGCCTGTCGGTGGGCGGGCGCCTCTTCCACACCGGCTCGCAATGGGCCGATTCGGGCAACCGCCTCAAGGTGCCATCGTGGAACCGCATCGATGCGATGGCCCGCTATGCCACCAAGTTCGGATCAACGCCTGTGCGCTTCAACGCCAGTGTGGAGAACCTGACCAACAAGAACTACTGGATCGGTATGTTCAACGATGGCTTTGTGATGCCCGGGGCGCCGCGCACCTACCGCCTGTCGGCCACCGTGTCGTTCTGATCACCACCAAGGCTCTGGCTATGGCCAGGGCCCACCAACACCACAGCCCGCTGGCACGTGCATGCCAGCGGGCTGTTTTTATCAGGGGCGTGAAGCGCTTTACTTCGTCAGGATCAGCTTGCCCAGCTTGGTGGCCTGCAGGGTGTAGACCGAGCCGTTGTGGGCAATCTGCACGGTCTTGTGGCCGGCCAGCAGGCTGGCACTGTCCACGCTGCGCACCTGCAGGTTGGCATCGTTCAGCGGCCGGGGCTGCAGCGCGATGGTCAGGGGCTCGGCAGCATGGGACCCGGCCTCGCAGGCAGCGGGCGTATCCGCGGCGTCCTGCGGCTGTAGCACAGCGGGGCGGCGGAGTTGCAAGGTACGGCGGACGCTGGTGGCGGCATGCAGAGTGGTCATGGTGGCGCTTATGGCGGGTTGGAAGGTGGTCAGGCACATTACTGGGAGCGAGTCTAGCATCAAATGAGATTGATTATCATTTATAACCATGCCAACGAAGCAGTTTGAGGTCTGTCCCACCCTCTTCGGCACGACCCTGCAGCCCGCTGCGCCGAATCTTGCGGATCACAGGGTCTGCCGTAGACCGACGCCGAACTTGCGTTCCACCGCCATGCGCCTATGGAATCAGGTAAAGATGCTCAGGTGCCTGACCTTCGCTGCTCCACCAAGGCAAGCGTATGAATTCCTGCAAAGTCGAACTGATCTAACAGCTCATGGAGCAAGGTGGCGAATTGGGATGCGGCAATCTCCTTGGCATGGCGTTCCATCCAGTTTTCTATGTCCGTCAGACGTCCGTGAAGCGCATAGCTGGCCAGTTCCTCGAGCGATTCATTGCCTAAGTGGTCCTTGATATCAGTGGGGCTGAGAGGTCTCGTTTCTGCGGCATGTGCAGGGAACGGATAGGTCGGTTGAGGGGTACAGAAGCGGGCGTCAGGCCGGTAAGAACCAGTGCTGGAGACAGGAACGCGAAGGTTGAAGGAGAACCTGCAACCATGGCCGGGACTACTCTCGACGCTCAGAGTCCCTCCCATTTCTGAAACGATGCGCTGGGCAATAAATAGCCCCAGCCCGGTGCTATTGCTAGTGGCCTGGATTTGTTGAAAAGCTCCAAAGATATCGACCCCTTGTGTGAGATCGATTCCTGGGCCGGTATCACTGACAGCGAAGTAAAGCCTGCAATACCCACTGGCAGTTTCGGAGGTGACCGATAGCGTCACGGCCCCATCATGCGTGAATTTAGCGGCATTCGATAGTAAATTCAGGAGCACCTGTTGCAAACGATTGCCGTCCATTTGGACTGCTATCGGAAGGCCTGGAAATGGTTCATAGTGGTAGCTATTGCGCTGTTGAGAGCACAACGCCAATGCATATTCCGAAATCTCGTTTAATAGACGCGGCAAATCCGTAGGTATGGGTTTGAGATGTAGCGGCTGCAGCTCTACCTTTGAGAATACCTGCAGTTCATCGACCAAGCCGAGCTGGTAATCAATACTGCGTTGGATGGACAGCAGCGACTTTCGCTGCTCATCGTTGGCATCCTTGAGGAGCATCGCTGTATAGCCAGATATCGTGGCCAGCGGAGCTCGTAAATCGTGGCTGATAAAACCAATCGTTTCCGTTTTTTGCTGGCTCTTCTTTTTTTCTTCAGAGATATATTTTTCTTGTAGCAAGTGGGCGCCATTGATCATCAAGCATATAGCTGTTAGGGGCACCACCGCAGAAAAAACGAAAATATAAGATATCTGGATAATTGAAAAAGCAACGGGGCTACTTGGAACCAGATGGGGAATAAATAAGGTGCTGAAGCGGATTAAATATACTAGAAACTCTATACCCAACGATGCCGACAAAAGCCGGTTTGTAAATGATTTGCTACCATACCGGACGACAGTATAAAATTGAATAAAAACAAAAATCGCCAAGAAGAAAGTGAAACATTTCAACCGACTCGGGTAGTGGGGATCTATACGGAAAAAATAGAAACCCAACACTTCAGATGCCAGGGTGCAGGGTACTATCAGCAACCACAGCGACGATTGGTTGTAGAATTTTCTAATACCGATAGTTTGTATAGCCACTCCCAGCGTTAAAAAATAGTTTCCCAATGAAAAAACAGAGTGGTCATTAAAAAAATTTGCGTAAAGAAAAAGCGCGAACGTTACGATGAAAAATCCTAATGCATAAATACCTATTTTCTTGATTCCGATCGGCCGAACGGAAAAAAGCAATGGAACAAGCACCAAGGATGAAACGAATGCGGATACTGCAAAAAATAGCTTGTGATTGATGACGATCATTTTGAGTTCATCGTTATTTTTGGAATTGCAATACCATAGGTCATGACCCCTTTCACATGCCTATTCGATATCACAATGATTTGGATTGACCACACTACTTAAGTCGGCGCGCAGTAATTACACAGTAGGAGCCTGACTTTGGCAAAAGCTACCAATGCTAACGCTTCATGCAATGTATTTCTTACTCGGTTTCCCTCGGTCGCTAGGGTCAGACTGCGGATTGATAAGTGATGGCTATTGGCACAGAGCGACTACCACCGCTCCAATATCGTCCAAATGCAGCTCAAATCCCGCTGCACCGCCCCGCAGCACCTGGCATGGACTACGATAGCGGCACTTTCAGCCACCTTCCCCACCAGCCCGTGCAAGCCAGCAACCGACCGTCCAAGATCCAAGATGTAGCCCGCGCTGCGGGTGTGTCTGCGATGACGGTGTCGCGGGCCATCAACCACCCCGAGCGGCTCAACCCGGAGACCTTGCAGCGTGTGCGCGATGCCATCGCCAGCATGCGCTATGTGCCCAATGCGCAGCCCATGGCCTGGGCATGATCCTGGGGCCCTTGGTGGGCACCCTGGTCTATGACCTGCACCCCGGCGCGCCTTATTGCTGGTGGCGGTGCTGCTGGTGTTGGTAGCGCTGTGGCCGACGGATGCGCCGGAGTCGGCGCTGGAGGCGGGGCGGGTGGGCTAAACCGTCCCTGCGTTTGAGACTCCGGCTGGATAGCGGTAAAGCAGCTAGAGGTAATCGCTTTCCAGCTGGTGCCGGATGGCACCGATGATCACCGTGGTTGCATCGTGGATCTCGAAAAGCGCTACGTAGCCAGCGCCACCAAAAGCGATGACTAACTCGCGCAAAAACGCGCTAGACCCGGCTTTGCGACAGCTGAACGGACTGTGCTCCAGGAAGCGGCAGGAGCGCCTGATTGCGTCAAGCGCACGTGCAGGTGTATCCAGGTCTCCTGTCGCACTGGCCAGCTCCCGCTCCAGGATGTGGTCAAACAAGCGTTCCAGATCTTCTGCCGCTTCCGGGCTGAATATCACCTGGTACTGGCTCATGCGCGTTGCTTGGCTGCTGCGAGTTTGGCCTCCAGCTTGGCGATCACGCTGTCGGCAGGGATGCCGCTGCCTGCCGCAACCGTGCTCTGAATCGATGCGAGACCGCGCCGCATGAACTCCGATTGGACTTGCCGGCGCTTGACCTCATTGCGGACAGCTGTTTCTACCAGCGAGGCCAGGCTTTCGTTGGTCTCCAGAGAACGCTCCATTTCCTGACGGAACGAAGGTTCTACGCGGACGGGTGGGATGGTAGCGGTTTTCATCGGCAAATTGTATTGCATTTGTGATTCAGACCACAAGCCTGAGAAACCAGATCGCTGTAGGCATTGGGGGACTCTGGCCCGCTAAACGCGAGAGGAATCCCGCTGCACCGCCCCACACCACCTGGCATGGACTACGATAGCGGCACTTTCAGCCACCTTCCCCACCAGCCCGTGCAAGCCAGCAACCGACCGTCCAAGATCCAAGATGTAGCCCGCGCTGCGGGTGTGTCTGCGATGACGGTGTCGCGGGCCATCAACCACCCCGAGCGGCTCAACCCGGAGACCTTGCAGCGTGTGCGCGATGCCATCGCCAGCATGCGCTATGTGCCCAATGCGCTGGCCAGCGGGCTGCGGCTGTCGCGGGCGCGGCTGGTGGCGGCCTTGCTGCCGACCTTGGTGGGGCCTGTGTTTCAGGAGCTGATCCAGTCGCTGGACCATGCGCTGAACCAGCACGGCTACCAGCTGATGATTGGCCGCACCGGCTATGACGCCGCGCAGGAGGCGGACCTGATCCGGGCCATCATCCAGCGCCGGCCCGATGGCATTGTGATGATCGGCATGGCGGCATCCGAAGAAGGCCGGGCGCTGCTGCAGGCCTCGCGCATTCCGGTAGTGGAGACCTGGGATTTGACCGATTCGGCGATCGACATGCTGGTGGGCTTTTCGCACAGCGCCATTGGCCACGCGGTGGCGGCGCATTTCATCGCCAACGGGCACCGGCAGCTGGGTATGGTCAGCGGTGATGATGCGCGTGCCCGGGTGCGCGTGGCCGCCTATGCACAAGCGGCGCAAGCGGCCGGCCTGCCCGAGGTGACGGTGGCCTACACCCCGGCGCCCAGCACCTTGGGTGGCGGCCGGCGAGGACTGGCCGAGATCCTGGCCGAGCGCCCCGAAGTGACCGCCGTTTTCTGCAGCTCGGACACCCTCGCTTTGGGCGCCTTGGTCGAGGCGCAGCACCAGGGCCTGCAGGTGCCGCAGCAGCTGGCCGTGGTCGGACTGGGCGACCAGGAGTTTGCCAAGGACACCGACCCGCCGCTCACCACCGTGCGGCTGGATGGCACGCGCATTGGCCAGCTGGCCGCCGACATGATCGTCGCCCGCACCCTGGACCAGCCGGTGGATGCGCCGCGTGTCGATATCGGCTTTTCCATCACCCAGCGCAGCAGCGGCTAGACAGCTCCCCGACACAATTCCCTGCCCCGCCCCACTGGCGATTTCGGGTAATTACTGATTTCTCAGCCAAAGTTAACGTTAACAATACGACAAATTTCAATGTTAACGTTAACTATACGAAGCGAACCATCGCTCAGCCAGATTTCAGCAACGCCTTGAAAGCAGGAGACAAACATGACCACCACCCCCACCACCGGATGGAGAAAAATAGCGGCACTCGTCTGCGCCAGCGCTGCGGCCCTGGCCGCCAGCCCGAGCGCCTGGGCCTGGCCGGACAAGCCGATCACCATCATCGTGCCCTTCCCCGCAGGCGGCGCGACCGACACGGTGGCGCGCGCGATTGGCAACAACCTGGGCCAGCAATGGGGCCAGTCGGTGGTGGTGGAAAACAAGGCCGGAGCCACCGGCAGCATTGGCGCCGCGCAGGTGGTGCGCGCCCCGGCCGATGGCTATACCTTGCTGGTCTCGTCCTTGGCACCGCTGGTCGTCGCGCCCCATCTGATCAAGGGCCTGCCCTATGACCCGACGCGCGACTTCAGCTACATCACCGTGGCGGTACAAACGGCCAATGTACTGGTGGTCAACCCCAGTCTGGCGCCCAAGGTCAACAACGTGCAGGACGTCATCGCGATGCTCAAGGCCAAGCCCGACACGGTCAGTTTTGCGACCTCGGGCGCGGGCTCGTCGGACCATCTGACCGCCGAGCTGTTCTGGCAGAAGACGGGCACCAAGGGCCTGCATGTGCCCTACAAGGGCGGCGCGCCGGCCACCGCCGATCTGCTGGGCAGCCAGGTGGACATGTCGTTCCAGAACGTGAACAGCGTGTTCCCGCACATCAAGTCGGGCAAGCTCAAGGCGATTGCGGTGACGGGCAACAAGCGCTCGGCCGTGCTGCCCGATGTGCCGACAATGGCCGAGGCCGGCATCGATGGCATGGACGTCTATGCCTGGCAGGCCTTTGCCGCCCCCAAGAACCTGCCGGCCGATGTCAAGGCCAAGCTCTACGACGGCATTGTCAAAGCGCTGCATGACCCTGCCGTCAGCAAGCAGTTCACCGACATGGGCCTGGAAGTGGTCGGCAACAGCCCCGAGGTCTTCACCGAGTTTCAACGCAAGGAGTTTGCGCGTTGGAAGCAGGTGATCACCACCGGCAACATCACCGCACAATAAACACGGAACTGCCCCCGCAGTGGGCCAGCCCATCCGCCCGCTGCGCAACTCCCAACTTTTCATCTTTGCCCACCATGCAAGCCACCCCCACCGCCTCCCCCAGCTCCACCCCCCGCATCACCGGCTACCGCGTGGTGCCCGTGGCCGGGCATGACAGCATGCTGCTCAACCTGAGCGGCGCCCATGCGCCGTTCTTCACCCGCAACCTGCTGATCCTGACCGACAGCGAAGGGCACACGGGGGTGGGCGAGGTGCCCGGTGGCGAGAGCATTCGCAACACCTTGGAAGATGCACGCGAGCTGATCCTGGGCCAGCCGGTGGGCCACTACAACGCGATGCTGAACGCGATGCGCAGCAACTTTGCGAACCGCGACAGCGCTGGCCGTGGCTTGCAGACCTTTGACCTGCGCACCACCATCCATGCGGTGACCGCTGCCGAATCTGCCTTGCTGGACCTGCTGGGCCAGCATCTGGGCGTGCCGGTGGCAGCGCTGCTGGGCGAAGGCGTGCAGCGCACCTCGGTGCAGATGCTGGGCTATTTGTTTTACGTGGGTGACCGCAACCTGACCGATCTGCCCTACCAGAGCTTTCCCGACGAGGCCGACGACTGGAAGCGCCTGCGCCATGAAAAAGCCATGGACCCGCAGGCCATCGTGCGGCTGGCCGAAGCCGCCTATGCACGCTATGGCTTTGAAGACTTCAAGCTCAAGGGTGGCGTGCTGCGCGGTGAGGACGAGGTCGAGGCGATCCGCGCGCTGCACGAGCGCTTTCCAAAGGCCCGCATCACCCTGGACCCCAATGGCGGCTGGTTGCTCAAGGATGCGGTGCGCATCACCCGCGATCTGCACGGCATCCTCGCCTATGCCGAAGACCCCTGCGGTGCCGAAGAAGGTTTCTCCGGCCGCGAGGTGATGGCCGAGTTCCGCCGTGCGACCGGTCTGCCGACGGCGACCAATATGGTTGCCACCGACTGGCGCCAGATGGCGCATTCGCTGTCGCTGCAATCGGTCGATATTCCGCTGGCCGACCCGCATTTCTGGACCCTGTCGGGCTCGGTACGCGTGGCCCAGCTCTGCCAGGCCTTTGGGCTGACCTGGGGCTCGCATTCGAACAACCATTTCGATGTGTCGCTGGCCATGTTCACCCATGTGGGCGCGGCCGCGCCCGGCAAGGTCACCGCCATCGACACGCACTGGATCTGGCAGGACGGCCAGGGCCTCACCAAGCAACCGCTGCAGATCAACGGCGGCTACATCGCGCTGCCGCAAAAGGGCGGCCTGGGCATCGAGCTGGACATGGATGCCGTCGAACGCGCGCACCAGCTCTACCTGCAGCATGGCCTGGGCGCGCGCGATGATGCGATCGCGATGCAGTACCTGGTGCCCAACTGGCGCTTTGACAACAAGCGCCCTTGCATGGTGCGCTGAGCCGCTGCGGCAATCCCCTGTTCGGCAGGCAGCACGGGGGACGCGCCACGGGCATCCGCGCTGGACTCAGGGGTGCCAGTGGCTGGCCCGGACCAGGCTTGCCGAAGGCCCCGCATTGCCTGCCAATTCGTAGGAGATCTGGTTGGCGGCCGCGATGACGGTCTTGGACATTTCCTCCAGCTTGTGCTGCGGCAGGCGCGATGCAGGACCGGACACACAGACGGAGCCCAGCAGCCGCCAGTGCTTGCCGAACACCGGCGCGGAAATGGTGGCCACACCCTGCTCGCGCTCGCCAATCGACCAGTGGTAACCGCGCTGGCGTATCGCTTCGTACAGATCCCCCGGCTCGCCGGAGAACGCCAGAATCACCCGCCCGGGAGACCCTTTGTCCAACGGCAGGCCCTCGCCCATGCGCGCATGGTGGCGCAAGGCCTGCGGGCCTTCGACCCGCACCAGGCAGGTGCGTACATTGCCTTCGCGCACATAGAAGGCAGCGCTCTCGTCGCTCGCCATCGTCAATGCGCGCAGCGCCGGCTCCAGCACGTTCTGCACATCAAAACCGGCCTGGTAGCGCGCGCCCAGCCAGCCCGCTGCCGGGCCCAGGCGCCAGTCGCCATCGTCGCGCTGCACCAGGTAGCCCGCCTGCGCCAAGGTGCGTGCAATGCGCAGCGCCGTGGTCTTGTGCAGGCCGCAGCGCCGGCTCATCTCGGCCAGTGGCAGATGGGATTCGCCCAACGCAAAGGCGTCTATCAATTGCATGGCACGCAGCACCGCCGTGACGGTGCTGGTGGACGATGCGCCCTCTTCTGGCACGGCCTCGGCAGGAGCCGGTTCAGGCACTGGCGGGGGCGCAGCAACGGGCGCGGTTGAGGCCCTGGAACGGCGGCTTTTGGGGCGCGGAGAAGGGTTGCTCATCGTGCAATGTGTTTCATTGGTTGAAACGGCATTGTATCCCTTGAAACTTTTTTTTAAAGTGGCGCACCGATTGGTCATCGAGGCTTTGAACAGGTTTTGAACCAAAAGGAATAAATCAACAGAACGATACGGAGACAAGGTATGACGATCACGACACGAGCGATTTCGATCTCGGCGCGCCTGGGCAGCCTGGTGCTGGGTACGGCAGTGCTGGCGGCAGCATCCACCTGCGCCTACGCCCAAAGCAACTACCCGGCCAAGCCGATTCGTTTGCTGGTGCCCTTTCCGCCCGGCGGCGGCACCGACATGATCGCGCGCGCCGTCGCCCAAAAGATCACCGAGAAAAACGGCTGGAGCATCGTCGTCGACAACCGGCCCGGCGCCGGTGGCAACCTGGGGGTGGATGCCGCCGCCAAGGCCGCCCCCGATGGCTACACGCTGGTGATGGGCCAAACCAGCAACCTGGCCATCAACCCGGCGCTGTACAAGAAGCTGCCCTACGACCCGCTGAAGAACCTGACCCCGGTCGCCCTCGTCTCCTCGTCGCCAATCCTGATGGTCAGCGGCGCCGGCACCTCGCTGCATACGATTGCCGAAGTGCTGAAGGCCGCCAAGGCCAAGCCCGATACCGTCACCGTCGGCTACTCCGGCAATGGCACCGTCGCCCACCTGGCCGTCACCCAGGTTGAGCAAGCCGTGGGCATCAAACTGCGCCATGTCCCCTACAAAGGCATTGCCCAGGCCATCACCGATCTGTCGGGCGGGCAGATCGACCTCTTTGTCGGATCGATCCCATCGCTCATCGGCCAAGTGCGCAACGACAAGCTCCAGCCCTTGGTGGTCACCTCCAGGCAGCGCTCGGGCGAGCTGCCCTCCACCCCGACGATGGCCGAATCCGGCAGCGCGGGCTTTGAGG
This sequence comes from Comamonas sediminis, assembly GCF_041107495.1. Classification (NCBI taxonomy): domain Bacteria; kingdom Pseudomonadati; phylum Pseudomonadota; class Betaproteobacteria; order Burkholderiales; family Comamonadaceae; genus Comamonas; species Comamonas sediminis. The sequence continues at coordinate 266,764 of NZ_JBGBDC010000001.1, forward strand.
CCATTACCTGGTTCGGCATCCTGGCCCCTGCCGGCACGCCTGACGCCGTGGTGCAAAAGCTGAACCAGGCCATCAATGCCGCGCTGGCCGAGCCGGATGTCAAGGAAAAGCTGCGCTCCGAAGGCGGCGACATCCTGGGCGGCAGCTCGGAAGACTTCGGCAAGCTGATGCGCGCCGAAGTACCCCGCTGGGCCAAGATCGTCAAGGACTCGGGCGCCAGCCTGAACTAAGACTGCCGCACAGCCGGTCCGCACCACCGTCCCCTCCAACCTATCCGCTGAGAGACCGCGCCATGCATTGCGCCAGCTTGGCTGTGCCCGTCCGTTTCTCGGCGGGCAGCACAGCGCCCTGCCCCCAAGCGCTGGGTGCTCTGCAAAACGCCGGCTCCGCCAACGCAGTGCATGCCATCCACCACGGAAAGACCCATGCGGCGCCCAGCGCCAGCCCAACCCCTTTTTTCTCCATCCCTCCCAACGGACCCACACCATGAGCCAACTTCCCGACATCATCCGTGACATCGAGCGCGTCAGCGCCGACGTCGTTGCCAAGGCCGGCAGCTTCCAGGCCGCCATTCTGGCCGACGTGGCCGGCCGCCGCGGCACCATGCATGCGCGGGTCGCACCGGTGCAGCACAACATGCAAGTCGCCGGCCCGGCCTTCACGGTCGAAGTGCGCCCCGGTGACAACCTGATGATCCACGCCGCCATTGCGCTGGCCCAACCCGGCGACGTGCTGGTGATCGATGGCAAGGGCGACCAGACGGCCGCGCTGATGGGCACCTTGATGCTCAGCGCCTGCAAGAAGCGGGGCCTGGCCGGCGTCATCGTCGACGGCGCCATCCGCGACAAGCTCGAGATCCTGGAGCTGGACTTCCCGGTGTTCAGCGCCGGTTTCAACCCCGCCGGCCCCACCAAGTTTGTGCCTGGCCGCATCAACCACCCCATCTCGGCCGGCGGCACCACCGTCAACCCCGGTGACCTGGTCGTCGGCGACGCCGATGGCGTGGTCGTGATCGAGCGCGCCAAGGCGCCTGCGATGCTGGCTCTGGCCGACAAGAAGGTCGCCGATGAAGCCGCCCGCATTGACGCAATTGCCCGTGGCGACACCGCATCTAAATGGCTGCCCGCTGCACTGCGTGCGGCCGGCGTGCTCAAGGAAGGAGAATCGCTGTGAACCCCCGCATCATCGTGACTGGCGCCGATCTGGCGCAGCAAGCGCTGGACCTGCTCGGCGGCTACGAGATCATCTACGCCGGTAAAACGCCGACCGAAGAGGACCTGGTCGCACTGGCCAAACAGCATGACCCGGTCGCCATCATCGTGCGCTACGGCAAGGTCGGCGCAGCGGTGATGGACGCGGCGCCGTCGCTCAAGGTCATCTCCAAGCACGGCAGCGGCACCGACACCATCGACAAAGTCGCGGCCAAGGCGCGCGGCATTGAAGTCGTAGCCGCCGTGGGCGCCAATGCTGCGGCCGTGGCCGAGCAGGCTTTGGCGCTGCTGCTGGCCTGCGCCAAGTCGGTCGTCGCGCTGGATGCCCGCATGCATGCCGGCCACTGGGACAAGGCCACGCACAAGAGCCTGGAGCTGGGTGGCCGCACCGTCGGCCTCGTGGGCCTGGGCGCCATCGGCCTGCGCTTTGCCAAGATGGCCGATGCGCTGGGCATGCGCGTGATCGGTTTTGACCCCTTTGCCAAGAACCTGCCGGCCTATGTGCAGAGCGTGGACCTGGAGACGATCTGGCGCGAGGCCGATGCGATCTCGCTGCACTGCCCGCTGACCGGCGAGAACCGGGGCATGCTCAACGCCACCACGTTGGCGCAGTGCAAGCGCGGCGTCATCGTCGTCAACACCGCGCGTGGTGGCCTGATCGACGAGGCCGCCTTGCTAGATGCCGTGCGCGCCGGCCAGGTAATGGCTGCGGGCCTGGACAGCTTTGCGGTGGAGCCGATGGCCGCCGGCCATCCTTTCCAGCGCGAGCCGCGTTTTATCCTCAGCCCCCACATCGGCGGTGTGACCAGCGATGCCTACGTGAACATGGGCGTGGGCGCCGCCCAGAACCTGCTGGCGGTGCTGGCCAAGGCGCCCGCCACGGCTTGAAGCGCTGGCGGGAGCACGGGCAAGCCAGCGTTGCTTGCCCGTAGCAAAGCGGGCCGGGCATGCACCCGGCCCCAGCAAATACCAAGAGGCCGCATGCATGCGGCCCGCTACCGAACCCCTGAGCCACACAGGAGACAACCATGAAGCAGGTTTTTAACCGCCGCTGGCAGATAGCGCTAGCGGCCAAGGCGCTGGCGGCCGTCGCCGTCACAGCAGGCATTGCCGCTGCGCTGCCCGCTCAAGCGCAGAGCCAATGGCCCGACAAGCCCATCAAGCTCGTCGTGCCCTACCCGCCCGGCGGCAATGCCGACAACACCGCGCGCCTGTTGGCCACCCAGCTGGGCAACCGGCTGGGCCAGCAGGTAATAGTAGACAACCGCCCCGGCGGCAGCGGCACCATTGGCGCGGCGGCCGTGGCCAAGTCTGCGCCCGATGGCTATACGCTGCTGCTCGATGCGACGGCCTTCACCGTCAACCCCAGCCTGTTCGCCAAACTGCCCTACCAGCCGGCCAAGGATTTCGCACCCATCTCGCTGATCAACCAGGTGCCCTTGCTGCTGGTGGTGCCCGCCAACTCGGCACTCCATTCGGTGGCCGACCTGGGCCGCGCCGCGCAGGCCGCGCCGGGCAAGCTCAGCTATGCCTCGGCCGGCAACGGCGGCGCGCAGCATCTGGCCGCCGAGCTGTACAAGCAAGGCGCCAAGCTGGAGATGACGCATATCCCCTATCGCGGCGGCGCACCGGCGCTGACCGACCTGATCGGTGGCCAGGTGGATGCGATGTTCAGCGCCACCACGGCCAGCGGCCCCTTTGTCAAAGGCGGCAAACTGCGCGCGCTGGCGATCACCTCGGCCCAGCGCAGCGAAGGCTGGGAGCAACTGCCGACGATGGCCGAATCCGGCCTGGCAGGCTTTGAGGTGAACGAGTGGAACGGCCTGTTCGCCCCGGCTGGCACGCCCCAACCAGTGCTGCAGCGGCTGGAGGCGGAAACCCGTGCCATCGTGGCCAGCCCCGAGATGCAGAAACGCTTCGCCGAACTGGGGGTACAAGGCGTAGGCTCCAGCGCGCAGGCATTCACGAGCTTTGTGCAGGCCGAGACCGCCAAATGGGCCGGTGTGGTCCGCGCCAGCGGCATTCGCATGGATTGAGAAAGAGACAAGCACATGTTCAAGAAGAAAAATCTGCCAGCACTGGCGCTGCAAACGCTGGTGGCGGCGGCAGCGCTGGCGGCCAGCGCCAGCTTTGCGCAAACCCCTGCCTACCCGGCCAAGCCGGTGCGGCTGGTGGTGGGTTTTGCGGCCGGCGGCCCCACCGATGTGGTGGCCCGCGCCTTTGCCGACTACGCAGGCCGCAACTTGGGCCAGCCTTTTGTCGTCGACAACAAGCCCGGTGCCAACACCATCCTGGCCGCGCAAGCGGTGGCCAGCGCCCCGGCCGATGGCTATACCCTGCTGTTTGCTGCTACCAACCACACGATGATTCCGGGCCTCTACAGCGGCCGGGTCAAGTTTGATGCGGTCAAGTCGTTCCAGCCGCTGTGCACCGTCAGCACCAGCCCGACGGTGCTGGTGGTGCCGCCGGGCTTGCCGGTCAAGAGCCTCGCCGATTACATGGCCCGCGCCCGCAAGGAGCCCGGCCACACGACGGCAGGCACCGCCGGCATGGGCAGCTCCGGCCACTTTGCGACCGAGATGTTTGCCCGCGCCAATGGCCTGCAGCTGAACCATGTGCCCTACAAGGGCGCGGCCCCGGTGGTGACCGATCTGATGGGCGGGCAGCTCGACAGCTCGTTTGCGACCCTGGGCTCGGTGCTGCCGCAGATCAAGAGTGGCAAGCTCACGGCGCTGGCTGTTGCCTCGCCCAAGCGGTCTTCGCTGCTGCCCGATGTGCCCACGTTTGCCGAGGCCGGTGGCGGCAAGTATGCAGCCGATGTCTGGTACGGCGTGATGGCGCCTGCCGGCCTGCCCGCCGCCATTGCCCAGCAGCTGGAAAAAGCCGCCCGCGACTTTGCCGGCAACGCCGCCACCGTAGAAAAGCTGCACAGCCTGGGCCTGGATGCCGACTCGACCTGCGGCCAGGCCTTTGGCAGCCAGGTGGCGCGCGAAGTGACGACCTATACCCAGATTGCCCGCGACCTGGACCTCAAAGCCGATTGACCCAGACCTCGCACCCCAGACATACCTAGACCCCTTCAGGAGACAACATGCCCCGCTTTATCCAACCGCTGATCGCCGCTTGCGCACTGGCCGCCACGATGGCGCATGCCGCCTTCCCCGAGCGCCCCATCACCATCGTCGTGCCCTACGCGCCGGGCGGCGCAGCCGATGCGGTGGCCCGCGTGCTGGCCACCCGCATGGGCGCCAAGCTGGGCACCAGCGTGATCGTCGAGAACAAGGCCGGCGCCAGCGGCACCATTGGCGCGAGCTTTGTGGCCAAGGCCAAGGCCGATGGCTACACCATGCTCTATGACGCGACGCCCTACTCGGTCAACCCGCATCTGTTCGCCAAGATGCCCTACGCCGCCAATGCGTTGCAACCGCTGTCGCTGGTGCTGCTGGCGCCCAATGCGCTGGTGGTGAAGACAGAGTCGCCGCTGAAGAACGTCAACGACCTGATCGCCAAGGCCAAGGCCGAACCGGGCAGGATCAACTTTGCATCGGGCGGCAGCGGCACGGTGCAGCGCCTGGCGGCCGAGCTGTTCCGCCAGAAGCTGGGCCTGGACATGGTGCATGTGCCCTACAAGAGTGGTGGCCCGGCGATAGCCGATGTGATGGGCGGGCAGGTGGACTTCATGTTCGCCACCGTGGCCGCCTCCTACCCATTGGTGAGCGGTGGCAAGCTGCGTGCGCTGGCCGTCTCTTCGCCCCAGCGCTCGGCCCGCCTGCCCGATGTGCCCACGGTGGCCGAGACCGTCATCCCCGGCTACGAAGCCTATGAATGGAATGGCGTGCTGCTGCCCGCTGGTACGCCAGACGCCATCTCCCAGCAACTGCACCAGGCGGTTGCCGAGGTGTTGAAGGAGCCTGAGGTGCAGCAGCGCCTGGCAGACCTGGGTGCGCAGCCGGTGGGCTCGACACCGGCAGAGTTCAGCGCCTTTCTGAAAAAGGAAGATGCCAAATGGGGCGAGGTGGTGAAGAAGGGCCATATCCAACTCGACTGAGCCACAACCCGAGTCACTGGCCGCCGCTGCTGCAGCGGCCCGCCCCGCCTTCATGAAACGCCTGCACTGCGATGACCTTGCCTGATCTCTCCACCCCTGTCCCGCATTCGGTCGGCCTGAACCGGCCCACGCGCAGCCTGCCTGCGCTGGCCTGCGACAGCCATATGCACATCTTCGACACGCGCTTTGCGCCATCGGCACACTGGCCGCGCAGGCCGCCTGATGCGCCGGTAGCAGCCTACCGCCAGCTGCAGCAGCGCCTGGGCACCTCGCGCACAGTGGTGGTCACGCCATCCACCTATGGCACCGACAATGCCTGCACCCTCGATGCCCTCGACCAACTGGGCGACAGCGCGCGCGGCGTGGCCGTGGTCGATGCCGATGTGGGCGATGCCGAGCTGGCCCGCCTGGCCACGCGGCGCGTCTGTGGGCTGCGGGTGAACTTTGTCTCGCCCCAATCCTGGGGCACCACCACGCCCGGGATGCTGCAGACCCTGGCACAAAAGCTGGCGCGCCACCCGGACTGTGCCGGCTGGCATATCCAGGTGTTTGCCGAGGCGGCGCAGATCATCGAATTGCAGCCGGTGCTGCAGCAGCTGCCGGTGCCCTTGGTGATCGACCATATGGGCCGCATGGATCCGGCCGAAGGCCCATCGGCCGAGGCCTATGGTGTGCTACGCCGCTTGCTCGATGGTGGCCGGTGCTGGGTCAAGCTCTCTGGCGCCTATATGCGCTCCCAGGTGCAGGGCCCCAGCTATGCCGATACCGTGCCACTGGGCCGCGCCCTTGTGCAGGCCGCGCCCGAGCGCCTGGTGTGGGGCTCGGACTGGCCGCACACCACCGAGCGGCCGGGCACCGTCAACGACACGGACCTGGTCAACCTGCTGCAGGCCTGGTCGGCTTCGGATGCGATGATGGACCGCATTCTGGTGGACAACCCCGCCCAGCTCTACGGCTTTCAGCCTTGCTGAACCCTGGCAAGATCCTGCTCCCCCACCAACCGTTTTTGATGCCAAGAAGGCTAGCCCATGTTTCTGCTGCAATCCCCTGAAGTCCGCACCCTGGAGACCTTCAGCGCCATGCCCGAGTCCTTTCGCCGCCGCGAGCGCAGCGCCTGGGCCGATGCCAACCGGGCCGGCACGATTACCGATTCGTTTCTGGAAGGCCCGGTGTTTGACGAGGCCGGCAACCTCTATGTCAGCGATATCCCCTGGGGCCGCATTTTTCGCATCGATGCGCAAGGCCAGTGGAGCCTGGTAGCCGAGTATGACGGCGAGCCCAATGGCCTGAAGTTTCTGGCCCCGGGCAAGCTGCTGATCACCGACTACAAGAACGGCCTGATGCAGCTCGATGTGGCCAGCGGCGCAGTCGCACCCTATCTGGAGCGCCGCAACAGCGAGCGCTTCAAGGGCGTGAACGACCTGATTTTTGATGCTGACGGCAACCTGTACTTTACCGACCAGGGCCAGAGCGGCCTGCATGACCCGAGCGGCCGCCTGTACCGCCTGCGGCCCAATGGCCAGCTCGATCTGCTGCTGAACCATGTGCCCAGCCCCAATGGCGTGGCGCTGTCACCCGATGGCCGCGTGCTGTATTTGGCGGTGACCCGGGGCAACTGCGTCTGGCGTGTGCCCCTGCTGCCCGATGGCAGCGTTGCCAAGGTGAGCCAGTTCTTTACCTCATACGGGCCGAGTGGTCCCGATGGCCTGGCCGTCGATGCCCAGGGCCATGTGCTGGTGGCCAACCCGGGCCTGGGCTATGTCTGGGTGCTGAACCACCTGGCCGAGCCGGTGCAGGTGCTCTGTGGCATCAAGGGCAGCTCCACCACCAACCTGGCCTTTGGCGGTACAGAGCGCAAGCAGCTGTTTGTCACCGATTCCACCTATGGCCGTATCTTGACGGCCAGCATGACAACCGCCGGCCTGCCGATTCACCAGGGGGTCTGAACGCGGGCGCGGGCGATCCGCGTCCATCCCACGGGGCGCAGGTTTGGCAGAACCGCCCTAGCGCAAGGTAAACGCAAAGCGCATCGTGTCATTGGCCGCCTGCGCCGGGACGCTAGCATGCACCTCGTTGGGGTAGCGCTGCAGCCGCACGCGCAGGCCCCAGCCTGACAGCGCTTCCAGGCGCTCGGCCAGCATGCGGGCCGATTCGGGATCGCCATCGGCATCGCGGTCGCCCACAACCACCATCAGGCGGCTGGTGGCCCCCACCTTGCCGGCCTGCACCTTGTCGCGGAACGCGCGCTCCTCGTCCAGAATGCTCTGGCCGTTCCACTCCATCGAGGGGCTGGCGGCCACAATCGCCTCAAAGGCCTGGGGGCGCTCGTACAGCGCGTAGAGCGCGAACAGCCCGCCAAACGAATGGCCGAACAGCGACTGCCGCTCCAGGTTGACGGGGTAGCGCTGGGCGATCTCGCGGCGCAGCTTGCCGATCAAAAAATCCAGAAACGGCGCGCGCGCACCGCTTTTGTATTGGGCAAAAGGGCGCACTTCGGGCGACAGCGGCTCGCGCAGCTGCGCCGTGTAGTCGGCCATGCGGCGCACATCCCAGGGCTTGTCGCCCGGGTAGCCCACGCCGACGATGATGGCCTTGCCAACAGGCAGGTAGTCCTGCACCCAGCGCGCCTGCGCGAACGAGCCAAAGTAGGCATTGCCATCGAGCACATAGAGCACCGGGTAGCCGCCCTTGGGGGGCTCGCCCTTGTCGGGTGCCGAGACAAAGATGCGGTAGACCTCGCCGTTGTCCGATGGCATGTCCCAGACCTGGGTGGCGGGCATCACATAGGGGCTGGCGGGTGTGGCTGCTGTGCTGGGCGTGGCCGCAGCGGCTGCATCGGCTGCAGTGCCTTGCTGGGCGGTTTGCGCCCAGGCCTGTGGCGCCGTGGCCAGCAAGCCGGCCAGCAGCGCCGCGCAGGCGCTCGGGTAGAGGGTGGACAAGCGCATGGGTGGCTTAGAAATCATGGCGCAGGTTAGCACTGAACTTGCGCGGCTCGCCAAACGGCGCGTACTCGCGGCCATACAGGTGGCGGTAGCTGCGGTCCGTCAGGTTGCTGACGACCAGGTTCAGCTGGGTCTTGGGGGTAATGCGGTACTTGGCGTTCAGGCCCACCAGCACCAGCGCGCCCTGCTCGATGGTCCAGGCATTGGCGCCCGAGCCGCCGTTCTTGTAGGCCTTGCTGGTGGCAGACACATTGCCGCCAAACGACCACTGTGTGCCCGGCAGCTGGTAGTTGGCTGCAACGCGCATGCTGTGGCGCGGCTGCTCGGTGCGGAAGCGCTGGTCCTTTTGCGGGCCGGCCACATACTCGGCCGAGGTATAGGTATAGCCCGCTGCCAGGTTCAGCGCGCGGCTCACCTGGCCGTTCACACCCAGGTCAATACCTTGGCTGACCACCTTGCCCGCTGCGGTGTAGCAGGCACCACCGCAGGCATTGCTGGGGTTGTTGGGCACCGAGTCATCGAGCACCGCCAGGTTGGACTGCGCCAGGCGGAACAGCGCGGCCGACACATTGAGGCGCTTGTTCAGCAGCTCGCCCTTGATACCCACTTCGTAGTTGGCGCCGACCACCGGGTCGAGCACATTGCCATCCTGGCTGCGGTTGGTCTGGGGGTTGAAGATGTCCGAGTAGCTGAAGTAGGCCGAGTACTGGGAATTGATGTCATAGACCAGCCCGGCATAGGGCGTGACCACGCCCTTTTCCTTGGGGGCCACGACGCCGGTCAAGCTGTTCTTGCGTTCGTAGTTGCTGATGCGGGTGCCGGTGATCAGCTTGAGCGAGTCGGTCAGGCTCCAGCGCGCGACGCCATAGACGCCCATATTGCTGGTCTTGGTCTTGCTGGTCGATGCGCGCAGACCATCGGGGATGGGGCCCAGGCCTTCGGGGTCAAAGGTGTAGACATTGATCGGCGTGGTGGACGAGTAGCCGGTGCCGGCGTTCTCGTCGCGGTAGCTGGTGCCGTTGACGCCCAGGGTCAGCTCGTGGCGGCGGCCCAGAAAATCAAAGGGCCCGGTGGCATAGACATCGACCACATTGGCGTGCATTACCGAGGTGTAGTTGCGCTGGCGGCTGCCGATGAACAGGCCATCGCCAGTCACAGGGTTCAGGCTGCCCGAGAGGCTGCTGAAGTTCTCGATGTCATTGTTGGTCTTCTGCCAGGCGTAGTTGGCCTTCAGGCTCCAGGCGCCGGCCAGCTGCTGGCTAAGGCCCACGGTGTAGATGTTGTAGTCGCGCACCGAGCGGTGGTCGGCATCGCCCCAGAAGGACGAGCGGGGCAGGCCAGCATCGCTGCCATCGGCCGCCAGCGGCACGCCAAAATGGCCCCGGCTGGTGTCCTTTTGCAGCTGCACGCTGGCGCTCAACGTGGTCGTGGGGCCCAGGTCCGCCTCCACAATGCCGTAGCCCGCATAGCGGTCGCGGTAGACATAGTCGGTGAAGGACTCGCTGTTATCGGACACGGCCACCAGGCGGCCCCGGATTACGCCCGAGTCGATCAGCGGGCCGGACACATCGCCGACCAGGCGCCGCTCTTTCCACGAGCCCAGCTGCACCTCGCCCTGCGCCTGGAAGGTGTCGGTCGGGCGCTTGAGCACCATGTTGACCGTGCCGCCCGGGCTGCCGGCCCCCGCCAGCAAACCGGCCGCACCTTGCAGCACCTCGACCCGGTCGACAAAGGCGCTGTCAAACTTGGGCGAGCGGTTGCCGCTGTCGATGCCCGAAGGCGTGGCCATGCCATCGACCTGGGCCTGCATGCTAAAACCCCGGCTGTAGTAATTGCTGCCAATGCTGCCGCCATCGACCGCAAACACGCCGCTCACCGCGCGCAGCGCGTCATCGACCGAGGTCATGCCGGCATCGTCCATCTGCTCGCGGGTGATCACCGTCAGGGTCTGCGGGGTTTCGCGTTGGCTCAGGTTCAGTTTGGCGCTGGTGCTCGACTGGGTTGCCGCATAGCTGCCGGTGCCTTCGGTGGTGCCGCTGCGGTGGGCCGCCGCCGTCACGGTGACCGTGTTCAGGGTCATGTCCGATGCGGCCGCGCCCGCCGCTGCTGCAGGGTTGGCCGCCGGCAGCTTGCGCAGCACATAGGTAGCGCCACCTTGCTTGACCACCTCAAAGCCACTGCCGCGCAGCAGCTGGGCAAAGCCCTCCGCCTCGCCATAGCTGCCTTGCAGGCCACTGCTGCGCAGGCCCGCCAGGGTGGACGGCTCAAACACCAGCGGCACACCGGCCGTTGCCGCGTACTGCGCCAGCACATCGGACAGCGGGCCTGCTGCAATGGCGTAGTGCCTGGCGCCGGCTGCCGGCTCTGCCGCCAGGGCCCAGGGTGCCGCCAGCGCCAGGCCTGCAGCGCTGCCCCCAGCCAGGGTGGCGCGGATTGCGCCGTGCAGCAAAGCCAGTGCAAAGCGCTCGCGGTGCCGGCGGCAGCGGTGGGAAGAGAGAGTCATGGGTCGTCGTCCTGGTGATGGTCTGGGAAAAGAAAGCGGCACTGCATGGCGCCATTGCCCTGTACACCGAACGAGATCCAGAAAGTGATCACCTGGATTGAAAAATAGTCGAAAAAATTTTTTGCTGTCACCAGTGCACTCAGTTGCGACATCTTTCGCCTGTTTCCCAAAAAACCTTAGCAAGGAGTAAGGGCCGCGTAAGTTTACAAAGATACATTTTGCAACACCGAACTCATTAAAAATATCTTTAACACAGTTTGGTTAACAGCTTGACAGACTCCTACACATGTTTAAATAGAATTTCTACTATGACCAACTAATTTAATTAGACGCATTACTTCTTTTGAATCCAACGCAGTTTAATCTGATCGATTTATTTAAAGGGAATTTATAAATGGCAAGATTTATCGTCAACTCAAACCAGCAAGCCAATGGTGATTTCGAAGTGCACAATAAAACAACTGGCTGTTCATATATGCCTTTATTGGAAAATCAGGTGGATCTTGGAGAACACATCAGTTGCCATGGAGCAGTGCTACTAGCAAAGCAAAAATGGCCAGCAGCTAGAATCAACGGCTGCTACTATTGCTGCAGAAGCTGCCATACAACTTAACAGTAAATTATAAAACTAAGATATATGAGACACAATTAAATATTCGAACTCATATATCTTATCTGAAAGCTCAATCTTAATCCCCGAGTCATTCACAAGCTCAAGCTGCAATTAAAAAAGCAATTTAAAGTTAATTGCACGAAATAATAAATCGATTGACCCTGCAATTAATGAAGCTCACATTGCATTAATTTATCAATATTCATTCATCCTAAATAAGGACAGGGGGACACCATGGCAAGACGCAAGAAAAGCAGCGGGTTCGAAGACATGCTGGATCTGCTGGCGCTTCTCCCCTGGTGGATCTGTGTGGCACTGGCGGGGGCCAGCTATGTGTTCCTGCACCGGGTGGCGGTGGTACCGCCAACGGCAGACCTGGTGGGCCGCCCCGGCGACATGATGGCGGCCGTGATTCAAAAGGGCTTCATCTTTGGCCTGGCCTCCATCGGCCAGTACCTGCTGCCCTTGATGTGTTTGATAGCGGCCGCTATGTCGGCCTGGCGCAGAAAGCAGCGCAAGGCCCTGGTCAGCACGGTGGCTCAGGCGCAAGATGCCGCCGCGCTCGACGGCATCAGCTGGCGCGAGTTTGAGCTGCTGGTGGGCGAGGCCTACCGGCTGCAGGGCTTTCGCATCATCGAGCTGGGCGGCAATGGGCCCGATGGCGGCGTGGACCTGGTGCTGCTCAAGGGCAGCGAGAAATTCCTCGTGCAGTGCAAACAATGGAAGGCCCAGCGCGTGGGCATTGCCACCGTGCGCGAGCTCTATGGCGTGATGGCCGCCAGGGGCGCAACAGGTGGCTTTGTGGTCACCTCCGGCCGGTTCAGCAACGATGCCCAGGAATTTGCACGGGGTCGCAATATCACCCTGGTCGATGGCCACCAGCTGTTTGCGATGGTGCAGCGCGCGCGGCAATCGCTGGTGAAGGGGCCCAAGGCTACGCAAGCCAGCAGTACCCCAGCTGCTGCGCCAGTGCGCACCGCTGTTGCGACGGCCTCGGCTACCGCCCCTGTCGCAACCAGCCCTGCCCCTGCCCAACCCGCCTGCCCGCGCTGCAGCGCCGCAATGGAGCTGCGCACCGCACGCCAGGGTGCCAATGCCGGCAAGTCCTTCTGGGGCTGCTCGACCTTCCCCGGTTGCCGTGGCACGCTTGCGGCGGCGTGATGGATGGCTGAAGGTCTGTCGATGCGCTTGTTCTCCACGCCTCTCCATGCAAGCCGCGGCCCATCCACGCGGTCGCTGCTATTGCTGGCCCTGGTCTGCTGCGCCGCGCCTGCCTTTGCACAAAAGCCTGTCTACCGCTGCGAAACGGCTGGGCGTGTGAGCTATTCGGATGCGCCCTGTGTAGGCGCTACGGAAATCGACGCGACTCCGACCCAGGGCATGGACAAGATGACGGGTAAGAGCCGCAAGGGCAAAGATGTGCGGCGCGACGAGTACAACACCGCCCTGGCAGAAGCCATCCAGCCCCTGACAGGAATGAACGCCGATGAGTACCGGGTGTACCAGCGCCGCTTCAAGCTCAGCCCCGCAGACAAGCTTGAATGCGCGCGTTTGGACAACCGCCTGCCAGCGCTCAAACAAGCGGTGCATGCAGCGGCAGCCCATGATCTGGCCCAAGCCGAGGTCGATCTGTACAAGGCGCGCAAGCGCTTCCATGATCTGAACTGCTAAGCGCCCCGCTGCGGCAGACTCAGCCACCCGCAACTTTGCGCGGTGGTCGCTCAAGGATTCAGCGCTGGTGCAGGTTCCACGGCGTGCTGCGCGAGCTATGCACCGGGGACTCGATTCAGCGCCCGGTTCCTCCTGTCTGGTCGATGTCGGCATCTACACCAAAATGGGCGCGCGCATGGCCGGCGAGCTGCAACTGGCGCGCGCCTTCAAAGTCCGCAAAGACGAGACCACAGCGCGGCTTCAGCCCTAGATTGCCCAAGGTGAGCCAGTCTCCTGAGAACCCGCCCGCGACCTCCAGACAAAAAAACGCCAGCTCGGTTGGCGGAGCTGGCGCAAGGCCGGTAAGCGAGAGAGCGCTTGTTCCACCGGCGAGGAGACGGGCAAGCGGGCACCGGCCGCGCTTGCATAAGGGTCAGGTCAGGGCATCAGAAGGCGGCGGGGCGCCATTTGAGCAGGCGTTTTTCCAGGCGGGTCAGCAAGAAGTCGGCGCCCAGGGCCACCACGGCCAGCACGATCATCGCGGCGAACACACCGCTGGCGTTGAAAGCGCCCTGCGCGGTGGAGATCAGCAGGCCGATGCCCTCCTTGGCGCCGAGGAACTCGCCCACCACGGCGCCGACCAGTGCAAAGCCAAAGCTCACATGCAGGCTGGCCAGAATCCAGGACATGGCCGAAGGAATCACCACCGACAGGGTCACCTGGCGCGGCGATGCACCGAGGATCTGGGCATTGGCGATCATGTACTTGTCGGCTTCACGCACGCCCTGGAAGGCATTGGCAAACACCACAAAGAAGACCATCACGACAGCCAGTGCCACCTTGGACGCCATGCCCAGGCCCAGCGCAATGACGAACACGGAGCCCAGCACCACGCGGGGGATGGAGTTGGCGATCTGGATGTAGATGGAGAACACATCGGACAGCAGCTTGTTGCGGCCCAGCACAATGCCGCAGATCACGCCAGCGATGGAGCCGATCAGAAAGCCGATGACCGTCTCTTCCAGCGTGACCAGCACCTGCTGCCACAGCGGGCCTTGCGATGTGCCGTCGCGCACCCATTCCACAATCTGGTTCCAGATCATCGAGGGCATCGAGTAGAAGAAGGGGTCGATCCACTTCATGCGCGCCGAGACTTCCCAGCCGCCCAGCACGGCGACCAGCACCAGCAGGCGCAGACCAATGATGACGGCCTTGCGGCGTTTGATGGCCGCCTGCGCGGCCACCGATTCCTGCGCGAGCGCAGCGTCGCTCACGGCAGCGGGGGTGTGGTCTGGCGCAGCCGGTGCGGGTGGCGGGCTGCGGGTGGCGGCGGGGTTGAGGGTGAGTTCAGACATGGTGTATTCCTTGCCTTGTATTACTGGATATGGACTTCTTCGCGCAGGTCTTCCCAGATGCGCTTGGACAGGTCGATGAACTGCGGGTCGTAGCGCACCTCGCTCATCACGCGGGGGCGTGGCAGGTCGATCTCGTACACACGCTTCAACGTGGCGGGGCGGGCCGTCAGCACAAACACGCGGTCGGCCAGCGCAATCGCCTCTTCCAGGTCATGGGTCACGAACACGACCGAGCCGCCGGAGGCCGACCACAGGCGCAGCAGCTCGTCCTGCATCAGGGTGCGGGTCTGCATGTCCAACGCCGAGAAGGGCTCGTCCATCAGCAGGATTTCCGGCTGGTTGATAAAGGTCTGCGCCAGCGCCACGCGCTTGCGCATGCCGCCCGAGAGCTGGTGCGGGTAGTGGTTGCCAAAGTTGGCCAGGCCCACGCGGTGGATCCACTCGTCGGCCAGCTTGAGCGCCTGCTCGCGCGGCGTGCCGCGAAAGATGGGGCCGGCGGCCACGTTGTCGCGCACCGATTTCCAGGGGAAGACGGCGTCAGCTTGGAACACAAAGCCGATGCGCGGATCGATCTGCTCGACCTTCTTGCCCATCACGCGCACCTCGCCCACCGTTGGTTGCAGCAAGCTGGTGATCAGGTTCAATGTGGTGGATTTGCCACTGCCGGTGGGGCCGACGATGGCGATGAATTCGCCCTTGGCCACCGACATCGAAAAATTGCGCAGCGCCAGGGTGGCCGTGCCGTCTGGCGCAATAAAGCGCAGCGACACCTTGTCGAATTCAATAGCCGCATCGGCTGATTTTGCAGAGGCAGCGGCGTTTTTGGGCTGCAGGCTGCTGGACGGTTGCTGGCTGGCAACCGCCCGGGTGGCATAGGACATGGTGGTCTCCCGGATGTGGGTGGTGGTGCGCGCGGGCTGCAGCACGGCGGGGCCGCGCTGCGGGGCGGGTTGCGCCGCTTTTTACTTGGCGCTCAGGTAGGCGTTGGAATAGGTCTTGGCCAGGTCAATGTGCGCGCTCTTCACATTGGGCTTGTAGGCCGACAGCACCTTGAGCACCGTCGCGGGGCCGCCTTCGGGCATCTTGCCGTCCTTGGTGTACATCGGCAGCGAGGCCTTCAGCGCCGCCACATACAGCTCCTTGTCATTGCCGTAGTAGTCCTTGGGCATCTTGTCGGCGATGTCTTCGGCGCTGTGGCTGCTGATGTACTGCATGGTCTTGCCAAATGCGCGGGCCAGCTTGGCCGCCTGGTCCTTGTGGCTGGCGGCCCATTCGTTGCGCACATACAGGCTGGCGGCAGGGTACAGGCCGCCCAGTGCTGCCTGGGTACCCTCTTCGCTGCGCATGTCGACGAGCACCTTGGCGTCGCCGGTCTTGAGCATTTGCGACACGGTTGGTTCGGTGGTCATGCCGGCCTGGATACGGTCCTGCTTCATGCCGGCGATGAAGGAGTTGCCAGCGCCCACGGGCAGCAGCGAGTAGTCCTTGCTGGCCACGCCCTGCTTGTCGACCAGGTAGCGGGTCAGGAACTCGGTCGACGAGCCCAGGCCGGTGACGCCCAGGGTCTTGCCCTTGGCATCGGCCATCGACTGGAAGCCGCCTGCGGCCGCCTTGGTGGACACCAGTTCCACCTCACCGGGCACCTTGCAGAACACCGCAATGGCCTGGATCTCCTTGCCCTTGGCCTGCAGGTCGATGGTGTGGTCATAGAAGCCCACCACGCCTTGCACGGCCCCTGCGATCAGCTGGTTTTCCGCATCCACGCCGGCCGGCTGTGATTGCAGCTCGACCTTCAGGCCCTCTTCCTTGAAGTAGCCCAGCGACTCGGCCAGCTTGGCGGGCAGGTAGATGATCTTGTTGATGCCGCCCACCATGATGGTGACGGTATCGTCTGCCGCCTGGGCAGCCGTGCTGGCCATGCAGCAGACAGCGGCAGCGGCGATGGCGGCCAGCGCGTTGCGGCGGGTAGCGTGGAATGGGGTCATGCAGTGTCTCCTTGACGTTGTGGTCCTGGCACCTTCAGCACAGCCGCCCTGGGCGACCGCATAATGCACCGGATAGGAACAGAGTCTAGAAACTGCACCCTTTCAGTGCGCTTTCGCTGCACTGCAGCATTTTTAGTGGTTATCCCTGATCTTTTTTGCGGGCGCCCGGTGTGCCCCCTCCTCCGATGAAGATCCTTCTGGTCGAAGACAACCTGGAACTGGCCCAGTCCCTGGCCGGGCTGCTGCGCCAGCATGCCTTTGTGGTGGACCATGTGGACCGTGGCGACGCCGCTGACCAGCTGCTGAGCCAATCGCACTATGACCTGCTGCTGCTGGACCTGAACCTGCCCCAGCTCAGCGGCAAGGCGCTGCTGCGGCGCCTGCGCGAGCGCGGTGACAGCCTGCCGGTGATCGTGCTGACGGCGAGTGATTCGCTCGACCAGAAAGTGCTGTGCCTGGAGATTGGCGCCGATGACTACCTGGTCAAACCGGTGGAAGTGCGCGAGCTGCTGGCGCGCATCCAGGCCATTGCCAGGCGCCAGATGCCCGGGCGTGAGAACCATGTGCGCTGCGGCAACCTGCAGCTTGATCTGCGCACCCGCTTGTTCAGCGTGGCGGGCGAGGAGCTGGCCCTGCCCCCGCGCGAGCGCAGCGTGCTCGAAGCGCTGATGCTGCACAACGGCAGCGCGCTGCCCAAGCAACGCTTGATGGACGTGATCTACGGCATGGACGAAGAGGCCAGCGCCGACGCGGTGGACCTGTACGTGCACCGCCTGCGCAAGAAACTGCAGGCGAGCGACACGACGATCATGACCTTGCGCGGCGTGGGCTACCTGCTCAAGCAAAAACTGGCCGGCGGGGACTGAATGCTGCACAGCCTGCGCGCACGCCTGGCCCTGTGGCTGCTGCTGCCGCTGGCCGTGCTGGTGGGTCTGTGCGGCTGGTTTGCCCATGAGCATGCCGAGGATGCCGCAGACTATGTGCAGGACCATGACCTGCTGTCATCGGCCAAGATCCTGGCCGACCGCCTGATCTGGGAAGACGGCGATGTACGCGCCAGCGTGCCACCCTCGGCGCTGAGCCTGTTCATGTCGCCGGCGCGCGACCATGTCTACCTGAGCGTGATGGACGCGCAAGGCCAGCTGCTGGCGGGCCAGCAGAACTTTCCGCAGCCGCCGCAACTGACGCTGAGCGGCAGCGACAACGCCCAGTGGTATGACGCCCTGTGGCAAGGCCAGCCGATCCGTGCCGTGATCACGCGCCGGGCCATGTATGACGTGGCTGGCGCGCGCGAGATCACCATCCTGGTCGGCAAGACCACGCACAGCCGCGACAACATGGTCCAGACCTTGTGGTGGCCGACGATGGAGTACCTGCTGTGGGCGCTGGCCGTGGCTGTGCTGGTGAGCGCCACCGCGTTGACCCTGGAGCTGCGCCCGCTGCTGCGCATGGCGCGCCAGCTGGCCGGGCGCCCGGCTGGGGATGTGGATTTTCACCTCGACTCGCGCCAGCTCCACCAGGAGTTGCGGCCGCTCGCCGATACCGTCAACCAGTTTGCCCGCACCATCCGCGCGCAGGTGGCACGCCAGCGCCAGTTCATCTCGGATGCAGCGCACCAGCTGCGCACGCCGCTGGCCATCCAGGCCCATACCTTGGAACAGGCCTTGGGCCAGACGCCGGCCGAGTTGGCGGCCCTGTCGGTTGCGCAGCGCCTGGCCGTGCTGCAACGGCTGCAGCGCAGCAACCAGCAATTGCTGAATGTGGCCAACCAGTTGTTGACCTTGGCACAGGCCGAGGCCGGCAATGCCGCACACGCGGCCCAACCGCCGCAATGGGTGGACCTGCGCGCGCTGTGCCTGCAGTGCCTGGAGGCGATGGCGCCGGCGGCCGACCTCAAGCAGATCGACCTGGGCTGGGAGGAAAGCCAGGCAGTCGCTGCTGCACCGGCAGATGCGGCCACGCGCGCTGCCGACCCGCATGTGTTTTCGCTGTACACCAGCAGCCGCCTGCTGCCCGAGTTGATTGCCAACCTGGTGGACAACGCCATCCGCTACACCCCGCCGCAAGGCCAGGTCACGCTGGGCCTGGAGGCCAGCGCCGACAGCCTGCTTTTATGGGTGCAAGACAATGGCCCGGGCATTCCAGCACAAAGCCGCGATCTGGTGCTGGAGCGCTTTTACCGCCTGGCCAATGACACGCCCGGCACCGGCCTGGGGCTGGCGATTGTGCAGGAGGTGGCGCAGGCGACCGGCGCCAGCCTGCAACTGGCCGATGCCCAGCAGCGCTACACGCCACCCTTTGGCCCAGGCCTGCGCATCAGCGTGCGCTTTGTGCGTGTGGCCGGCCCCGGCTAGGCTTTGTTGGTTGTAGCAGAAGCGGTGGTAGCACGCGGCTGGCGCGCCAGTTCGATAAAGGCGCGCACATAGTCGATGGCCACATCCGATTCCCGCGCGCCCAGAAAAATCTGCTTGGCAATGCCACGCGGCCCCAGCCGCACCGGCACCACGTCCATCTTGGCGGCGTACTCCTCGACCAGCCAGCGTGGCAGCGCCGCCACACCCCGGCCGCTGGCGACCATCTGCACCATGATGTCGGTGGTCTCAATCGCCTTGTGGCGGCGCGGCGTGACCCCGGCGGGCAGCAGGAACTGGTTGTAGATATCGAGCCGTTCGATGTCCACCGGGTAGCTGATCAGCACCTCTTGCGTGAGTTGCTCGGGCTTTACATAGGTGGCAGAGGCCAGCGCATGGCCACGGGGCACCACCAGCACCTGTTCATAGTCAAACACAGGCTCAAACCGCAGCCCGGGTTTGAACAGCGGATCAGGCGTGACCAGCAGGTCGATCTCGTAGCCGAACAGCGCACCAATGCCGCCGAACTGGAATTTCTGCTTCACGTCCACCTCCACATCCGGCCACGCGGCCAGATACGGCGAGACGACCTTGAGCAGCCACTGGTAGCAGGGATGGCATTCCATGCCAATGCGCAGCGCACCGCGCTCGCCCTGCGCAAACTGGCCCAGACGCTCTTCGGCCAGATCCAGCTGTGGCAGCACACGGTTGGCCACCGCCAGCAGGTACTGGCCGGCCTGCGTCAGGCGCAGGCTGCGGCCCTCCCGCAGCCATACCGCTGTGCCCAGTTGTTGCTCCAGCTTTTTCATGCTGTGGCTCAGCGCGGATTGGGTCAGGTTCAGCACACCTGCAGCGGCCGTGAGCGAGCCCTGCTTTTCGACCTGCTGGACGATGCTGAGATGGATACGTTCAAGCATTCAAATGAACCATATTCATGGATATATGAGATAAAACCATTTTACTTCATGGATTGCGCGTTCTAACATCCGGCCCATCGACCTGAGCGGCGTGGGCTGAAACAGCCCATACGGCCCGGAAGCCCGCAGACATCCACGATCGGACCCGCATGAGCAGCGACTTTTCCTTCAGCATCGAGCGCCTGCGTTTTGATGAGCACTACCGGCCATCGGACAGCACGCGCATTACCACCAACTTTGCCAACCTGGCCCGGGGCGAGAACCGGCAGCAGAACCTGCGCAACACCTTGCGGATGATCGACAACCGCTTCAACGCGCTGGCGCACTTGGACAACCCGGAGGCCGACCGCTATGCGGTGGAGCTGGACATCGTTTCCGTGGCACTGCACTGGGGCACGCAGCAGCACGGCGAGGCGTTTCCGCTGATCGAGATGCTGCAGACCCACATCCTTGACCAGCACACGGGCCAGCGCAGCGACGGCATCGTCGGCAACAACTTCTCGTCCTATGTGCGGGATTACGATTTCAACGTGCTGCTGCCTGCGCACAACCTGAACCGGACCGGCTTCAGCACGCCCGCGCATTTTGGCCTTCTGCATGGGCAGCTGTTCCAGCAGTTCATCCGGTCGGACACGTACCAGGCCAGTTTCCGCAAGGCGCCGGTGATCTGCATCAGCGCGTCGACCAGCAAGGTCTACCAGCGCACCGGCAACCAGCACCCGGTGCTGGGCATTGAGTACCGGCAAAACGAGGCCTCGCCGACGGACCACTACTTTGCCCGGATGGGCATGCAGGTGCGCTTCTTCATGCCCGCCCACAGCGTGGCGCCGCTGGCCTTCTACTTCCACGGCGACCTGCTGGGCGACTACAGCAGCCTGGAGCTGATCGGCACCATCAGCACGATGGAGACCTTCCAGAAGATCTACCGCCCGGAAATCTACAACGCCAATGCAGCCGCCGGCGCGCGCTACCAGCCCAGCCTGAAGCATGAGGACTACTCGCTGACGCAGATTGTCTATGACCGCGAAGAGCGCAGCGCGCTGGCCGTCAAGCAAGGCTGATTTGCCGAAGAGCACTTCATCAAACCCTACCAGCGCATGCTGCAGCAAGCGAGCGCTGCGGCAACGGTCTGACGGCAGGCCCCGGCGCGCTGGACCAGCCGCATCGCCTTGCCCTGCCCCGCCCTGCCCGGTGTCACCTATGGCACCCGGTTGCGCGACGGGGTCCGCACAATGCGCTGCACACAGGCCTGCCTGACTCCCCATTTTTTGAAAGGAAATCCTCCATGTTCGAAACCTCCATTGCCGGCAGTCTGCCCAAACCCGCCTGGCTGGCCGAAACCAACAAGCTCTGGCCCCAGTGGATGGCAGAAGGTGATGCGCTGCGCCAGGCCAAGGCCGATGCAACGCTGCTGTGGATCAAGGCCCAGGAAGATGCCGGTTTGGACATCGTTGGCGACGGCGAGCAGGCACGCCAGCACTTTGTGCATGGCTTTCTGGAGCAAGTCGAGGGCATCGACTTCGACAACAAGGTGAAGATGGGCATCCGCGACAACCGCTACGACGCGATGGTGCCGCAGGTGGTAGCGGCCTTGCGCCTCAGGGGGCGCGTGCATGCGTTCGAAGCGCAGCTGGCACGCACCCATACCCAGAAAAAGCTCAAGTTCACCCTGCCCGGCCCGATGACGATTGTGGACACCGTGGCGGACCGCTTCTATGGCGACAAGGTCAAGATGGCCATGGCCTTTGCCGAGTTGCTCAACCAGGAGGCGCTGGCCCTGCAGGCCGATGGCGTGGATATCATCCAGTTCGACGAGCCAGCCTTCAACGTCTATATGAAGGACGCAGCTGACTGGGGCGTGCAGGCACTGGAGCGCGCCGCGCAGGGCCTCACCTGCACCACCGCCGTGCACATCTGTTACGGCTACGGCATCAAGGCCAATACCGACTGGAAGAGCACCTTGGGCGATGAATGGCGCCAGTACGAGACGGTGTTCCCCGCCCTGGCGCGCAGCAGCATCGACCAGGTCAGCCTGGAATGCATCCACTCGCATGTACCGCCTGACCTGATGAAGCTGCTGGCCGGCAAGGATGTGATGGTCGGGGTGATCGATGTTGCCAGCGACACCATCGAGACGCCCGAGGAAGTGGCCGACACCATCGCCCGGGCACTGGAATTTGTGCCCAAGGAACGCCTCTTTCCCTGCACCAATTGCGGTCTGGCACCGATGTCGCGCGACGTGGCCTGGGGCAAGCTCAAGGCGCTGGCGGCGGGCACACGGCTGGCCAAGGAGCGCTTGGCCGCCGCTTGACCCCAGCCTAGCCTGCCAATGTCGGCCGGGCGATAGCGCAGCAGACACCAAGCGGGTTTTGGAGGCAGTGAAGCCCAGCCTCGTCCTACAGACGCTGGCAGGGCAATTGGCGAAGATGGCGGCCCACCATCACCGGGGAACCGCATGGATACCATCAACAACAACACCGCGGCCGATCCGACGCCTCCTTCGCCGCCCCTGATACCGACACAAAGCGGCACCCTGGAGCTGCACGACATCACCATCGTCGACAAGGTCAAGCTCAAGAAAGCCATCTCCGCAGCTGCATTGGGCAATGCGATGGAGTGGTTCGACTTCGGCGTCTACGGCTTTGTGGCCTTTGCGTTGGGCAAGGTGTTCTTTCCCGATGCCTCGGCCAGCGTGCAGATGATTGCCGCGCTGGGCACGTTCTCGATTCCGTTTTTGGTGCGGCCGCTGGGCGGTCTGTTCTTTGGCGTGATGGGTGACAAGTTCGGCCGCCAAAAGGTGCTGTCGATCACCATCATCATCATGGCCGCCAGCACCTTCTGTATCGGCCTGATACCGTCCTATGCCAGCATAGGCATCTGGGCGCCCATCCTGCTGCTGCTGTGCAAGCTCGCGCAAGGGTTTTCGGTCGGAGGGGAATACACCGGCGCTGCTATTTTTGTCGCCGAGTTTGCGCCGGACCGCAAACGCGGCTTTCTGGGCAGCTTTCTCGACTTCGGCTCGATCGTCGGCTTTGTCACCGGTGCCGGCGTGGTGGTCTTGCTGCAAAGCCTGCTGAGCGAAGCGCGCTTTCTGGAATGGGGCTGGCGGGTGCCCTTCTTCCTGGCAGCACCGCTGGGGCTGGTAGGCCTGTATCTGCGCCATGCGGCCGAAGAGACCCCTGCGTTTCAGCAGCAGCTCGACCAGATGGAAAAGGATGACCAGGAGGATGTGGAAAACCGCCCCCGCATCTCGTTCAAGGAAATCGCAACGCGTTACTGGCGCCCGCTGCTGGTGTCCGTGGGTCTGGTGCTCACCACCAACATCACGTACTACATGCTGCTGACCTACATGCCCAGCTACCTGTCGCATAACCTGCAGTACTCGGAGGACCACGGGGTGCTGATCATCATCGCGGTGATGATCGGCATGCTGTTTGTGCAGCCGGTCATCGGCCTGGCCAGCGACCGCTTCGGACGCAAGCCCTTTGTGATCTTCGGCTCCATCGGCTTGCTGGTGCTGGCCATCCCCGCATTCAAGCTGATCATCAACGGCCAGATCGCACTGATCTTTGTCGGCCTGTTCATGCTGGCTATTGTGCTGAACTGCTTTACCGGTGTGATGGCGTCGACCTTGCCGGCCATGTTCCCCACCCGCATCCGCTACAGCGCGCTGGCGGCATCGTTCAACATCGCCATCATCGTCGCCGGTCTCACGCCCACGATCACCGCTGCGCTGGTCGACACCACCGGTAGCCTGTACCTGCCGGCCTATTACCTGATGTTCGTAGCGGTCATCGGTATCATCACCGGCATCTTCATGAAGGAAACCGCCAACCGCCCGTTGCGCGGCGCCACCCCGGCAGCCTCCAGCAAAAAAGAGGCCAAGGAGCTGCTGATCCAGACGCTGGACCATATCGAGCAAAGTGTCGAGGAGATCGATGGCGAGATCGCGAAGCTGCAAGCGCAGATCGCTGAGCTGGAGTTGCGCAAACAGAAGTACATCGACCTGCACCCTCGCCTGGATTGACAGCAGGCACTGCGCGTGGCGCGCAGTGGCCCGGTACCGGCATCCGCCGCCGCAGTGGCAAGGGCCCGGCTAGCGCACCAGCCCGCAGAGCCGATGAAACGCGCTGTCCATCTCCGCGACCAGTGCCTGCATCTGCGCGGCCACCGTCGTAGGCCCTTGAATGCCGAACACGCTCTGCCCGGCCGCCTCGTAGACTAGCGAGACGCTGTTGTGTTCGTGGATGGAGGCAAACACATCGCCGGTCAGCGCCTGCTGGTGTGGCATGCCCAGCGGCGCCGGCGCATCGGCCTCTTCCCAGGCATCGATCCAGGCACTGCGCACCACGCGGCAAGGCTTGCCGCTGTGCGCGCGGGAGATGACGGTATCTTCGCTGCTGCTGGCGACCAGCCGGTCCAGCAACGCGGGTGGCGTGTGGTTCTCTTGTGCGGCCATCCACAGGGTGCCCAGCCAGGCGCCCTGCGCGCCGGCGCAGATGCAGCCCAGGATCTGCCCGCCTGTGGCAATGCCGCCAGCGGCCAGCACGGGAACGTTCTGCGCCCCGGCGATCTCGACAATCTGCGGCAGCAGCGACATCGTGCCCACGGTGCCGGTATGGCCTCCCGCGTCATAGCCCTGGGCCACCAGCACGTCCACGCCCATGTCCAGCGCCTTGCGCGCATGGCGCAGCGATCCGATCAGCGAGAACGTGAGCTTGCCCCTGCGCTTGGCCTCCGCTATCAATTCGGCGCGCAGGCCGATGGCGGTGGCCACAGCGCAGGCCTGGGAGTTCAGCACCGCATCGATTTGCGCCTGGAACAGCGCCTCCGACCGCGCATGGGCGGTAAAAAAGCTGGGCTGGCTGGGCGGCTGGATCGCAAAGCGCTGCCGCAGCCCGGCCACAAACGCCACATGCGCGGGCGGCAGCGCCGCCTGCAGGCTTTGCGGATCGGCTTGGCTGGGCACATCGGCCGGCAGCATCAGGTCAATGCCGTAAGGCAGACCGCCCAGGCGCTGCTCGACATCGCGCACGATGGCCGGAATATCCTGCGGCGCATCGCGCGCGAGCCCCAGCACCGGAAAGCCGCCGGCTTGGGCAATCGCGACCACGACATCGGGCTCGTGCGAGAAACCAAAGATCGGATGCGCTATGCCCAGGCGCTGGCAGAGCGGTGTTTGAAATTGCGGCATGGTGCTGGCCTTGTCTGAATGCTGCCATCAGTTCGGCTCAATGCCGGCCTGCTGGATGACCTGGCCCCACTTCTCGCTCTCCTGCGCGATGAAGCTATCGAACTGCTCGGCGTTCTGCGGTGCCAGCTCCATGCCCAGCGATTCGAGCTTGGTCTTGACATCGGGCTGCGCGAGGATCTGCGCAATATCGGCCGACAGCTTTTGCTGCACGGGCGCCGGTGTGTTGGCCGGGGCCACAAAGCCAAACCAGGTGCCCACGTTATAGCGGGGCAGTTGCGCCGCTTCGGCCACGGTCGGCAGATCGGGCGATGCGCTGGAGCGCTTGGCAGTGGTGACGGCCAAGGCGCGCAGCTTGCCGCTTTTGACATGCGGAATCGCGAGCGCCGAGGTCAGCGGCATCATGTTGACCCGGCCGGAGAGCAGGTCGTTCAAGGCCTCGGACTGGCCTTTGTAGGGCACATGTGCGAGCGCGATATGGGCCTCTTGCGCCAGCAGCTCGCCCGACAGGTGGTTGGAGGTGCCCAGGCCGGCGGTGGCATAGGTCAGCGGTGGCGCGCTCTTCTTGGCCAGCGCGACGAACTCGGCCATGGTCTTGGCTTGCAGGCTGGGGTGCACGACGATGATATTGGGCACATAGCCAAAGCCGGCAATGGCCTTGAAGTCGCGCACGGGGTTCCAGGTGATGCTCTTTTGCAGCGCGGGCGCCACCGCATGGCTGGGGCTGACCGCCAGCAGGGTGTAGCCATCAGGCGCCGATTTGGCGACATAGTCGGTGCCGATGGAGCCGCCCGCGCCCGTCTTGTTCTCCACGATAAAGGGCTTGCCGTATTGGGTAGAGAGTTTGTCGCTGATGATGCGCGCGACCGAATCGACCACCCCTCCCGCCGAGAATGGAACAATGACCTTGACCGGCTTGGTGGGATAGCCTTCCGCCTGGGGCTGCGCCTGCGCAAGCGCAGTGGCGGCCAGACTGCACGCCAGCAAGGCGCGTGCCGCATGGGCGAGGGATGGGATGGTCTGCATGGCTGTGTCTCCTGAGAAGGGTGGATTGCGCTTTTGTCGGTCTGCTCTCGTTGTTGTCTCTGCGCGCGGTGCTGTTAAGCCGCTAAGCAGTCAGCGCCGCCATCGTGCGTTTGGCGATGTTGGTGATGTGGACCTGGCTGGTGCCTTCGTAGAGCCGGAACAGGCGCACATCGCGGTAGAAGCGCTCGGCCACATTGCCGGCCACATAGCCGCTGCCGCCGAAGATCTGCACGGCCCGGTCGGCCACACGGCCGCAGGTCTCGGAGGCAAAGAGCTTGCACATGGACGCTTCCATCGTCACGTCCTGGCCCTCGTCGCGCTTGCGGGCGGTCTCCAGCACCAGGGCGCGGGCGGCATGCACCTCGGTATTGCTCTCGGCAATCAGCTGCTGCACCAGCTGGAACTCGCTGATCGGCTGGCCAAACTGCTGGCGGCGCTGCGCTTGCAGGGCCATCTCCTGCACCAGGCGGATCGCGGGGCCCACGCAGAGACCGGCGAGGTTGATGCGTTGCTTGTTGAGCGCGCGCATGGCCGTGCGAAAGCCCTTGCCCTCCAGGCCGCCAACGATGGCGCTTTCATGCACGCGCACCTGGTCCAGCACTACCTCACCGACGGGCGAGCCATGCTGCCCCATCTTGCGCATCGCGGGCGGTGTGGACAGCCCTGGCGTGCCGCGCTCGATCAGAAAAGCACTGATGCCGTTGGCGCCCTTGCTGCCGGGCTCGGACCGGGCAAACACGGTGAACAGATTGGCAATTGGCGCATTGGTGATGAAGCACTTGCGCCCGCTGATGACAAAATGCGCGCCATCGCGCACGGCGGTGGTCCGCAGCGCGGTGGCGTCCGAGCCGGCCTCGGGCTCGGTCAGCGCAAAGCAGCCCGTCACCTCGCCGCTGGCCAGCAGCGGCAGGTACTGGCGCTTCTGCGCCTCGGTCCCATCGACCACCAGCGACTCCGACGCAATACCGGTATTGCCGCCAAAGCGCGCGCGGAAGGTGGTCGCTACCTGCGAGACCTCAATATTGACCAAGGCCAGCTCCTCGGTCGTCAGGCCCGCGCCGCCATAGGCCTCGGGGATGCTGTGGCCAAACAGACCCAGCTCGCGCATGCGCTGCACCACCGGCTCGGGGATCAGGTCCTGCGCATCGACCTGTTCCTCGATCGGCTGGCATTCACTGCGTAGAAAGCTGCGCAGCTCAGCCAGCATCGCTTCAAACGTCTGGGGGTCTCGGATCATCACTCTTCTTTCTGAGGTTGTGGACGGGCGCTGGTTACCGGGCTTGGGGTTCTCAAGCCCTAGCGCATGCCCAGCGCCAGTTCCAGTTGAAAAACGGCTTCCTTGAGGAGCGGCGCCACCTCGCGGGTGAGCAGGTTCCTGGATGCTCGGTGGGTGGACAAGGTGCAGTTCAGCGCCACCGGCAAACCGCCCAGGTGGGTACGCACCGGCACGGCAATCGCATGAATCTCCTTGCGCCAATCGCCCTTGGAGTGGCAGTAGCCCTCGTCCTTGAAGCGCGCTACATCGGCCTGCCAGTTGGGCAGCTGGGCGTCGTACTCGGCACGGTCCTTGACCTGGAGGTAATTGAGAATGGCGCGCTGCTCGGCCGCCGGGCAGGCCAGGATCAGCGCACGGCCTATGGCGCTGGACAGCAGCGGGCGGGTGGAGCCAATATCGGGCAGGTGCTGGTTGGTGGAATCGGCCCGCACCGAGTCGATATAGACCACCAGATCGCGGTCGCGCACGCCCATGTTGACGGTGCAGCCGGTGCTGCGCGCCAGCGACTCCATCAGCGGCTTGGCCGATTGGCGCACGGCCATGCTGGCCAGCAGCGGATGGCCCAGCGACAGCACGCCGGGGCCGAGCCGGTACTTTTGCAGCTGGCCGTCGCGGCTCAGATAGCCCAGCAAGGTGAGCGTATAGGTCAGCCGCGAGACGGTGGGCTTGGGCAGGCCGGTGCGGTCGGCAATCTCCCGGTTACCAAGCACGGGGCTGGCCGGTGTGAACGCGCGCAGCACCTCCAGACCGCGTGCCAGGTTCATCGAGAACTGGCGGTCTAGCGTGAGGTCATGGGGGCTGACGAGCCCGGGCAGGGAGATGGTGTTCACGGGGCGTTGGGCGGTGGTTCGTGTGGTCATGATTGGGGCGGCGTCCTTTCCAGGTCAATCGTTTGAGCCGAGTGTTTCGATCAGCGAAACATGCTATTGCAGCCGCCAATCCGCTGTGGGACAAAGCGGCTATTGCGCTTACTGCACAAAGAGTTTTCATGACCCACCACAACCCCATGACCCACCCTGGCTCGCTGGCCGGCGTACGCATCCTGGACATGGCCACGGTGCTGGCTGCGCCCAGTGGCGCGACGATGTGCGCCGACCATGGCGCCGATGTCGTCAAGCTGGAGCTGCCCGATGGCAACGATGCACTGCGCCACATGCAGCCCATCAAGAATGGATCACCGCTGTGGTGGAAGGTGGCCAACCGGGGCAAGCGCGGCATCACCCTGGATGTGCGCAAACCGCAGGGGCGCGAGCTGCTGCTGGCCATGCTGGCGCAGTTCGATGTGCTGGTGGAGAACTTTCGCACCGGCAGCCTGGACCGCTGGGGCCTGGACATTGCCACCCTGCACCGCGCCAACCCGCGCCTCATCGTGGTGCGGCTGACCGGCTTTGGCCAGACAGGCCCCTACCGCGCCCGCGCCGGCTTTGCGCGGGTGTTCGAGGCGATGAGCGGCTTCACCAACCTGACAGCACCGGCGGGCGGCGCGCCCATGCACAGCAACTACCCGATCGGCGATGCGGTGGCCGGCATCTTCTGCGCGTTCTCCATCGCCGCAGAGACTGCCCGCCTGCGTGCCGACCCCGAGGCCCGGGGCGTGGAGGTGGACCTGTCGGCCACCGAGGCGCTGTTCCGCATTCTGGACCCGCTGCCCGTCGAGCATGAACAGCTGGGCCTGGCCCGGCGCGGCGAAGGCAATCTGGCCACCTACACGGCGCCGTCGAATATGTACCGCAGTGCCGATGGCGTGTTCTTCTCGATGGTGGCCTCGTCCCAGGCCGTCTGGCTGCGGCTGTGCAAGGCCATGGGCAAGCCCCATCTGGCCGAGGACCCGCGCTTTGCCAGCCTGCCGCACCGCGTGGCCCATGTGCATGCGCTCGATGCCATCGTCAGCGGCTGGTTTGCCGAGCATGGCTTTGCGCTGATCAGCCAGAAGCTGGAGGCCTGCGAAATTCCGTTCAGCAAGGTCTATGACATCGCCGACATCGAGGCGGACCCGCATTTCCGGGCACGCGAGGCCATCATCCGCCTGCCCGATGCCGACCATGGCAGCCTGCCTGCGCCCTGCATTGTTCCGCGCATTATCGGCCGCGACATGCCGGTGCCCCGCAC
This sequence comes from Comamonas sediminis, assembly GCF_041107495.1. Taxonomy (NCBI): domain Bacteria; kingdom Pseudomonadati; phylum Pseudomonadota; class Betaproteobacteria; order Burkholderiales; family Comamonadaceae; genus Comamonas; species Comamonas sediminis. Next base: position 295,941 of record NZ_JBGBDC010000001.1, read on the forward strand.
CGGCCCGGCGCTGGGCGAGCACAACGCCGAGGTCTACGGCGCGATGGGGGTGTCGGCCGATGCACTGGCGCAGTTGCGCGCGCAAGGCGTGGTCTGACCGTATACATCAATAGAGTCGCTAACACGGCCCAGCAAACCGAAGGTTTGCGATTGAGACCAGGCGTCGAGCCGCAGGCAGTACAGTAGTACGACAAGGTTCGGCAACGACGTATCAAGGGTTGTGTTAGCGACTCTTCAGGAGAACTGCATGAACTGCTACCAGGCCATGGTCACGCGCAGCGCGGACAAAGCCATCCACTCCCAGATGGAGACCTTGCAGCGCGGTGAACTCGCGTCCGGCGAGGTACTGGTCCAGTCGCACTATGCGGGCGTGAACTACAAGGACTGTTTGTCGCTGCATGGGATGGCCAGGATCATCACGCAGTTCCCCCGCGTCGCGGGGATCGAGGTGGTGGGCAAGGTGCTTGAATCACGCAGCGAGCAGTTCCGGCCTGGTGACATGGTGCTCAGCCATGGTTTCCAACGCGGCATTGATGTGGATGGTGGCTTTGCCGAGCTGGTGCAGGCGCCCGCCGAGCACCTGCAAGCGCTGCCCGCAGGCCTGAGCGCCGAGCAGGTCGCCATTCTGGGCGTACCCGGCTTTACCGCCGCCATGGCGCTGGAGCGCTTTGAAGAACTGGGCCTTCAGCCCGACAGCGGCCTGGTCGCCATCTCCGGCGCCGGAGGCGCCGTGGGCCGGTTGGCCATCCATATGCTGCACCGTGCCGGCTACCGCACCGCCGCGCTCACCCGCAACCGCAGCAACGAAGCAGCACTGCGCGCGCTGGGCGCCAGCGAGGTGATCGACATCAGCCAGGTGGTGGATTCCAAGCGTCCCATCGAAAAGCCGCAGTTCGCGGCCGGCATCGATAACGTGGGCGGCGCGGTGCTGTCCTGGATGCTGCGGTCTCTGAGCGATGGCGGCCTGCTGGCCAGCGTGGGCAATGCCTCGGGCAACAGCTTTGACGGCAGCGTGCTGCCCTTCATCATGCGCCGCGCGCAGATGTTCGGCATCGTCGCCAACGCCCCTTGGCCGCAACGGCGCCGGCTGTGGGACAAGCTGGCCGGTGACTGGAAGCCGGACTTTGCAGCGCTGCAGCCCGGTGTGCGCTTTATCGGGCTGGACGGGTTGCTGGCGCATGCGGCGCGGCAGTTAGAGGGGGCGACGAGTGGGCGCACGGTGGTGAGGTTTGGGGCCGCGTGAAGCTAGCCTATTGGGACACGCGCAAGGCATTCAAGCTGGATGCGCCAGCTGCACCATCAGTCCAGCGCACCCAGCCCCGTCGCATTGCCAAATCGGTCGCGCAGGCGCAGGAATGGCCCTGAACGCCCCATGTCTGGCAGATAGGTGGAATAGTGCGAACGCCACTGGTTGCCGTCCGGCTCGCCACAGCTCATGTTGGAGCCGGGTGTCAGGCCCACAGGCAGACAAAGAAGTTTTCCATCCGCAGTGATGACACCCTCGCCCTGCACACGATCAAACCGGGTAACGACCTCGCCGCTTCGGGCATACCAGTCACCAAACATGCGTTCAGCAAAACTGGCTGGCACATCGGTTTGCAGACGCCGGATCTTAACGGGCGGCTCACCGGGCAGTTGCAACTGTCCTTGCGTCCACCAGACGTTGCGGTCTATGGCGCCGCTTTCCAGCGGGGGGCTGTAGAACTCCACCATGGCATTGCCCGCCTCGGCCTCCAGCTCCGCCGTACTTGCCGGGCCGCCCAGGCTGCGCCCTCCCCGGTATTGCCGCAACGGAATCGTTGCCACGCTGGCGCGGCTGCCCGGACCTTTGCCCTTGTAAATGGCGCTGCCCATATGGAAAGTGGGCTGGCCATCTGCACGGTAATGGAACAGCTGCAAGATGACGGTGTCGCCTTGCACATCCAGCGCAATGCCACGACCGGGCTTACCCGTCAATTCATCTTCCACCACCCAGGTACCGTTCATAGGCATCAGGATGTTGGTCGTGACGGACGAGTAACAGGTCACCTGGCAGGCGGGGCCGTATCCGAAATTGGAAGCCAGATAGCTATGGTGCTGGACCGGCGTGATCGTGGTGCGGCCTTCAACGTAGGGGGCTTCATTCAGGGCAGCGCCCAGATCAAAACCAGTGATGGTCTTGGTATGGGGATGGCTGCCGCCCATGCGCAACACGCCTTGGATATCAAAGCCCGCAAACTGCAACTCCATGCTCTCGATATCAGCGATGTCGGCAGGTCTTTGAGCGTCCTTTGGCGTGCATTGCATGCGAGCCGTTCCTGGCAGCACATCACATTGGAACAGGGGTTGGTAGTCAACCATCCCAATGACGCTGGGCTTGATCCATCCCATATGGGTGATGCCGTCATCGGTTCGCCAAAGCTGCGCCTGGGTGGTGTAGTCAGGCTGCCCTTGTGCATCCAGCGTAAACAGCCGCAATGAGCGCCCGCCTTGTTGTGCCAGTGGGTTGGTGACGCCCGGTGCATCACTGGTCACTATGAGGCGCTCGATCGCCACCGCTGATTCGCCAGGGAACTGCAGCGTTCCCTTCAGGCCATTGCGAAAGCTGACGGTCACCTGCCCTAAGCTCCGGTCCTCCACGGCTTCCTGCATCGGCCCGGCCAGACTACGCCCATTCTTGTAGCGCATCAGCGGAGCGGTAATGCTATTGCCCTCCATCTGGCCCGTCGCAGTGTAAAAGGTCGCGTCACCATTTTTCTCGTATCCGAAGACCTGCATGAAGAAGGTGTTGCCTTGCACATCGATGGCTAAACCTCGGCCGGGTTTGCCATTGATTTCACTGCTCACGATCCAGGTGCCTGATTGCGGGGTGAAATCCCGGCCTGCCCAGCTGGAAGAGGCGTAAAGAGTCGATGCAGATATGGCGAGAATGGACGCCAAATACGGAATGTGCTTGGTTTTTGCCACCGGGTCTCCCTTGATTTTGTGACAGTATATTCACCAAACAAATAATGACTTAATCCTGAATTTCGTTTATTCAGATGAAAAGCATGGACTTGGGCATTGCAACGTCGCCATTTGTTGGACGCAGATCCATAGGAGCGGCTAGAAAAATCTCAACGCCCCACCACCCTCACGACCCCATGCGCCTCTCGCTCAATCCGCACCGGCAGCGACTGCGCCAGCAGCGCCAGGCTGGCCTCCGTGTCCTTGAGCGACAGGGCGCCCGATAGCCGCAGCTGGGCCACCGCGGGATCGCAGTGCACAGGGGCCATCCGATACCGGGCGATCTCGGCCACAACGTCGGCCAACGGCATGTTCTTGGCCAACAGCATGCCCTGCTCCCACAGCGCGGCGCTGGCTTGCACATCGGTTGGCGGGCTGATGCTTTTGTTGCTGAAGTCAGCGGTGTGTCCCTCTTGCAGCAACTGGGTAGCGCCTTGCTGGTTGGTGATGACGACGGTGTGGCTGAAGACAGCGACGCGGCTGGTGTCCGCATCCACCCGGCGCACGCTAAAGCGCGTGCCCAGCGCCTGCACGGAGCCTTGCCGTGTTTCCACGACAAAGAGACGGTAGCGGGGCGAGGGGTCGGCATGCGTGGTCACCAAGATCTCGCCCCCCAGCAGCCGCACCCGGCGCTCTTGTGCGTTGAAGCGGATGGCGACCGCGCTGGCGGTGTTGAGCGTCAACGTAGAGCCATCGGGCAGCAGCATGGAGCGCGACTGCCCCACAGCGGTGGCCTGGTCGGCCATCCAGTCGCGCCAGGACAGCTCTCGCCAGGCGAGCCAGCCGGCGGGGGCCGCCAGCAGCAGGCCACCCAGCCAGGCCAGGCTTTTGCGCCGGTCGGGCCGCTGCACGGCATTCAAGGTTTGCTGGCAGACCTCGGCAGGCACTTGGGCAAACACGCCCAGCATGGCTTCGGCCTTGTGCCAGGCCGCCTCATGCGCGGGACTTTGGCTGCGCCATTGTTCAAAGCGCGCCTGCTCCTTGGCAGTGGGCGTTTCATAGCGCAGCCGGATCAGCCAGTCGGCCGCTTCGCTGAGCAAGCTGTTTTGCGCGGCAACGCCTGCCATCACGCGGCCTCCAGGCAGCGCAGCAAGGCCTTGTGGATATGGCGGCGCACGGTGATCACCGGCATGGCGACCTGGTCGGAGATCTGCTGCAAGCTCAGGCCATCGAGCTGCGCCAGCAAAAACACCTGGCGCGTGCGGGGCGCCAGGCCTGCCAGCAGCCGGTCGATCTGCACCAAGGCCTCGATGACCTGCAGCTGGGTCTCGGGCGATGGCGCATACGGCTCGGGCAGGGCCTGCAGGGTCTCCAGGTAGGCGCGCTCGATCTCGCGCCGGCGCCATAGATCCACCACCAGGCCTTTGGCGACATGGGTCAGGAAGGCCCGCGGCTCATCGGCTGCGTCCACGTTGCGGGGTGACAGCATGAGCCGCAAAAAGGTGTCGTGGGCCAGATCGGCCGCATCGCCCGCATGGCCCAGACGGCGCCGCAGCCAGGACTGCAGCCAGGCATGGTGGTTTTTGTAGAGCGCTTCGATGGGCGAAGCCAAGTATCCGGGAGATGCCATGCGATGTCCGCGCCCTGCTGCCACAGTCAATAGTTGAGAATGACTCTCAATTATATTCAATGGCAAAGACCGTCTTTACACAGGACTTTCGAGGCCATCCGGCGCGCCCCATGCGCCCGGCAGGTCAGCGTTGCGGAGCAGGCGGCGCGGGCAGCACGTACTGCCCTGTCCAGCCGACCAGACGCAGCGCCATCTGCGTCATCTCCTGGCACAGCGCCTCGATGGACAGCTTGCCGTTGGGCTGGTACCAGCGGTGCGTCCACTGCACCATGCCGCTGATGGCAAAGGCCGTTACCTTGGGATTGCTGACGTTAAAGACGCCGGCTTCCACGCCATTGACGATGAGCCGCGTCACCAGCGCATCAAAGCCGTGGTATTTGCTGCGGATATCGCTGATTTTTTCCGGGCTCAGGCTTTTTTCCTCTTCGAGCAGGATGGCAGAGAAGCTGCTCAGCTCGATCTTGCGGCGCGTATAGGTGTCGATAAAAAACGCAAAGCGCCGCACGGGATCCTTGTCTTCCAGCTGTTCGCACTGGCTGACGGCCTCATAGAGCCCAGCAAACACCTTGTCGAAAAGCCGCTCCAGCAGCTCGTGCTTGGACTTGAAGCGCTTGTAGATGAAGGGCTTGGTCACGCCGATCGAGGCTGCGATGTCATCGAGCGTCGCGCTCTTGAAGCCGCGCTTGTAGAACAGCTCGGCAGCGGCATTGATGATCAAGGTGTCCTTGTATTCCTGGATCTGGTTCTTGGCATCGCCTGCGTTGGTGTCGGTGGGTGGTAGCTGCACTGCTGAAGGTCTCCTGGTGGGCGTGGGGCTGCGGCCGTGACGCGCGCCGGCACGCTGTACACATGGCCCCAGCATAGTGGAAAGGCGGGCCGTTTTGCACAAGATGCGATTGCGTCAACTATGCGTGAAATCCCCAATGGTACCAAACGATACTGATCAGTATCTTTGGGTTTTTCCAACGCTGAGCAGCCGTTTCAGGCCCCTGCCGAAGCGCCGCGCCAGCAGCCATTGAGCCCCGTTGATTGAGGAGACAAGCGCATGTCGAACGCAACCGCCAGCCCTGGCGAACAACTGAGTTACCAGGTCGTCGATTTTGGCCAGCCGCTGCAACTGGCGCGCCGCGCCATTGCTGCGCCTGCGGGCAGCGAGGTGCTGGTGCGCATCAGCGCCTGCGGCGTCTGCCACAGCGACCTGCACATGGCCGAGGGCTTTTTTGACCTGGGCGATGGCCGCCATTTCGGCCTGGAAAAAGTGCTCAAGCCGCCCCGCACCCTGGGCCATGAGATCGTCGGCACCGTGGCCGCCAACGGCCCCGATGCCCAAGGCGCGCTGGGCCGCTCGGTGATCGCCTTCCCCTGGATTGGCTGCGGCCAGTGTGCGCTTTGCGCCCGGGGTGATGAACACCTGTGCGCCCGCCCCGAGAGCCTGGGCACCACGCGGGATGGCGGCTTCAGCACCCATGTGCGCGTGCCCCACCCGCGCTACCTGATCGACCATGCCGGCATTGACGCCGCCTTTGCCGCCACCCTGGCCTGCTCGGGGCTGACGGCCTACTCGGCCCTCAAAAAAGTGGCGCCAGCGACCGAGCAGGCACCGCTGGTCATCATCGGCGCGGGCGGCGTGGGCCTGGCTGCTGTGGCGCTGGCCAAGGCCTTGCATGGCCTGGGGCCCATCGTTGTCGATATCGACCCGGCCAAGCGCCAGGCCGCGCTGGAGGCCGGCGCCAGCCGCGTGGTGGACCCGGCCGAGACGGATGCCGCCAAGACCCTGGCGCGCTCCAGCGCCGAAGGCGTGTCGGCCGTGCTCGATTTTGTCGGCGCCACACGCAGCTTCGAGTTTGCCCATGCCGTCGTCGGCAAGGGCGGAAAGATCCTCATCGTCGGCCTGTTTGGTGGCAGCGCCAGCATCCAGCTGCCGCTGATCCCCATGCGCGCCATCTCCATCGGCGGCTCCTATGTGGGCTCGCTGGCCGAGCTGCGTGAGCTGGTGGCGCTGGCCCAGCAAGGGGTGTTGCCGTCCCTGCCGCTCAGCAGCCGCCCGCTGGGCGATGTGCAGACCGTGCTGGACGAGCTGCGTGCCGGCAAGGTCACCGGCCGCGCCATTTTGCAAAGCTAAAGCCAGAAAAAACCAGGAGCACCGCATGAACTACCAAGTCCCATTGCTGATCGACGGCCAGTGGCGCGACAGCAGCAGCCAGGAATGGCTGGACATCACCAACCCCGCCGATGAAAGCAGCATTGGCCGCGTGGCCAAGGCCAGCCGCGCCGACCTGGATGCCGCGCTCGCCGCTGCCCAGACCGGCTTTGCCGCCTGGCGCAAGACCTCGGTGATGGAGCGCTCGGCCTATCTGCGCAAGGCCGCCGCGCTGGTGCGCGAGCATGCCGAAGAGATGGCGCTGATGCTGGTGCACGAGCAAGGCAAGCGCCTGACTGAGGCGCGCATCGAGCTGTCGGGCGCCAGCGAGGTACTGGAATGGTTTGCCGAAGAGGCACGCCGCTGCTATGGCAGCATGATCCCCCCGCGCTCACCCGAGCTGCGCCAGTATGTGCAGCATGAGCCGGTGGGCCCGGTGGCGGCGTTCACGCCCTGGAACTTCCCGATCAACCAGGCCGTGCGCAAGATTGCCGCCGCACTGGCTGCCGGCTGTTCGATCATCGTCAAGGGCTCGGAGGAAACGCCGGTGGCGCTGGCCCGCTTCATCCAGGTGCTGGAGCAGGCCGGCCTGCCCGCAGGCGTGCTGGGCCTGGTCTATGGCGTGCCGGGTGATATCTCCGAGCACCTGATTGCCTCGCCTGTGGTGCGCAAGATCTCGTTCACCGGCTCGACCTCGGTGGGCAAATTGCTGAGCGCGCAAGCGGGCGCCGCGATGAAGCGCATGTCGATGGAGCTGGGCGGCCATGCGCCTGCCATCGTCTGCGACGACGCCGACCTGGCGCGCAGCCTCAAGCTCCTGGGCGTGCAGAAGTTCTGGAACGCCGGCCAGGCCTGCATCTCGCCCTCGCGCTTTCTGGTGCAGGCGCCCTTGTATGACGAGGCCATTGCCGGTTTTCAGCGCATTGCCGAAGGCTATGTGATGGGCAATGGCCTGGACAAGGCCACCCGCATGGGCCCGCTGGCCAACCCGCGCCGGGTGGCTGCCATGCAGGCCCTGGTGGATGATGCGGTGGCCAAGGGCGCCCGTGTGGTGACGGGCGGCAAGGCACCGGATGGCAAGGGCTACTTTTTTGCGCCCACGGTGCTGGCCGATGTGCCGCAGGATGCGCGCATCTTCAACGAAGAGCCTTTTGGCCCGATTGCCGCGTTTGCGCGCTTTGACAGCGATGCGCAGGCGCTGCAAGAGGCCAACCGCCTGCCCTGGGGCCTGGCGGCCTATGTGTTCACCGGCTCGGCCACGCGCGGCGAGTGGTTCAAGAACGGGATCGAAAGCGGCCTGGTCGGCATCAACTCGATCGCAATGGGCTACCCCGAGCAGCCGTTTGGCGGCGTCAAGGATTCGGGCTATGCCAGCGAGGGCGGCGCCGATGCGCTGGCCTTCTACCTCAGCAGCAAGTTCGTCAGCCAGACCATCTGAGCGCGCAGGCCGGCGCCCAGGGCATGCCGGCCCGCTGCCGGCCCGCTGCCGCGCCGATGCGGGGCAGCGTGATCGAAGAGAGAAGGATTTCCATGCACAAGGTATTGATCGCCAACCGGGGGGAGATTGCAGTGCGCATTGCGCGCACGGCCGCAGACCGGGGCATCGCAAGCGTTGCGGTCTACGCCAGCGACGATGCAGCCAGCCTGCACCGCCGCACTGCCGACCAGGCCCGCGCGCTGAGCGCCCAGGGCGCAGCCGCCTATCTGAACGGCGCGCATCTGATCGAGATTGCGCACCAGGAAGGCTGTGATGCCATCCACCCCGGCTACGGCTTTTTGAGCGAGAACGCGGCTTTTGCGCAGGCCTGCACCGCAGCCGGCCTGCGCTTTATCGGCCCCTCGGTCCAGGCGCTGGAGACCTTTGGCGACAAGGCCCGGGCGCGCGCCTTGGCCCAGCGTGAGCAGGTACCGGTGGCACAAGGCACGCACAGCGCCACCAGCCTGGCGCAGGCCCAGGCCTTTATGCAGCAGCTGGGCGGGCCGGTGATGCTCAAGGCTTTGGCAGGTGGCGGTGGGCGGGGTATGCGCGCGGTGATGCATGCCGCAGACCTGGCCGCAGCCTTTGACCGCTGCAGCTCCGAAGCGCTGAGCGCCTTTGGCCGCAGCGATCTGTATGTGGAGCAGCTCATCGGCGGCGCCCGCCATATTGAAGTGCAGATCGTGGGCGACGGCAGCGGCGCGGTGCAGCACCTGTTTGAGCGCGATTGCACTTTGCAGCGCCGCCACCAGAAGCTGCTGGAGATAGCGCCCAGCCCCTTCATCGGCGCCGCGCTGCGCGCGCAGCTGCTGCAGCATGCCTGCCGCCTGGGCGCCGCGATGCACTACCAAGGCCTGGGCACGGTGGAGTTCCTGGTCGACAGCCGCAGCGGGCAGTGCATCTTTATCGAATGCAATCCGCGCCTGCAGGTGGAGCACACCGTCACCGAGGCCATCACCGGGCTGGACCTGGTGGCGCTGCAGTTTGCGCTGGCCGACGGCGCCAGCCTGCAGGACCTGGGCCTGGACCAGGCACTGCCACTGCCCCGCCAGCTGGCGCTGCAGGCGCGTGTGAACATGGAAAGCATGCAGCCCGATGCCCAGGCCCTGCCCACGGGCGGCACCCTGGCACGCTTTGAGCCGCCCACCGGCCCGGGCGTGCGCGTGGACAGCTTTGGCTATACCGGCTACGAGACCTCGGGCAACTACGACGCCTTGCTGGCCAAGGTGGTCGTCAGCGGGCCCAGCCAGTTCGAGGTGCTCTGCGCCAAGGCCGATCGCGCGCTGGCCGAGTTCCATATCCAGGGGGTGGAGACCAACCTGGACTACCTGCGTGCGCTGCTGCGCGACGCGCAGGTACTGCACGGCAAGATCGACACCAGCTATGTGGAGCGCCAAGGCCCGGCGCTGCATGCGGCGGCCGCAGCGCTGGCAGCACAGCGCCAGCCTGGTCCTCAGACCGCCGGCCAGAACCCTGTGCCCAGCAGCGCCAACGATGAGCCCGCGCTGCCCGAAGGCGCAGATGCGGTGCGCGCTGCGATGCGCGGGCGCTTGATTGCGCTGGAGACCGATGCCCATACCGTGCTGGCCAAGGGTGCATCGGTGGCCGTTTTGGAGGCCATGAAGCTGGAGCACAGCGTGGCCTTGGGCCAGGGCGGCCGCTTTGTGGCGCGCAGCGCGCTGCTGGGCGAGGTGGTGGCGACAGGCACCTTGCTCGGTTGGGTGCTGCCCGATGCATCGGCCGATGCGCTGGCCAGCGGGCAGCAGCAAGCCGACCTCGATGCGATACGCCCCGATCTGGCCAAGGTGCTGCAGCGCCAGCAGGGCTTGATGGATGCGGCCCGCCCCGAAGCGGTGGCCAAGCGCCGGCGCCATGGCAAGAACACCGCACGCGAGAACCTGGACCAGTTGCTGGATGCTGGCAGCTTTGTCGAATACGGCGGCCTGACCCTGGCGATGCAGCGCGGCCGCCGCAGCGAGGAAGAGCTGATTCGCCTGAGCCCGGCGGACGGCACCATCACCGGCCTGGGCCGCATCAACGGCCTGCAGTTTGGACCCGAGCAGTCGCGCTGCGCAGTGATGGCCTATGACTACACAGTGTTTGCCGGCACGCAGGGCTTTATGGCCCACCGCAAGATGGACCGCATCGTGCACACCAGCGAACGCCTGGGCCTGCCCTTTGTGCTGTTTGCCGAAGGCGGCGGTGGCCGGCCCGGTGACACCGACTACGTGGGCGTGTCGGGGCTGGAGTTCACCACCTTCACGCACATGGCGCGGCTGTCGGGCAAGGTGCCGACGATTGGCGTGGTCTCGGGCCGCTGCTTTGCCGGCAATGCCGCCTTGCTGGGCTGCTGCGATGTGATCATCGCCACGCAGGATGCCAGCATCGGCATGGCCGGGCCGGCAATGATCGAAGGCGGTGGCCTGGGCGTGGTGGCGGCCGACGAGGTGGGGCCCGTGGCCGTGCAGACGCGCAATGGCGTGATCGACCTGCTGGCCCGCGACGAGACCGAGGCGGTGGCCCTGGCCCAGACCTACCTGGGCTTTGTACAGGGCAAGCTGCCGCCCGGCGAACATGCCGACCAACGCCTGCTGCGTGCGCTGGTGCCCGAGAACCGGGTCAAGGGCTACGACATCCGTGCCGTGGTGCAGACCTTGTTTGACAGCGGCAGCTTTCTGGAGCTGCGCGCCCAGTTTGGCCGCAGCGTGGTCACCGGCTTTGCGCGGCTGCAGGGCCAGGCCGTGGGCGTGCTGGCCAACGATGGCAGCCACCTGGGCGGCGCACTCGATGCCAATAGCGCCGACAAGATTTCGCGCTTTCTGGAGCTGTGCGACAACTATGGCCTGCCGGTCGTGTCGCTGTGCGATACGCCAGGCTTCATGGTCGGGCCCGAGAGCGAGAAGGCCGCAGCCGTGCGGCACTTTGCCCGCATCTTTGTCACGGCCAGCCACATCAAGGTGCCGGTGCTGGCGATTGTGCTGCGCAAGGCCTACGGCCTGGGCGCGCAGGCCATGCTGGGCGGCAACCTGTTGGTGCCGGTAGCCACGGTGGCCTGGCCCACCGGCGAGCTGGGGCCCATGGGCATCGAAGGCTCGGTGCGCCTGGCCTACCGGCGCGAGCTGGAGGCGCTGGAGGACGCTGCCGAGAAGGCAGCCTACTTCCAGGCCAGGACCGATGAGATCTATGCCCAGGGTAAGGCGCTGAACGTGGCCAGCTACAACGAAATCGACGATGTGATCGACCCGGCGCAGACACGCGGCTGGCTCGCCCGCATGCTCGCCAGCCTGCCGGCGGCCAGCCCGGGGCGGGCGGCATCGGGCGTATCGCCCTGGTAGGCACCAGGCACTCACCCAAAGACTGCGACCGAGACCCAAAAAACACCAGGACCGTAGGAGACACTATGACCCCCATCGCGTACCGGCAACAAGAAAAGCCCTTGCATGAGTACCTGCGCCAGCATGCGCGCACCCAGCCCGACAAGCCCGCCTTCATCTGGTACGGCAGCGCCATCAGCTGGGCGCAGCTGGACCAGATGAGCGACAGCTTTGCGCACCAGCTGCAGCAGCGCGGCGTGGTCAAGGGTGACCGGGTAGCGCTCTTCATGCAGAACTGCCCACAGTACGTGATTGCGCATATCGGCATCCAGAAGCTAGGGGCGGTGGTAGGCCCCTGCAGCCCACTGTTCAAGGGCCATGAGCTGGAGTACCAGCTCTCCGACCTGGGCGCCAAGGTGATCGTCGCCGCCGATGTGCTCTACGAGATCGTGCAGGCGGCGCGCCCCAAGACGGCGATTGACCATGTGTTCCTGACCCACTACGCCGATCTGCTGCCGGCCCAGCCAACGATCGACCTGCCTGCAGAAATCGACACGCCCAAGCGCCATATCGAAGGCACGACAGACTTGATGGACTGCCTGCGCACACCGATGCCTGCGCCCGACGTGGGCGCGCTGGATATGGACGATGTGGCGCTGATGACCTATACCTCGGGCACCACCGGCCTGCCCAAGGGGGCCATGCTGACCTACCGCAATGCGCTGTTCAAGGCCCATGCAGCGGCAGACAACAACCCCATCCGCGATGACGACACCATGCTGGCAGTGGCGCCGCTGAACCACATTGCGGGCATGCTGATCGGCCTCAATGTCACGCTCTACACCGGCATCACCTGCGTGCTGCTGTACCGCTTTGACCCGGTGCAGGTGTTGCAGGCGCTGGCGCGTTACCGGGTGACCTGGTGGTACAGCGTGGCCAGCATGAATGCGGCGGTAATGCAGGTCGAAGGCGCGCGCGGCTATGACCTCAGCGCGCTGCGCATCAACCCCAGCACCAGTTTTGGCATCACCATCAACCAGGCGCTGGCCGAGCAGTGGCGCAGCCTGGCGCCGCAGTGCCAGCTGTTCGAGGTGACCTATGGCATGTCCGAAACCCACACCTGGGACACCTCGATGCCCGTCGATGCCATCAAATGGGGCGCGCACGGCATTCCTATCGAGGGGGTGGAATGCCGCGTGATCGAAGCAAGCACCGGCCAGGACCTGCCCGCCGGCCAGGTGGGCGAGCTGGTCTTGCGCAGCCCGGGCAACTTCAAGGGCTACTGGAACAAGCCCGAGGCCACGGCCAGCACCTTGAAGGACGGCTGGGTGCATACCGGCGACATGGCCAAGATCGACAGCGATGGCTACCTGACCTTTGCCGGCCGCTTCAAGGAGATGATCAAGGTATCGGGCTACAGCGTCTTCCCGGAAGAGGTCGAGTCCATCATGATCAAGCACCCTTCGGTGGCGCAGGTGGCCGTGATCGGCATTGACGATGCGCACAAGGGCCAGGCGGTCAAGGCCGTCGTCATTGCCCGCAAGGGCGCGCCAGCGGTGAGCGCGCAGCAGCTGATCGACTGGTGCCGCGAGCAGATGTCGGTCTACAAGGCGCCCCGGGAGATCGAGTTTCGCGATGCGCTGCCTACCACGGGCACCGGCAAGGTGCTGCGGCGGCTGCTGAAGGAGCCGCAGAAAGCGAGCGCCGCATGACCGCAGCTGCCCACCCCGTGGCCGCACTGGACAGGCAGGCCCTGCTGGAGCTGTTGCAGCGCGATGGCGAACTGGTCACCGAGCGCCTGGCGCACTGGGCGCGCACCAAGGGCGACCAGCTCTTCTACCTGTATGGCGAAGACGATGTACGCCTGAGCTATGCCGAGTTTGACCGCATCACCGATGCCATCGCCGGCAACCTGGCCGCTGCCGGTATCGGCCGTGGCATGCCGGTGTCGGTGTTCATGCGCAACCAGCTCATCAGCGCCTTGGCCATGTTTGGCATCTGGAAGGCCGGCGCCGTCTTTGCGCCGATCAACTTTGCGCTGACCGAGCGCCTGCTGGCCTACCAGATTGGCGACACCCAGCCGGTGATGCTGCTGGCAGAGCGCGCGCTGGTGCCGGCCCTCAATGCGATCCGTGACGAGCTGGGCCAGGTCGCAGCGCTAGCCCATGTGGTGGTCTACGAGCCGCCGGATGGCAGCCATGATGCGGTGGCGGACCGCGTGGCCTACAGCGGCCCGCATGCGGAGACAGACTGGGCAGCGCTGCTGCAACCTGCACCCAAGCCGGATTTGGCGCTGGCCTTTGACGACCTGTGCAACATCATCTACACCTCTGGCACCACCGGGCCATCGAAAGGCGTGGTGCAGAGCCACCGCTGGATGAACCAGTACACCTACCTGTTCCGCCAGATGCTCAATGGCCATGACGTGGTCTACAACGACCTGCCGATGTACCACGTGGGCGGCGCCGTGTTCAATGTGGTGCGGGCGGTGTGGGCCGGCAGCGGACTGGCCTGCTGGGACCGCTTCAGCCCCCATGACTTCTGGCGCCGCATTGCCGTCAGTGGCGCAACCAGTGCGGTGCTGGTGGACACGATGATCTCCTGGCTGGCCAAGGCAGCGCCGGCAGCCACCGACCACCACAACAGCCTCAACAAGGTCTACATGCAGCCGCTGCCCCAGCGCCATGCGGAGATTGCACGCCGCTTCGGCTTTGACTTTGTGACGGCCGGCTTTGGCCAGACGGAGTCGGGCATGTCCTGCTTCACGGTCATTGAAGAGACGGACGCCAGCTGCGAATCCCCGCCCGCCTACCGGCGCGGGCAGACGCGCGAGGCGATCCGCGCGCAGGCAGCCGCCCTGGGCCTGGAGCTGCTGGGCCCGGCGCAGGCCGGCCAGGTGGGCAAGGGCTACCTGGGCCATCCGAGCCTGTTTGTGGAGGCTGCCGTGCTGGACGAGCGCGACGGCGAATGCTCCCTGGGCGTGGCCGGGCAGCTGGCCTTTCGGTCGAAGCTGCCTTATTACCTGCTGGTGGAATACCTGGGCAAGCCCCAGACGACTGCCAAGGCCTTTCGCAACCTCTGGTTCCACACCGGCGACTCGGCGCTGCGCCATGCCGATGGCAGCCTGAGCTTTGTGGACCGCATGGGTGACCGCATCCGGGTGCGCGGCGAGAACATCTCGTCCTTCCATATCGAGGACCTGGTCAACCAGCACCCGGCCGTCGAGATGACAGCCGCCTTTGCCATCCCCGCGCATGAGGGCGACGAGGACGATGTGGTGGTCTATGTGGTGGCGCGCGAGCAGCAGCAGATCGACCGCCAGGCGCTGCATGACTGGTGCGACCGCAAGATGCCCAAGTTCATGCGGCCGCGCCATATCCGCGTGGTCGAGCAGTTCCCGCGCACGCTGACGCAGAAGATTGAGAAGTTCAAGCTCAAGGCCATGATCCTGGCCGAGCTGCAGGGCCAGCTTGCCAACGAGACAGCGGCCACGCCACCCACGAAGGAGCACCGCATGACCTGACACCTCCGCCCTGCCCCAGTTTATGCCAACCCCTTTGTGCGATCCGTTACACCGTGCCCACCAGGCTACCTGGCCGAGGCCCACGATAACAATACCAGGAGACCTTTTCCATGAAGTTCAGAACCACTTGTTTGACGACCCTGTTTGCATCTGCTGGCCTGGCCTCTGGCGCCTGGGCACAGGGCCTATCCGACAACGCCGTGCGCATAGGGGTGATCAGCGACACCTCGAGCGCCTACGCCGATATTGGCGGCAAGGGCACGGTGGCGGCGGCCACGATGGCGATCAAGGATTTTGGCGGCACGGTGCTGGGCAAGCCGATCGAGCTGCTGTCGGTGGACCACCAGAACAAGGCCGACATTGGCGCCACCCGCGCGCGCGAATGGTTTGACCGCGAGAACGTGGACATGGTCATCGGCTTGGGCAATACCGCCGTGCACAACGCGGTGGCCACCGTGGCCAAGGAAAAGAACAAGGTGCTGATCAACACCGAAGCGGGTTCCAGCTCGATCACCGGCGAGAACTGCGCGGCCAACATCGTGCACTACACCTACGACACCTATGCCACCGCCAACAGCACCGTGAAGGCGGTCACCGAGGGCGGCGCCAAGAGCTGGTACATCGTGGCGGTCGACTACGCCTTTGGCCAGGCGCTGTCCAACGACATCACAGCGGCCGTTGACAAGAACGGCGGCAAGGTGATCGGTACGGTCAAGCACCCGCTCAATGCGCCCGATTTCTCGTCGTACATGCTGACGGCGCAGGCCTCCAAGTCCGATGTGATTGCGCTGGCCAATGGCGTGAACGACACCATCAACTCGATCAAGAGCGCGCGCCAGTTCGGCATCACTGACAAGCAAAAGGTGGCCGCTGCGCTGATGTTCATCTCGGACGTGCATGCACTGGGCCTGAAGACCGCCCAGGGCATGTATGCGACGACCGCCTTCTACTGGGACCGCACGCCCGAGAGCCGCGCCTGGTCGCAAAAGTACTTCAAGGTCATGAACAAGATGCCAACCATGGCCCAGGCCGGCACTTACTCGGCGGTCATGCACTACCTCAAGGCGATCGAAGCGGCGGGCACCGACGAGACCGGCGCCGTGATGACCGCGATGAAGAAGACGCCCATCAAGGACTTCTTCAGCGACGACGGCAAGATCCGCGAGGACGGCCGCATGGTGCATGACATGTACCTGGTGCAGGTCAAAAAGCCAGAGGAATCGAAGGCGCCCTGGGACTACTACAAGATCATCGCCACGGTTCCGGGGGAGCAGGCCTTCCGGCCGCTGTCCGAAGGCAAGTGCCCGCTGGTCAAATCCTGAGGCGGAGCGCTGCGCCTGAAAGAAGGAGCGCTTCTGCACCACGGCTTGCCCCGCGCGGGCCGCTGGCAACGCCATAAGCCACCCGAGCTGGGGGAACCGCGCACTCCGCCGGTGACCCCCGCCCGCTGCTCCTGCCCGAGCGGAATGCCCGCAGCGTTCTTTACAGGCAGTACAGCAGCCTTGCCACCCGCTCTGCTGGCGCAAGCAGGCTAGCGCTACGGGTTTGAGAGAGCTGGCCGAAGGCACCCTCTGCGGCGCCAGGCTTGTCCGGGGCCGGGTGGATCGGTCTCCTGCTGGTGCAAAAACCCGGGCAAGGATCGAACGGCATGCTTCCGGCATCGCAGATTGCCCCGTTTTGCCGCGCATGGCCGTGGCCGCTTTTCTTCGCCGGATGCCCAAGTGCAATCGGAAGGGCGGAAGCGGCGGCCTTTCAGCGCCTCATCCGTATTCAGGGCAACGCACACCCGCAGCCAGTGCTGCTGTATTGCTGATGGTGGGTCGCGCCTTATGAGATTCTCCCCAAGCCACCATGCGTCCATAAAAAGGACAGCTTTAAAAGAAACCAAAAGTTTAAATCTGCTTGATCTGCGACATGGGCTGGACCCTCCGCACTGCCTTTGTCAACAATAGGGCACATGCCGATTTGGCAAGGGCAATGTAAGGATTAGTTATTAGAATGTAAAGATCTACAACGGAGCTATGATGATCTTGAAGAAATTTGCAGTGGTGGGCGCTTTGCTCGGTACAAGTTTGGCTTACGCGTTCGCGCCTCAGACCGGCACCTGGATCATGACCAGCGAGGTCAATGGCGAACCCGGCCGCGGCCTGGCCATTGATGTGCAAGACAACACATTGGTCATGCAAATGTATGCCTACGATGCCAGCGGCAATGCCACGTTCTATATGACGAGCGGCACCTTGGCCAATGACCGCTACTCTGCGCCTTTGAACAAATACCGTGGTGGCCGTTATTTGGGCAGCGGCGATCTGTCGGGCAAGGAGGACGGCAGCGCAGGTACTGTATCGATCCGCTTTGAATCGGGCACCAAGGGCTATATCACCTTGCCTGGAGAGGCAGAGAAAGAAATTTCGCGATTCAACTTTGCCTATGGCAACAATCCCGAGGGCCTCAAGGGAATCTGGATTTTCAGCCCCCTGAATTCATTGACGCCCACTTCGGACTTTTTCAGGCTCGAAAAGATGCAAGCGGCAACGGCCAACGGCAATGGGCTGATCACCACTGCCGCAGGCACCTTTGGCTGTGAATACCAGGTGTCTGGAGCCGCCGTGGGCACGGTGATTTGCGCAAAGGTGAGCACAGCGGGCAGATTGCTCGGCGGCTATCAATTCAGCTTTAGCGTGAATGAGGGAGAAGGCTACTACCTCAATAGCACTGGTGCACGAGCATCCATCGCAACCATGCACCGCTTGGCGAATCGCGCAGATACCGGAACAGGCATCGTCCTCAAGACCGAAGCCAATGACGACACCGTCGCTCCTTCGGTTAGCCCTGAACAGCTCCGCCTGGCGATCGAAAGCGTGGCTGCACAAGCTGAGTAAATGCCCTGGCTGGCCCAGGCTTTAAAACCAAAACCGCCTCAGGGCGGTTTTTTCATGCCTTTATGGCAACGCTCAACCAGATACACCAACGACGGGTTTGCGCCGGAACGGCAGCGAGAAATCCTTTTTGCTCCATGTCTTGAACAGCTTCAAAGCAGGCTCTTCCACGAGCTTCCAGGACATCAGCGCAACGACCCAGGTCAAAGGGATCGCGATCACCGTCATCTGCAGCGGCGTGGCGGCAGGATAGAACTTGGCGATCAGCTGCTGTATCGGCCAGCCATACAAATAGGTGCCATAGGAGATATCCAGCAGCCAGCGCGGGGATGGCAGGCGTAGAACATAGGCGAGCCAGAAAACAAAATAAATGAGCGCGGCGGAACAGGCCAGCTCGTAGTGAACCGTATGCCGGCAGGCCCATGCCACCACAGCCAATACGGCCACGATGGACAGATGCAAGGGGATGCGCGTTTTATGGATGTAGAACAGCGCGCCACAGGCAAAGAACAGGGTCAACCGGGCAGCCTCTTGCAAGGGGACGGATTGGAGCTGGGCAGACTGGTAGGTCCAGATCGCAAAACCCGCTATCAAGGCCGTGGTCAGCCAGCGCCAGGAAAAAATGCCCAATAGCCCGAGCAGGCCCATATAGAGGTACATGCTGCCTTCAATCGGCAGTGTCCAGAGGGAGCCGTTAACGGCAGGGCTATAGCGGTTGCCTTCAAAAACCCCGGGCAGCAGCCACTGTATCTCCGCCAAAGAAGCGTTCGACCAGACATAGGTCCACGTCTGCGGAGACGACCAGTAATCGGCCTGCGATTGCACGGTAATCAGCGGACCCATCACCAGCGCGCAGACCAGCACGCAAACCCATAGCCCAGGGAACAGACGCATCGCGCGCGCCAGTGCAAACCGAACAATGGACTTGCTGCGCTCCAGACTGCCCGCAACCAGAAAGCCGCTGATCAGAAAAAATACCGCCACCGCGACATCACCGGAATAGCGGTAGCCGAGGTACTGGGTAAAAAAGTCGCGCTGGCCACTGCCCAA
Source organism: Comamonas sediminis (assembly GCF_041107495.1). Classification (NCBI taxonomy): domain Bacteria; kingdom Pseudomonadati; phylum Pseudomonadota; class Betaproteobacteria; order Burkholderiales; family Comamonadaceae; genus Comamonas; species Comamonas sediminis. The sequence continues at coordinate 314,879 of NZ_JBGBDC010000001.1, forward strand.
GGCCGCAAGCGCAAAGCCATGGCCGTAAATCACCAGCGTTGCAGCCACCAGCCGGATCAACAGGAAATTATCCTTGCGCCCCTCTGCGCCGCCGGCTGCCTCCAGGTAATGTCCGATGCTGTGTCTCATAGATATTCATAGTTCAGCCAAGCCGCGTTGGCATGCGTATTGATAGGGTGGTTCACCAAAAAGAAACCGGCCCAGGGACAGACCATTGACCAGCTTCCTGACACGCACTCCCGGCGTCGGCTGCACATGGCATAGGCAGCCATTCAGTCACTGGAGAGAGCGCCACCCAGCGCGACCCACGCAACTATGCCATGTTTACACCGCCTTTACAGGCTTGTTCATGCGAATGTAACGAAACCACCTGGGTTTCCATGTGGTGGGGCAACGCAAAGCGGTCTGGCTCGCAGCTGGGCCATCTATATGGGGTGATGGTGTTTTGCAGCTGCGGCAAGTTCATCCGGGAAAAATGCCAGAAGCCAAGACGAGCCTAAAGGCTGTTCAATAGACACGTGCGATTTCGGTGCGATTTCGGTGTGATTTCGGTGTGATTTTCTGGACAATCACAGACAACCGGCAGGCCAAAAAATAACGCCACACAGAGCCTTTCCTCTTGTGTGGCGTTGTCTTGTATGGTGGAGCTGGCGGGAATTGAACCCGCGTCCGTCAGCCTTCGTCGAGCAGATCTACATGTTTAGTGTTCTGGTTTGAATCTCGCCTGCAAAGCCGCGCAGACACACGCTGCATTGCAAGCCAGCACCCTTAGATCTTGCCATCTACCAAGGTACCCGGTAGACGGCCAGCTGATGTAAATTCCCTTGCAGCCGGGAGGTATTGCTACCCCCTTGCCCAGCCCATCAACATACTGTTGCAAGGCTCACCGGATTTAAGCGGCGAGTGCGAAACGTTCGTCGTTTGCAGTTAGTTTTTTGAACGGAGATTTACGAGCATCATTCAAGCTCGACATGCACCACACCGATCCCGAACCCACGTCGAAACCAGGACAGCCCCATGGCATCTATTTTAGGCCAGTTTCAGACGTTTCAAGAGCTCGTGTGGAGAATTGATGACATCGTCGGCTTCCCAGTGCGCGACCGACTGCTTTTCACCCAGGTAGCCGTACACGGCAGCCACGGTATGCATGCCGGCCGCCTTGCCGGCAATGATGTCGCGCTCGTCGTCGCCGACATAGACGCAGTCCTGCGGAGCCACGCCGATGCGGCGCGCTGCTTCCAACAGCGGCTCCGGATGCGGCTTGGCATGCGGCGTCGTGTCGCCACTCACCACCGCACCGGCGCTGGCAAACAAGGCCATCTGGCGCGACAGCGGCTCGGTAAAGCGCTTGGACTTGTTGGTCACCACGCCCCAGTGCAGCTGGCGCGCCACAATGCTGGCGAGCATGTCGGAGACGCCGTCGAACACGGTCGTGTCCTGCGTCATGCGGCGTTCGTAGTTCTGGAAGAACTCCTCGCGCATTGTGGGAAACTCGGCATCCTCGGGCTGCATGCCAAAGGCCACGCGCAGCATGCCCCTTGCGCCCGATCCGGCAAACGGCCGGTAGTCGGCCATCGGCAGCGACGGCAAGCCCCGGGCTACCCGCATCTGGTCTGCTGCTGCGCCCAGGTCGGGTGCGCTGTCAATCAAGGTTCCGTCCAGGTCGAACAAAATGGCGCGTATCGATCTTTGCATCAGCCGGGCTTTCGGGTAGCGATCATGTAGTTGACGCTGGTGTCTTCATTGAGCCAGTAGCGCTGCGTCAGCGGATTGAACTGCAGGCCCTTGCTGTGCTGCTGCACCAGGCCGGCACTGCGGCAGTAGTGGGCCAGTTCCGAGGGCCGGATGAACTTGGCAAATTCATGCGTGCCCTTGGGCAGCATTTGCAGGATGTATTCCGCACCCACAATCGCCAGCGCAAAGGCCTTGGCATTGCGGTTGATCGTGGAGAAGAACACCCAGCCACCGGGTTTGACCAGGTCATGGCAGGCCTGGACTACCGAAGCCGGATCGGGCACATGCTCGAGCATTTCCATGCAGATGACGGTGTCGAAGCTCTCGGGCTGCAGCTGTGCCAGGGTTTCGACAGCGATTTCCTGGTAGCTGATATTGGGAGTCTGCGCTTCCAGTGCATGGAGCTGGGCCACGCGCAGCGCCTTGGTGGCCAGGTCGATTCCGGTCACGGTGGCGCCTTTGCGCGCCATCGAGTCACTCAGAATGCCACCACCGCAGCCCACATCGAGCACCTTCTGGCCATTCAATGGGCTGATGCCATGGATCCATTCCAATCGCAGTGGATTGATCTGGTGCAAGGGTTTGAAGTCACTGTCCGGATCCCACCAGTGCATGGCGAGTTCGGAAAACTTGGCCAATTCGGCCGGATCGGCATTCACAGTCTGGTTCATGGCCTGATTGTCCACCATCTGCAGCCGGATTCGGGCATAAAAAAAGCCCCACGAATGGGGCTTTTTGCGCAGGGGCAGAAGAATTACTTCTGGGTGCCCACCACTTCGATTTCCACGCGACGGTTTTTGGCGCGGCCAGCTGCAGTCTTGTTGTCTGCCACTGGTTGCTTTTCGCCCTTGCCTTCGGTGTACACGCGGCTCTTGTCGATGCCCTTGGACACCAGGTAAGCCTTCACAGCTTCAGCGCGACGCACAGACAGCTTCTGGTTGTAAGCATCGGAACCGATGGAGTCGGTGTGACCCACAGCGATGATCACTTCAAGGTTGATGTTCTTCACCTTGGAAGCCACATCGTCCAGCTTGGCCTTGCCTTCTGGCTTCAGCACCGACTTGTCGAAGTCGAAGAATGCGTCAGCAGCGTAGGTAACCTTTTGGGTCTGAGCGACTGGAGGAGCCACTGGAGCAGGTGCAGGAGCAGCTGGAGCAACAGCAGGTGCTGGAGCAGGTGCAGGAGCAGCCTTCACCAGGGCACCGTCGCAGCCTTCAGCAGCGGTAGCAGGGGTCCAGTTAGCATCGCGCCAGCACAGTTCGTTGGTACCGTTCTTCCAGACCAACTCACCGCTGCCGTTTTGCCAGTTGTCAACAACGTTGCCGCCGTCAGCAGCCTTAATTTGTGCTCCAGCGGCGGTTGCAAGCGCTGCAGAGGCAAACAACATCGCCACTTTGTTCAGTTTCTTCATGGTTCTCCTCTTGGGGAAAAAGCCGCAGCCGCGCTGCGAATCAAGACGTCGTCAGTGACCATCACCAAAAACGTTCTTACTTATTGTGCCATAGGCGTACCGGATCGCCATAGTTATCTGTAGCGCCAACGGTAAGACAAAAGCGCTTTGGGCCTAGAATGTTGCCGACATGCAACATCAGCTTGCGCCTAAAATGCCTCTTGTACTTCGTCACCCTATGCCAGCACTATGACCCAGTTTGCTAAAGAAACATTGCCGATCAGCCTGGAAGAGGAAATGCGCCGCAGCTACCTCGATTACGCGATGAGCGTGATCGTCGGCCGGGCTCTGCCAGATGCCCGAGACGGCATGAAACCGGTGCACCGCCGGGTTCTCTATGCGATGCATGAGCTGAACAACGATTGGAACCGCCCTTATAAGAAGAGTGCGCGTATTGTCGGTGACGTCATTGGTAAGTACCACCCGCACGGTGACAGCGCGGTGTACGACACCATCGTGCGCATGGCCCAGGATTTTTCGCTGCGCCATATGCTGGTCGACGGTCAGGGTAATTTCGGGTCGGTGGACGGTGACAGTGCTGCGGCCATGCGTTATACCGAAATCCGCCTGTCCAAGATCGCCCACGAGATGCTGGCCGATATCGACAAGGAAACCGTCGACTTTGGCCCGAACTATGACGGCTCGGAGAGCGAGCCGCTGGTGCTGCCCGCTCGCGTACCCAATCTGCTGATCAATGGATCGGCCGGTATTGCGGTGGGTATGGCCACCAATATTCCTCCGCACAACCTCAATGAAGTGGTGGATGCCTGCCTGCATCTGCTGCACCACAGCGATGCCACGGTCGATGACCTGATGGAAATCGTGCCTGCGCCCGACTTTCCGACGGCCGGCATCATCTACGGCATCAATGGCGTCAAGGAAGGCTACCGCACCGGCCGGGGCAAGGTGGTGATGCGCGCCAAGGTGCACTTTGAAGATATTGACAAGGGCCAGCGCCAGTCGATCATCGTTGACGAACTGCCCTACCAGGTCAACAAGAAGACCTTGCAGGAGCGCATGGCCGAGCTGGTGCACGAGAAGAAGATCGAAGGCATCAGCCATATCCAGGACGAATCGGACAAGTCCGGCATGCGCCTGGTGATCGAGCTCAAGCGCGGTGAAGTACCTGAGGTGGTGCTCAACAACCTGTACAAGCAGACCCAGCTGCAGGACACCTTCGGCATGAACATGGTGGCCCTGGTCAATGGCCAGCCCAAGCTGTGCAACCTGAAGGACCTGATCAAGGTCTTCCTGGAACACCGCCGCGAAGTGGTGACGCGCCGTACCGTCTATGAGCTGCGCAAGGCACGCGACCGTGGCCATGTACTCGAAGGCCTGGCCGTTGCCCTGGCCAATATCGACGACTTCATCGCCATCATCCGCAACGCCCCCACCCCACCGGTGGCCAAGGCCGAGCTGATGGCCAAGAGCTGGGACAGCAAGCTGGTGCGCGAGATGCTCACCCGCACGCGCACCGACGGCGGTGTCGTCAATGCCGACGACTACCGCCCGGAAGGCCTGGAAGTGGAATTCGGCATGCAGCAGGACGGGCTCTACCGCCTGTCCGAGACGCAGGCGCAGGAAATTCTGCAGATGCGTCTGCAGCGCCTGACCGGCCTGGAGCAGGACAAGATCGTCGCCGAGTACAAGGACATCATGGCGGTCATCGAAGACCTGCTCGACATCCTGGCCAAGCCCGAACGTGTCTCGACCATCATCGGCGAAGAGCTGGTGGCCCTGAAGACCGAGTTCGGCCAGACCAAGCTGGGCGCACGCCGCAGCCAGGTGGAATACAGCGCGCAAGACCTGTCGACCGAAGACCTGATCACCCCGACCGACATGGTGGTGACCCTGTCGCATACCGGCTATATCAAGAGCCAGCCGCTGAGCGAATACCGCTCGCAAAAGCGCGGCGGGCGCGGCAAGCAGGCCACGGCGACGAAGGAAGACGACTGGATCGACCAGCTCTTCATCGCCAACACGCATGACTACCTGCTGTGCTTCTCCAACCGCGGTCGCCTGTACTGGCTCAAGGTCTGGGAAGTGCCTGCCGGCTCGCGCGGCTCGCGTGGCCGCCCCATCGTCAACATGTTCCCGCTGCAGGACGACGAGAAGATCAACGTGGTGCTGCCGCTGACCGGCGAGTACCGCAGCTTCCCGGCCGATCACTATGTCTTCATGGCCACCCGCATGGGTACCGTCAAGAAGACCTCGCTCGACGAATTCAGCAACCCGCGCAAGGCCGGCATCATTGCCGTGGGCCTCGATGACGGCGACGTGCTGATCGGCGCGGCACTGACCGAAGGCCGGCATGACGTGATGCTGTTCAGCGACGGCGGCAAGGCCGTGCGCTTTGATGAAAACGATGTCCGCCCGATGGGCCGCAATGCCCGTGGGGTGCGCGGCATGAACATCGACGAGAACCAGAACCTGATCGCGATGCTGGTCGCAGAGCAGCACCCTGCAGAAGTCGAGGCTCGCAAGGCCAAGGATGCGCTGGACAATCTGCAGATCCGCGACAAGGAGCTGCAGGACGCTCAGGCCCCGGCCGCCGATATCGAAGCACTGCGCAAGCAGATCGACGAGGCACGCGCTGCGCTGGAAGCGGCTGACCTCGCCGCCATTGCGGCACTGGGCGAGATGCCGCGAGAGACGCTGCACAGCGTGCTGACTGCCACCGAAAACGGTTACGGCAAGCGCACCTCGATCGCCGAGTACACGCGCCACGGCCGAGGCACCAAGGGCATGATTGCGATCCAGCAGTCGGAGCGCAACGGCAAGGTCGTGGCTGCCACCCTGGTGAGCCCGGATGACCAGATCATGCTGATCACCGACACCGGCGTGCTGGTGCGCACCCGGGTGGCCGAGATCCGCGAGATGGGCCGCGCCACGCAGGGCGTCACCCTGATCGGGCTGGACGCCGGTGCCAAGCTGAGCGGCCTGCAGCGCATCGTGGAGAACGATGCACAGGCTGACGAAAACGCCGAAGCTGCCGATGGTGCAGAAGCGGCGGACGGCAACGACGCCCAGAACCCCGCAGACGGCTCCTGAGCCCCCACCGAAAAAGCCATGTTGCGACATGGCTTTTTCCTGCCCATTTTTGCTCCTTTTTTCATAGCTATCACTGCTCGCTGCGCGAGCCAACGAGGCCTTCCATGCAACGCCCCTATAACTTCTCGGCCGGTCCGGCCGCCATCCCTGAAGACGTGCTGCAGCAAGCAGCCAGCGAGATGCTGGACTGGCGCGGCAGTGGCATGAGCGTCATGGAGATGAGCCACCGGGGCAAGGAGTTCATCTCGATCTGCGAGAAGGCCGAGGCCGACTTCCGCCAGCTGTTGGCAGTGCCGCAGAACTTCCACATCCTGTTCATGCAAGGCGGTGGCCTGGCGGAAAACGCCATCGTGCCGCTGAATCTGTCGCAAGGCGGCGCGGTCGATTTTGTCGTCACCGGCAGCTGGAGCCAGAAGTCGACCAAGGAAGCGGCCAAGTTCTGCAACGCCGCCGTGGCTGCGACCGACGAAGCCCAGGGCTTTACCCATATCCCGGCCCCCGCCAGCTGGAAGCTGCGCAGCGATGCGCGCTATGTGCACATCTGCAGCAACGAGACCATCAATGGCGTGGAGTTCCAGCAGCTGCCCGACCTGGCCAGCCTGGGCTGCCAGGCTCCGCTGGTGATCGACTTCTCGTCGCATGTGGCGTCGCGCACGGTGGACTGGAGCCGCGTGGGCCTGGCCTTTGGTGGTGCGCAGAAGAACCTGGGCCCGGCAGGCCTGACCATGGTCGTCGTGCGCGATGACCTGCTCGGCCACGCGATGGCCATGTGCCCCAGCGCGTTCAACTACCGCCTGGTGGCAGACAACCAATCGATGTACAACACGCCGCCGACCTGGGGCATCTACATCGCCGGCCTGACCTTTGAATGGATCTTGCGCCAGCAGGAAGGCGGCGCCAGCGGCGTTGCCGCGCTGGAGGCCCGCAACACCGCCAAGGCCGAGCTGCTCTACCAGGCCATCGATGGCTCGCAACTCTACGAGAACCGCGTCGCACGTGACTGCCGCTCGCGCATGAATGTGCCCTTCTTCCTCAAGGACGAATCGCGCAACCAGGCTTTCCTGGATGGCGCCAAGGCGCGCGGTCTGCTGCAGCTCAAGGGCCACAAGTCCGTGGGCGGCATGCGCGCCAGCATCTACAACGCCATGCCACTGGCCGGCGTGCAGGCGCTGGTGGACTACATGCAGAGTTTTGAAAAACAAGGCTGATCCCCAGCGTCCCCGGTTTGTACCGGGAAACACTCTTACGTTATCCTTACTGGTTGGCAGCCTTCTGAGGCGCTGCCCGCACTGCACACCCAGGCCACCATGAGCACTTCACCCCAAGCGTCCCCTGAACTCGCCGCGCTGCGCGTCCAGATCGACAACCTCGACACGCAACTGCTGACCCTGCTGAACCAACGCGCACTGGTCGCCGAACGGGTGGGCGAGCTGAAAAAACGCGAAGGCACGCCCTTCTTCCGCCCGGACCGGGTCGCCCAGGTCATCCAGAAGATCGAGAACGCCAACCCCGGCCCACTGAAGGCGGCCCATGTCTCGGCCATCTGGCGCGAGATCATGTCCGCCTGCCTGGCGCTGGAATCACCCCAGCGTGTGGCCATCCTGGGCCCGGCGGGCACCTTCTGTGAAGAGGCAGCGATCCAGTACTTCGGCGGTGCCGCCGATATCAAGTACTGCAACAGTTTTGAAGAGGTCTTCCACTCCACTGCCGCCGGCAGTGCGCAGTTTGGCGTCGTCGGTGTGGAGAACTCGAACGAAGGCGTGGTCACCCGTTCGCTGGACATGTTTCTGCATACACCCTGCCACGTCGTGGGCGAGGTGAGCCTGCTGATCCGCCACAACCTGATGCGCACGACCAACTCGCTCGATGGCATCGAGGTCGTGGCCGCGCACCCCCAGGCGCTGGCTCAGTGCCAGGGCTGGCTGTCCAAGCACCTGCCCCATGCCGAGCGCCGCCCGGTAGAGAGCAATGCCGAAGGCGCGCGCCTGGCGGCGCTGCACCCCAACATTGCCGGCATCGCCAGCGAGCGTGCCGCCCAGCAATACGGCCTGCACATCATCAGCCACGCGATCCAGGATGACGCCTACAACCGCACGCGTTTTGCGATCATCTGCCTGCCCCACACCTTGGCCACGCCTGAGGCCAGTGGCAAGGACTGCACCAGCCTGGTCGTCTCGGTGCCCAACCGCCCAGGCGCCGTGCATGAGCTGCTGATGCCGCTGAGCAAGCACGGCGTGTCGATGACGCGCTTTGAATCCCGCCCGGCCCGTACGGGCCAGTGGGAATACTATTTCTATATTGATCTGGACGGCCACCCGTCGCAGCCCCATGTGGCCAAGGCCCTGGAAGAGCTGCGCGCGCTGTGCGCGTTCTACAAGGTGCTCGGCGCCTACCCTGTCGGGAGTTGAACCGGTGAAAAAGTTTGAACATATGGCGCTGATCGGCTGCGGGCTGATGGGCGGCTCATTTGCCCTCGCAGCCAAGCGGGCCGGGCTGGTCAAACGCATTGTCGGCTACAGCAAGTCGCCATCCACCACCAGCCGTGCGCGCCAGATGGGCGTCATCGATGAAGAAGCCAGCTCGGCGCTGCAGGCCGTCTCGGGCGCCGATCTGGTGCTGCTGGCCATCCCGGTCGCATCGACCGAATCCACGCTGGCCAATATCAAGCACCTGATCAACCCCGACACGCTGGTGATGGATGTCGGCTCCACCAAGATGGATGTCGTGGCAGCCGCGCGCCGTGCGCTGCGCGACCGCTTTGGTTGCTTTGTGCCGGCCCACCCCATTACCGGCAAGGAAGTGTTTGGCGTCGACCATGCCGATGTCAACCTCTACCGCGATGCCCAGGTGGTGCTCACCCCGACCGAGTTGACCAAGGTAGCCCAGCTGCGCCAGGCCGAAGCCATCTGGAAAGCGATTGGCAGCCATGTCACCAGCATGGCGCCCGAGCAGCATGATGCAGCGCTGGCCGCCAGCAGCCATGCGCCGCATCTGGTGGCCATGGCCTACATCAACTCGCTGCTGTCGCAAGACGGTGCGCACCGCATGCTGTCGCTGGCCGGACCGGGTTTTCGCGATTTCACCCGCATTGCTGCGGCCGAGCCGCAGATGTGGCGCGACATCTTCCTGGCCAATCGCAGCGAGATCCTCAAGCAGATCCAGTCGCTGCAGCATATGCTGGGCAGCTACGAAGCGGCATTGCTGACCGACGATCAGCCCGCACTCGAGCAGCTGCTGCGCGAAGCCAGCAGCACGCGCGCCCAGTGGAAGCAAGGCAAGCTCTACACCCCCGAGTCGCTCTCCAAGCACAAAACCACCGTCTGATCCGCCTACCAAAGTTGCCGGCGCAGCCGGTGGACCGATAATAGCCAGTGGCGCTGCCTGAGGACACAGGTAGCGCCACCTTCTTTTTGTGACACCGCGCCGCCTGCACTGCAGGCCAGGCGCCACCATCCCACCGCAGAGCCCGCCATGTTCTCCACTGCATTTCTCGATATCCCCGCCTTGCAAAGCGCCCATGGTGAAGTGCAGCTGCCCGGCTCCAAGAGCATCTCCAACCGGGTGCTGCTATTGGCCGCATTGAGCGCGGGCACGACCACCATCCATGACCTGCTGGACTCCGACGACACCCAGGTGATGCTGCGCGCGCTGGAGCAACTGGGCTGCGCCGTGGTGCGCAGCACCGATCCGGCCCACCTCAACAGCTACCACATCACCGGCATTGCCGGCCAGCTGGCGCCCGCGCTGGCAGCCCGCAGCACCGCGCTGTTCCTGGGCAATGCCGGCACGGCCATGCGGCCGCTGACCGCTGCGCTGGCCCTGTTGGGCGGCCACTTCGAGATGAGCGGCGTGCCCCGCATGCACGAGCGCCCCATCGGCGACCTGGTCGATGCGCTGCGCCAGCTCGGCTGCCAGATCGACTACCTGGGTAACGACGGCTTTCCGCCGCTGCGCATCCAGCCGGTGACGGCCGCGCAGCTGCAGCTGAACACACCCATCACCGTGCGCGGCGATGTCTCCAGCCAGTTCCTCACCGCGCTGCTGATGGCACTGCCCTTGGTGGCCACGCGCCAGGACATCGTCATTGAAGTGGCCGGCGAGCTGATCTCCAAGCCCTATATCCACATCACCCTGGAGCTGCTCAAGCGCTTTGGCATCCAGATCAAGAACGAGCAGTGGCAGCGCTTTACCGTGCTGGCCGGCAGCCGTTACCAGTCCCCGCACGAGATCCATGTCGAGGCCGATGCCTCGTCGGCCAGCTACTTCATCGCGCTGGGCGCCATTGCTGCCAGCAAGGGCAGCAAGCCCAATGCGCAGGGCGGCACCTCCACGGTGGACCGTGTCGTCAAGGTCATGGGCGTGGGCGCGCAATCCATCCAGGGCGATATCCGCTTTGTCGATGCCGCGCGCGCGATGGGCGCTGCCATCACCAGCGGCCCCAACTGGCTGGAGATCCGCCGGGGTGCCTGGCCGCTGCAGGCCATCGACATGGACTGCAACCACATCCCCGATGCGGCGATGACCTTGGCGGCAATGGCGCTGTATGCCAACGGCACCACCACCTTGCGCAATATTGCCAGCTGGCGCGTCAAGGAAACCGACCGTCTGGCGGCGATGGCCATCGAGCTGCGCAAGCTCGGCGCCGTGGTCGAAGAAGGCGCCGATTATCTGCGCATCACGCCGCCGGCCAACCGCGAGGCCTGGAAGCCCGCCAGCATCCACACCTATGACGACCACCGCGTGGCCATGTGCTTCTCGCTGGCCGCCTTCAACCCGGCCGGCCTGCCGGTGCGCATTGAAGACCCCAAGTGCGTGGCCAAGACGTTCCCCGGTTACTTCGAGGCCATGTTCTCGGCCGTGCGCGCCGTGCCCGGCTCGGTCCCGGTGATCTGCATCGACGGGCCCAGCGCCTCGGGCAAGGGCACGGTGGCCTCGGCCGTGGCACAGCAGCTGGGCTACCACCTGCTCGACTCGGGCGCGCTCTACCGCATCACCGGGCTGGCGGCCCTGCGCGCCGGCATTCCGATCGATGCCGAGCATGCCAGCCAGATTGCCGCGTTGATTTCGCAGATGGATATCCAGTTCGGCGCCGACCAGCGCGTGCGCCTCGATGGCGAGGACATCAGCCTGGCCATCCGCAGTGAAGAAGCGGGCACCAACGCCTCCCTGGTCTCCGCGCTGCCCGCCGTGCGCCAGGCGCTGGTACAGGCCCAGCACGATTTTCGCCAGCTGCCGGGCCTGGTGGCCGATGGGCGCGACATGGGCACCGTGATTTTCCCGCTGGCCCCTTTGAAGGTCTACCTGACGGCCAGTGCAGCCAAGCGCGCCGAGCGCCGCCATAAACAGTTGATTGAAAAAGGAATACCGGCTACAATAGCCGACCTTCGTGCTGACTTGGAGGCCCGCGATGCGCGCGACATGAACCGCGCCACCGCCCCCTTGCATGCAGCGCAGGATGCATTCTTGCTGGACAACTCCGAGATGAGCGTGGACAACGCGGTCGCTCAGGTGCTGTCCTGGTGGGAAAAGCGACAGCCGTTTGGCAAAGAACAGGCCTGAAGCGCTCCGCGCGCCTCGCACCTGCCTTTGGCGCCGGTGTTACCCGCCCCTGCAGCCTTCTACTGGTGGATCTAGCCGCCATGGGTTGCCGGGTTGTTTAACTTTGAACCCCGTGGTGTCACAACCACACAACCTGCACGGCCAGCCTTAAAAACGTCAGCAATGGTGCTGCCGGAAACCTGCCCGTGTCTAAGGAAATACATGTCTGAATCTTTTGCCGCCCTTTTTGAAGAGTCGTTGACACGCACCGAAATGCGTCCTGGCGAAGTGATCACTGCTGAAGTCGTGCGCGTTGAGCACAACTTCGTGGTGGTGAACGCCGGCTTGAAGTCCGAAGCCTATGTGCCAATCGACGAATTCAAGAACGACCAGGGCGAAATCGAAGTCCAAGTGGGCGACTTCGTGTCCGTGGCCATCGGTTCCATCGAAAACGGCTACGGCGACACCATCCTGTCGCGCGACACCGCCAAGCGTCTGGCTTCCTGGCTGGCCCTGGAAAAGGCGCTGGAATCGGGCGAATTCGTGACCGGCACCACCTCCGGCAAGGTCAAGGGCGGTCTGACCGTTCTGGTCAACGGCATCCGCGCCTTCCTGCCAGGCTCGCTGATCGACACCCGTCCGATCAAGGACCTGACCCCTTACGAAAACAAGACCCTGGAATTCAAGGTCATCAAGCTCGACCGCAAGCGCAACAACGTGGTGCTGAGCCGCCGCGCTGTGGTGGAAGCCTCGATGGGCGAAGAGCGCGCCAAGCTGATGGAAACCTTGAAGGAAGGCTCCATCGTTCAAGGCGTGGTCAAGAACATCACCGAATACGGTGCGTTCGTGGACCTGGGCGGTATCGACGGCCTGCTGCACATCACCGACATGGCATGGCGCCGCGTGCGTCACCCATCCGAAGTGGTGACCGCTGGCCAGGAAATCACCGCCAAGATCCTGAAGTTCGACACCGAAAAGAACCGTGTCTCGCTGGGTCTGAAGCAAATGGGCGACGATCCATGGATGGGCGTGTCGCGCCGTTATCCATCGAGCACCCGTCTGTTCGGCAAGGTCACCAACATTGCCGACTACGGCGCGTTCGTGGAACTGGAACCAGGCATCGAAGGTCTGGTGCACGTGTCCGAAATGGACTGGACCAACAAGAACGTTGCTCCTTCCAAGCTCGTGACCCTGGGCGACGAAGTCGAAGTCATGGTTCTGGAAATCGACGAAGACAAGCGTCGTATCTCCCTGGGCATGAAGCAGTGCAAGGCCAACCCATGGCAGGAATTCGCGCAGAACACCAAGCGCGGTGACCGCGTCAAGGGCCCGATCAAGTCGATCACCGACTTCGGCGTGTTCGTGGGCCTGGCCTCCGGCATCGACGGTCTGGTGCACCTGTCTGACCTGTCGTGGAACGAAACCGGCGAAGCCGCGGTTCGTAACTACAAGAAGGGCCAGGAAGTGGAAGCCATCGTGCTGGCCGTGGACGTGGACCGTGAGCGTATCTCGTTGGGCATCAAGCAGCTCGACAGCGATGCATTCACCACGTTCGCTACCGTGAACGACAAGGGCCAGATCGTGACCGGCAAGGTCAAGTCTGTGGATGCCAAGGGCGCTGAAATCGACCTGGGCGACGACATCGTCGGCTACCTGCGTGCCTCCGAAATCTCGGTGGACCGCGTGGAAGACGCACGTTCCGTGCTCAAGGAAGGCGATGAAGTGACCGCCGTGGTGACCAATGTGGATCGCAAGAGCCGCAGCATCTCCCTGTCCATCAAGCAGAAGGACCACGCTGAACAGCAAGAAACCATGGCTTCGCTGTCGCAGCAATCGTCCAAGGAAAATGCAGGTACCACCAGCCTGGGCGCACTGCTGCGCGCCAAGCTGGACGCCGACAAGTAATTGACGGCGCCGCTACCGACCCATGCCTTGCCAGCCTTGGTATAGTCGGTAGCTTGCAGACAAGGTGGGCGCCCAGTGCGCCCACCAACGCTTTGACTATTTGATTCACGAAGATTCCACATTCGTATGACCCGATCCGATCTGATTGAAGAGCTTGCCGCTCGCTTCCACCAGCTGACACAGCGGGATGCGGAGCAGGCCGTCAAAACGATTCTGGAGGCCATCGAAGACTCGCTGGTACGCGGACAACGCATCGAGATCCGTGGCTTTGGCAGCTTCACCATCACCCACCGCCAACCCCGCCTGGGCCGCAACCCACGCAGCGGCGAAGCCGTGCAGGTGCCCGCCAAGCGCGTCACCCATTTCAAGCCCGGCAAGGCCTTGCGCGAATCGGTGGACGACCCCAGCAACATCCTGACCTCGACCGCCAGCCCCAAGAACAACGACGAATAAGCGCCGGCTGAACCACCCGGATGGCCCATCTGCCCCAGGCAGTTAGAAGCTAAACCAACAAACGCTCCCTCGAGGAGCGTTTTTTTATGCCGGCCATTCCCCACGCTGCACTGATGTCCCCGAGGTACCTGTGCAGCCTGCTGCGGATCGGCGCCAGCGCTATGCTGCGCTACCAACCGTCACCTTATGCTGCAGCAACCACCACCCGGCCACCCGACCCAAGATGGGCACCCAGACCTGGCCCAGCACCCCAACCGACGCCAATGGCTGCAAGGCCTGGGCGCCTTGGGCCTGGCCGCCCAGCTGCCGGCCATCGCGCAAGCAGGCAGCAACGCCCCGCTGCCCATGGCGCCTTGGCCGGTCTCGGAGCAGCTGTTTGGCCTGGGCGTGGCCAGTGGCGAGCCCGATGCCAGCAGCGTGGTGCTGTGGACGCGGCTGCTGCCCAGTGCCAGCACACCCCTGCTGCGCCCGATGGAGGTGCACTGGGAATTGGCCCATGATGCGCAGTTCCGCCAGATCCTGCGCCAGGGCGAGGCCATGGCCAGCCCAGACGGCGGCCACAGCGTGCATGTGCTGGCCCAGGGCCTGGAGGCCGGCCGCTGGTACTACTACCGCTTTCACTGCCAGGGCCAGACCAGTGCCACCGGCCGCACCCGCACTGCGCCGGCTGCCGGTGCTGCGGTGGCGCAGCTGCGCTTGGTCTATGCCTCCTGCCAGCGCTGGGAACATGGCTACTACGCCGCCTGGCGCCATGCCCGCGAGGACGATCCCGATCTGGTGGTCTTTCTCGGCGATTACATCTACGAATATGCCTCGCCCGCGTCTGCGGCCAAGCAAAAAAGCAGCCATCTCGCGCGGCTGCAGCCGCTTGTCCATGCCGCAACACTGCAGGATTACCGCGACCGCTATGCGCTGCACAAGAGCGATCCGGATCTGCAGGCCATGCATGCCCACTGCCCCTGGCTCGTGACCTGGGACGACCACGAGGTCGAAGACAACTATGTGGGCGACTATGGCGTCGGCCAAATCCAGGCCTTTGCCGCCAAGCGCATGGCGGCCTACCAGGCGTTTTACGAGAACATGCCGCTGCGCGCATCGGTGGCCTGCAAACAGGCGGGCCTGGCCCTGCCCCCTGCCCACACGCCGCTGTACCGCCAGCAAAGCTGGGGCGCGTTGGCCGATATGTGGGTGCTCGATGCACGCCAGTACCGCGATGCCCAGGCCTGCCGCGCAGCGACAGAAAAAAGTCCGGCCTCGGTCAAGGCCGCAGACTGCGCCGATCTGGCCCGCAACAGCCGCAGCTTTCTGGGCTGGGAGCAAGAGCGCTGGCTGGCGGCGCAGCTGGCGGGCAACCGCGCGGACAAGCCCCAGAGCCGGCGCTGGAGCGTTATCTGCCAACAAACCCTGTTTGCCGCGCGTAACTTTGCCAGCGGCCGCAGCAGCGCCGATACCTGGGATGGCTACCCCGCCGCACGCCAACGGCTGCTGCGTGCGGTGGCTGAGGCGCAGCTGCGCAACACCGTGCTGCTGGGGGGCGACATCCACCAGAACTATGTCTGCCGCATCCAGGACCTGGAGAGCGCCACCCCAGAGCGCGTGCTGGCCAGCGAATTCTGTGGCACCTCGATCAGCTCGCACTCCGGCACCACCCAGGCCCGGGTCGACGCCATCGTGGCCCGCAACCCCCATGTCTTGCTGGCCCGCTGCGATGAACGCGGCTATGGGCTCTGCGATATCACCCCCAAACTCTGGACCACCCAGTTGCGCGTCATTGACCAGCCGCAGTACGCGAACAGCGGCGCACACACCTTGGCCCGCTTTGTGGTGGAGGACCAGGTGGCTGGGCCCCAATGGGCCTGATCCTGTAGTCCTAGGCGGCCAACATTCTGCAACGTCCCAGCCCCTCTGTCCGCTACGCCTGCGGCGGCAAAGCGGTTAGCATGCCAGACATTGCCGCCACAACAAGGAGATCGCCATGCCACGACTGTCCCCGGGGTCACGCACCCACCGCCCGCATCTACTGCCAACCCGCACGACGGCCAGCCGCTGGTCGCTGTCTCTGGCAGCAGTGGCAACGGCAGCCCTGTTGGCCGCCTGCAGCAGCCAGCCCCAGTTGCAATACCAGCCCCCGTCCGCGTCTGACCAGCCCGAAGGCAGCTCCGGCTGGACCGATAAGCCCGGCTGGGCCACCGAGCAGTATGCGGTAGCTGCTGCCAACCCCTTGGCCACCGATGCCGGCTACCAGGTGCTGAAGGCCGGGGGCTCGGCGATCGATGCAGCCATTGCCGTGCAACTGGTGCTGGGCCTGGTCGAGCCCCAGTCGAGCGGCATCGGTGGTGGTGCCTTCTTGCTGCATGCACAAGGCAGCCAGGTCGAAGCCTATGACGGCCGCGAGGTCGCACCGATGGCGGCCGATGAGAACCTGTTCATGCGCGATGGCAAGCCCATGGCCTTCCACGACGCCGTCGTGGGCGGCCGCTCGGTCGGCGTGCCCGGCGCCATCCGCATGCTGGAGATGGCGCACAAGGAGCATGGCAAGCTGCCCTGGGCGAGCCTGTTCGAGCCCGCCATCCGCCTTGCTACCGATGGCTTCAAGGTCAGCGCACGGCTCAACGCGCTGACTGCGCAGGAAAAGTTTCTGGGCCAGGACCCGGTGGCCAGCGGCTATTTTCTGGATGCCCATGGCAAGCCCTGGCCCGTAGGCCATCTGCTGAAGAACCCCGAGTACGCCGCGGTGCTGCGCGATATCGCCCAGCACGGCTCCAAGGCCTTGCTGGAAGGGCCGGTGGCCGAAGCCATCGTGCGCAAGGTGCAAGGCCATGCCACCAATCCCGGCAAGCTCAGCCTGGCCGATCTGGCCGCCTACCAGCCCGTCAAGCGCCAGGCGCTGTGCAGCGATTACTCGCCCAGTGCCGCTGGCGCCCCGGCCAGCCAGCCCGCATCCACCCGCAGCTACCGGCTGTGCGGCTTTCCGCCCCCCAGCTCGGGCGGCATCGCGGTGGCGCAGATCCTGGGCATCATGGCCAACACGCCGGCCGGGCAAATGGGCCTGGACGCCGACGGCCTGCCCAGTGCCGACTGGCTGCACCTCTATGCCGAGGCCTCGCGCCTGGCCTTTGCCGACCGCAACCAGTACGTTGCCGACCCGGCCTTCGTCGGCGCACCCGCCGGTGACTGGTCCAGCATGCTGCGCCCGGACTACCTGGCCCAACGCGCCGGGCTGATTGGCGCGCGCAGCATGCAGCAAGCCCAGCCCGGGCGGCCAGGCAGCGTTCAGCTGGCCTATGCCAGCCAGCCCTACCAGCAGGAATACGGCACCAGCCACATCAGCATCGTGGACCGCTACGGCAACGCCATCGCGATGACCACGACCATCGAAGACCAGTTCGGCTCGCGCCAGATGGTCAACACCGGGCGGGGCCTGGCCGGCGGCTTCCTGCTTAACAACGAGCTGACCGATTTCAGCCTGGCACCGCGAGATGCGCAAGGACAGCCCATCGCCAACCGGGTCGAGCCCGGCAAGCGCCCGCGCTCGTCGATGGCGCCCACCCTGGTGTTCGACAAGGCCACCGACCGTCTGGTGATCAGCGCGGGCAGCCCAGGCGGCGCCTGGATCATCCACTACACCACCAAGACCTTGTACGGCATGCTCAACTGGGGCTTGATGCCGCAGCAAGCCATCAACCTGCCCAACTTCGGCAGCCTCAACGGCCCCACGGTGCTGGAGGAAAAGCGCTTCCCCGCTGCCACCGTGCAGGCCCTGCAGAACCGTGGTGCCGAAGTCAAGGAGCAGAACCTGACCAGCGGCCTGCAGGCCATCTCGCGGGGCGAAGCCCATGGCAAGTCCTGGTGGTTTGGTGGTGCTGACCCACGCCGCGAGGGCATTGTGATGGGCCAGTAAGCGGGCCGCATGGGATGGACAACGGGCCGCTTGCGGCCCGTTGGGGTGTCTGGTCATCAAGGATCGCTACACCTGGTCACATTGGCTGCGGGCTGTGCATTGCCGGGGTTGCGAGCCGCCCTCTACAATGCGGGCTCCACGCAAGACGCAGCATCCAAGCACTACACAAGCTGTGCCAACACAGTTTCAAACCGCAGAGGGGAAATACATGAAAAAACTAGGCATCGGCATTGCCGCAGCCGTGGCCGTGCTGGCCGCGGGCGGAGCCACCACCGGCTACCTGGTGGGCAACCGTATCGAAGAGGGCTTTGCCACCGCCGCCCAGGAGTGGAGCAAGCCGCCGCTGCTGGTGCAGGTGCAGGATTACCAGAAGGGCATCTTCTCATCGACCGCCCACACCTTGTGGACGGTGGATACCGGCGAAGAAAAGCTGCAGTTCACCGCCCAGCATGACATCAGCCACGGCCCGCTCCCGATTGCGCACCTGGCCGAAATCGTCTCCACCTTTGCGATCAATCCCGATGCCCCGCCTGAGTGGGTGGTGGCCTTCAAGGACAAGGCACCGCTGGTCTGGAAGAGCAAGGTGGGCTGGTCCAAGAGCACCCAGAACGAGGTGACCTCGCCCGCCTTCAATGGCGAATTCGGTGGTGACAAGCTCGCATTTGGCGGCTTCAAGTCCGATTTCGAGATGTCCTCCGATTTCAGCCGCATCAAGGGCGATGCATCGATGCCCAGCCTGCTGGTACAGCCCAAGCCCGGTGAAGAAGATGACGGCCAGACCGCCGATATGCTGATGAGCGGCAACACCATGCGCTTTGACATGCACCAGCCCAAGGGCCAGGAGTTCATGGTGGGCAGCATCGAATGGGCGTTGGCCAGCCTCAAGCTCACCCCCAAGAGCGGCGAAGGCCCGGCCGAGCTTGCCGACCTGAAGCTGGCCGCAGACACCCAGCTGCAAGGCGAGGTGGTCAACACCACCATCAACACATCGATCAAGTCCTTTGTGCAGAAGGACCACAAGATCGACGACATGGTGATGGACCTGGGCCTGCACAACCTCGATGCCGGCTGGCTGAACCAGTTCACCAAGGAGTCGCAGAAGATTCAGGGAGATCCCCAAGCCATGCAGATGCTGCTGATGCAGGGCATGCAGCAGCTGCTGGCCCGCAAGCCCGAGCTGGAGGTCAAGCGCATCAGCTGGCGCACCGCCGAAGGCACGGCCGAGGTGGCCGCATCGCTGTCCTACCAGGGCGATGCCGCCAAGCCGCTCAACCCGATGACCGACTTCAAGGCGCTGCTGCGCCTGGACATGCCCAAGCCCGTGCTGCAGTCGCTCTACGCCAGCAAGGTGCGCGAGACCTATGTGCTGGAGAACGAAGGCTCGGACGACATCGATGACAAGCAGATCGACAGCGCCGTGCAGCAGGATGTGGACGCGCGCCTGGCCGGCCTGGTGGACGCGGGCTTGTTGGTGGACAACAAGGACCGCATGGCCAGCGAGCTGCAATGGACCGATGGCAAGCTGCAAGCCAATGGCAAGCCGCTGGACCAGAACGGCATGATGAGCCTGCTGTCCGCGATGCCCTGAGCGACGGCAAACGGCGAAAATCAGCGAGGCCAGCAATGGCCCCTGCAAAAAGACAAGCCCGCCATGTTCCACGATGGCGGGCTTGTCCTTTTTGCTGCTTTGGCGACGCGGCACACGGGCCGCTGCGCCGGATTACTCGACGAACTCTTCGTCGCCGGTCAGGCTTTGCTGGCGCAATTCATCGTCCTGGCGCAGGTAGGATTTGATCAGGTCAAAAAAACTGTCGTAGAAGGTGGCTGAGCTCACGGTCTCGCTGGCCACCTTCACCATAGAATCGTTGCCGGCAGAAAAAGGCAGCGACAGCGAACCCAGGGCACCGACTCCCACGCTGGCAGAGTTGCTGCTCTTCTTGAGGTTGTAGGTGTCCTTGAGCGCCGACACAAAGCCCAGGGTCACCTTGCCATCCTTGCTGTCGGCTGCGCAGACCACGCGAATGGTGATGATCTGGTGGTTGTCCGTGGCGGGCTGGAAGCTCTTTTGCCCCTCCACCTCTTTGCCCTTGGCCACATTGATCAGGTAGCCTTGGCTCAGCAGCGCACGGCGGGCAGCCTCGCAGGCCCGCTCGGGCGGCGCATCAAAAAGGCGCGAATAGGTGGACGACGATCCGAAGGTTTCGTGGGCTACGACGTTGTAGCGATGGCTGTCGGTGTCGCGGTCGAGGCTGCCACAACCCGAGACCGCAAGCGCCAGTGCCGCCACCAACGACCAGCCCGCCAAAGGGCGTTGAAGTTTGCAGCGGGTGGATGCAGCAAGTAAAAGTAGGTCTGAATGCTTGCCCAACATGAACGAAACGAACTCCCGAAACAACATGATGACCTGGATGACAGAGACAGGCCCAAGCGCACCACTGTAATGGATAGAGCCGGTGCAGCCTGTCAGCCAACGTCTGTATAGCACGCCCGGTGCGAAGGGCAAAGCGGCATGCTACCAGCCGTGTCCCAGGGCGCTTATAGCGGCGCTCTTGTTTACCAAATTTTGCATATTATGCGCGGCATTTGCCCAGGATGGAAAAGCACAACGCGCTATGCTTTTAAAAGCACATGCCACCACCTAGAACAACACCCATGCCCATGCCAGAACCTGCCCGCCCTACCGAGTCACCGCGCCTGCAGCGCCGCCTTTTGCTGCAGGCCGGCAGTGGCCTGGCGCTGTTGCCCTGGCTGCCCAGCGCACAGGCTGCGGCAACCGATGGCTGGCCCGCTGACTCCCGCGTTCCCGGGGGTGTGGCGCGCCTGTCGCTGGGCCCTGCGGCTGAGCGGCCACAGGCCTATGCAGGCGATATTCCGCTGCTGGTGCTGGGCGATGCCATCGAGTGGACGGCGCTCGTCGGCATACCGCTGTCGGCCCCCACGGGCCCGGCAGAGATCAAGCTGCAAACGGCCAGCGGGCCACGCAGCATTGCCTACACCGTGCGCGACAAGAAATACAGCGAGCAGCGCCTGAAGGTTGCTCCCAAGACGGTCGACCTGTCTGCCGCCGACAATGCCCGCTATGAGCGCGAACGTGACCACCAACAAACGGTGATGGCCACGTTCAGCACGCCGCTGCCCGCGCAGATGCAACTGCCGGTGCCGGTGCCCGGCCGGCGCTCGAGCTCCTTCGGGCTGCGCCGGGTGTTCAATGGCCAGTCACGCAATCCGCACAGCGGCATGGACATCGCAGCGGCCACCGGCACGCCGGTCAAGGCGCCCATCGATGGCAAGATCATCGATGTGGGCGACTACTTCTTCAACGGCCACACCATCTGGATGGACCACGGGGGCGGCTTTCTGACGATGTACTGCCACCTGAGCGCTACCCAGGTGACCGTGGGCCAGAGCGTACGAGCCGGCGAAGTCATTGGCAAGGTCGGCGCCACCGGCCGGGTGACCGGCCCGCACCTGCACTGGGGTGTGATGCTCAACCGCAGCATGGTCGACCCTGCGCTCTTCCTGACGGCCTGACAGCCCGCCTGTGGTTATCCCAGATATCTGTGGGTCAGCATGTGGACAAGGCTCTGGACAAGATGGCAACCCATTGACTGGCTTCGATATTTTTCATGCGCCTAAGTTTTAGGCAGACACGGCTGCGACAGCCCGCATGGACTGGCTGCCAAGCGACAAGCTTGGCCTACATCGGCGCCTGCAGGCAGCCTCTACGATAGCAAGCTGAGATCGTAAACACGTTCAAGGTTTGCTTTCACCCACTGCAGCGCGCGCCCAGTGCGCTGCCTCTAATAAGGAAAACTTCATATGCAACGTTGGAAACTGATGAGCCTCAGCGCCGCGGCTGCCATGGCCCTGGCCGCCTGCAGCAGCAACCCATCGTCCACGCCTGCGGCACCTGCCCCAGGCAGCACCGCACCCGCCATGAACGCATCCTCCGCTGAAAAAACCCTGCAGGCCTACCACTGGGATCTGGAGCGTGCCGAAGACCAATCCGGCCGCGCACTGCCTGCCTTCACCGCACTGGCACCGAAGAAGGTGCTGCGCCTGGGCTTCAGCGGCGATGCCAAGACGGCGCACCGCGTGAGCATTGGCAACCTCTGCAATGTCATGGGCGCTGGCTACCAGCTCGATGGCGACAAGATCAGCATCACCAACCCGATTGGCACGATGATGGCCTGCGAGCCACCCCTGATGCAGCTGGAGCAAGCGGTGAGCGCACAGATCACGCGCGCCGAAAGCCTGCGCATCACACAGGACAACAACGCACCGCGCCTGACCCTGCAGTTCAACGACGGCAGCCGCTGGCTGTTGAAGTCGGTGCCCACCAACGAAACCAAATATGGTGGCGCGGGTGAGACCATGTTCTACGAAGTCGGCCCCCAGACCAAGCCTTGCAACCACGGCGTTGCCAAGGGCGTGCAATGCCTGCAGGTGCGCGAGCTGCGTTATGACAGCAATGGTCGCAAAACCGTGGCCGGCGCTTGGCAGCATTTCTACGGCAACATCGAAGGCTACCAACACGAACCCGGCTACAGCAATGTGCTGCGTGTGAAGCGCTACACCATTGCCAACCCACCTGCCGATGCCTCGCGCTACGCCTACGTGCTGGACATGACCGTCGAGACCGCCAAGGCCCCTTGATGGGGCAAGCGGGTGCTGCTGACAGCGCTCGCTTACTCACCTGAGATGGAGGCACTGCAGCTCACAGCTATTGCCAGCTAAAAACCTCCAGCTAAATCCAAATCTCCAACCCCCAGTCGCCCACCAGCGGTGACTGGGGGTTTGGTTTTTGCCGCCCACGTTGATGCAATGCGCGCATCGCAGCGGCGTTTGCGCCATGCCCCGCTTTTGGGCATGCCCTGCTTGCCGCATGGATAAGCCCAACTCTTATATAAGAGTTGGGCAGGCATGGCAGAATGGCGCCACAAACACCTATAGCCACTCAGCGGTTGCAGCAGCTGTACCTCTGCAGGCTGCGCCCCACTCCATGCCAGCGACCACTCACCCTGCCCCTCCGCCGCTGCTGCGCGACCAGCACAGCGGCTTTCTTACTTTTCTGATCGCGCGGGTCTTCGCCGTCGGCGCCACCCAGATCCAGGCCGTGGTCGTGGCCTGGCAGGTCTATGACCTCACGCGCAATCCCATGGCGCTCGCCTTTGTGGGCCTGGCGCAGTTCATCCCCATGCTCTTGCTGCTCTTGCCTGCGGGCGAGCTGATTGACCGGCTGCCGCGCAAGAAGGTGCTGGCCACCAGCTGGGCGCTGGGCAGCGTTTGCAGCGCGCTGCTGCTGTGGCTGTCGGGCCATGGCAACGCAGGGGTGGCAGGCATTTATGCGGTGCTGGTACTGTATGGCGCCACACGGGCCTTCTCAGGCCCGGCGCTGCAAAGCCTGTTGCCGCAATTGGTGCCGATGGCGCTGTTGCCCAAGGCCATCGCCACCAACAGCGTGGTGATGCGCTGCTCGGCCATTGGCGCGCCGATGCTGGGTGGGTTTTTGTATGCGGCTGGGGGGGCGGTGTGGACCTATGGCGTCTGCATGCTCGCATTTGCAATCGGCACCGGGCTGCTGCTGCGCGTCAAGGTGCTGTATGCTGCGCCCAAGGCCGCCACCGAGCCGGGCGCTGCACGTGACACGATCTGGCAGCGCTTTGGCGCGGGCATCCGCTTTATCTTTGGCCGCCCCATGGTGCTGGGCACCATCTCGCTCGACCTGTTCGCTGTGCTGCTGGGCGGCGTGGTGGCACTGCTGCCCATTTATGCCCATGAGGTGCTGCACACCGGCCCCGAGGGCCTGGGCCTGCTGCGCAGCGCCATGGCCATCGGCGAAGTTTGTGCAGGCCTTTACCTGAGCAGCCGCCCCTTTGGCACCCACGTGGGCCGCCGCATGATGCTGGCGGTGGCCGTGTTTGGCATCGCCAACCTGGTGTTCTCGCTGTCGCACTGGCTCTGGCTGTCCTGCCTGGCGCTGGCTGTGGCTGGCGCTGCAGACATGGTCAGCGTTTATGTGCGCGGCTCGCTGCTGCAATTTGCCACACCCGACAACATGCGCGGCCGCGTCAATGCGGTCAACATGCTGTTCATCGGCTCGTCCAACGAACTGGGCGAATTCCGCGCCGGCAGCAGCGCCGCCCTGCTGGGCGCCGTGCCCGCTGCGGTGGCGGGCGGCCTGTGCTCGCTGGCCGTGGTGGCCTTGTGGACGCGGCTCTTTCCCAGCCTGTGGAAGGTGAACCGCTTTGAAGACGCGCAGCACCAGTCTGCGGGGCGCTAAGACCGGGCGTTACTGGCCCCTCAGAGCGCATCGACCGGCAGCTTGAGAAAACGCCGGCCCTGTGCATCGGCATCGGGCAGGCGGCCGGCGCGGATGTTCACCTGCACCGAGGGCAGCATCAGCTGCGGCATCGCCAATGTCGCATCGCGCGCCTCGCGCATCGCCACAAAGGCCGCCTCATCCACGCCATCGTGCACATGGATATTGTGCGCACGCTGCTCGGCCACCGTGCTGCACCAGGCGGCAGCGCGGCCGGCTGGCGGATAGTCATGGCAGACATACAGCCGCGTTTGCGGCGGATGCGCCAGCAGCCGGCCAATGGATCGGTATAGCGCACGTGCATCGCCGCCGGGGAAATCACAACGCGCCGTGCCCACATCGGGCATGAACAAGGTATCGCCCACAAAAATGGCGGCCACCTCTCCCGCCTCTTCTACCGCATAGGCCAGGTCCGCCGGCGTATGGCCCGGCACACCCAGCGCGCGGATGCGGCTTGCGCCCAGCGCCAGCACATCGCCATCGCTGAGCAGGCAGTCAAAGTCCGCGCCTTGCGGCGCAATGCAGTCCTCCATGCCGTAAATGCCGCCAAACACTTTTTGCACTTGGGTGATGCGCTGGCCAATCACCACCGGTGCTGCAATACGCACTGCCCCTGCGGGCATCTGCATGCGCAGCCACTGGGCGGCAGACAGGTGGTCCGCATGGGCATGGGTCTCCAGCACCCAGCGCAAGGTCAGCTGCTCGGCCTGCAGGTAGTCGGCAATGCGCTGGGCCGATGCGGTACTGGTGCGGCCACTCTTCGCATCAAAGTCCCAGACCGGGTCGATGACGGCGGCCTCACGGCTGGCCGCATCGTGCAGCACATAGCTGACGGTGCCGGTCACTGCGTCAAAAAAGGCCTGAACACCAAAAGAAGTGGCAGAGTGCATGGTCAAACACATTCACACAAAACAATATATCTTTTAATATAATAAAAACCACCCTGTTCGGCAAGCCCGCTGTACCAAGTCTTCTGCCCATGTCTGTAAATACCAAGGCCGCCCCTTCCCCAGAGGCCATGCGCGAGGCCGCGCAGCATGCCGTATCCGCCCTCAAGCTGCTCGGCAATGAAGACCGCTTGCTGCTGCTCTGCCACCTCAGCCAGCGCGAATGCTGCGTCAGCGATATGGAGGCACAGCTGGGCATTCAGCAACCGACCTTGTCGCAGCAACTGGCGGTGCTGCGGCGAGAGAACGCGGTCAGCACCCGGCGCGAGGGCAAGAACATTTTTTACCAGGTGGCCGATGCGCGCCTGCTGGCGCTGCTGCAGACACTGTATGCACAGTACTGCCCGGCAGCCTGAGGCGGCGCCTTCACCCTCGTCTCCAGAAAGCCTTCCTATGTCGATCGATCTGTCTGCCTTTACGCCCCTGACCGCCCTCGCTGGCGGTGCCTTGATTGGCCTGGCTGCCGTGCTGCTGGTGCTGTTCAACGGCCGCATTGCCGGTATCAGCGGCATCGTGGGCGCGCTGCTGCCACCGCGCCCCCAGCGCGGCGCCTGGCGCCTGGCCTTTGTGCTTGGCTTGCTGGCGGCCTCTTGGCTTTACCAGTGGTTTGCACCGCTGCCAGCGGCCGCCAGCCCCGCCGCTTGGCCGCTGCTGGTGCTGGCCGGCCTGCTGGTGGGCTTTGGCACGCGCCTGGGCTCGGGCTGCACCAGTGGGCATGGCGTTTGCGGGCTCTCGCGCCTGTCGCTGCGCTCCCTGGTTGCCACCTTGGTCTTCATGGCCACCGGTTTTGCGACGGTGTATGTGGCGCGCCATGTTCTGTAAGGAGAGAACGATGACTATCATGATGGCAGCCCTCGCAGGCCTGGTCTTTGGCCTGGGCCTGCTCGTGTCCGGCATGGCCGATCCGCAGAAGGTGCTGGGTTTTCTGGATATTGCCGGCGCCTGGGACCCTTCATTGGCGCTGGTGATGGGCGGCGCAATCGCACTGGGGTTGCCCGGTTTTGCACTGGCCCGCAGGCGCAGCCGCAGCCTGCTGGGCGCGCCCATGCAATTGCCCGCGCGCCAGACAATAGATGCCCCGCTGCTGTTCGGCTCTGCGCTGTTTGGCATTGGCTGGGGCCTGGCCGGCTACTGCCCCGGCCCGGCGCTGGTGGGCACGGCGGCGGGCCTGGGTTCCGCAGCGATTTTCAGCTTGGCCATGCTGGCAGGCATGCTGTTGTACGGGCTGTGGTCAAACCGGTCTTGAAACCCAGCCACTATAAAATCCATAGCTGAACACCCCAGCACCATCGCTCCACCTTCCCCCTCCCCGCGCTCCCATGTCTCTCGCCATCGACCCTGCTGTTGCGCATGCCCATGCCCAGGACTGCCCCCTGCCCGTGTTGTGGCGCGACGAGCATCTGGTGGCCATCTACAAGCCCGCCGGATGGCTGGTACACCGCACGGGCCTGGATGCGGGCGAGATGCGCTTTGTCGTGCAGACCCTGCGCGACCAGATGGGCCAGCATGTGTTTCCGCTGCACCGGCTCGATAAGGGCACCTGCGGCGTGCTGCTGCTGGCGCTGCATGCCGAGGCAGCCAGCCGCACGCGCCGCCAGTTTGAAAACCACCAGATGGACAAGCGCTACCTGGCCATGGTGCGCGGCTGGGCGCCGCTGCATGCGGAGGTGGACCACGCACTGCGCCCCGACGATGCCCCGCAAGACGCGCCCGCCCAGCCGGCCCAGACCCGCTTTGCGCGCCTGGCCACGCTGGAGCACCCCGAGGCTTACGATGGCCGCTTTGCCGGCACGCGGCTGTCCTTGGTGCAGGCCGAGCCACTCACCGGGCGCCGCCACCAGATCCGCCGCCACCTCAAGCACATCGCCCACCCCATCATTGGCGATGCCACGCATGGCAAGGGGCCGCTGAACCGCTGGTGGGCCGAGCGCCTGGGCCTGCAGCGGCTGTGGCTGCATGCCTGGTCGCTGTCCTTGCTGCACCCCTACACGCAGGCGCCGTTGCATATCGACAGCGGACTGCACTGGCCGAACGCAGAGCCGGCAGCGGGCACCTCCGAGCCGCAGTCTCACCCCAGCCTGCAGCAATGGCAGGCGCTGCTGCGCAGCCCGGACTGGTTGCACGACGACCCGGGAATGGCGCGATAGCCGCTGCGCCAAGACCAAGGGCGCACATTGTTTTTCTGATGCGCGCACACTCACGCTGTGCAAAATCAACGAACAACAACTTCTCCCGCCCGCCCCGGCACAGCCGCTTCCGCCACAACGCTCAGCCCTGCCGTGCTGCTGCTGATGGCCACCGCCTGCGGCCTGTGCGCAGGGGCCAATTACTTCAACCAACCGCTGCTCAACTCCATCGCCCATGCGCTGCAGGTGAGCGAGAGCACGGCCGGCATTCTGGTCACCTGCGCCCAGGTGTCGTATGCCATCGGCCTGCTGTTTCTGGTGCCGCTGGGCGATATGCTGGAGCGCCGCAAGCTGACCGTCGGCCTGATGCTGCTGGCCGCGCTGGGCCTGCTGGTCAGCGGGTTTGCCGGCCTGATGCCCTCGCCCTTCATCGCGCTGGTGCTGGGCACCTTGGTGACCGGCCTGTTCTCGGTCGCCGCCCAGGTGCTGGTGCCGATGGCCGCCAGCCTGGCGCCGCGTGAATCGAGTGGCCGCGCCGTGGGCCTGGTGATGAGCGGCCTGCTCACCGGCATCCTGCTGTCACGCACCGTTGCCGGTCTCCTGTCGGCCGTGGGGGGCTGGAGCCTGGTCTACAAGGTCGGCGGTGTCGCGATGGTGCTGGTGGCGCTGGCTCTGTACCGGGTGCTGCCCAAGGTGGCGCATAGCGGCGCACGCCTGCCCTATGGCCAAGTGCTGGGCAGCATGGCCACGTTGATCCGCACGCAGCCCCGCCTGCGCACCCGCACCTTGCTGGGGGGCCTGGCCTTTGCGTCGGTCAGCGTGCTGTTTTCTACGATGGCCTTGATGCTCGGCGGCCCGGAGCACGGTTTGAGTGATTCGTCGATCGGCCTGATTGGCCTGTCCGGTGTGGCCGGTGCGTTGATGGCCAATGCCGCAGGCCGGCTGGTCGACAAGGGCCTGGAGCGCCCGACCACCGCCTTCTCGGTGCTGCTGCTGGTCGTCAACTGGGCGCTCTTGTGGTACAGCCAGCACTCCGTATTTCTGTTCATCGCCGGCATGCTGGTCATCGAGCTGGCGCTGCAAGGCACCCATATCTGCAACCAGAACGTCATCTACCGGCTGGCCCCCGAAGCGCGCTCGCGCATCAATGCCTGCTATATGACGGGCTACTTCATCGGCGCATCGGCTGGCTCGGCCATCGGCGCCTGGGCCTGGCACCACGGCGGCTGGACGGGCGCCTGCATCGCCGGCGCGGTGCTGGCCCTGCTCAATGTGGCGGCCTTGCTGGCGGACCGCAGACTGTCCCATCCGGGCGCAGCGGCCTCTGCTGCCAGGGCCGGTTAAGGGCGCCGACACAAGCGGCCCGCCACCGCCAAGCTTGCATCAGACTGCAGCGGCAGTGGCGAGGCCCTCGCTTGCAAGGTCAGGGCCTGACCAGCGGCCCCATCCCGGTGAGGTTGCCCAGGCGGTCACGCACCCGGAAGGCGATGCCATAGGAGCTGTTCCTGATGGCGCTGCGCCCCTGGAAGCTGAAAGGAAAGCTGAAACGCTCTGGCTGCGCGCCATCGCTGGGTGTGCTGCTGCAGTCCACCACGGTGTCGGTCAGCAGCGGCGTGAACCGGCATTCAAAATCTCCAGCTGCATTGGTCAGCACATCGCCCTTGACCACGTTCAGCGCCACCACTTTCGGCTTTGAAGATAGGCTGTGGCTGAATACCCAGTCCCCCATCAAGCTGCTCAGCGCGGGCCGCGTGGGCTGCATCTCAAAGCGCTCCATCACGCGCAAAGGCTCTCCAGCCAGGCGGATCGAGCCTTCATTCATGTCCTTTCGGCTGTCCAAGCGGTCAAAATTGATGGCGGCGACTCCCCCGTCAGAGGCCTCCGTGGCCGGCTGCCAAGGCCCACCCAGATAGCGCCCCCCTTGGTAGGTTTTCAGCGCAATGTTGGCGCGTGATTGAGAAAATTCGCCGGACCCCATATGAAAGGTCGCGGTGCCTTCGGGCCTGTAATGGAAGATTTGCATCAGGGCCTGACCAAACTGCACATCGAGGCTGATACCGCGACCGGGCTTGCCGGTTTTTTCGTCGCGCATGATCCAGGTTCCCGGCTCCGGTAGGCGTTGTTCTGCATCAAAACCCTGCAAGGCCGAGTACCAGTTTCTGTCGCCATTAGTAGGAATTCCTGCAGGCGTGCGGGTATGCATGTAGGCACCGACAAGCCTGCGTGCCGCCTCCCCGTCAACTTCCAGCAAGGCGCTGGCGTTATAGAGAAATTGCTGATAACTCAGGCGGATGCGCGGGGTAGATGAGGATGCCTCAGAGATGCATTCCACCGTGCCTTGATCGTTGGCAGGCTGGCACTGCAAATTCCATTCTGCAAACGGGGATGGTCTGCGTAGAGTGAGCAGCCCAGTGGGCACAACATCCATGAACCAGAGGTTCAGCGGCTGGTTCTCGCTGCCCAGCTCTGCCAGCGCAAAGCGCTGGGAAGGATTGGGCACTGACATATCACCTTGGCCGTTGAACACAAAGCGGCGCATCGCATAGGCAGGCTCCCCCGGCAGCTGGATGCTGCCTTGCACACCATTGGCAAATTGCAGCTGGACTTCGCCCATATTCGCGGCCAGCTCCGCGTCGCGCACCGGGCCACCCAATGCGGTGCCGCCCTGGAATTTCTGCAGAGACAGCACGGCGCCGTTACCAACCATGGGGCCAGACGCCATATAAAACGTGGCCTCACCGCTGGACTCATAGCCATAGACCTGCAGCACCACGGTATCGCCCTGCACGTCGATCGCCAAACCGCGTCCAGGCTTGCCATCGAGTTCTGCATCGATCACCCAGGTCCCCGATAACGGGGTGAAATCACGACCAGCCCAGACGAGAGACATGCTTGTCGCAGCACCCAGCAGCAACAGCGTTTTTCTACACCAATGCGTCATACGAATCCTTGTTGTCAGTGCCCATCGGCAGATCAATAAGTTCTGGGCAAGCCTATGCCCACGCCAAAAGCGGTGTACGAATTGCTTCTGCGTATCAAGGGCACCTGCCCCAACAGCAGCAGTGATTTGTCTCTCTGCAGCTGATAGACCGTGGCCAAGCTTCGTCCCCGGTAACTGAGGGCAAAACGGTATTCCAACTCTGGATCTACGCCGAGTCGCTTTCCAGTTACCGCGCAACGCACGTTGCCGTCGGCAGTCTGTTCGTATCGGCACTTGACGCTGGCGCTGGAGCCGACTTCGGGCCAGGTGTCATACGAGGTGGGCGGCTGCTTGCCCGGTTGCCAGTTCATAGGATGGAGTTCAAACTGCAGCGCCAGCTTGGGATGGGTCGACACAGCGGTCCATAACCCTTGGAGGTACATCAGCGGTTGGCGATCTGCCTCCACAAACCAATGGTTCACGCCAAATTGAAAGCGCTCAATGCGCTTGGCCGCTTCACCTGGGAACTGCACCCAACCGCTGTTTGCGCTGTCAAATTGCAGGCCCAGGGTCTGGGTCTCTCCCGTCTCCACGCCTGAAGCAGCAGGCCCGCCCAGGGACCGGCCGCCTCGGTACTGCTTCAAGGGCACGGACGCCGCAGCTTGCAGGTACGGGCCAACGCCCATGTGGAAGGTGGGCTTGCCATCACTGCCGTAATTGAAGACCTGCACCAGCACCTGACTGCCTTGCGCATCAATGCTGAGCCCCCGGCCAGGTCGGCCCGTTTTTTCTTCCGTCACGACCCAGGTGCCGCTGTCGGGAACAACACCTGGAACGGGCCCCGAAGGTGCAGCGGCTGCGGCAGTGTCAAGCGGCTGCGTCTGCAGGCTCTGATCGCTGCCATGCACATACAGCAAGGGGCCTTTGAAAGCTTCGCTGCTACGCTCGGTCTCCAGCACACCAACAAGCTCGTGCAGATAGCGCTGCAGAACCACCCGGTCCAGCACCTCACCATCGTCCTTCAGTCGCTCGCACACCATGGCTTGCCGCACGGGCACCATTTTGCAAGGCCATCGGTTGTCTCGCCATGCACTGGCCTCCCGGTCAAAGCGCGGATACTGAAAATGGGCAACGCCTTGCACATCCATCTCCAGCGTGGCGAGCCTCGGCTCTGCTTCTGGCTCCGAGATGGCGCCCAAGTAAAACACCGCGCGCTGGCCTGGCTGGATCAGTGGATTGTCAAAATAAAAACGCTGGATACGCAGCGGCGGCTCGCCCGGCAAGGTCAAGGTAGCAGTTGTGGCACTGTCAAAATCAACCCTTACCTCTCCTGCTGTATCAAGCTCCTGGGCGTCGCGTGCATCACTGCCAAAGTAACGCCCTGATGTATAACGCTTAAGCGGCGCGACAAACGGGGTGCCTGCGGTCATCTCAAAATTACCGCTCGCCATATAGAAAGTGGGCGAGCCGTCTGGCTCGTAGGCATACAGCTGCAGCACCATCGAGCCAAACTGCACATCCAGCGCCAGTCCACGCCCCGGCTTGCCATCGAGCTCACTGCTCACCACCCAGGTGCCATTTTGTGGCGCGTAGCTCTTTTGCGCATATGCCCCCGATGCACCGAGCACCAACGCACTCATTCCAATACATCTCCACCAATTTATCTTCATGCCAATATCTCCTCCCGAAAACACCCCATTGCAACAATGCTGATTTGAGAGTTTTTATCAGAAAAATTTATATATCCATAAAAATATTCGCAGCAGACATTCAATATCGCTGCACACCTTAGGGCAACAGCCTTTTGAGCCGGCCAACCGAGGTGACAATAGCTGCCAGGGCTGTCTCACATTGATCGTTTCGGCAGCCGCATAATCGATGCCAGCACCCGTCCGGCTGCGGCCCGCGATCCGAGGAAATAAAGCCATGTACATCGACAAAGACCAAGGCCCCAATATCAACCAGCTCACCGCATTCCGCCGCGATCTGCACATGCACCCGGAGCTGAAGTACGAAGAGAACCGCACCGCCGACAAGATCGCAGCCTATCTGACGGCGCTGGGCATCCCGATGGTGCGCGGCCTGGGCACCACCGGCATTGTGGCCAGCATCCATGGCAGGGGGCGCGATGCCAGCAACCCCGGGCCTGCCATCGGCATCCGTGCCGACATGGACGCGCTGCCGGTGCAGGAGACCAACCAGTTCGGCCATATCAGCCAGTACCCGGGCCGCATGCATGCCTGCGGGCACGATGGCCACACGACGATGGTGATGGGTGCGGCCGAGCTGCTGGCCGGCCAGCGTGATTTTGACGGCACCGTGCACCTGATCTTTCAACCCGGCGAAGAAGGCGGTGCCGGCGCCCGCGCGATGATGAACGACGGGCTGTTTACCCGGTTTCCCTGCCAGGCCGTGTTTGCGCTGCACAACTGGCCCGCTCTGCCGCAAGGCCAGATGGGGGTGCGCGTGGGGCCGATCATGGCGGCCGCGCTGCGCTTTGAGATTGTGGTGCGCGGCCGGGGCGGCCATGCGGCACTGCCACACACCACGGTGGACCCGATTCCTGTCGCCTGCTCCATCGTCGGCCAGCTGCAGACCCTGGTCTCGCGCGGCACCGATCCGCTCGATGCGGCCGTGCTGACCGTCGGCAAGATCGAATCCGGTACGGTGGAGAACATCATCCCGGATGAGGCGCGCATCTACGGCACCTGCCGCAACCTGACCCTGGCCTCGCAGCAGTTCCTCAT
This sequence comes from Comamonas sediminis, assembly GCF_041107495.1. Classification (NCBI taxonomy): domain Bacteria; kingdom Pseudomonadati; phylum Pseudomonadota; class Betaproteobacteria; order Burkholderiales; family Comamonadaceae; genus Comamonas; species Comamonas sediminis. The sequence continues at coordinate 347,973 of NZ_JBGBDC010000001.1, forward strand.
CGATGGGCTGCACCGGGTCTCCAGCCACATCGCCGAGGCGCACTTTGCCAGCGCCGAAGTTATCATCAAACCCGGCTACCCCAACACCACCAACCACCGCAAGGAAGCGCTCTTCATGGGCGAGGTGATGCGCGAGATGGTGGGCGCCACCCATGCCCACACCGATGTGCTGCCGGCCATGACGGCCGAGGACTTTGGCTTCATGCTCGAAGAAGTGCCCGGTGCCTATGGCTGGATCGGCAATGGCGCCGATGGCCAGCCTGGCGTGGGACTGCACAACCCGGGCTATGATTTCAACGACAACAACATCGCCCTGGGCGCCAAGTTCTGGGATCGCCTGGCACGCCGCTGGTTCGATACCCAGGCGCAGCGCTAAGGTCCCATCGCTGCAAGGGCGCGCACATCCGCAAGCCCTTGCGGCCATGATCTGGAGCCCGTTTTGCAGCGTTCAGCCACCCTCTCGCCCCTCCCCCACCGCCGCGCACGCGGCCTGCGCCTGCTGCCACCGCTGCTGCTGGGCCTGGTCTTGCTCGCCGGCGGCCATGCCGCCCAGGCCCGCACGCCGGCAGCAAGCTCGGCCACGCCAGCACCGCAGCTGGCACCAGCGGACAACCCCTCGTGCCCGGCGCCAGCCGCCAAAGATCCTGCGGTCTACCAGGCGGAATCGCGCAAGCCCCACCCGGACCGGGGTGTGCTGTGGGAACTGCGCAAAGGCGATGATCTCGCCTATCTCTGGGGCAGCATCCATGTGGGCCAGCTGCCCTGGATCTTTCCCGGCCCGCGCACCGCGCAAGCGCTGCGCGCAGCCCCCGCGATTGCGCTGGAGCTGGACCCGCTGGACCCCGCCACCCTGAAGGCGCTGACCGAGGCGATGCGCGAAGACAGTGACCGGCAAAAGCTGGTCATGCGCCAGAACCCCGAGCTGCAGACACGCATGGGCCGCATGGCCTTCGAATCCTGCGTGGACCAGACGACCTGGCACACCAATGCCGCCACCCTGGCCCGTCTGATCGCGCTGGGCATGCAGGACATGGCGCGCAGCGGCTACCACCCGGCCTACGGCATCGACCTGAACCTGGCAGCGATGGCGCATGCCGTCGGCAGACCGGTGCAGGCGATCGAGACGGCGCAGGAGCAGTTGCTGGCCATGGGCCTGGGCGGCGGCGGGGTGCCCGCGCAGCTGGCCACGCCCGATGACATCCGCAAGGCGCTGAACGACATCGACAGCGGCAAGAACCGCCAGGTCGCCCAGCAGCTCGCGACCTATTGGGAAAGCGGCGACCTCGCTGGCCTGCAGCAGCTGATGCAGGACTGCCAATGCCTGGGCGATGTGGGCATGCAAGCGGCGCTGCTCGATACCCGCAACCAGCGCATGGCCGAGCGGCTGCCGGCGATGATTGCCGCGCAGCCCAATCTCTTTATCGCCGTGGGCATGCTGCACATGGTGGGCGACAACAACCTGCTGCAGCTGCTGCAAAAGCAGGGCTTTACGGTGCGGCAGTTGACGGGCAAGGGGGCAGATGCCGCAGCGGTTGCCGGCACGCCAGCCAAGGCCCGGTAAGCGCAGACCAGCGCCCATAAAAAACGCCGCCTGCTTTGCAGCAGGCGGCGTAAAAACATCGGCGTCAATGCTGGCGTACTCAGGCCATGTGGGGGCGCTGATCGTGCCTGGCCAGCATCTCTGCATAGGGCTCCAACACCCATTTTTGTTCGGCGGCATCCGGGATCTGCGCCGCACTGGCGAGCACCACCTGGCCATGCGCGGCACACAGCTGCGCCATCGCGGCCGGGCTGATCAGGCCCTCCCGCAGCAGCAAGGCGGTCATCGCCATCAGCAAGGCGTTGTGCTGCACCAGCAGGTCCTGCGCACGCAGCATCTGCGCTTGCAGCAAGGCTTCGATACCGGCATTGGTAGGGGCCACTTCGGTATTGGTGTTGTCGCCGGGCTCCTGGGCCACATCGGTGCGCGACAGGCGCGCACCAAAACCCAGGTGGCGCAGGTAGCGTGCCGCGTCCGCCGTGGCCTGCCGGATGTCCTGCTCGGCGCCGGTGGTACAGGCCTCCTGGCCGAATACATGGCGCTCGGCCGCACGGCCGGCCAGACCCACGCAGACCATGTCCAGCATATTGCGCCGCGAGGTGGCCTGCAGCTCGGTAAAGCTGTTGTAGCCGCCTTCGAAGGTCGCGATATTGATCTTGAGCTCCTGCGGGGTGCGGCCAAACAGCAGCGCATAGACAAGACCATGGCCCGCCTCATGCACCGCCAGCAGCGCGCGGAAATCCGCGCTGGTGCGCTGCTTGACCTTGTTCAGATCCAGCGGCACCGCAAAGCACTGCTGCAGCACCTCGGGCGCATCCGGCAGCGCCAGTTGCACCTGCAGCTGGGCTGCGCCAGCGGCCATCTGCACCTGCAATGGCTGGCCGGCCTGCGCGCCCTGCTCCAACGCCCACAGCGCCGCATCCACCAGCGCACTCGAGAGGATCGTGTGCACTGACGAGAACAGCGGCCGCGTCCCCTGGGTGGGGAAGACGGCGTTCTGGTAGATCTGCGCCAGCACATCGTGGCCGATGACAAAGCGCAGCCCGCAGTTGGCCTCGATGCCCTGCACATAGTTGTGCACCGTGGTCGCAATCAGCTGCTCGTAGGCCGCACGGCTGAACGACGGGTAGATCACATGCTGGTTGCCCAGCCGCGCGATCTGCTCGGGCTTGAAGCGCTCGGCCAGCGCACGCTTGACATCGATCAGCGACAAGCGGCTGGTGAGCCGGTGAAAAATGTCGGCGTCGGTGTCGCAGTCCTCGACGCGGCTGGCCGTCTCCGTGTACATCTCATCGAGGTTGCCACAGACAAAGACCAGCAGCTTGCTGTAATCGGTCTCCCAGGATTGCTGGGAGCTGCGAAACTGGATCAGCAATTGGTGAATGTAGTCATTGCTCCACTGCATGATCTCGAGCAACGGCGCATCGAGCTTGAGGCTGCGCTTGAGTGCCTGCGCGTCCCAGGCATCGATCTTGTAGCGCATTTTCTGCTTTTTGTGCCGCTCCTGCGCATCGTCCTCGTCGGCCCGTTCGGCGTCGTAGAGCGCGTCCGCCAGCTTGCGCTCGATGCTGTGCAACTCCGACAAGGCAGGCGGCAGCTTGCCATCCGACAACAAGGCCCAGACATCCTGGTAGCGCTCGACCTTGCTGTCATCGCCACGGCTGCTCACCGTGCGGTAACGCTGGAACTCATCGAGCACCAGGATGCCGGGCGCAGCTTCCACCAGCCCGGCACTCTCGAGCGTGCCGGAGATGGTCGATGCGCCATAGCTGTCACCGTTCTGGCTGAAGCCGTCCATCTGGACTTCGACAAAGCGATCATAAAAACCCAGCAGCTGCGCCAGGCGGCGCGTCAGCTGGGTCTTGCCCGTGCCTGTCAATCCCCACAGGCACACGATCACGGGGCGGGTAATGAGCTGGGGCATCACATACCAGGCGCGCACAGCGCCCGTCACACGGTCAATCACGTCATCAATACCGATCAATTCGGTTTTCAGCTGGGCCGCAATGGCCTGCAGGTTTTGCTGACGCTCATGCATCTGTACGCGAAGCAATAGCTCCGGGGAGGTTTTCATTTCTTTCATCTGATGGTTCTCTTCATCCGGCGCGGCCGCTCAATCCCCGCAGTCGGCGCGGCGCGTCATCTGTTGCAAGGCCATCCGGTCGGCACGGCGCTGGGCGCCTTGGCTGCGGATGTGCTTGCCCGCAGCGCCGGACAGACGCCGCTGGGCCATGGCCTTGGCAACAGGGTTGAAAGGAGTGGCATCGGCCACGATCAGCAACGCCATAGGTTGCTTCATGCGGCGCAAGGCCTTGACCCGGCCATCTTCAAAGGCGCGGGAAACAGTTTTTGCACTCATCTGTGCGGTTCCTCAGGGGCCTCGCGCGCCAATGGCCTGGTGGCTGGCGCAGCAAAAACCCCAAAACAAAAAGCCCCGGCGCAGTAGCCAGGGCTTTTGTCGATCCCGGCTGCAGTGTGCAGGCGGCGATCTGGGCCAAGGCTAAACCATATGAACATGGTTTAGCCGGGGCAGAAACCGTGTTCAGTGGAGAGGGTTGAACATGAAACAGGACATAGCAAAAACTCCCAATGGTGCGCTGCAGAAGGTCGTTCGTTACTGCAGCGATAAGAAGACGAAAGGTGGACTATAGCGGTAATTTGTTAATTACGCAAGCCCCATATGCAGTCTGTTGCATAAAAATGACCGCCAACCGCTGGCTTCGGCCTCTTTTGCGCGGCTTTGTGCGCATAAAACGTAGCAACGCGCCAACCGGGCAGCCAACCACGGCCGGCGCAGCAGACGGGTCAATAACGCTTGCGGCCAGCCTTGCGGTGCTTGGCATGTTCAGCCTTCTTGGCCTGCTGCAAGGCCTCGGCCGCCTCGCCGGCCGCGCGCCATTGCTCAAACTCTGCCGGGGTCTCCACCGTGATGCGGCCCAGCATCTGGGTGCGAAAGTCGGTGATCAGCAGCTCAGCCGCCTTTTGCATGTTGATGCGCCCGCCGCTCATCACTGCGCCGCGCTTCTTGCCAATCAGGGTCAGCAGCTCGTCATCCGCGAGCGCCGCCATTTCTTCGTCATCGAGACCGAGCTTGTAGCGCTCGTCCAGTTGGCGGGCGTAGTGCTTTTGCAGGTACAGCAGCAGCTCCAGCGCCACCAGCTCGTCGTCATAGGCATTGCGGCCCACCGACCCGCAGGCCGCCAGGTTGTAGCCCGACTCCGGCACGATGATCTTGGGCCAGAGCATGCCGGGGGTGTCCCAGAGGTAGAAGTCATCGGCCAGCACAATGCGCTGCTCGTCCTTGGTCACACCAGCCTCGTCGCCGGCCTTGGCCTGCCCCTTGCCGCTCATGCTGTTGATCAACGTGGACTTGCCCACATTGGGCACGCCGCAGATCAGCACGCGCATGGGCTTGGACAGGCCGCCGCGCCCGGGCGCCAGCTGGCGGCAGGCTTCCACCAGGCGCTTGGCAGGGGCCGGCTCGCTGGCATCGAGCGGCAAGGCCTTGGTTTCGTGCTGGGCCTCGTACCAGGCCACCCATTGCGCGGTGCGGCTGGCATCGGCCATGTCCTGCTTGTTGATGATCTTGAGCGTCGGCTTGTGGCCGGTCAGCTCGGTCAGCGCCGGGTTGGCGCTCGATCCTGGCATGCGCGCATCCAGCACCTCGATGACGACATCGATGTCTTTGATGCGCTCGGCAATCAGCTTGCGCGTCAGGTGCATATGCCCGGGGAACCATTGGATACTCATACTCTTGCTTTCGGGGGGAATGGCAGGCAGGCGGTGCGCAGGCAGGCGCGCTGTGCCGGATAATGCTGCCATGTCTTCTTTATCTCAACGCCAGTGGGATGCGCAGCGCAAATCCGATCAGGACCTGCTCATCAAAGGCATCATCTTGGTCTTGATAGGGCTGGTGATCGTGGTCTCGCCCTATGTCGCTCAGGGCGATATTGTGCAGGGAGTTTTCGCCAAGGCGCCGGCAGTGGGTTGGTTTTCCCTGGTATTGGGCGCGGCTTTTGTGCTGCGCTTTGGCCTGCGCCGCAAGGCCGTGCCTCCCCGGCCCGAGCAGTGAACCCGGCCATCCCCCACATCCAGCCGCTGAGCAGCTTGCGGCAGGCGCGCCAGTGCTTTGCCGCGCTGCAGGCCAGCGCCAGCGCCCGGCAGATCAGCCTGCGCGAGCCCCCGCCAGCGCCCACCACCTGCTGCGGCCGGGGCTGCAATGGCTGCGTCTGGGAAGGCTTTTTTGCCGCTGCGATGTACTGGCAGGAATGCGCGCTGGAAGCGCTGCAGCCTTAAACCCTCGCCTCTTGGCTTGAACCCATTACGTAGATGCCGTCTGTGTAGCTTCCGCCTGCACCGGCGGCAAGGTCTCCTCACGCGCCAGCAACTGGCGGATCTGCGCCGCATCCTGTTGCAGCTGGCTGGCCAGGATGCGTGCAGTAGCCAGGCGCCGCATCAGCCAGGGAATGAGCTGGTCGCGGTCTTCGGGGCCCGGCACACGCTCGGGCGCCGGCATCTTGGCGGGGCGCGGGGCCTCGCCTTCTACAACGGCCGGTTGCTGAGGCGCCTGCAGCAGGCAGGCGTCGATGGTGGCCGCCGTGTCCTTGAGCTGCTGCACCGCAAACGGCGACGGGGTCTGGCCCCGGCGCATCATCAGCATGATCTTGACCGAGGACATCTGGCCCAGCAGCTGGTAGCAATGGGCCTGGAACAGCTCCAGCGCCTGCAGCGGTGGCTGCACGGCGCGCGGCTCCTTGAGCGAACGGTCCACGGCCTGAATCAGTGCAGACAGGCTGTCGTAGGCTTCGCGCCGGGCCAGGCGCCAGGCCAACTCGGGGGCATTGTCGACGGCCTGCAGCTGGTCCACCGCCAGCGAGGTGCTCGCATGCGCCGCCTGGGCCTTGAGCACGCGCTGCACCAGCGCCGGCAGCTGCGAACGCTCCCAGGACGGCAGCACGTAGGCGAAGGCCCAGGCAATGCCGGTGCCGATCAGGGTATCGACCACGCGCTCGAACATATGGAAGGTGGTGCTGCCACCGGCATGCAGCATATGGGCCTGCACCAGCCCCAGCACCGTGGCGCCCATCGCGGTGAACAGGTAACGGCGCAGCGCAAAGCCGTGCGACACGCCCTGGGCCAGGGTCAGGCACAGAATCAGGCCCAGCGGTGACAGATGCGCCGACAGGATGGCCAGTGCCGCCACGCAGCCCAGCAAGGTGCCCAGCACCCGCACCGTGCGCCGCTCCAGGGTCTGCGCCAGGCTGCCGCGCAGTACCACGACAATCGTCAGCAGCACCCAGTAGGCATGGGCATTCCAGGGCAGGACCTGCACGACCAGGTAGCCCACCGCAATGGCCAGCGCCGCACGGATCGCATGGCGCAGCGGAGGCGCATCCCAGCTCATCAGGCCCTTGAACGGCGTCCAGGACCAGGCAGTGGGGCTGACAAACATCTGCCAGCTGGCGCGCACCACGGCCAGATCGGGCTCGATCTCGTCGCGGCCCAGGCCGATCAAACGGTTGACCTCTTCATGGATGCGCACAATGCGTTCGCTCAGCTCACGCGACAGCGCCTGGGGCGACACATCCGTGTCGTAGTGGTCGGGCAGCGATTCCTCCAGCCGCTGGGCCGGCAGCTGGCTGGCCATCTGCATCGGGCGCAGCAACGCATCCAGATTGCTCATCGGCCGGGGCTTGCGGCCCAGCAGCAGGCTGTCGGCCAGGTGCACCACCTCCATCGCCAGCGCACGCAGCATGGCCTGCTGGGCCAGCAGCATCGGCGCCTGCTCGGGCGCCTTGCGCAAATGCTCCAGATCCAGCTCGCAGGCCAACAGGTGGTCGCGGATCTCCAACATCTGCATCAGCATGCCGGCCAGGCGCTGGCGGCGTGGCGTGCGCGGGCTCTCCAGCACGATATCGCGGGCGGCCTGCAACTGGTCTGCAAAGGCCGCGTGCCGGGCCATCAACTGGCCCATGTGCTGCAGCGGTGCACTCCCCCGCGAGAACTTGCCAAAATTGCGGTCCGCCAGGTTGTCGCCATAGGCCTCGCCGTCGACCGTCTCGCCTTCCAGGCCGACATGGCGGGCCGCCTCGGGCAGCACCATGCGGGCCTGCTCCAGCATCAAGGCAGCGAGCGACAGCACGGTATCGGCAATGAACTGCACGCGGTAGCGGAAATTGAGCAAGGTGTTGGCGATGACCGCATACACCAGGAACATGCCGGCACCGATGCTGAAGAACATCGTCGATTCGGCCGCTGCGGCCAGCAGCTGCCCCTCGGCTGGCTTGGGCACCGACATGCCCAGCACCATGGCCAGCACCACCGCAATCGCAATCGGCGCGCCGCGCTTGCCCCAGGCCATCCACAAAAAGCCCAGAAAGGTCGACACCACGGCCACCAGGCCCAGCAGCACCAGGTGCTGGTGCATCAACTGCACCATGAAAAACAGCGGCGCGCCCAGCAAGGGCGCGGGCAGCATGCGCCAGAACTTGCCCCGGCGCGGGGCCGGATTGTCGACAACGATGGTGACGATGACCCCAACCGAGGCCGCCGCCGCATGCTGGGTGCCCCAGATCAGTTGCACCAGGGTTGTGACCAGAAAGAGGCCCAGCGCCACTTCCAGCCCGTTGAGCACATAGTGGTTGAGCAGGCCACGCTTGAAGGTGCGCCAGCTGCGGTCGGAAGAGAAATGCGCCATGGAACAACAATACGAGAAATCAATACCGAATGATGTCGGACAAATGATAGCCAACGCGGGAAGCTATCAAATCAGAAGCACCCAGACTCATGCAAACGTTTGCATTCTGACCGCATCCGCTGCGGTATGCCAGCCACAAAAAAGCCCGCATCAGCGGGCTCTGGGGCAGCAGACCGGTCAGGACACGACCAGGTGCTCAGGCGACATATAGCACTGGCGCCATTCCTCAAACGGACCCGTGTCGGCCGCTTCCATGTCTTTTTGGGCCTGCATCGATTCGGCCGCCCGCTGCTGGTACTTGGCTGTCAGTGCATCGTTCCAGGGGCGGGCCAAGGTCTGCTCGCGGGCCCATTGCGACTGGGCAGCGCCAAAGGCCTTGAACGAGGCGCCGAACTGTTCGCTGACCGCCGCCAGCACCTGGGCCGAGGGTGTCTGCTCAGGGTGGGCCAGCAGATGCTGGGAGTGCTTGAGCGCCTGGCTGTAGTCGGTGGAGCCATGGGCCTGGTCCAGCGCTGCGGCAATCGGCTGGCAGGCTTGCAGAACCTCCTGGGCCCAGTCGGTCAGCAGCACTTCCTTGCCTTGGCGCTGCAGGTGCAGGCCAGGCTCACGGCCGCGCTCGGCCACCATGTGCTGGTTGTGCTTCATCTCGGCGATTTCAGCCGGCGAATCGGGCGGGCTGTCGCTCAGCAGGCAGTGCAGCAGGAAGATGTCGAGCAAGCGCATGGTGGGGGCGGAGATGCCCATGCTGTCGAACGGATTGATGTCCATCAAGCGCACTTCGACGTATTCAACCCCACGCTCGCGCAGCGCATGCAGCGGGCGCTCGCCGCGCTGCACGGTGCGCTTGGGGCGGATGGTGCCGTAGAACTCGTTCTCGATCTGCAGCAGGCTCGTGGCCAGCTGGTTGTACTCGCCACCGGGGTTGAGGATGCCCACCTTTTCATAGGCTGGGTAGGGCTGGGTCAATGCACCGTAGAGCGAATCGGCATAGCCCTTGAGGTGGTTGTAGCTGACGTTGATGGATGCCTGGGCATCGCTTTGGTAACCCAGGCGCCCCATGCGCAGCGAGGTGGCATGCGGCAGGTGCAGCGCACCCTGGCCGTCGCCCAACGGCTGCAGCTGGTGCGGGCGGCCCTGCACGAAACAGGGACAGAGCACCGGCGAGGCCCCAAAGAGGTAGAGCAGCAAAAAGGCCTGGCGGCGGAAATTGCGGATCAACCCGAAGTATTCCTCACTGCCGACGCCGGGCAGCGACCAGTTGTAGTGGATGCCCGAGATGGTCTGCATGCGGCGGCCATAGCGGTGGCCCAGGCCCATGCGGTAGATGCTTTTGGAGCGGCCGATGTGCGAGGTGCCGAAACGGCCCAGCGGAATGTTCTCATCCGACGGCAGCGAGCAGGGCATGCTCGAGATCCACAGGCGCTCGTCGTTGGTCTGCAGCACCTGGTAGACGTACTGGTGCACCTCGGCGAGCTCGTCGAGGCAGGCCTGCACCCCTTGGTGCACGCCGGTGATGATCTCGATCTGCGACTCGCTGAAATCAGTCGTGATGCTGCTGTGCGTGAGCGCCGAGCCCAAGGCAGCCGGGTGCGGCGTGAGGGCCAGCGCGCCGTCATCGTTCACGCGCAAGCCTTCTTTCTCGATGCCGCGACCCATCTGCAGCAGGCGCTGCGCGCCAATGGCATCAATACGTTGTTGGATATGGTTCATCTGCGTTGTTCTTGTCAAAGCCGGGCTGCACGATAGCAGGTTGCCCGGCGACTGGCAGAGTATTGCACGCTCAGCCTGACCGGCCTTCGGGATTTAACCCAGGGACTGACGCATGCCCCGGCAAGTCATAGTAAGAAGCTGTTGCAATCGCGCTATCTGTTGCTTTATGCGCAAGCTCAGTGCAGCTTTTGCTGTGCCTTGCGGATTTCCAGATCGCCTTGCACAAAACCGTTGTCCGGCACGATGTCGCCGCGGCGGTCGGTCAGCTCGGCCCACTGCTGGGCCAGGTGGCTGTCCATCTCATCCACCGGCACACTGTCGGCGCTCAGGTGGACCCCGCGTGTCATCGTGATGTGCGAGGCCTCGAAACTGCCCGCGCCCGCGCAGACAATGGCCCGTGTCGGTGCGCTCTCGTGCACCAGGGCCAGCATCGCGGGGCTGACCAGCTCGGGCCGCAGCGCACGCAGCATCTCGGGCGCCAGCAGGCCATCGGTCATGCGCGTGGCAGCCGTCGGCGCCAGCGCATTCACATGGATGTTGTACTTGGCCCCTTCCAGCGCCAGGGTCTGCATCAGGCCCACCAGCGCCATCTTGGCGGCGGCATAGTTGCTCTGGCCGAAGTTGCCGAACAGGCCCGACGACGAGGTCGTCATCAAGATGCGGCCATAGTTGGCCGCCTGCATATGGGGCCATACGGCCTTGCAGCAGTGCACGCTGCCCATCAGATGCACTTCCAGCACCGCGCGGAAGTCGTCCATCTCCATCTTGGCAAAACTCTTGTCGCGCAAGGTGCCGGCATTGTTGACCAGCACATCCACCTGGCCCCAGCGTTCCATCACCTGGGCGACCATGGCCTGCACGGCCGGCCAGTCGGTCACCGAGGCATGGCTGGCCATGGCGATGCCGCCCAGCGCCTCGATCTCGCGCACCACTTTTTCAGCGGCGGACGAGTTGCCCTGGCCATCCACCGCGCCGCCCGGGTCGTTGACCAGCACCTTGGCCCCGCGCCGGGCCAGCGCCAATGCATGTTCACGCCCCAGCCCGCCGCCGGCCCCCGTCACAATCGCTACCTTGTCGCTGAAATCCAGACCCATACATTCGCACCTTTACACCATGCGGGCGCTTTTGGCGCCCAATATTGGAAGAGGCCTGCTGCCTCTGATGCATTCGCACTGTACGTGTTCACATTTGCTTTGCACGGCGCTTGGGCGACAGACGCGGGGGAGACAACGCCGGCCGAGGCCGGCTACACGCTAGGGTTATCCCGAAAATGGCTGAACAACCATGTGGATAAGTGGCCATCGCGGGCCATTTAACCCGCTAAGCCCATGTTTTTATTAGCCACGTGTTACATTGCCCGCAATTTCAGCAAAACTGGCCTCATCCTTGCTTTCCAGCATCCATGCTTACCACACATGGCTGGGCAGCTATGCTTTTGATACAGGCCCCACTTTCCACACCCCATGCCCATCACCCCCGAGCTCTACAACGCCCAGATCGACAACGAAGACATCCAGGTCGATGCCTGGGCAGATACGCCGCTGCTGCAGTCGCTGGAAGAAGGCGGCGTGGACTGGCCCAGCTCATGCCGCAACGGCACCTGCCGCACCTGTGTCGGCCGGCTCAAATCGGGCAGCGTCCACTATGAGATCGAGTGGCCCGGGCTCAGCGCCGAGGACAAGGAAGCGGGCTGCGTCCTGCCCTGCGTGGCCTATCCGGATGGCAATGTCGTGCTCTTGCGCGGCGAATACTGAGCGCTGCCCGACAGCCAGGCTCGGCCGCAATTGACCCGGCACGCTACTCCCCAGAAGCGGCAAAGCCGCCCAGCAGGGGAGCAGCTGGTCTAAAATTGGGGTTTTTACTGTCTGACCTGCTGCAGATCTGCGGCCAGACATGACACAAGTTCTTTAAAGGCATTCCATGAGCAGCCCCCTGATCCCTGCGCCGATCTCTCCGGTGGAGGACATTGTTGCCGAGATGCGCGCTGGCCGCATGGTCGTTCTGGTCGATGAAGCCGACCGCGAAAATGAAGGTGACCTGGTACTGGCGTCCGACCATGTCACGCCGGAAGCCATCAACTTCATGGCCAAGTGGGGCCGGGGCCTCATCTGCCTGACCTTGACCCGCGAGCGCTGCGAGCGCCTGCAGCTGCGCCAGATGACCGCCAACAACGGTGCGCCGCTGTCCACCGCGTTCACCGTCTCCATCGAGGCGGCCGAAGGCGTGACCACCGGTATTTCCGCCGCCGACCGCGCCCGCACCGTACAGGCTGCGGTGGCACCCAATGCCCAGGCCAGCGATCTGGTGCAACCTGGCCATATCTTCCCGTTGCAGGCAGTCGATGGCGGCGTGCTGATGCGTGCCGGCCATACCGAAGCCGGCTGCGACCTGGCGCGCCTGGCAGGCTGCTCGCCCTCCTCCGTCATCTGCGAAGTGATGAAGGACGACGGCACGATGGCCCGCCTGCCCGATCTGCAGCTGTTCTGCGCAGAGCATGGCATCAAGATCGGCACCATCGCCGACCTGATCGAATACCGCAGCCGCCACGAATCGCTGGTCGAGCGCATCAGCAGCCGCCCGCTGCAAACGGCGCATGGCGAGTTCACCGCCCACCTCTACCAGGACCATGCCAGCCACGCGGTGCACATGGCCCTGGTCAAGGGCAGCGTGCAGGCCGACAGCGATGTGCCCGTGCGTGTGCACGAGCCCCTGTCGGTGATGGACCTGCTCGAGACCGGCCGCGCGATGCACAGCTGGACCCTGGACGCCAGCCTGGCCTACCTGCAGCAGCAAAGCTGTGGCGTCGCCGTGCTGCTCAACTGCAATGAAAGCGCCTCACAGCTGATCCGCCAGTTCGACGGCAAGGCACGCGCCGCGCAAGCCCCCGAGCGGGGCCGCATGGACCTGCGCACCTACGGCATTGGCGCGCAGATCCTGCGTGACTGCGGCGTGCAGAAGATGCGCCTGATGGGCGCGCCCCGACGCCTGCCCAGCATGGCCGGTTACGGGCTTGAGATCACCGGATACATCAACAAGGAATAACACATGTTTGGAGCAGAAAAAGGCAGCGCAGTAAACCTGGACGGCAGCGCGCTCGCCATCGGCATTGTGCAGGCCCGGTTCAACGAAAGCATCACCGACAGCCTGGCCCAGGCCTGCCTGCAGGAGCTGGCCGCGATGGGCGTGCAAGCCGAGAACATCCGCCATGTCAAAGTACCCGGCGCACTCGAAGTGCCCGTGGCACTGCAAGCCATGGCCGAATCCGAAGAATTCGATGCGCTGATCGCGCTGGGCTGCATCATCCGCGGCGAAACCTACCACTTTGAACTGGTGGCCAACGAATCGGGCGCAGGCGTCACGCGCATCGGGCTGGATTTCCAGATCCCCGTTGCCAACGCCATCCTCACTACTGAAAACGAAGCCCAGGCCATTGCCCGCCAGGTCGACAAGGGGCGCGATGCCGCCATCGTCGCCGTCGAGATGGCCAATCTGCTGAAAACACTATGAACGAAAACGACCAGAACGCGCCCTCCTCCAGCCCGCGCCCTCCGCGCCAGGCCCGCAAGGGCCTTACCTCCACCGGCGCGCGCAAGGCTGCCTCCAAGTCCACCCGCAGCCGCTCGCGTGAGTTCGCGCTGCAGGCGCTCTACCAGTACATCCTGAGCGGCAACAGCGCCACCGAGATCGACCTGTTCACGCGCGACCTGGCTGGCTTTCACAAGGCCGATGCCGCCCATTACGACGCACTGCTGCACGGCTGCATCGAATCGGCCGAGCAACTCAATGCGCAGATCGTCCCGCACCTGGACCGCAAGATGGACGAGATCTCGCCCATCGAGCATGCCTGCATGTGGATTGGCGTCTATGAGTTCCAGCACTGCCTGGATGTGCCATGGCGCGTGGTCATCAACGAGAGCATCGAGCTGGCCAAGGAATTTGGCGGCACCGACGGCTACAAGTATGTGAACGCGGTGCTCAACGCGCTGGCCCCGAGCCTGCGCGCCGTTGAGGTGGCGGCCGACCGCAACAACGCGGCCTGATCGCCCTGACAACCGATGCCCATGCCTGCGCGCTGGCATCGGTTTTTTCTAAGGGCTTAGCCGCCGCCAGTTATACTTTTGATAGCACACTCTGTGCTGGCCCATATGCCGCCAACGCTGTGGGTGCCCTCTGATCCAAGCCGAAGACCATGAAAATCGCCACCCGAGCCGAGCGCATTGAGCCGTTTTATGTGATGGAGGTCGCCAAGGCCGCCCAGGCACTGGCGGCCCAGGTGGCGGGCAGCGCGGAGCCGATGATCTTTCTCAACATCGGCGAGCCGGACTTCACCGCACCAGCGCTGGTGCAGCAAGCCGCCGACCGCGCCATCCGCGAAGGCCGCACCCAGTACACACCGGCGCTCGGGATCGAGCCTTTGCGCCAGGCGCTGTCCGATTGGTACCAGCAGCGCTTTGGCGTCGATGTGCCGGCGCGCCGCATCGTCATCACCGCCGGCGCATCGGCTGCCTTGCAGCTGGTCTGCCTGTCGCTGATCAACGCCGGCGACGAGATCCTGATGCCCGACCCCAGCTACCCCTGCAACCGCCACTTTGTCAGTGCGGCAGAAGGCCGGGCCGTGCTGCTGCCCACCACGGCCCAAGAGCGCTTTCAGCTGAGCGCCGATAAGGTGCAGGCCGCCTGGAGCGACCAAACCCGTGGCGTGCTGCTGGCCTCGCCCTCCAACCCCACGGGCAGCTCGATTGCGCCGCAAGAGCTGCGCCGCATCCACGAGGTGGTCAAGGCCCGCGATGGCGTGACCATCATCGACGAGATCTACCTGGGCCTGTCCTATGACGAGGCCTTTGGCCAGACTGCGCTGGCGATCGATGACAACATCATCTCGATCAACAGCTTCAGCAAGTACTTCAACATGACCGGCTGGCGCCTGGGCTGGGCCGTGGTGCCCGAAGCGCTGGTGCCTGTGGTCGAGCGCGTGGCGCAGAACCTGTTCATCTGCGCCAGCACCATTGCCCAGCATGCGGCACTGGCCTGTTTTGCGCCCGAGAGCATGGCCGAGTACGAGCGCCGCCGCGCCGAGTTCAAGGCCCGGCGTGATTACTTCATCCCGGCGCTTGAAGCACTGGGCCTGCCCGTGCCGGTCGCACCCGATGGCGCCTTCTACGCCTGGGCCGACTGCAGCGAGGCTGCCAGGAAGCTCGGCGTTGAAGGCTCCTGGGACTTTGCCTATGCGGTGATGGAGCGGGCCCACCTGGCGATCACCCCGGGCCGCGACTTTGGCAGCCATGACACCGGCCGCTTTGTGCGCTTTTCCACCGCCAACTCGATGGAGCAGCTGCAAGAGGCCATTGCCCGGCTGCGCAAGCTGCTGGCCTGATGATGACCGCTGCGCGCCGCTCTCTGCCAGCATCCTCGCACGAGGATCCGCGCGGCACTGCGCTGTTTCTTCGTTATAGAGCCAATTTGAAAGGCTATATCCATGGCCTTTGAGTTCCCGATCCGCATTTACTGGGAAGACACCGATGCCGGCGGCATCGTCTTCTACGCGAACTACCTCAAGTTCATGGAGCGGGGCCGCACTGAATGGCTGCGCTCGCTGGGACTGGAGCAGCAGCGCCTGCGCGAGCAGGTCGGCGGTATGTTCGTGGTCAGTGAAGCGACTATCAAATATTTACAACCTGCTCGCCTGGACGATGAACTCATCGTCACCGCAGAACTCCAAGATGCGGGGCGCGCCTCCATGCAGATCACACAGCGGGTGCTCTTAAAACAGAAGCAACCAACAGATACACCTCAACTGCTGTGTGAGGGCACAATTCGTATCGGCTGGGTCGACGCTGTCAGCATGCGCCCGGCAAGAATTCCTCAAACCCTGATCCAAACCATCTCCTCATGAATTCCCAAGAAATGTCCATTGCCAGCCTGGTCTTGCACGCCAGCTGGGTGGTGCAACTCGTGATGCTGATCCTGGTGGCCGCCTCGGTCGCCTGCTGGGCAACGATCCTGCGCAAGGTCGGCATGCTCAAAGCCATCAAGAACAAGAATGAGACCTTCGAGAGCGACTTCTGGTCCGGCTCCAGCCTCAACGAGCTCTACCAGAACGCGATGCACAACGTCAAAGCCTGCGGCCCGATGGAACGCATCTTTGCCAGCGGCATGCGCGAGTACCAGAAACTGCGCGAGCGCCACATCACCAACCCCGACACCTTGCTGGACGGCACCCGCCGTGCCATGCGCGCGAGCTTCCAGCGCGAGATGGACGAGATCGAATCGGGCCTGTCGCTGCTGGGCACGATCGGCTCCGTCTCTCCGTACGTCGGCCTGTTCGGCACCGTCTGGGGCGTGATGCACGCCTTCACCGGATTTGCCAGCATGGAGCAGATCACCCTGGCTACCGTTGCGCCCGGCATTGCTGAAGCCCTGGTGGCCACTGCGATGGGTCTGTTCGCGGCCATTCCCGCCGTGACCGCCTACAACCGCTTCTCCAGCGGCATTGACCGCATCGCCAGCCAGCAGGAAACCTTCATCGAAGAGTTCTCCAACATCTTGCAGCGCAACCTGGGCGCCCAGCCGCTGCACGCAGCGCACTAAATACAAAGGAAACAGCCATGCCGGCCGTAGCCTCCCGCGGTAAACGCAACCGCCGCACCGTCAACGAGATCAACATGGTGCCCTTCATCGACGTGATGCTGGTGCTGCTGATCATCTTCATGGTGACCGCTCCCATGCTGACGCCGGGCGCCATCAACCTGCCCAAGGCAGGCAAGAGCGAGCGCCCGCCCACCAAGAACATCGCCCATGTCCTGCTGGACAAGGACGGCTCGATCCAGCTCAAGACCGGCAATGTCACGCAGACCGTGGCCGCTGGCGATCTGGCCGACCGGGCCAAGGCCTGGCAAGCGGACAACCCGCCTGAGGACAGCGCGATGCTGATCGTGGCGGACAAGGACCTGACCTACCAGAAGGTGATCGATACGATGTCGACCCTGCAGAAGGCCGGTGTCAAACGTGTTGCCTTGCAAGTGGCAGGCGGCAGCCAGTAAGAAGAGTCGCCATGTCCCCTCGTCAAGAGCGCGATCAGCTTGCTCCACCCCGTCCACCGTCCCGGACCAAGTCCTGGGCGGTGGCGACTGCCGCCCACCTGTTGGTGGTCGTCGCCCTGCTCTGGACCGTGCGCAACCCGCGCGACAGCGACCAGCCCTCGGTCGAGGCCGAGTTATGGGCGCCCACCAATGAGCAGGCTGCGCCCGCACCGCTGACGCCGCCCCCACCGCCTCCGCCCGTGGCACCGCCACCACCGGCACCGGTGCCGCCGCCTCCCCCGCCCACACCCGCCCCGGCCGTGACCACGCCCAAACCCGTGGCCGCCGTGCCGGACGAGGATGACCGCGAGTCCGAGATTGCGCTGCGCAAGAAGAAGGAGCAGGAAGCCAAGCAGCGCGAGCAAAAGGAGCGTGAACTGGCCCAGCGCAAGGAAGCCGAGCGCAAGAAACAGGCCGAGCAGGACAGGAAGGAGCGCCTGGAAGAAGAGCGCCAGGAACGCCTGCAAAAGGAAAAGGACGCCCGCGAAAAGGCCGAAAAGGCGGAGCGGGACCGCAAGGAAGCCGACCGCAAGAAGCAGGCCGAGCAGGACAAGAAGGACCGTCTGCAGAAGGAAAAGGACGCCCGCGAGAAGGCGGAGAAGGACAAGGCCGAACGCGAGAAGGCAGAAAAAGCCAAGGCAGAAGCCGACGCCAAAGCCAAAGCTGCAGCCGACGCAAAGGCCAAGGCTGCCGCCGATGCCAAGGCCAAGGCCGCTGCAGACGCCAAGGCCAAGGCAGCAGCGGACGCCAAGGCCGCCGAAGCCCAGCGCCAGGCCAATCTGGCACGCATGGCGGGCATGGCCGGTGCGGCAGGCGCCAGCGGCAGCAGCCAGGGCGGCTCGACGTCGGGCACCGCCAGCGGTCAGGGTGGCCCATCGGCCGGCTATGGCGGCAAGGTGGCCGCCAAGGTGCGCCCCAACATCACCTTCCCGGATGACATTCAGGGCAATCCGCGGGCCGAGCTGGAAGTGCGCGCCGCCCCGGATGGCACCATTGTGGGTGTGCGCGTCACCAAGTCCAGCGGCAACAAGGCCTGGGACGATGCCGTCGTCCGCGCCATGCACAAGACCGAGACCCTGCCGCGCGACACCGATGGCCGGGTGCCTTCCAGCCTGGTCATTGGCTTCCGCCCCAAGGACTGAAGACCTGTTCGTCTTCCTGAAAAAAATGCCCTCGGCCACCTTGGCCGAGGGCATTTGTCCTTTGAAAGGAAGCGTGCAGGCACCGCCCTTGCGGGCGCCCGCCATGGAAGGTGTTTACGCGCTCAGGTCACCATGTAGCCGCCATCGACCGGCAGCACCACCCCGGTCATGAAACTGGCTGCCGGCGTGCAGAGGAACACCGCTGCCTGCGCCACATCCTGCGGGGTGCCCCAGCGCCCCAGGGGCGTGCGCGCGAGGATGGGGCCTGAACGGGCCGGGTCGTCCTGCAGCGCCTGGGTCAGCGGCGTCGCAATCCAGCCCGGGGCAATCGCATTCACCCGGATGCCGTCGGCCGCATAGGCAATCGCGAGCGACTTGGTCAGCTGGCCAATACCACCCTTGCTGGCCGCATAGCCGGGCACCAGGCCGCCGCCGAAGAAAGTCAGCATCGATGCGGTGTTGACAATGCAGCCGCGCCGGGCACGCAGCTTGTCGCGCGTGGCGGTGCAGACCCGCATGGTGCCGGTCAGGTTCACCTCCAGCACGCGCTGGAAAACCTCCACATCGTGCTCCAGGCCGCGCTTGATGATGCCCGCGCAGTTGAAGACGATGTCGAGTTCGTCCAGATCGGCCAGCGCCCCATCCAGATCGGCCTGGCGGGTGACATCGGCCTGGCGCACTTCCACCCCGGCGTCCAGCGTGCCGTCGCCGTCGCCCAGGCCCATCGCAATCACCCGCGCGCCCAGCGCGGCCAAATGGTTGGCAATCACCGCGCCAATGCCTTGGGTGGCACCAGCCACCAAGGCAGTCTTGCCTGTCAACAGGTCTTTCTGGTAGGTCGTAGTCATCACTCGCATCACTCGCTTGGGGCTCAGTTCTTCATGTCCAGCAGTTTGATCAGGTCAGCGAAATAGCTCGCGTCCTTCATCATCTGGTTGCGGAAACCCTGGTCGTCGGCATAGACAAAGCCCAGGTTCTGCTTGGCCAGCACCTCCTGGAAGGCGGGCTCATCCACCGTCTTCTTGGCGGCCGTCTTAAGGTAATCCAGCACATCGGCCGGCAGCTTCTTGGGGCCGGCAATGCCGCGCCAGGTGCCAATGTTCAGGTCGATGCCCTTTTCCTTCAACGTGGGCACCTTGTCGAAGTTCTTGACGCGCTGGTCGGCCATCACGGTCAGCATCTTGAGCTTGCCTGCCTGCAGCTGCTGGGCCACTTCGGCCGGGCTCACCGCCACCGCGTCGACGTGGCCGCCCATCAGCGCCAGCACGGCCGGGCCTGCCCCCTGGAATGGAATGTGGTTGAACTTGATGCCGGTCTTGTCGCCCAGCGCGGTGGCTGCAAAGTGCCAGATCGAGCCATTGCCGGCGTTGCCCACGCCCATCTTGCCGGGCTCCTTCTTGGAGGCGGCGAGGAACTCCTCAATCGTGTTCCACGGCGCATCGGCGCGCACGGTGATCGCGGCCGGGTCGGCGTTGAACTGGATGATGGGCTGCACATCGTCGTACGAGAACTTGGCCAGTCCCATCGGCTTGAGGGTGACCAGCTCCACCGTCACCACGGCCAGCTTGTAGCCGTCGGGCTTCGCATTGATCATGTCGGTCCAACCGATGGCGCCGCTGGCTCCGGGTTTGTTGATCACCACCACGCTTTGCGGAATGTGCTTGCGCGCCGCCTCGCCGAAGGCGCGGGCCACGCCGTCGGTGCCGCCACCAGGCTGGAAGGGCACGATCAGCTCGATCTGGCGCGCCGGAAAGTCCGCCGCCGCCGCCCAGCCGCTGATGCCCATCAGCACAGCGCTGGCACCGGCGGCGACAAAGCCCATGGCGCTGCGGCGCGTTTTGTTCATGTTCATACCGTCTCCTGCTTTTTACTTTGTCGTGCAGTTTCAATAGGTCGCACGTCCACCGGATACATCAAACACCGCGCCTGTGCTGAATGAGCAGGCATCCGACGCCAGCCATAGCACCTGGGCGGCAATCTCCTCGGGCTCACCCAGGCGCCCCATCGGACTCTTGGCGACCATCGTGGCCACATGCTCGGGGGCCATCTGCTCCAGAATCGGCGTGCGCACCGCCGCCGGCGCTACCGCATTGACCAGCACACCACTGCCCGCCAGCTCCTTGCCCAGCGACTTGGTCAGCGCCAGCACCCCGGCCTTGGCCGCGCTGTAGGCCGATGCATTAGGCGTGCCTTCCTTGCCCGCGAGCGACGCGATGTTCACCACCCGGCCATAGCCCTGGGTGCGCAGCACCGGCACCACGGCCTTGCAGACGTTGTAGACGCCCACCAGGTTGATCGCAATCACCCGCTGCCAGACAGCATCGTCAAACGCATCCAGTGCCATCGTGGGCCCGGTGATGCCGGCGCTATTGATCAGCATGTCCACACGGCCCAGGCGGGCCAGGGTCTGCGCCAGCGCAGCCTGGATGCTGGCTGGCTCGGTCACATCGACCCGGCAGAACAGCGCGTCGCCGGCGCCTGCTGCGGCAGGCGGCTGCAGATCCCAGACCGCCGCCCGCGCGCCCGCCTGCTGCAAGGCCTGCACCAGGCTGGCACCAATGCCGCTGGCGCCGCCGGTCACCACGGCCACCCGGCCGCCAAATTGGTAGCTGCAATCGGCCATGTCAGCGAATGAACTGGTTCGTGTAATCCGCGCCCAGGCCCACGGCCTCGAAGTGCTTGCGGCACATCTCTATCTTGGTGAACACGTCCTCAAAGCCCATGCCCTTGCCCCAGGGATCGGTGTAATACATGACACCGTTGACCTGGAAGTAGGTGATCATTTCCTCGCAGTCTTCGGGCACGTACAAGGTGTGGGTCTCGCCAGGCGGCTCAAACACATAGCTGCCTTCCTTGGCCCACCAGTCGTGTTCCAGGTATTTCCAGCGGCCCTTGAGCACAAAGCCATGCACCGCCTGCGGGTGGCGGTGGCGGCTGAGCACGCCGGACTTGCGCACTTTGAGCAGGTTCATCCAGTAGCCCTGGCTCGCATTGAGGCACAGGGGACGGAACCAGACGTTCTCCGCCTGCGGCACCCACAGCCGGTCATCGGTGGGGATGGCGCTCTCCACCACGATCTCGGGCAGCGCATCGGGCGGGTTCGGGTACTGGTAGGGCATCAACGGGGTCTGGTCGGGGCTTTCTATGGGCATTTATCCACCATATGGACAGAAGTTCATAATATGGATAATTGTAGAGATCACCGCAAGACCTGCAGCCCAGGCAAACCCCAGGCCTTGGCGGGCACAGACATGTTGGCGACAGAGACCCGACTGCATCAGCGAGCAAACGGGCACAAAAAAGCCCGGCTGTGGAGCCGGGCTTCAGTGTGAAGAGGCGCAAGCCAGTGCGCGATCAGGAATCCACCCAATTGACCATGCCGCTGAAGGCCGTCACCAGCACGATGATGCCAAACACGATGCGGTACCAGGCAAACGGCACAAAACTGTTGGAGGCGATATAGCGCAGCAGCCAGCGCACGCACAGCCAGGCGCTGATGAAAGAGAAGATGAGACCGGTCGCGAACATGGGGATGTCGGCCATCGACAGCAGTGCGCGCTCCTTGTAAAGGCTGTAGACCCCTGCGCCGATCAAGGTGGGGATCGCGAGAAAGAACGAAAAGTCGGTGGCCGCCTGGCGCGACAGGCCCATCAGCATGCCGCCGATGATGGTCGAGCCGCTGCGGCTGGTGCCGGGGATCATCGCCAGACACTGCACCAGGCCCACCTTGAGCGCATCGAGCGGCGTCATTTCATCGACGGTCTGCACCCGCACATGGGCGGACTGGCGCTTTTCGGCCCAGAGGATGACAAAGCCGCCCAGGATAAAGGTGGTGGCCACCACGACCGGCGTGAACAAATGCGCTTTGATGTACTTGCCAAACAACAGGCCCAGCACCACCGCCGGCAAAAAGCCGATGAAGACATTGAGCGCAAAGCGCTGCGCCTGGCGGCTCGATGGCAGCGCTACCACGGTGCTGCGAATCTTTTGCCAGTACACCAGGATCACCGCAAAAATGGCGCCGGTCTGGATCGCGATGTCGAACACCTTGGCCTTGGCATCGTCAAAGCCCAGCAGGCTGCCGGCCAAAATCAAATGGCCTGTCGAGGAGATCGGCAAGAACTCGGTCAGCCCCTCCACCACGCCCATGATGGCGGCTTTGATCAACAGCAAGGTATCCACAACAGTCTTTCAAAAAAATCGGTCTGCCCGATTATCCAGCGACCCAACACGCGCCACAGGGCTGGCCCCCGGGCGCGCACGAAAATTTACACAATGCAGCGCAGCCTCTAGAGCGCTGGCAAGGCCACCACCTGCGCGGCGCCGCCGGCAGGCAGCAAGGGCTCGTAATGCGCCAGCACCAGGTAGCGGCCCTGCGCGGCCAGTTGGGGGGCCGCCGTTTGCAAGGCCTCGCGCAGAAAGCCCAGCGCCGGTTTGTCCAGCCCCGAGGTGGGCTCATCGAGCAGCACCAGCCGGGCGCCGCTGGCCAAGCCCAGCGCGATGACCAGCTTGCGCAGACTGCCGGTGGACAGCGCCAGCAAAGGCTTGGCGCCATGCGGGGCCAGATCAAAGCCCGCTTGCCATTGCCCAAAAAGTGCCTCATCCCAGCCCGGGCAGCCGCGGCGCATCTGCGCGATCCAATCCGCCACCACCGTCGTGCCGGCTGGCATCGTGGCGGGCAGGCGCGGCTCATGCCAGAACACCGCGCCAGCGCTGTTGAGCGCCTGCGCTGTCTGGCCATCGATCCGCAGACTGCCGCCGCTGGCCTGCAACTGCCCGGCCAGCAATTGCAAGGCGGTGGTCTTGCCGGCGCTCAGGCCATCGACCAGCTGCACCAGGCCGGGGGCGGCCTGCCAGTGCCAGCCGGCCAGCAGCGGGCCCGCTTGCGGGTATGAAAAATCCAGCGCATTCCAATCCAGGCTCATAGGGGTATCCGGCTTGCTTGCTTAACTCCTAAAAACATAGCATAAAATCCCGCCATATCGATGAAAACCCCGCACATGCTCGACTATTTGGACTTTGACACCAGCGATGACGGCGAAGGCATCAGCAGCCTGGATGCGATGGCCTACGCCAAGGCCGCCCAATGGCCTGCGCTGGCGGCTGAAGTCACGCAGCTGCTGGCCTGGTGCAGCGATGCCTTTGGCGCCCCCGGCGCGCTGGAAGAGGGGCATGCCTGGGATCTGGACCTGCAGCTGCAAAGCGATGCCGGCGATGCGCTGGCCTTGCAATGGGATGCACGGCAACGCCAGCTGCTGGCCCCCCAGGCCGCGCAGCAGCCCGCGCTGCAACTGAGCCTGACCCTCAGCGGCCCCGATCCCTTTTCCCAACAGGTAACCGAGCAGTTTCTGGGCGATAACGACTAAGCTATCTCCCTCTTAAGCAGCCAGCATCAGGTCCAGGTTCTGCACCGCCGCACCCGATGCGCCTTTGCCCAGGTTGTCAAAAATAGCCGCCAGCAGCACCTGGCCCTGCGCCTCATTGTGGAAGACGCTGAGCTGCATCGCATTCGTGCCGTTGAGCAGTTGCGGATCCAGGTGTTTGAGCGCCTTGGTCTCGTCCAGCGACAGAACCTGCACATCGGGCGCCTGCGCATAATGCCGCGCCAGGCAGGCCTGCAGCGCAGCGGCGTCCACACCGGGCGGCAGCAGGCGCAAGGCCAACGGCACCGTCAGCACGATGCCTTGGCGATAGTCGCCATAAGCGGGCACAAACAGCGGGCGCGCGGCCAGACCGGCGTGCAGCGCAATCTCCGGCGCATGCTTGTGCGCCAGCTCCAGCCCATAGACCTGGAAGGCCGGTGCCGGGCTATCGCCACCGCCCTCATGCGCCTCCACCCCAGCGCGCCCGCGCCCGGAGTAGCCAGACACCGCATGCACGCTGATGGGGTAGCTCGCAGGCAGCAGCCCGGCCTGCACCAACGGCAGCAGCAGGCCCACCGCGCCGGTCGGGTAGCAGCCCGGGTTGCTGACGCGGCGGGCTTGCGCAATGCGCGCTGACTGCGCGGCCGACATCTCCGGAAAACCGTAGACCCAATCGGCCTGGGTGCGGTGCGCCGAACTGGCATCGATCACCCGCACGGCAGGATTGACGATGGACTGCACCGCCTCGCGCGCAGCCGCATCCGGCAAGCAGAGGATGGCGATGTCGCAGGCGTTGATGGCTTCGGCCCGGCGCTGGGCGTTCTTGCGCTCTGCCGCAGGCAAGGTCAGCAGGCGGATATCGGAGCGCCCGCGCAGCCGCTCATGGATTTGCAGACCGGTGGTGCCCTGGTCGCCGTCGATAAAAACAAGAGGAGTGCGCATATGCAGATGACTTCCGAGAATGCGGGCGCTGCCCATCGATGAAGCCGCTATGTTCCTCTGCCCTCTAGAATAATGAAAGTTGAATTTCATAAACCAGACATTCAGATTTTCTGAATTTGGAGCCGCGATGCGAGAAATCAGCCTGGACCGTTTGCGCACCTTGGTGGCGATTGCCGACCAGGGATCGTTCATCAAGGCCGCCCATAGCCTGCACCTGGCACCCCCCACGGTCAGCCTGCATATCGCCGAGTTGGAGGAGCGCATTGGCGCGCCGCTTCTGTCGCGCAAGCGTGGCCAGGTCAGGCCCTCGGCCATTGGGGAGGTGCTGGTCGCACGCGCCCGCCGCCTGCTGGGCGATGCCGAGCAGGCGTTGAGCGACATACAACGCCAGGTGCAAGGGCTGGAAGGGCGGGTGCGGCTGGGCGCCTCGACCGGCGTCATCGCCCATCTGCTGCCGCAGGCGCTCGCCGTGCTGCGCGACCAGCATCCCGGCATTGACATACAGATCAGCGTCCAGACCTCGGAAGAAACACTGGCGCGGCTGGTCGATGGCAGCCTGGATGTGGGGGTGACGGCCCTGCCCCAGCCGGCCGTGGCTGGCCTGGTGATCAAACCCTGGCGCCGCGATCCCGTGATGGCCTTTGTGCCTGCCGATTGGAAAAGCCCAGCCCGTATCACGCCCCAGTGGCTTGCCAGCCAGCCCCTGATCCTCAACGATGCCAGCACACGCCTGTCAGGCCAGACCAGCGAATGGTTTGCCGCCGGCGGCCACCACCCGGTGCCACGCATTGCGCTGAACTACAACGACGCCATCAAGAGCCTGGTCGCCGCCGGCTATGGCGCCACCTTGCTGCCGCACGAGGCCACCGCCCCTGCGCCGGATGCGCGCATCGCCATGCGCCCGCTGCGCCCAGCGCTGTGGCGCCGGCTGGGCATGGCCCACCGCGCCGGCTATGTGGAGCCTTCCACCCAGCATGTGCTGGATGTGCTGTGGGGGCTGCGCCTGGGGTGAGAGGCACACCGGCAAGGCCGGGCTGAAAAGCCAGGCCTGTGCAGCACCCCAGCCGCCCAGTCACTCGCGCGATCAACCGGTCCTTGCACTGTCTGGCGCGATGCGCTTTGGGCGCTGCGCCAGCCGCATGCGGCCCGCATTCATCAGCAGCATCCCGGCAATCGCCGCGCCACCGCCACGCAGCAAGGAAGCCGTGACCGGCTCAGCCAGCCACAGGCTGGACAGCAGCATGCCAAACAAGGGCACCAACGACATATAGGCGGCCGCTGCCCCGGCGCCCAGCTCCTGCACGCCCTTCAGGTACCAGGCATAGGTCAGCGCGGTGGCCCCCAGCGCCAGCGCGACCAGGCTGTACCACACCTCGACGCGCACATGCACCAGGCCTGCCCAGGCGCTTGGCCCCTCCGCCACCAGACTGGCGCCCAGCAGCAACAGCGCGCCGATACTGGCGGTCGCAGCCGTCGTGGTGAGCGGATCGATGCTGGCCAGCACCAGGCGGCCCAGCAAGGTATAGCCCACCCAACAGGCCGCGCAGCCCAGCAGCAGCCATTCGCCGGCCCCCGCAGCGCTACCCTGGGCCCAGCCCCAATGGCCACCGCTCAGGGCATACAAGGCGCCGCCCACCGCCAGCCCCAGGCCGATAAAAATGGGCAGATTGATCCGTTCACGAAACAGCAGCACCGCCAACAGCATCGTCAGCACCGGGTTGAGCGCAACCACCATCGCCGCCTTGCCTGCGGGCACGGTTTTGAGCGCCAGCAAAAAGAACAGCGAGTAGCCCAGCACGCCCACCGCCGACGCAGCCGCCAGCCCGAGCCACTGCCGCCACGCCAGATGCCACAAACGGCCCATGCGCCCGGAATGGCCTAGCCACAGCAGCAGCACGGCACTGGCCAGCAAAAAACGCAGACTGGCCGCAGCCAGCGGCGGCATGGCCTGCGCCACAACGCGGCCCCAGGGCCAGGATGCGCCCCACAGCGCCGCCATGCCGATAAGACCCAGATGGGTGGAGTATTTGGAGGAGTTCATGCGCTGTTACTATCCGCTAATCACCATTGATGGTCGAATGAGCAAATACTCATAGGCCATGTACCTGGTTTCCGCCATGACCTTCACCCAGCTCCACGTGTTTGCCACCCTGGCCAAGGTGGGCAGTTTTTCCCGCGCCGCAGCGGCCCTCGGCATCTCGCAAAGCGGGGTGAGCCATGCGATCAAGCAGCTCGAGGCAGCTTGGTGCGTCAGCCTGTTCAGCCGCGACGGCGCAGCGGTCAGCCTGACGGAGGTCGGCAGCCGCCTGCTGGTGCGCGCCCAGGACATGCTGCAGCAGCAAGAAGCACTGTTACAGGAAGCACAGGCTGCGCAGGGCGTGGCGCGCGGGCGCCTGCATATCGCGTCGTTTGGCGCGACCTCCTCGCTGCGCCTGCTGCCGCAGTTGCTGGCAGCCTTTCGGCAGGCGCATCCGCTGGTCGAGGTGCATATCGAAGAAGCGGTGGACAGTGTGGTGCTGCAGTGGCTGCTGGAGCGCCGCGTGGAGCTGGGCTTTGTGGTCTTGCCCGATGAGCGTTTTGACACCGTAGCGCTGCTCGAAGACGAGCTCGTGGCCGTACTGCCTGCGGCGCACCCCCTGGCCCAGAAGGCCAGCATCAGCGCGCTGGATTTCCATGGCCAGCCATTTATCCGCACCTCCGCAGGCTCGGGCCCCCGGGTCGATCTCTTTCTGGGCCAGAAGGGCTCGGTGCCCAACACCTTGTACCGGTTTGAACAACTCAGCTCGATGATGGGCTTTGTCGCCCAAGGCGATGCGCTGACGATTGCCGCGCGCCTGGCACTACCTGCGCCACCGGCCGGCGTCGTCTACCGCCCGCTGGCGCCGCGCAACCACCGCCACATCGCGCTGGCGGCGCTGCGCTTTGACCGGCTATCGCCCGCAGCGGCAGCCTTCGTCGAGTCCACCCGAAAAGCCCGCAAGCGCCTGGTGATGGAATAAAGCGCCTGGGTGCCAGGAGCAGGCCAGTTACTCCCCGCTCAGCGCAATCACCACGGCCGAGGGCTCCACCGTCACCTGCACCGCAGAACGCACACGCAGCGACGATGCCTGGCGGCTGAAACCCACCAGTTGCACGCCGGACTGCAGGCGCACGGCCAGCTCCTGGACCGTGCCACCCCGCGTGGCACGCGTGACGGCGCCCTGCCAGCCATTGCCGCCCGGCGCCAGCGCGGTGGCCCCGGATGCGGCCTGCACCGTCACTGCGGTGGCCTTGCACATGGCCAGCACCGGTAAGCCCTGGCGCAGGCCCAGCAGCTGCGCGCTCTCGTCGGTGATGTGGGATTGCAGCCCAAATTGCGCCCCGGCAGCGGCGCCCTGCAGCTGGACCTGCACCAGCGGGCCGCTGCGGCTGAGCTGGGCCACCACGCAGGGCCATTGGTTGCGCATGCTGGTCATCACCTGCAAACGCGCCAAGGTGGTGGCGACGGAGATGCCTGCAGCCCCGGCAGTGCGCGCCTGGGGGTCTGCGGCCACCGGCAGTTGCCGCGCATGCTCCAGCTGCACATGCAATTGCTCGCGGGCCTGGCCCATGGCATTGGCCGCTTCGAGCAGCAGCAACGCATCGGCCGTGAGCTGGGCGCCCCCGCCGCCCCTGCCACCCACGCTGCGCTGCACCAGCTCCACGCCTGCCAGGTTGGACAAGGTATCCAAGGCTTGCCAGGCCGCCTTGTAGCTGATGCCCACGCGGCGCGCGGCCTCCGAGATGGAGCCGCATTCCTGGATATGGCGCAGCACGTCGATGCGGCGGTCAGAGCGCTTCTCGGAGAGCGCGGCGGCGAGCGATGCTTGGGGAATCATGGCGCGAATCTTCGCATGCTTTACCACCCGGTGCAGATGCCCATATCGCCACACCAGACATGCAACGCGCGCAATAGCGTGGCAACGCGGCGGCCTATGCCCCCCACCATTTGGCAGGTCCCCGCAATCTCGTTACACTCGCGCTATTCACTAACAGAATAGCGACCTGACGACTGCCATGACCGCACACCGCCTTGCCCCTCTCGCCCTGTCCCTGTTGGCAGCCTTCGCAACCGGTGCCCATGCCGACGAAGTCTCGGTGGCCGTCGCTGCCAACTTCACCGCGCCGATGCAAAAGATTGCCGCCGCGTTCGAAAAGGACAGCGGCCACAAGGCGGTGCTGTCGTTTGGCGCCACCGGCAAGTTCTATGCGCAGATCAACAACGGCGCGCCATTTGGCATTTTGCTGGCCGCCGACGACACGACACCGGCAAAGCTGGCCCAGGAAGGCAAGGGCGTGGCCGCCAGCCGCTTCACCTACGCAATTGGCCAGTTGGTGCTGTGGAGCAGGCAGGCCGGCTATGTGGACGACACCGGCGCCGTGCTCAAGACTGGCGACTACCGCCACATCGCCATCGCCAACCCCAAGCTGGCCCCCTACGGCCTGGCCGCGATGGAAACGCTCCAACACCTGGGCCTGACCGACGCGGTGACGCCGAAGATCGTGCAAGGCGAGAACATCGGCCAGACCTACCAGTTCGCAGCCAGCGGCAATGCCCAGCTGGGTTTTGTGGCACTGTCGCAGGTGATGGAAGACGGCAAGCTGCGCGAGGGCTCGGCCTGGATTGTTCCATCGGCCATGCATGAACCCATCCGCCAGGACGCGGTCTTGCTCAACAGCGCCAAGGACAATGCTGCCGCTACTGCCTTGATGCAATACCTCAAGGGTGACAAGGCGCGCGCGATCATCCAATCCTACGGCTACGCGTTTTAAGAGACGGGTGGAGAACGCGGCCCGCCCGCACGCTGGCCGGTCCTGGTCAGCCAGACGGAAGCTGAGCGGCCAGCCTTTATGCCACCCGCGAGCCAGCGGCTTCAGCGCGTGGGCCCGGCTACACATTCCGCTTGCCGCGCCCGCGCTGAGCGTGCACCATGGGCGCAGCGCCCTCCCCCTTGTTGCCACCTTGCCAGCCCCCGCCTGCCGTGAGTACTTCCTTTCTCAGCCCCGACGATTGGGCCGCCATCTGGCTGACGCTTGAGCTCGCCAGCTTCACGACGATCTTGCTGCTGGTGCTGGCCACGCCGCTGGCCTGGTGGCTGGCGCATACGCCATCGCGCTGGCGCGGCCCCATCGGCGCGGTGGTGACGTTGCCGCTGGTGCTGCCCCCCACGGTGATTGGCTTCTACCTGCTCATCACGATGGGCCCCAACGGCCCGCTGGGCCAGCTCACCCACGCGCTGGGCCTGGGCTATCTGCCGTTTACCTTTGCCGGGCTGGTGGTGGGTTCGCTGGTCTATTCGCTGCCCTTCGCAGTGCAGCCGCTGCAGCGGGCATTCGAGGGCCTGGGCCGCCGCCCATTGGAAGTGGCCGCCACCCTGGGCGCAAGCCGCATCGACAGCTTCTTCAGCGTGGCGCTGCCGCTGGCGCGCCCCGGCTTCATCACCGCTGCCGTACTGACCTTTGCCCATACCGTCGGTGAGTTCGGTATCGTGCTGATGCTGGGCGGCAATATCCCTGGCAAGACGCGCGTGGTTTCGGTACAGATCTATGACCACGTGGAAGCACTGGAATACACCCAGGCGCACTGGCTGGCGGGTGGCATGGTGGTGTTTGCC
Organism: Comamonas sediminis; assembly: GCF_041107495.1. NCBI lineage: Bacteria > Pseudomonadati > Pseudomonadota > Betaproteobacteria > Burkholderiales > Comamonadaceae > Comamonas > Comamonas sediminis. Next base: position 378,079 of record NZ_JBGBDC010000001.1, read on the forward strand.
TTTGTGGTGCTGGTGGCACTGCAATGGCTGCAACCCCGGGACAAGAACCACGCGAGCCCGCTATGACGCACGTCCAGAACATCTATAACGGCATTCACGCGCGCCTGCAGCTGCAGCGCGCCTCGTTCCAGTTGCAGGTCGAGCTGCAGCTGCCCGGCCAGGGTGTCACCGCGCTGTTTGGCCCCTCGGGCTGCGGCAAGACGAGTTGCCTGCGCGCCATCGCAGGGCTGGAGCGTGCCCAGGGCGAGGTCTCTGTCAATGGCGAGCGCTGGCAGGACGACGACAGCGGCCACTGGCTGCCCACGCACCAACGCGCGCTGGGCTATGTCTTTCAGGAGGCGAGCCTGTTCCCGCACCTGAGCGCCCATGACAACATCCGCTACGGCCTGCGCCGCACACCGGCGGCGCGCCAGCGCGTGCAACTGGAGCGGCTGGTGGAGCTGCTGGGCATCGGCCCGCTGCTGGCGCGCAAGCCCGCGACCTTGTCGGGTGGTGAGCGCCAGCGGGTGGCCATTGCCCGTGCGCTGGCCACCAGCCCGCGCGTGCTGCTGATGGACGAGCCGCTGGCCGCGCTGGATGCCGAACGCAAGGCCGAGGTGCTGCCCTACCTCGACCAGCTCAGCGCGCAGCTCCAACTGCCGATTCTTTATGTCAGCCACTCGATCGACGAAGTGGGCCGCCTGGCCGACCAGGTGGTGCTGCTGCAGGCGGGCCGTGTGGTGGCACAAGGGCCGGTGGCAGAGCTGCTGAGCCAGCTTGATACACCGCTTGCGAAAACCTTGCCCGATGCACAGCAGGCCAGCATCCTGGAAGGCCTGGTCTGCGGCCACGATACGCAGGACCACCTGTGGTCGATGCAGATACCGGGCACCCCCCCACAGCAATTGCACTGGACGCAGGCCGATGCCCACTACCAGCAAGGTGAGCGCGTGCGTCTGCGGGTCATGGCACGCGATGTCAGCCTGTCGTTGATGCCACAGGCGGGCAGCTCCATCCTCAACAGCCTGCCGGCCGTGGTGACGGCGATGCAGGCCAGCAGCCCGGGCCAGGTGCTGGTGCAGCTGCGCCTGGCGCCCGGTGGCGCCGACGGCGCGCCCCATCTGCTGGCACTGGTGTCTGCCCGCTCGGCGCGCCTGTTGCAGCTGACGCCGGGCCTGCTCGTGCATGCCCAGCTCAAGGGCGTTGCGGTCCTGCGCTGACCGCCAGAGCCACTGGCGCCTGGCGCCAACAACAAAAAAAGCCCGGACGCATCCGGGCTTTGTCGTTCCAGGTGGGGCCGTTTAAGGGGCCAGCACCACTTCCACGCGGCGGGCTTGGGCATTGTTGCCAGCGTTTTCCACCGCTTCGGGCTTCTTCAGCTCCAGCTTGTCTTCGGTCACGCCCAGGGCCAGCAGCGCATCACGCACGGCAAAGGCGCGTTGCTTGGCCAGCTCGGCGTTCTTGTCCGCGTCGCCGGTGGCATCGGTGTAGCCCGAGATAACCGCACGTTGACCGGCTTTGACGCCAGCGATCACGTCCACCAGCGCTTCGTTGGCGCCCGCAGCCAGCTCGGCCTTGGCGGTGGCGAAGTAAAACTTGACCACACCATTTTCGATGACCACGGCGGCGGCATCGTCGGCAACCACGGCAGCGCCGTTGGCAGCAGCAGCGCCGGCCGCGCCAGCGGCATTGGCCGCCTCAGCAGCACGTGCGGCGGCCACGGCAGGAACGGTACCGCCCAACACCGCACCGCGCTTGGCGCCATCGGCCGTGGCGGTCACGGCGGCGTTGCCGGACTTGGCTCCATGGATGCCCTTGTAAGCACCGAACCAGACGACACCCAACACCACCAAAATGATCAGGGCAAAAACCAGGCCCAAGGCAAAGCGCTCATCACCGTCATTATTTTGCGAAGAACTCACGGTCAGACTCCAGGCACCCGTAGTGCGTAAAAAGACAGAAAAGGAAAATGTTTTGGCAGCAGGCCAGGCCCCCAAGAGCTCCGCCGCTACTGCCAGGTACGCGCGAGATTGTACATGGCAGCACCGCGCCTGCGTGTCGAACCGGCAGCGGCGGCGAACGCCCCCAGCGCCGGCGATCTACGGGTCTGACCGGTAGCGAACGCCCGCCAGTCGCTTGAAAATAGATAGCAGCACATGCCGACACCATGCCGCTCCACTAGTAGTTACCCTTGATTTTGCGGCAGGCGCACAAAAAAATTTTCTTCCTTGCTCCTGTTCACAACATCGACGCATCAATTTGTAGGGCAAAAGGCATAGTTATTCGTAAAATCAGTGCTTTTCGAAAAAGTGCATTTGCTTACCAGCATTGAGCACTTATTACAGGACTAGCCAACCATTGGAGACACCATGCAGGCTTTACTCGCCCTATCCAGGGCCATAGACAGGCTCAACGCCTTCGTCGGCAAATATTCGATATGGCTGATCTTTGCCGCCACCTTCATCAGCGCGGCCAATGCCATTGTCCGCAAGGCCTTTGACGCCAGTTCCAACGCTTTTCTGGAAGTGCAGTGGTACCTGTTCGCGTGGTCCTTTCTGCTGGCCGCCGGCTACACCTTGCTGCACCGGGAGCATGTCCGCATCGATGTGATCAACTCACGCCTGTCCAAGACCAAGCAGGTCTGGATCGACATCATCGGCTTTGCGCTGTTCCTGACGCCGCTGTGCCTGACCATTCTGTGGCTGAGCATGCCCGTGGTCATTCAGATGTACCAGTCCGGTGAAATGTCCGGCAACCCGGGCGGCCTGATCCGCTGGCCCGTATGGGCCGCCATTCCTGTCGGGATCACCTTGCTCATGCTGCAGGGCCTGTCCGAGCTGGTCAAGCGCATCGCCTTTTTGACCGGCGACGGCCCCGATCCAATGGGCAAGCTCAGCGACAAGAGCGCCGAGGAAGAGCTGGCAGAGGCACTGCGTGCCGAAGCTGAAATCAAGCAGGCGCAGGCCGCCGCAGCCCAAGCTGCCGCGCGCCAGGTCTAAGGCCGGCCAGAGGACCTCACATGGACTTTATCGTTACCAACTACGCCCCGATCATGTTCGCGGGCCTGATCGTCTTCCTGCTGCTCGGCTTCCCGGTGGCGTTCAGCCTGGGCGCTGCCGGCCTGATGTTCGGCTTTATCGGCATTGAGCTCAATGTCTTCCCCTCGTCGGTGATGGCCTGGTTGCCCCAGCGCCTGATCGGCATCATGGCCAACGACACCTTGCTGGCCGTGCCCTTTTTCACTTTGATGGGTTTGATACTGGAGCGCAGCGGCATGGCCGAGGACTTGCTCGACACGGTGGGCCAGGTCTTTGGTCCGATCCGGGGCGGTCTGGCGCTCGCCGTGATCTTTGTCGGCGCACTGCTGGCCGCCACCACCGGCGTGGTGGCCGCATCGGTCATCTCGATGGGCCTGATCTCGCTGCCCATCATGCTGCGTTATGGCTATGACCGGCGCCTTGCATCGGGCGTGATTGCCGCGTCGGGCACGCTGGCCCAGATCATTCCCCCATCGCTGGTGCTGATCCTGATGGCCGACCAACTGGGCAAGAGCGTGGGCGACATGTACAAGGGCGCCTTCATCCCCGGCTTCATGCTGATGGGTCTGTATGTGTTGTGGGTCGCGTGTTTGGCGATCTTCAAACCCAAGATGGTGCCAGCCTTGCCTGTTGAGGCCCGTATCTACCGCGAAGCCAATGGCAACGCCGGCTACACCTCGCTGATCGTCGTGATGGGCCTGTCGACCATTGTGGCGATCTTCCTGGCCAACCATATGGCTGACATCCACACCTGGTGGGAAGGCAAGCTGGTCACCGATGTGGCCACCGACGAAAAGATCGTGACGGCCATGTGCGGCGGCACCTTCATCGCCTTCGTGATCGCGTCGATCAACCGCATCTTCAAGCTGGGGCTGCTGTCCAAGCTGGCCGAGCGCGTGACCTTTGTGCTGATCCCGCCACTGCTGCTGATCTTCCTGGTGTTGGGCACCATCTTCCTGGGCATCGCCACCCCCACCGAAGGCGGCGCGATGGGTGCGATGGCTGCCCTGATCATGGGCTTTGCCCGCAAGCGCCTGAACATGAACCTGCTCAAGCAGGCGCTGGGCTCAACCACCAAGCTCGCCAGCTTTGTGATGTTCATCATGATTGGCGCAACCACCTTCAGCCTGGTGTTCCAGGCCGCTGACGGCCCCAAGTGGGTCGAGCACCTGCTGACCAGCCTGCCAGGCGGCCAGACCGGCTTCCTGATCGTGGTCAACATCATGATCTTCTTCCTGGCCTTCTTCCTGGACTACTTCGAGCTGTCCTTCATCGTTGTGCCGCTGCTCGGACCGGTGGCCGACAAAATGGGCATCGACCTGATCTGGTTCGGTGTGCTGCTGGCGGTCAACATGCAGACTTCGTTCATGCACCCGCCATTCGGCTTTGCACTGTTCTTCCTGCGTTCGGTGGCGCCTGACAAGCAGTATGTGGACCGGGTCACGCACAAGGTCATCGAGCCGGTGACCACGATGCAGATCTACAAGGGTGCCGTGCCGTTTGTGCTGATCCAGCTGGTCATGGTGGGTGTGCTGATCGCCTTCCCCGGCATCGTCACCGGCGCATTGGATAAGCCGGTAGCCGTCGATATGCAGAAGGTCAATGAGCAGATGATGAACCAACTGGGCAATGCGGACGGCGGCTACGGGGACAACCCGTTTGCCACCCCGGATGCCCCTGCCGATGCAGGTGCAGCAACCGGTAGCGATGCAGGTGCAGTGCCAGCACCTGCTGCAGAAGGCTATGGCTCGGACGACCCGGCCAAGGCCCTGCAGGACTCGTTGGGCACCGCCCCCGCTGCCGAAAGCAAATAAAGGGCTCCCAGCCCATCCCCCCGAACCCTGGCTTGCCAGGGTTTTTTTATGGCTGCCTGCAGCGGGGCCCAGCCTCTTCTATGCGCCGGCTGCCCGCCCCCCTGCAGCCCCTCTGAATACGCCAGCGGAGCACCAGCACCTGCCTGTGCCCCACAGACGCAAAAAAGCCGCAGCAAGCTGCGGCTCTCACCTTGCACTGCCAAACCTCTAGAGGCCCGGCGCCAGCGGCTATCAGGGCAGTTTGACCTGGGCCATGTACTGGTTGAATGGGTACTCGGAGAAGCGGTTCCACAGGATCTGGTCCTTCTGGAAGGCGCGCATGTCCTGGTGGATCTTCTTGAACTCGGGCGAGCGCGCTTCGTGCTCGGCAAAGGTTTCCATCGAGGCCTTGAAGCCGGCGTCCATCAACTCCTTCGAGAAAGGCTTGAGCTGGGTCTTGTTGGCCACCAGGTTCTTCAGCGCGATGGGGTTGAGCACCTGGTACTTGGCGGTCATGTCGGCCGCTGCCACGCGGGTGGCGGCATCCAGGATGGCCTTGTTCTCGGGCGACAGCGCGTTGTACTTCTTGATGTTGATGAAGAACTCCAGATCGGCCGAGCCTTCCCACCAACCGGGGTAGTAGTAGAACGGCGCGACCTTGTTGAAGCCCAGCTTTTCATCGTCGTAAGGACCGACGAATTCCACGGCGTCCAAGGTGCCCTTTTCCAGCGCCTGGTAGACGTCGCCGGCAGGCATGTTCTGCGCCACCACGCCCAGCTTGGCCATGGCCTCGCCGAACACGCCGCCGCCCATGCGCATCTTCAGGCCCTTCAAGTCGGCCACGGTCTTGATTTCCTTGCGGTACCAGCCGCCCATCTGGGTGGTGGTGTTGCCGGCCGATGCGGTCTTGAAGTTGTACTTTTCAAAGAACGCGTCGAGCAGCTTGCGGCCGTTGCCGTGGTCCTTCCAGCCCGCCATCTGCAGGGTGGTCAGGCCAAAGGGCACCGCGCAGCTGAACGCGAAGATCGGGTCCTTGCCGGTGAAGTAGTAGGCCGCCGTCTGGGCCATGTCGATGGTGTCGCCCTGCAGCGCATCAACCACGCCGAACGCGGGCATCAGCTCGCCTGCGGGGTGGACCGAGATTTCAAACTTGCCGCCCGACATGGCCTTGACGGCCGAGGACAGCTTTTCAGCAGAACCGAAGATGGTGTCAAGCGACTTGGGGAAGCTCGACGCCAGGCGCCAGCGCACTGCTGCCTGCGCATGCACCGCCGGCGCTACGCCAGCAGCCAGCACGCCAGCAATACCGGCATTTTTGATAAGCGAACGACGATCCATGTATGTCTCCAAGTATTTGTAGAAAGTAAAGGTAGCTATCCTGCCATAGGCAAGAGCCGCTTTGAGCTTTGCAAATTGTAGAAATGGTTGCAGTAGTGACTTCAGCGGGTTTTCCCCAGCGTAGGACCCAGGATTTTGTTCGCATTGCGCCACAAGCGAGGCAGAACCAGCAGCGGCGCCGCCGCAGCGCTTTCGCAGGCAACAAAAAGCCCGGTACACCATGACCGGGCTTGTCGCTATGCGCCAGGCGCGGGCCTGGCGGCAGATCAGGCGGCAGCGCTCTGGCCGGCTGCCGCCTCAGGCACCGCAAAGCGCTCGCGAATGCTGCGCTCGATACCGGCGGCATCGAGGCCCTGCATGGCCATCAGCTTGACGGGGTCGCCATGCTCGATAAAGACATCAGGCAGACCCAGCTGCAGCACCGGCACATCGATGTGCAGTTGCTGCAGCGCCTCGAGCACGGCGCTGCCGGCACCGCCCATCAGGCAGCCATCCTCGACGGTGACCAGGGCCTCATGGCTTTGCGCCACCTGCTGCAGCAGCTCGGTATCGAGCGGCTTGGCCCAGCGCATGTTCACCACGCTGGCGTTCAGCGCCTCACCCGCCTGCAAGGCCGGGTAGAGCAAGCTGCCAAAGGCCAGGATGGCGATGCGCGGACGGCCCGCAACGGCAGGCTGGGCCTGGCGGCGGATCTCGCCCTTGCCAAAGGGCAGGCCCTCCAGCGATTCGAGCGGGGCCACACCGGCACCAGCGCCACGCGGGTAGCGCACCGTCACCGGGTGGTTCTGGGCAAAGGCGGTGCTCAGCAGCTGGCGGCATTCGCGCTCATCGGCCGGGCAGGCGACGCTCATGTTGGGAATGGCGCGGGTAAAGGCGATGTCGTAATTGCCGGCATGGGTGGCGCCATCGGCACCCACCAGGCCGGCACGGTCCAGCGCAAACACCACGGGCAGGTTTTGCAGTGCCACATCGTGGATCAGCTGGTCATAGCCGCGCTGCAGGAAAGTCGAGTAGATGGCAACGACGGGCTTGAGCCCTTCGCAGGCCAGACCGGCGGCGAAGGTGACGCTGTGCTGCTCGGCGATGCCGACATCGAAATAGCGCTTGGGAAAGCGCTTTTCAAACTCGACCATGCCCGAGCCTTCGCGCATCGCCGGCGTGATCGCCACCAGGCGCTCGTCCTGCGCTGCCATGTCACACAGCCAGTGGCCAAACACCTGGGTGAAGGTCGGCTTGGGTGGCGTCGCGGGCTTGACCAGGCCGATGGCCGGGTCGAACTTGCCCGGGCCGTGGTAGGCCACCGGATCGGCCTCGGCCAGCTTGTAGCCCTGGCCTTTTTTGGTGACCACATGCAGAAACTGCGGGCCCTTGAGCTGGCGAATGTTTTCCAACGTCGGGATCAGCGAATCGAGGTCATGGCCATCGATGGGGCCGATGTAGTTGAAGCCGAAGTTCTCGAACAACGTGGCAGGCACCACCATGCCCTTGGCCTGCTGCTCCAGGCGCTTGGCCAGCTCCAAGAGCGGCGGTACCTGCTTGAGCACGCTCTTGCCCACGTCGCGCGCCTTGGCATAGAACTGGCCGCTCATCAGTTGCGCCAGGTAGCGGTTGAGCGCACCCACCGGCGGGCTGATGCTCATGTCGTTGTCGTTGAGGATCACCAGCAAGTTGGCATCACTGACCCCGGCGTTGTTCAGCGCCTCGAAGGCCATACCGGCGGTCATCGCCCCGTCACCAATGATGGCGACGGCCTGGTGATCGCTGCCCTTGATCTTGAAGGCCTCGGCCATGCCCAGTGCCGCCGAGATGCTGGTCGACGAGTGGGCCGTGCCGAACGCGTCGTATTCACTTTCGCTGCGCAGCGGGAACCCCGAGATGCCGCCCCACTGGCGCAGCCCCTGCATGCGGTCGCGCCGGCCCGTCAGGATCTTGTGCGGGTAGGTCTGGTGGCCCACATCCCAGACAAAGCGGTCGTGGGGCGTGTCATAGACGGCATGCAACGCGATCGTCAGCTCCACCGTGCCCAGGTTGGAGCTCAGGTGCCCCCCGGTCTTGGACACGCTCTCGAGCACAAACTCCCGCAGCTCACGCGCCAGCGTCTTGAGTTCGGCGCGCGACATCTTGCGCAGATCCGCCGGATCGTTGACGGTGGCTAGCAGGGGAAAGGTCTTCGTGGACATACTATGGTTTGGTCACTTGCTACGCATACCTCGGAAGCATCCGCGCAGTTTTTTTACTGGAATGGCAAGGGGCTATGTTAGCGCCTTGACGCCGGTTAAGCGGTCACAGGCGCATTTGGCCTACTCAATGGCTGCGGCGCACCACCATGTCGGCGAGCGCCGCCAGGGCAGCCGTCTGCGGCAGGCCGCTGCCCGCCAGCGCCTGCTGGGCCTCGGCCAGCAACTCATGGGCGTAGTCACGGGCAGCCTGCAAGCCCATCAGCGACACATAGGTGGGTTTGCCGTGGTCGGCATCCTTGCCGGCCGTTTTGCCCAGCGTCGCAGAGTCGGCGACCACATCGAGCACATCGTCGATCACCTGGAAAGCCAGCCCCAGCGCGGCGCCGTATTGCTGCAGCGCGACCAGGGCCGCGCCCTGGATACCTGCGCAGGTAGCGCCCATTTCGACGCTGGCCTGGAGCAGCGCACCTGTCTTGAGCTTGTGCATTTGCTGGAGCTGCTCACGGCTGAGCTGCTTGCCGACGCTGGCCAGGTCGATCGCCTGGCCACCAGCCATGCCGTTGTAGCCTGCCGCCAGCGCCAGCTGCCGGCACAGGCGCGCCTGCACTGCATCGGGGATGGCACTGCCTTCGGGCACCAGCAGTTCAAAAGCCAGCGCCTGCAATGCGTCGCCGGCCAGCAGTGCCTGGGCCTGGCCAAATTGCACATGGACCGTTGGCTTGCCTCGGCGCAGCACATCATCGTCCATGCAGGGCATGTCGTCATGCACCAGCGAGTAGGCATGGATCAACTCCACCGCACAGCCAGCGCGCAAGGCCGCCTCGGCGGGGCCTGCGGCCAGGCTGCCAGCGGCCTGGGCCGCTGCCAGCACCAGCAGCGGGCGCAGGCGCTTGCCGCCATCGAGCACGGCGTAGCGCATCGGCTCGCCCAGGTTGGCCGGGGCATCGGCAGCAATCCACAGTGTGAGGGCATCCTCCACGCGGGCAAGTTCCTGGCTGCACCAGAGTGCAAAATTATCGTGCGGTGATGTCATTGTTAGCGCTTATTCCTCGCTGGTCCAGGGCTTGAGCTGGCCCTCATCCAGTACTTTGATCTGGTCCTGCACCGCTTCGAGTTTGCCCCGGCAAAAGTTCAGCAGCACAGCGCCCCGCTGGTAGGCGGCCAGCATGTCGCCCAATGGCAGCTGACCCGATTCGATGCGGGCGACCAGGCCTTCGAGCTCCTGCAGCGCACTTTCGTAGTTGTCGGGTTCGGGCAGGTCCGGCGTGGCAGACGTCTTGGGAGCAGTGGCCTTGGGCATGGGCAAAGAGGGCAAAGAGGGCAAACAGCTTGCCCTGGTGCATGGATGTAAAGGCTCGATTTTAGGCGCAGCAGAAGCACACGCGGGCGCAGCCGCCGCCGCCCGCCTGACGGCGGACCCCAGGCTGGGGCCAATTCCCACAAAAGATCCCGGCGATCTATTGTGAAATATGAGGCCACAGCTATCAATTTGATAATATTGCCAGCCTGTCGATGGGAGGATGAAACGTGGCCGACCGAGGTCACCATGGCTCAATTCACGCATGGACGGAACGGGAATAACCCCACTGGGTATAATCCCATTTTTCGCGAAACCGGCCATCCTTTGTTGTTGCTGCCGGTTTTATTTTTTCTCAGCGTGCGCACACGCACCCTCCCTGTGGGGAGTCTTTAGGTCAGGTCACCCATGTCTGATTTAAGTCTTCAACTGCAGCAGGCCGCAAGCCAACTTCCAGTTTCAAGCTACTTTGATCAAGCGCTGTTCGAGCGCGAGATGCAAACCATCTTCCAGAACGGCCCCAAGTACGTGGGCCACCAGCTGGCGATTCCCGAGATTGGCGACTACTACGCCCTGCCCCATGAGAAGGAAGGGCGTGCGCTGGTGCGCAATGCTGCGGGCCAGGCCGAGCTGATCTCCAACGTCTGCCGCCACCGCCAGGCGGTGATGCTGAAGGGCCGCGGCTCGCTCAATCACCAGCAAAAAGGCAGCGCCGGCGGCAACATCGTCTGCCCGCTGCACCGCTGGACCTACAGCCCCAGCGGCGAGCTGCTGGGCGCGCCGCATTTTGCCCAGGACCCCTGTCTCAACCTGAACAACTACAAGTTGCAGGAATGGAATGGCTTGCTGTTCGAGGACAACGGCCGCAACATCCAGGCAGACCTCGCCAACATGGGCCCGGCCGCTGCACTGAATTTTGACGGCTTTGTACTCAACCATGTCGAGATGCATGAGTGCAACTACAACTGGAAGACCTTCATCGAGGTCTATCTGGAGGACTACCATGTCGGCCCCTTCCACCCCGGACTGGGCAATTTCGTCACCTGCGACGACCTGAGATGGGAGTTTGCCAAGGAGTACTCGGTGCAGACGGTGGGCGTGGCGCCCACCTTTGCGAAGCCCGGCTCGGACATCTACAAGACCTGGCACGAGGTGCTGCTGAACTACCGTGACGGAAAAATGCCCGAACACGGCGCAATCTGGCTGACCTACTACCCGCACATCATGGTGGAGTGGTACCCGCATGTGCTGACGGTCTCGACCCTGCACCCGCTGAGCGTGGACCGAACCCTGAATGTCGTGGAGTTCTACTACCCCGAGGAAATCAGCGCCTTCGAGCCCGAGTTCGTGCAGGCCCAGCGAGCCGCTTATATGGAAACCGCCATCGAGGATGACGAGATTGGCGAGCGCATGGATGCCGGCCGCAAGGCCTTGTATGAGCGGGGCGACAACGAAGTCGGCCCCTACCAGAGTCCTATGGAAGACGGCATGCAGCACTTCCACGAGTGGTATCGGGGTATGATGCAGGCCGCTGTTCCAGACAAGTGATCTGCCACAGCCAGGCACTCCCAACTATCTAGACCGGTCTAGACCTATATAGCTGTCAGGGACGCTTTGCATAACCCTCGCCAAGCGGGATGGATGCGGATCGGGATGAGACGCAAGGCGTCTTTTGCGGTCAATAGCCGTAGCTATTGACAAGAAAGACAACGCAGCGGATCGCCCGAGACCGCGTTCAGACCACGGCAGGGAGTTTTGCAGAGGGTCCCTTCCGCTTTGCGATAGCAGCTTTTTTATTTAGAAGTTTCCCATGCAAGCCCTTTGGATGGTGGCCGCGGCGTTCATGTTTGCACTCATGGGCGTGTGCATCAAGTTCGCCTCTGTGTATTTCAACGCGGCCGAGATCGTGTTCTACCGGGGGCTCATCAGCATGGCGCTGATCTGGTGGCTCACCCGGCGCCAGAATATCTCCTTGACCACCCGCTACCCCCGGATGCATGCCTGGCGCAGCTGCATCGGCGTCACGTCGATGGGCATGTGGTTCTATGCGATCGGCAAGCTGCCGCTGGCCACCGCGATGACCCTGAACTATATGAGCAGCCTCTGGGTAGCGGCCTTTGTCGTGGGCAGCGCCCTGCTCACCTGGCGCCCCAAGGGCGAGGGCGACCAGCCCGCGCTGAATATTCCGCTGGTACTGACGGTGATCAGTGGCTTTTGCGGCGTCATCCTGATGCTGCGCCCCAATATCGAGGCAGACCAGATGTTTGCCGGTCTGGTGGGGCTGATGTCCGGGCTGATCTCGGCCTTTGCCTACATGCAGGTGGTGGCCTTGTCGCGCATGGGCGAGCCCGAGCAGCGCGTGGTGTTCTACTTTGCCGTGGGTTCGGCCATCGCTGGCGGCCTGGCCACCTTGTTTGTCGGTACCTCCCGCTTCCCCGGCTGGCCCGCGCTGTGGCTGATCCCCGTCGGCATTCTGGCCGCCGGTGCACAACTGGCGATGACGCGCGCCTACGGATCGGCCACGACGCGCCGCGCCACCCTGGTCGTCGCCAACCTGCAGTATTCAGGCATCGTGTTTGCGGGCCTGTTCAGCATCGTCGTCTTTGGCGACCAGATTCCGGCCATCGGCTGGATGGGCATGGCCTTGATCGTCGGCAGCGGCATCGTCGCGACGGTACTGCGCAAGCGCTGATCCAGGCAGACGCCCTGCGGCATGGTGATGCCACCCGGGTTGGCTGCAGCGGGCGCGGCACTGCCACATAATGTTTGCAAGATTCTTCCTGGAGCTCTGCCATGGCCACCACACCCCTTACCGCTGCCTACACCACCCTGATCACGGTCACCCAGTTGCAGGCGCTGCAGCAGTCCAGCCCGCAGCAGGTGATGGTGTTTGACTGCAGCTTTGACCTGACCAAGCCCGCCGCCGGTGCCGAGCAGTTTGCCCAGGCCCATATTGCGGGCGCCGTCTACGCCAATCTCGACAAGGACCTGAGCGCCCCGCATGGCGCCCTGAGCCACGGCCAAAGCATTGCGGCCACCGACCTGGGCCCGCCAGCCTCCGGCGGCCGCCATCCGCTGCCCAGCCGGGAGCGCTTTGCGGTGTGGCTGTCGCAGGTCGGCTTTCGCAACGACATGCAGGCGGTCGTCTATGACCGCAATGGCGTGAACTATGCTGGCCGCCTGTGGTGGATGCTCAAATGGGCCGGCCACGATGCCGTGGCCGTGCTCGACGGCGGCCTGCAGGCCTGGCAGGCGGCGGGTGGTGCGGTGGAGGCGGGCGAGCCTGCCAGCCATTTTCAAAGCAATTTTGAACTGCGCCCGGCGCTGCGCACGCTCAAAACTGCCAGCGAGGTGCAGCAGGCGCTGGGCGCACAGCAGACTGTGATCGATGCGCGTGCGCCGGCGCGTTACCGCGGGGAAGTCGAACCGCTGGACCCGGTGGCCGGCCACATTCCTGGCGCGCTCAACCGCCCGTTCACAACGAACATCGGACCTGACGGCCGCTTCAAACCTGCTGCCGAACTGCGCGCCGAGTTCGAGGCACTGCTGGCCGGGCACGATCCGCAGACGGTGGTGCACCAGTGCGGCAGCGGGGTCAGCGCATTGCCCAATTTGATGGCGATGGAGATTGCCGGCTACGCGCCGACGGCGCTGTTCGCCGGCAGCTGGAGCGAATGGTGCAGCGACCCATCGCGCCCCGTCGAGCGAGGCTGATGAATCGCTGCTGATTCCCAGGCCTGACCACCCTCCAGCCGGCGGTCAGGCGCGGTCGGTGCAGCCGCCTTACTGGCTGCCCCAAACGTAGTAGGCCACGCCCTCGAACCTGAACTGAGGATAGGTCCGCTCCACAAAATCACGCTCTGCGCTATTGGTGGTGTAGAAGTGCGCACCGGTGAGGGTATTGTTGAAACGGTACATGGGCACCGAGCCCTCTCCCGCTGCCTGGCGCGCATACCAGGCCTCCCCTTCTGCGTTGAACTGCGGATAGTTCGCGATCACAAACGCCCGCTCGTCGGCGTTGATGGTATAGAAGTGCGAGCCCGAGAGGGTGTTGTAGAAGCGGTAGACCGCCTGTGGCGCTGCAGCCGTCTGCGTGGACGCATAGAAGCCGATATTTTCATACTGGAAGCTCGGGGCACCTTGGATCAAGGCGTCACGCTCCTGCGCGTTGGCAGTGAAGAAGTGCGTGCCATTTTGCGTGTTGTAGAAGCGGTAAACCGGAATGCGGCCCGATGCGGGAGGGGTGGTCGCGCCACCACCGGCATCCACCAGCCACTTGCGCAAGGCGGGCATCACGCTGTTCAAACTGGGGTAGAAGCTGTAGGCACCGGCACCATTGGCGCGGCAGCTCGCTTCCGATGCGCCGGTCAACACACCGGTCACGGCGCCGTTGTTGAACAGCGGCGAGCCGCTGCTGCCCTGCTGGGTCAGGCCCATGGACCAGGGCACATAGTAGTAGTTGCCGGAATTGGGCGCAGAGGTGCAGAACACACTCTTGCCATCGAGGTGGCAGTCATAGCGTGAGGACATGACCCCCATGCTGATTTTCTGCAAGCCGCCATCGGGGTGGTGCACACCGACCACAGGCGTGTTGTTCGGCACGATGCTGCTGTCCCAGCCCAGGAACACGGCGCCAGCCGGCGGCGTGTCATGGAGCTTGAGCAAGGTGACATCCGGGTTGGCGCTGCTGTAGAGCAGCTGGGCCCCATTGCGCAGATTCACGCTGCTCGGGGAGAGGCTGTTGCTGGAGCAGCGGGTGGAGGTATAGAACCAGTCGGTCTCCAGCGCCGATGCCAGCGTCTGGGTCGACATGCAGTGCGCCGCCGTCAGGAAATACGGCGTCCTCGAGCCCTGGGCGTCATTGAGCAGGCTGCCGGTGCACAGCCCATAGTAGTAGCTGCCATCGGCCATGCGTTCGGTCACATAGGCCATGCGGGCCACGCCTTTGCGCTCCAGCTGCAGCTGGGGATAGCAGTTGACATCCAGGTGGCAATCCACTGGATTGCCCAGCGGCAGGGACTTGGCGTCCTCCTGCGCAGCATCCACCTCATCCGTGCCCAGCGGCAGCGACAGGTTCTCGTAGATGTGCATGACCTGCGGCAGCGAGACCTTGAGCTGCGCTGGCGAGGTGCCTGGAGGCAACTCAATCTCCAGGGTTACCTGCTCGCCGGAGCTGCTCGGCGTCCACCAGGTGCGGCCTGCTTCGCTGTGGTCACCCGCATCCAGGTTGGCCTGCAGGATTTGCATGACGCGCTGGCCCGCGATCTCGAAAACCGCCGAAGGCTGGTGGTCGGTATAGAGGCGCAGCATCGCGCTGCCAGGCAACTGCTCCACCACCAGGCCCAGGCGCATGCCCTGGGCACCGCCAGAGCGCACGCTCAAGGCCGCCACGGCGCCGCCGTTGGCCGATGTGCGCCATTGCAGCAGCTGCGCCGTCTGCGTGGCCGACTGGGCTTGCGGCACGGTGCGCGAGGCACCCATGATCCGCACAGGTAACTCAGGGGTGGATTTCAGGCCTGCCCACTCACCCAGGTCAATCGCGACGGGCTGGATGGCCAGACCGGCCTCCATGCTCTTGGTACGCACAAACTCCTGCGGCACACCCGCTGGCTGCTCCAGCGCCGGCACCTTGAAGACCTGATCGGTCTGGCCCGGCGAACCCGCCGCAGCAGCCAATCCCGCCATCGCGCCCCAGCTGACCAGACTGGCCACGCTTATTTTTGCCATCCACCCCATGCCGGTACCCCTTCAGTGCTATCGATACAAAACCAAGCATTCTAAGATTTATTTTAGAAATCGCTAATGAAGTTTGCGAGTCAATAGCTGCGGCCAGCGTATCCATGGACAACAAGCATCAATGCCCTGCCGACTTCGAGAACAGGTTGATCACCAGCACCCCGGCAATGATCAAGCCCATGCCCGCCATCGCTCCGGCATCGAGCTTTTGCCCATGCAAGGCCCAGGCGATCAGCGAGATCGCCACAATCCCCACGCCCGACCAGATCGCATAGGCAATGCCGGTGGGCACCGTCTTTAAGGTCTGCGCCAGCAGGTAGAACGACAGCACATAGCCAATGCCGCAGATCAGGCTGGGCACCAGGCGGGTAAAGCCCACGGAGGACTTCATCGCGGTGGTGGCCATCACTTCCAGCGCAATGGCCCCACCCAGGTAGACATAGGCATTCATCACGATTCCTTTTTCGTTTCTCTTTCTGGTGGGCAGCTGCGCTGCAAAGGCAGACAAGCCAGCCGCCCCGTCAAAATAACAAAGGCCCCGGCGTGCCGCCAGGGCCTCGTCAAGCTGGGGCAGAAGACGCTTGCCAATGGCAAGGTGCCCCGCCCGGATCACCTCAACCGGTATTGCGCAGCGCAGCCGCGATTCCGTTGATGGAGATATGGATACCAGTCTTCACCCGCTCATTGTCCTCGCCATTGCGCCAGCGGCGGATCAGCTCGACCTGCAGGTGGTGCAGAGGATCGATGTAGGGAAAGCGGTGGCGTATCGAGCGCTCGAGCGCCGGGTTGTTGGCCAGGCGGTTGGCCTCCCCGGTGATCAGCGCCAGCGCTTCGGCGGTGCTCTTCCATTCGGCCTCGATGGCCTGGAACACGCGCTTGCGCAAACGCGTATCTGCCACCAGTTCGCTGTAGCGCAGCGCCAGCGCCATATCGCTCTTGGCCAGCACCATGTCCATGTTGGACAGCAGGGTGCGGAAGAAGGGCCACTGCCGGTACATCTTCTGCAGCAAGGCCCATTGCAGCTTGGCGGTCTTGCCCTCCTGGCTGACAAAGGCCTGCACGGCTGAGCCAAAGCCATACCAGCCCGGCAAGGTCAGGCGGCACTGGCCCCAGCTGAAGCCCCAGGGAATGGCGCGCAAATCCTCGATGCGCTGGCTGGCCTTGCGCGATGCAGGGCGCGAGCCGATATTGAGCTCGGCAATCTCGCGGATCGGCGTGGAGCTGAAGAAATAGCTCTCGAAGCCCTTGGTGCCGTACACCAGATCGCGGTAGGCAGCCATGCTGGCGGCCGACAGATCAGCGGCCGCATCCAGAAATGCCTGGCTGGCAGGCTTGGTGGGCTGCAGCAACGTGGCCTCCAACGTGGCGGCCACGAGCGTCTCCAGATTGCGCCGGCCGATCTCGGGGTTGGCGTACTTGGAGGCAATCACCTCGCCCTGCTCGGTCAGGCGGATCTGGCCGCGCACGGTGCCTGGCGGCTGGGCCAGGATCGCCTGGTAGCTGGGGCCGCCGCCACGCCCGACGGTACCGCCCCGGCCATGGAACAGGCGCAGCTGCACCGGGTTGGGCTGGCTCAGCTCGTCAAACAGCGCCACCAGCGCCAGCTCGGCCTGGTACAGCTCCCAGTTGCTGGTGAAGATACCGCCGTCCTTGTTGCTGTCGCTGTAGCCCAGCATGATGTCCTGCTCGGCACCACTGCGCTGGATCAGCGCGGCGATATGGGGCAGCGCATAGTACTCGCGCATGATGGTGGCCGCATGGCGCAGGTCGTCGATGGTCTCGAACAGCGGACTCACGATCAAGGTCGCGCGCGACTGGCCATCGTTGATGCGGCCACTCAGCAAGCCCACCTCCTTTTGCAGCAGCAGCACCTCGAGCAGGTCGCTGACCGACTCGGTGTGGCTGATGATGTAGTGCCGGATGGCGTCCTGGCCGTAGAGCTGCACCGACAGGCGTGCACGCTCGAAGATCGCCATTTCGCTGAGGCAGCGCTCGCTGTAGCTGGCACCCACTACGCGCAGCGGGCGGGCATCGCTGAGCAACTGCAGCAGCAGCTCGCGCTTGGCTGTCTCGTTCAGCTGGCTGTAATCGGCCTGCAGCCCGGCCGTAGCCAGCAGCTCGCTGATCACGGCCTCGTGCTGGTCAGAGCTTTGGCGCAGATCGACCGTCGCCAGGTGGAAGCCGAACACCTGCACCGCACGGATCAGCGGTGACAGCCGCTGCTCGGCCAGTGCGCGGCCATGGTTGTCGCGCAGCGAGTCTTCGATGACGCGCAGATCGGCCAGGAACTCCTCGCTCGCCAGATAGGGGTTTTGCGGCGCCACCGCATGGCGTGCGGCCTCTCCGCCGCTGAGGTTCTTCAAGGTCGCGGCCAGCCGCGCATAGACGCCGATCAGCGCGCGGCGGTAGGGCTCGTCCTCGCGGTGCTGGCTGGTATCGGGGGAGCGTGACGCCAGCGCCTGCAACGCGGCGGTGGTGCCAGCCAGGCGCTGGGACATCGACAGCTCACCGCCCAGGTAGTGCACCTCGGTCAGGTAGTGGCGCAGCACCAGGTCGGACTGGCGGCGCAGCGCCTCCTGCAGGCTCTTGGCGGTGACATTCGGGTTGCCATCGCGGTCGCCACCAATCCACTGGCCCATGCGCAAGAAGGTGGCCAGGTCGCGCTCGCCCAGCTCGCGCTCCAGCGCGGCGTAGAGCTTGGGGATCTCGGTCAGGAACGTGGCCTGGTAGTAGCTCAGCGCGTTGTCGATCTCGTCCTCGACCGTCAGCTTGGAGTAGCGCAGCAGCCGCGTCTGCCACAGTTGGGTGACCTGCGCGCTCAGCTGCAGCTCGTTGTCGGCCAGCTGGCGCGGCGTCAACGTATCCTTGCTGCTGTTGAAGAGCTGGGCGCGCTGGGCAATATCGTCGCGCTCCACCAGCAACGCGGCAATCGCACGCTCGGCATCCAGAATGCTCTTGCGCTGCACCTCGGTCGGGTGGGCGGTGAGTACGGGCGAGATCAGGCTGTGCGCCAGTGTCTGTGATACCGCCTTGACGGGAATGCCCGCCCAGCGCAGGCGCGCCAGCGCCACCTCGATGCTGCCTTCTTGCGTGTTACCGGCGCGCTCATGGATCTCGCGCCGGCGGATGTGGTGGCGGTCTTCGGCCAGGTTGGCCAGGTGCGAGAAATAGGTGAAGGCGCGGATCACGCTGACCGTCTGGTCGCCTGACAGGCCTTTGAGCAGCGATTTGAGCGATTTCTCCGCATCCTGGTCGTCATTGCGGCGGTAGGCCACCGACAGCTGGCGCACCTGCTCGATCAGATCGAAGGCGGCCTGGCCCTCCTGCTCACGGATGACATCGCCCAGAATCCGGCCCAAAAGCCGGATGTCGTCCATCAAGGGCTGGTCCTTGTCGGCGCGGCGGGTGACGGCCTGGGTGGCGGCAGTGCTGCCCGCCTTGGTTTTGCGCGCCGGGGGCTTGGCGACTGCAGGGGTGTCTTTTTTGCTGGCAGTGGTCATGGGCGAAGAAGCAAAGGGCTGAAAGATCCACGCCGCCCCAAAGTCGCACTGCGCCAAAGAGCGGCGCTGCACATGCTAGCATCAGCCGCCTGTTGTGAACCGCTTGTTGACCACGTATCGTGCCCGCCGCCTGTAAAGCGCAGACCGGCCTGGCGTGGCGCCCCATCCCATGAGCTCTTTGTCCCTGACCATCGCCACCCGCGAAAGCCAGCTTGCCCTGTGGCAGGCTGAACATGTGCAACATATCCTGCAACGCCTGGGCCACCAGGTCGGCCTGCTGGGGATGACCACCCTGGGCGACCAGATTCTGGACCGCACCCTGTCCAAGGTCGGCGGCAAGGGCCTGTTCGTCAAGGAGCTGGAGACGGCGCTGGAGACCGGCCGCGCCGATCTGGCCGTGCACTCGCTCAAGGATGTGCCGATGGAGCTGCCCCCGGGTTTTGCGCTGGCCGCCGTGCTCAAACGCGAAGACCCGCGTGATGCCTGGGTCTCCAACCACTACGCCAGCCTGCAGGATCTGCCCCAGGGTGCGGTCGTCGGCACCTCCAGCCTGCGCCGCCAGGTGCTGCTGCGCGCGCTGCGGCCTGACCTCGATGTCCAGCCGCTGCGCGGCAACGTCAACACCCGCTTGCGCAAGCTCGACGAAGGCCAGTACGACGGTATCGTGTTGGCGGCGGCCGGCCTCAAGCGCCTGGCGCTGGATGGGCGCATCCGCCACGCTTTCGGCACCGACACCATGCTGCCGGCCGCCGGCCAGGGCGCGCTGGGCATTGAGGTGCGCAGCGACCGGCAGGATCTGCTGGACCTGTTTGCCGGTCTGGCCGACCAGGCCACCTGGCAGACGGTGACGGCCGAGCGCGCCGTCAGCCGCTGCATGGGCGGCAGCTGCTCCATGCCGTTGGCGGCACACGGCGAATGGCAAGGCGAACAGCTGTGGCTGCGCGCCGCCTGGGGGGATGAAATCAACCCGAATGCGCCGCTGGTGTCTGCCCAGGCCAGCGCCGCCGTGACCGACCTGGCCAGCGCCGATGCACTGGGCCAGCATGTGGCGTCCCTGCTGCAGCAAGCAGGTGCGCAGGTGCGCCGCTGAGCGCCGGTCCCGATTGCCATGGGTCAGCCGCAGCGCCGCATCATCATCACCCGCCCGCAGCCTGAAGCGGACGGTTGGGTGGCCCAGCTGCGCCAGCGCGGATGGGCGGCCGAGGCGCTGCCGCTGATCGACATTGCTGCGGCCGACAGCCCGGCCCACCAGGCAGCCCGCATGGATGCGCGTCAGCACTGGGCACGCTATGGCGCGCTGATGCTGGTCAGCACCAATGCAGCCCGTTTTTTTCTGGATCCGGCGCTGGTGCAGGCGCTGGCCGGGCAGCCGCGCAGCGCCTCCGCTACCCGGCTGTGGTGCCCCGGGCCCGGTACGGCACGCGCAGCCCAGGCACTGGGCATTCCCAGCGCGCTGATCGACCAGCCAGCGACCGATGCGCCGCAGTTCGACTCTGAATCGCTATGGGCCGAGGTGGGGCCCCAAGCCACCGCGATGGCGGCATCGGGCCGGCGCGTGCTGGTGGTGCGGGGTGCCAGTGCGGGCACTGCCATCGACCAACTGGTCACCGGCTCGGGCCGCGAATGGCTGGCCCGCCAATTGCAGGAGGCAGGTATCGGCGTGGATTTTGTTGGCGTGTACCAGCGCCAGGCGCCCGCGTGGACAGCTGCACAGCTGGCACTGGCCACCCAGGCGTTGGCCGATGGCAGCATCTGGCTGTTCAGCAGTTCCGAGGCAGTGATGCATTTACGCAACAGATTCGGCGCTGCCGCTCTGGCACCTGCCCAGGCGCTCGCCACCCATGCACGCATCGCCCAAGCCACCCGCGCGGCAGGATTTGTCCACATTCAGCAGTGCAGGCCTTCGTTGGAAGACGTGGTGGCGTCGTTAGAATCTGCGCTATGACGCTGCCCGAGCACGCACTGAACCCCACGCCTTCCCCAACGACCCCCGCCCCCAGCCCGGTCAGCCCTGCTGGTACCCGCCTGCCGCAAGTCTGGGTCTGGACGTCCGTGGCCCTGGGCGTTGCTGCAGCGATAGCGATCATCAGTGCGGCCATGCTCTGGCAACGGCTCAACAATATCCAGCAGCAGCTGGCACTGCAAAGCGCCGACTCACGCTCCCAGGCGGTGGAAGCCCGCACCCTGGCCCGCCAGGCTGATGACGTCTCACGCGATACCGCCTCACGCATGTCGGTGATGGAAGCGCGTGTCGGCGAAGTCGCGCTGCAGCGCGGACAGCTGGAAGAGCTGGTGCAAAGCCTCTCGCGCAACCGCGATGACACGATGGTCGGCGACATCGAAAGTGCCGTGCGCTTTGCGATGCAGCAAAGCCAATTGAGCGGCAGCCCCGACCCGCTCGTCAGCGCGCTGAAGATCGCCCAGCAACGCGTGAGCGTCTCCGCACAACCAAGGCTGGCCCCGTTGCAGCGCGCCATTGCCCGTGACCTGGACCGCATCGCCACCAGCAAATCGCTCGACACCGCCGGTCTGCTGGCCCGCATGGATGATGTGCTGCGCCAGATCGATGATTTGCCGCTGCAAAACGATGTGCTGGATAAGAACGCGCGCCGTTCCGCACCTGCCCGGGGCCGGACGGGCCAGCCAGCGCCCGCCGCAGCCGCGACGGCCTCTGCCAGCGCCAATGCGACCGCGGACGATCCCGCCGCACCTAGCTGGTGGCTTTCTGCGCTGTCCACCGCATGGGGCGTGGTGCATGAGGAAGCCCGCAGCCTGGTGCGCGTGCGCCGCATCGACTACCCCGATGCCGTGCTGCTCTCGCCTACCCAGGCATTCTTTGTCCGCGAAAACCTCAAACTTCGCATCATGAATGCCCGCATGGCCTTGCTGGGCCGCCAGATGAATGCGTCGCGCAATGACCTGGCCGCTGCCGCCGATGCAGTGCACAAGTATTTCGATGTCTCGTCGCGACGTGGCCAGCAGGCGGCCCAGCAGATCAACCAGCTCCAGCAGGCGATGCAGGATGTGGAAGTGCCCCGCGCCAATGACACCCTGGCGGCGCTGGCCACCGCTGCCGCAGGACGTTAAGCGATGAGAGCCGCAATTTGGTTGATCGGTTTGTTTGCCGTTGCAGTGGCGGCGGCGCTGTTTGCCGGCAGCAACCAGGGCAGCGTCACCCTGCACTGGCCCCCCTACCGCATAGACTTTTCGCTGAACCTGGTCGTTGTGCTGCTGCTGCTGGCCTTTGTACTGGTCTATGGCGCGCTGCGCGGCGTCAGCGCGATGTTCGAGCTGCCGCGCCAGGCCAAGCGCTGGCGCATCCAGCAAAAGGAGCGGGCGATGCATGGCGCCGCGCTCGATGCCGTCACCCAGTTGCAGGCGGGCCGCTTTGTGCGGGCCCGCAAGGCCGCGCTGTCGGCGCTGGCCCAGGAGCAAGCCTTGCAGGACAGCGGCGCCGCGATCCCCAATGGCCTGCAACTGCGTGTGCTGGGCCATGTGCTGGCTGCCGAAAGCTCACATGCGTTGCAAGACCAGGCCCAGCGCGACCAGCACTGGGAGATGGCGATGCAGGAAGCCACCGCCCCCCGCGCCAGCCACCTGCCTGAGCTGGCCGAAGGCACCCAGTTGCGCGCCGCCCAGTGGGCGCTGGATGACCACAACGCCCACAGCGCGATCGAACAACTGGCGCGCCTGCCGCAGGGTGCAGCGCGCCGCACTCTGGCGTTGCGCCTCAAGCTCAAGGCGGCACGCCAGCTGCGCCAAGCCTTGACCGCGCTGGACACCGCACGGCTGCTGGCCAAGCACCGCGCTTTTTCTGCGGCTGCAGCGCAAAGCATCATCAAGGGCCTGGCTACCGAGCTGATCAACGACGCCCATGACCCCGAGCAGCTGATGCAGGCCTGGCGCAGCCTGGACACCGCCGAGCGCAATCTGCCTGAAGTTGGCATCCATGCGGCGCGGCGCCTGCAGCAACTGGGTGGCGACCCGCAGCAGATGCGCGAATGGCTGCTGCCGGCCTGGGAGCGTTACACCAACAGCAACAACGGCCTGCCCAGCCTGCAGGCCGAGCGTCTGGTGCGGGTGCTCGAAGACAGCATGGGTGCGCTCGATGCCAGTTGGCTGGCCCGCATCGAAGCGGCCCAGCAGCGCCGCCCGCACGATGCGTATCTGCAGTACCTGGCCGGATGCGCTTGCCTGCAGCGCCAGCTCTGGGGTAAGGCGCAGCAATGGCTGCAGCAGGCAGCGCCTTCGCTGCAGGAGGAGTCGCTGCGCCGCCGCGCCTGGCAGCATCTGGCCCGGCAGGCCGAATACCGCGGCGATGCGGCGGCCGCCGCCCAGGCCTGGAAGCAGGCGGCACTGGCGGGCGAGCAAAGCTGAGGCACTGACCATGCCGGGGCCGGTTTGTGCCGGCCGATGTACAAGGCGATACAAACTACCCGGTCTTAACTGTTGTAAGGACCGCGTTGAGAACTGCCTGTTTTAGCCTGCTCAGCATATGCTTATGAGGATTGGTTCTGGAACCATCCAGGGCAAGGTCGATCAATTCAATTAATTTGAACTTCGCCATCAATCGGGCTGAACTTCTGCCGGTTGATCCGCTCCTACACTCGCTTCAAACAATTCCGCTGCATCCTTCGCTGCAGCGTTTTTTATGGCTACCACGACCAATAACACCCGCTATACCGGCACCGCGATTGCACTGCACTGGATTTTGGCCCTGGCCCTGATTGGCATCTTCGCCTTTGGCCTGTACATGACCAGCCTGCCCTTCTCCCCCACGCGCCTCAAATACTTCAATTGGCACAAATGGGCCGGCATGACGATCCTGATCCTGTCGGCTGTGCGCATTCTGTGGCGCTTTACCCACCGCCCACCGGCACTGCCCGAAGCGACCGCCCGCGCGATGCCCGCCTGGCAACATGTCGCCCACCACGGCGTTCACCACCTGATGTATGCGCTGTTCTTTGCCGTACCGCTGGTCGGCTGGATCTACAGTTCTGCAGCCGGCTTTCCGATCGTGCTGTTTGGGGTGATGCCGCTGCCAGACCTGGTGAGCAAGAGCCCGGAACTCGCCGAGACACTCAAGCCCTGGCATGCTTACCTGGCCTACACATTGGCGGCGCTGGTGGTCATGCATGTGGCTGCGCTGCTCAAGCACCAGCTGATCGACCGAGACGGCCTGCTCTCCCGCATGCTGCCCGGCCGCGCCTCTTGATTCGTACCGTTTTTTTACTGGAGTCTGATCCGATGTCCAAGCTCTCCCCAACCGCCCTGTTCGCTGCCGCGCTGACTGCGGCTGCCTTTGCCGCCCCGGTGATGGCCCAGCAAGCGCTGGTGCCTGCGCAAAGCGCCGTGAATTTCGAAGCCAAGCAAATGGGTGTGCCGATCAAAGGCCACTTCCAGAAGTTTGATGCCAAGATCGCGTTCGACACCGCCAAGCCCGAAGCCAGCAAGATCCATTTCTCGGTCGATACCGGCAGCGCCACGATGGGCGTCAAGGAAACCGATGCCGAGCTGCCCAAGGCAGAATGGTTCAATGTCGCCAAGTTCCCGCAAGCGACCTTTGACTCCACTGCCGTCAAGGCACTGGGCGGCGGCAAGTACCAGGTCGATGGCAACCTGACGATCAAGGGCAACGTCCAGAAGGTCAGCCTGCCCGTGACGCTGACCCAGTCGGGCACGACCACGACGGCCGCCGGCACCTTGCCGCTGAAGCGCCTGACCTATGCCATCGGTGATGGCGACTGGAAGGACACCTCGATGGTGGCCGATGAAGTGCAGGTGCAGTTCAAGCTCGCGCTGACCGGTGTTGGCAAGCTCTAAGCTTTTTTGTGTTTCCCTGTTCCTTTACCCCTTTAGGAGAAATCTGATGCGCACATCCCTGTTGGCCCTGGCCGCTGCTTCCCTGTTTGCCGGTGCTGTGCACGCGGCTCCAGCCACCTACGCGATCGACCCTACGCACACTTTTGCGACCTTCGAAATCGACCACAACGGCGCCACCACCAACCGTGCACGCTTCGACAAAAAAGAAGGCACCCTTACCCTGGACCGCGAAGGCAAGACCGGCTCCGTCGATATCAGCATCGACATCGCCTCGGTCAACTCCGGCACGCCCGGCTTTGACAAGCACCTGCAAAGCAAGGACATCTTCAACGTGGCCGAGCATCCCAAGGCGCGTTTCCAGTCCACCAAGTTCGTGTTTGACGGCGACAAGCTGGCATCGGTGGAAGGCAACCTGACCCTGCTGGGCAAGACCCAGCCCATCACCTTCAAGGCGAGCAAGTTCAACTGCTACCCCAACAAGATGCTGCAAGACCGCGAAGTCTGCGGTGGCGATTTCGACACCACGTTTGACCGCACCGCCTTCGGCCTGGACTACGGTGTGAACTGGGGCGCTGCGAAGAATGTGCGCCTGGTGGTACAGATCGAAGCGGTGAAGCAGTAAGCACGACGCGCGCGCACCCCTGTGCGCCACCGCATAGACTGCCAGCAGCCGATGGACGGCGGCTGGCAGTTTTTTTATGGGCGCGCCAGAGGCGCGGGCGGCGGAGATCGGTGCGACAAGCCCTCGCAGGCCAGTCATCGCTGCAGCCGGGCTAAAATCAGCTTATTCATTCCAAGCTATTCAACGGCATCCCGATCTGTGGTGCCGTTTTCCATTGATCACACCATGAGCGACACCAACAGCCAACCGATTTCCCAACCAGGTCTCGATAGCCTGTCCAAGTCTTTTGAGCCTTCGGCCATCGAGGCCCAGTGGGGCCCGGAATGGGAAAAGCGCGGCTACGGCAACGCCGGCTATCGCGGCACCGGTGCGCCCAATGCAGAATCGGTGGCGGCACACCGGAACTTCTCGATCCAGCTGCCGCCCCCCAATGTGACCGGCACCTTGCACATGGGCCATGCGTTCAACCAGACGATCATGGATTCGCTGACCCGCTACCACCGCATGAAGGGCTACAACACGGCCTGGATTCCGGGCACCGACCACGCCGGTATCGCCACGCAGATCGTGGTGGAGCGCCAGCTGCAGGCCGCCGGCCAAAGCCGCTATGACCTGGGCCGCGAGAACTTTGTCGCCAAGGTCTGGGAGTGGAAGGAACAGTCGGGCAACACCATCACCACGCAGATGCGCCGCATGGGCGATACCGTGGACTGGAGCCGCGAGTACTTCACGATGG
The DNA here is from genome assembly GCF_041107495.1 of Comamonas sediminis. Taxonomy (NCBI): domain Bacteria; kingdom Pseudomonadati; phylum Pseudomonadota; class Betaproteobacteria; order Burkholderiales; family Comamonadaceae; genus Comamonas; species Comamonas sediminis. Next base: position 404,121 of record NZ_JBGBDC010000001.1, read on the forward strand.
ACGACAAGCTCTCCAAGGTGGTGACCGATACCTTCGTCAAGCTCTACCAGCAAGGCCTGATCTACCGAGGCAAACGCCTGGTGAACTGGGACCCGGTGCTGCAATCTGCAGTGTCCGACCTCGAAGTGGAAAACCAGGAAAAAGACGGTTCGCTGTGGCACATCGCCTACCCGCTGACCAGCGGTGAAGGCCAGCTGGTGGTGGCCACCACCCGCCCCGAGACCATGCTGGGCGACGTGGCCGTGATGGTGCATCCCGAAGACACGCGCTACCAGCACCTGATCGGCCAGACGGTGACCCTGCCGCTGGTGGGCCGCCAGATCCCGATCATTGCCGACGACTATGTGGACCGCGAGTTCGGCACCGGCGTGGTCAAGGTCACACCTGCGCATGACCAGAATGACTACCAGGTGGGCCAGCGCCACAAGCTGCCGATGATCGTGGTGCTGACCCTGGAGGCGAAGATCAACGACGAGGCGCCAGAAAAATACCGTGGCATGGACCGCTTTGTTGCGCGCAAGGCCATCGTAGCCGACCTGGAAGCCCAGGGCCTGCTGGTCGAGACCAAGAAGCACAAGCTGATGGTGCCCATCTGCGACCGTACCGGCCAGGTGATCGAGCCCATGCTGACCGACCAGTGGTTCATTGCGATGAGCAAGGTCAGCGACCAGGATCCCACAGGCAAGAGCATTGCACAAAAGGCCATCGATGCCGTGGCGTCAGGCCAGGTGCAGTTTGTGCCCGAGAACTGGGTCAACACCTACAACCAGTGGATGAACAACATCCAGGACTGGTGCATCTCGCGCCAGCTGTGGTGGGGCCACCAGATTCCCGCCTGGTACGACGAGGAAGGCAACATCTATGTCGCCAAGAGCGAAGCCGAAGCCCAGGCCCAGGCGCCGGGCAAGACGCTGCGCCGCGATGCGGACGTGCTCGACACTTGGTACTCCTCGGCCATGGTGCCGTTCAGCACGATGGGCTGGCCCGACCAGACGGACGCCGCCGATGACAACTACAACCTGTACCTGCCCTCGTCGGTGCTCGTGACCGGCTACGACATCATCTTCTTCTGGGTCGCCCGGATGATCATGATGACCACGCACTTCACCGGCCGCGTGCCGTTCACACATGTCTACATGCATGGCCTGGTGCGCGATGCGCAGGGCAAGAAGATGTCCAAGTCCGAAGGCAATGTGCTGGACCCTGTCGATCTGATTGACGGTATTGCACTGGAGCCACTGCTGGACAAGCGCACCGTGGGCCTGCGCAAGCCGGAGACCGCGCCGCAGGTGCGCAAGAACACGCAAAAGGAATTCCCCGAAGGCATTCCTGCCTATGGCGCCGATGCGCTGCGCTTTACCTTTGCCGCGCTGGCATCGCTGGGCCGCTCGATCAACTTTGACAGCAAGCGCTGCGAAGGCTACCGCAATTTCTGCAACAAGCTGTGGAACGCCTCGCGCTTTGTGCTGATGAACTGCGAAGGCCATGACTGCGGCCTGCTCGAGCACAGCAAGGACCAGTGCGCCGCTGGCGACTACCTGCAGTTCAGCCAGCCGGACCGCTGGATCGTCTCGCAGCTGCAAAAGGCCGAGGCCGACGTGGCCAAGGGCTTTGCCGAGTTCCGCCTGGACAACGTGGCCAACACGATCTATGACTTCGTCTGGAACGAGTTCTGCGACTGGTACCTGGAAATCGCCAAGGTAAAGATCCAGACTGGCAACGAAGCCCAGCAACGCGGCACGCGCCGTACCCTGATCCGCACCCTGGAAACCATTCTGCGCCTGGCCCACCCGATCATCCCGTTCGTGACCGAGGCACTGTGGCAAAAGGTCGCCCCGGTGGCCGGCCGCGAAGGCGCATCGATTGCGATTGCCGCCTATCCGCAAGCCCAGCCTGAAAAGATCGACAACGAGGCCATTGCCTATGTGGAGCGCATCAAGCAGATGGTGGATGCCTGCCGTGCGCTGCGCGGTGAAATGGCTGTCTCGCCTGCCCAGCGTCTGCCTTTGCTGACGGTGGCCGGCACTGCCGATGGCGCTGCCTTCCTGCGCGCCAACGCCGATGTGCTCAAGAACCTGGCCAAGCTGAGCGAAGTCAAGGTGTTTGACGACGAGGCCACCTGGGCGGCAGAAGCCCAGCATGCACCGGTATCGGTGGTGGGCGATGCACGCCTGGCACTGTTTGTCGAAGTGGATGTAGAAGCCGAGAAGCTGCGCCTGGGCAAGGAGATCAAGCGCCTGGAAGGCGAGATCACCAAGGCCAACGCCAAGCTGTCCAACGAGGCTTTCTGCGCCAAGGCACCGGCTGCCGTGCTGGACCAGGAGAAAAAGCGGGTGGCAGACTTTGGCGCTTCGCTGGGCAAGCTGCAAGAGCAGCTCCAGCGCCTGGGCTGAAACGGCCGGGGCCGTGCAAAAATCAGCACATAATGCCCCTTGGCCCTGCACACAAAGGCGCAGCTTGCTGCGCCTTTGTCACATCCAAGTCCTGGAACCCAAGTATTTATGACTACACCGACCCGTGTCCGCAAAGCAGTTTTCCCAGTCGCTGGCCTGGGCACCCGTTTTTTGCCAGCCACCAAGGCATCTCCCAAGGAGATGCTGCCCGTGGTGGACAAGCCACTGATCCAGTACGCGGTGGAAGAGGCCTACGAGGCCGGTATACGGGACATGATCTTTGTCACCGGGCGTAGCAAGCGCGCGATCGAAGACCATTTCGACACCGCCTACGAGCTGGAAAACGAGTTGGAAAACGCCGGCAAGCAGGCCATGCTGGACCTGGTGCGCAGCGTCAGCCCCGATGACATGAACTGCCTGTTTGTGCGCCAGCCGCGTTCCCTGGGCCTGGGCCATGCGGTGCTGTGCGCCGAGCCGCTGGTGGGCAACGAGCCTTTTGCCGTGCTGCTGGCCGATGACCTGATGACTGGCGCGCCAGGCGGCCCGGGCGTGATGGCCCAGATGACGGCGGCGTTCTCCAAACAAGGCCGCTCGCTGCTGGCCGTGCAAGAGGTGCCGCTGGAACATACCAAGCGATACGGCATCGTCAAGGGCGAGCCTGCCGGCGGCCCGCTGATGCGCATTGACGAGATCGTCGAAAAGCCCGCTCCGGAAAAAGCCCCGTCGCGCATGGGCGTGGCCGGGCGCTATGTGCTGACCCCCGGCATCTTCGACGAGATCCGCAACCAGCCCAAGGGAGTGGGTGGCGAGATCCAGTTGACCGACGCCATCGAGCGCCTGATGCACAGCGAGACGGTGTATGCCTATCGCTACAGCGGCAAACGCTATGACTGCGGCAGCAAGGAAGGCTTCCTGCAGGCGACCGTGGAGCTGGCGCTGCAGCACCCTGATGTGGGCGATGATTTCCGGGCCTTTCTGAAAGAGCTGCAGATTTGAGTCTGCGCGGAACCTCACGCACTAAAAAAGGCCTGCTGATGCAGGCCTTTGTTTGGCAATAGGCGAGCGCCAGGCTAGCGGCGGCGCAGAATATGGATGAACTCCTCACCCACGGTCTGCTGCTCCACCAGCTCATTGCCGGTCTGCTTGGCAAAGGCCTGGAAATCCCGGATCGAGCCGGTATCGGTCGCCACCACCTTGAGCAGTTGTCCGCTCTGCATCGTGGCCAAGGCTTTCTTGGCCTTCAAAATCGGCAGCGGGCAGTTCAGCCCGCGCGTGTCCACTTCCTGGTCAATATCCATCGTGCTCATTCGTTGTTGATCGCCAGACTCAGTCCAGGCGGGGTGCCACCACAAAGCGGGCATCCTCTTCCCAGTAGTTCACCGGCCATTTGGCGGGATCGGGATCCGGGTTGGGGTTGTTGGGGCGGAAGGCGCCAAAGCGCACCGGCTCGCCCTTGCTCTTGACCCACTCAGCCATCGCATAGCCGGTGCCAGACGGCCAGCACAGCACGTCCTGCGCGGTCTTCCACTGGTACTCCACGAGTTCGGGCGACAGGCGCACGTCCTCCGGCCGACCTGCCACGCGCACATGGTAGGCAATCAGCACCTGGTTCATGCGCAAAAACTCCCAGCAGCCAATCAGGCGCAGGGCCTTGGTCTGCAAACCGGTTTCCTCGAGCACCTCCCGCGCAATGCCGGCCTCGGGCGATTCACCCGCCTCCATAAAGCCGGTGATCAGGCCAAACATGCCCGGCTGCCACATGGCGTTGCGCGCCAGCAGCACCTGGCCCTGGTCATTCTCGACGACGGCAGCCAGTACCGGCGTGGGGTTGCCCCAGTGGGTCCAGCCGCAAGCGGGGCAGCGCAGCCGGCTGACCTCTCCGCTGTCCTCGGTCATCACTTTCCATTGCAGCGCCGTGGCGCAGTTCACGCAAAATTTCGTTTCGTATTGCATAAGGCTTTCGTGCCGGCACTCGCCGATCGGCGTGCGCGTTAGGCGGGAAATACGCCAGTGGACAGATAACGGTCCCCCCGGTCGCAGACGACGAACACAATGGTAGCGTTGCGTTCACGGCGCGCAATTTCCTGAGCGACATGGCAGGCGCCTGCGGCGGAAATGCCGGCAAAGATGCCTTCTTCGCAGGCGAGGCTGCGGGCCATGTCCTCGGCATCGTTCTGGGTCACGTACACCATCTCATCGAGCGCGCTGGGGTCATAGATCTTGGGGAGGTACTCTTCAGGCCACTTGCGGATACCCGGGATGCGCGAGCCCTCGGTCGGCTGGGCACCGATGATGCGCACCGCCGGGTTCTTTTCCTTCAGGTAGCGGGACACACCGGTGATCGTGCCAGTCGTGCCCATCGCACTGACGAAATGGGTGATCTGGCCACCGGTCTGCTCCCAGATCTCGGGGCCGGTGGTCTCATAATGGGCGCGCGGGTTGTCCGGATTGGCGAACTGGTCCAGCACAATGCCCTTGCCTTCGGCCACCATCTTGTCGGCCAGATCGCGCGCATATTCCATACCGCCACTTTTGGGCGTCAGGATCAACTGCGCGCCATAGGCCTTCATCGTCTGTGCACGCTCGATGGACAGGTCCTCGGGCATGATCAGCACCATGCGGTAGCCCTTGATGGCGGCAGCCATCGCCAATGCAATACCGGTGTTGCCCGAGGTGGCCTCGATCAAGGTATCACCAGGCTTGATCTCGCCACGCTCCTGGGCGCGCTGGATCATCGACACCGCCGGCCGGTCCTTGACCGAACCGGCCGGGTTGTTGCCCTCGAGCTTGCCCAGCACCACATTGCCATTGGCCTCGTTGTAGTCAGCACCAATGCGCTGCAGGGCCACCAGGGGGGTCTTGCCGATCGCATCTTCAATCGTTGGGTATTTCTTGGAGCTCATTATTTGTGCCATAATTGCGAGCTGCGATACAGACACAGCCCGGGTGGTGAAATTGGTAGACGCAGGGGACTCAAAATCCCCCGCCGCAAGGCGTGCCGGTTCGATTCCGGCCCCGGGCACCACACTCAAAGCCGTTAAGTTTAAACAACTTAGCGGCTTTTTCTTTGTCTGGTGTGGAGTGCTGCATGGCTAGGCGTTCGCGGTTGAAACAGGTTGCGCTTGTATAAAAACTATAGCAGCCGACATTCTAACCAGAGGGCAAGCCCCTTGTTACGTTGGTGTTGGGGTGCGGACAGCCACAGCCTTGACACGGCACCAACGGAACCCGCTCTTCCCCCTCCGAATCAGTCGGGTCATCGATCTTTGCGCCCCTTCAACGCAAAAAAGAGCCTCCCCGGCAGCCGATGGCGCCAGAGAGGCTCTTTGCATGGGGGATCAAGGGGCAGCGCAGGCTTTGTCGGTATCGTCGCCTCCCAGCCGGCGCTCTGTATTGACCTGGCTGCACAGTGCAGCTACTTCTGCATCACGTCGCCTAAGATGGCCTCCGAGTTCTGCGACCACGCCGAGGCCTTGTGCAAGCTGTCGGTCGAGGGCTGCCGCTTTATCTGCAAGATCGCTGCGGGCAGCGGCGTCGGCCTGGGCTTGCGCACGATAAGTGGCGGCTCGGCTGTCGGTGTCGCGGTGCAGGCGCTCAGCGCGGGCAAGCTCAGCGCGCACATCCACATCAATGCCAGTCTTGAAGGCTGCCAGCTGGTCGGCGTTGTAAATCGTATCTTGGGCATGTTTGCGCTCCAGTTGGACGGTATGGGCCTCGTCTTTGCGTGCAGCCTCGGCCCGCGCCGCCAGCGCTCGCATATGGTCTGCACGCAGCTCGGCAACGCGGGCGCTTGTCTGCCAGCCTTTGGCGATCCAGCCCGTCGAAAAGGCCAGCGCGGCCATGATGGCCGCCAGCACCAGCTTGATCTGCAAGGTCATAAGCCCTCCTCGCAGATCTCGCCGTTGGCATTGCCGCGGCTTTGCAGGCCAGGCAGCACTACCGACACCCCATGGACCGTGCCGCGGTTCCAGCGCAGGTTTTCTCGGCAGGCACCGGCCACATCACCGGCATTGGCCTTGCGCAGCAAGGTTGATCCCGCCAACGCGGCCTCGCCCTTGTTGTGGATGAAGTCGATAAACACCGCTTGCTGCAGCACCGTGTACCGGTCCCAAAAACGAAAAAGCCGCTTTGCAGCGGCTTCTGATGCCAGGTAGCGGTTTTTTTCCAGTCCATAGCAGTCCACCGGTGAGTAATAGCGCCCGGCCACCACATCGGGCCCGGTGAGGCCATTGCAGACCGTCAGCGGCGCCCCCTTGCCCAGCCGGTCCACATAGGGCTTGCCGATATGGCGGTAACTGCTTTCGTAAAAACTGCCCATGACCAGAGCAATCTTGATGGCATCCGAGGTGCCCGTGTCGGCCGCAACGGCCTGGATATAGGGGTTTTGCGCAGCCATCGTGTGGGCGGCTACTGGGTCGCGCTCAGCCACCACATAGCCGCCACCACCGGCCAGCAGCACACCCAAGGCCATCAAGCCGGTGCGCAGCGCATGGGGCACCCGGCTCATGGCTCCATCCTTGGTGTGTCACTCAGGTGCTGGAAGTCGTCGAGGGTCATGGTCACCAAGGGCTTGCGCGGCGCCAGCCACCCCCAGCGCTCGAAAGCCGGGCGCCAGAGCTTTTTCCAAAACCACTCGCAGATCAACAGCGAGGTATAGAGCGCCGCCACGATTGAGGCGATCGCGCCCCAGGGTATTGCATTGACCCAGTGCCAGGTCTGGGCACTGGTGTTGACAGTGGCGGCCTGAACCAGCTTGTCCGCCATGTCCGTTTGTGCTGCGGTGGCCAACGTGACCGCACTGGTCGCCTTGGCCATCGGCATGCTGATGTCTGTGCTTTGCATCAGGCCTCCTAGAAATAAAAAGACCCGCCGAAGCGGGTCATGGGTTGTGCAGCCAGGTCAGACGCGCTTTGCCGCGCGGTCAATGGCTGCGATCAAGCGGGCCGTCAGTCGGTCCGTCGCGTTCTGGCTTCGATGGATATGGTCGTCCTGCAGGTCCCCTTCGCCTTGGTACTCCTCGTCCCAATCAGCATGGATGACACCCTGCGATTCCGCGACATCGCGCATCACTTGCTGAAAGGCCAGAAGATTGGCATCTTGCCCAGGGTCGTAGTAGCCACTGGGGATGGGCACAAGGCCGGTGAACACCGGGACGGCGCCCGCACTGCGAATGACCGCCAGCGCATCCAGCAGTTGCTGCCGGTAGGCCTCCGGCGATAAATAACCGTAAGAGTCATTCAGGCCCAGACCAAGCACTATCACCTGTGCCTGGTGCAGGGCATCTTTGAATGCGGGCTGCGGACCTGCGGGATACATGTCGGGCGGTGCACCAGGAAACGGCTCCTGGTAGCCCTGCATGAAGTCCGCCATCCGCAGACCACAGGCATTGCGATCCGTCAGTGTCCATCGAGGACGCTGCGCATGCATCTGCATAGCTGGCGTGCTGTCACAACCCCAGCCAAACAGAATGCTGTCCCCGTTCAGCTCAACTGACAAGGGACAGCAACGTACGCAAAATTTGCGCAGGAGTTTGCAGAGTAGTTCTTTGAAATTCATGAATATCGCCTACAAGGATGGTGTGTTGTACAAGCATGGGACGCAGAGCTGCTAAGGCGTGGCACTACAGACATTTAATCTCCACCTCTACAACGCCGATATCACAGTTACAGCGCTCCTCAGATCCGTACTAAATTCCTATTCCGTCCACACGACCATGCAATAGCCGGATCCGCCTGCCCCCCCTGGCAGAGATACCCCAATAATGCTGCCGCCTCCACCACCTCCGCCACCCGAGTTCGCACGGCCACTGGTGGCTGCGGTCGCGGGACTTGGGTATCCACCATTACCGCCACCAGCAGTACCAAACCCCGCCCAACCTGCACTCGTACCACCACCGCCTCCTCCACCAGCACGGCCATTGATCCCGCCTCCGCCGTGATTCCGACCGGCCGCGTTTTGATGCCCCATGCCTCCTGGACACCCGAAAAGACCAGCGCCAACAGAATTACCATTCCCGTCTAAAGCCCCTCCTCCAGCACTGGAGGCACCACCGCCACCACCACCAGAACCAATGCCAGATTGCGCTCCGTACCCGCTACCCCCACCACTACCACCAGCAAGGCCAGGCCTATTGCCGTAACTACCGCCGCTGCCGCCGCCTCCACCAATAGCATTAAGTAATGACCCAAATGAGGAATTTCCTCCATTTGAACCATTTGCCCCCTCTGCCGCCCCTCCAGCGCCACCACCACCAATAGTCACCGCGACATTCCCTGCCACGGTCACCAACTCCTCACTGTGCTGCCCGGCACCGCCACCGCCGCCGGCATTGCCAGCACCACCACCACCACCGCCACCAATCAGCAAAACAAGACATTGCCCACCACTGGCAAGTAGCTTTGTACTCGGCACAAACGTGCCGTTCGCTGTAAATCGCTGATACCGCAGCTTGCCGCCGCCACTCATCATGCTCGAAAGATTCTGCATAGGTAATCCTCTTATGAAATCGACAACACCCAAGCACCTGGTGCGGTGCAAGAAGCAATAATTCGGTGCGCAGAATCGGAGTCGAACAACACGTTATCTGCCACGCCGTTGATGGTGTGCGCCGCGTTCGCACGGCTCAAAGTAAATAGGCTCGCGGCCCAGCCACCGGTGCTGTTGAGCACAATCTGATTTCCCGCGACACCTACGGGTAACGAGCGGCTATATGCGGAACCTGCGGAGAGGGCATACTCCGATCCCACTAGCAGTGGCTGCCCATTGTCTGCAGCTGTGGAGACACGTTGGATCAAGGCCTCCTGAAGACCCACCACAACACCATTGCGCCCGTTAACCGATGCAACGGGACCTGCCTTGATGGCATCCAATGCCTCTCTCACATCATTGACGGCTTCATCTACAGCAACACGGCTGGCATGGGCGTTGCTGGCTGACTGGCTCGCCGCCATGGCGGAGTCCTGCGCCTCCAGCGCTTTGGATTGCGCCCATTGGGAATTGGCATGCACTTGGTCCAGGGCGATGTTAAACGCCACCCGCTGCGGCTCATAAGAAGCCGCCAGCGCAAAGGCCTTGGTGCTGAAGCTGACACGGTCATCCGTGGGCTGTGGCGCAGGGGGATAGGCGGGAATGGGGGTTGGAACGACTAAAGGCATCACACCTCCTCAAGTTGAATTGCAAACATCGAGTAGTCGTGGTACTCGATCGCGACGGACCAATCCTTGGCGATCCCAAACACGTTCAAGGCCTCAATGTCTTGAGAGCCGAGAAACAGGATGGGCTTGGCCCGGTTTTTGGTCATATAGTTCTTGATGGCCATGATTTCCGTGCGCCGGATGGGCACGGACATATCTGCCCATCCGATGTAGGTGCGCTCAACCAGCACGCGGTTGCCGAACTCATCGAGCTCCTTGCGGGAAAAGTCCTGGATGCCCACCGAGGCACCGATCTCGACACCCAGGCCCCACTCCTTGGCATTGCCCAGAATGAGGTTGCCGACCTCCATGCCGGTCGTACCGACGAAGTCCACCAGCACATCCGCTTGCGGGAATGCCGGCAGCCCGGTAAAAAGCCCCAGCACACCTGTTGGCGTCCACTCGCCAAAGTGCCATTCCCACCAATCGGCGGTCTCTGGCGCAAGGCCGACCGTGAGCGCCTTGTCATAGACAGTGCCGTAAGACGGGTCCAACACACGCACCCGCACGGAATGCACATCGGCCATGCCTATGGCACACACCGCATCCACCGCGCGTCCAAATCGGAACCGGTAGGATGCCGTCGCATTGAACTTGGAGCTCTGCGACGTGCGCCCATTAAAAAGGGCCCACGTATTGGTGGGCCCGACCTTGATCCAGAGCGTTGGGTTGTCCGGCGGCGGAATGCTGTCGTTGACATCGGCACCGGCCTGGTAGACGAGGTGCTGGTAGCGCACCCTGGCCCCTCTGGGCCAGGCCCCCGCCACCCAGACAGCCGCCGTGTCCTCCACAGGCGGCTGCGCAACGATCACGCCATCGCTGATCTCCAGCGGGCTGACGGTTCTCAATCCTGTCATGCGTTTTCCTCCTGTTTTCGCGTTGCCGGCATTCCATCGGCGTCCCACATGCGCAGCGTCTTGTTGAGTTGCTGCACCGCAGGCACGACCACTGTCGCCTCGGCCTTGCGGTTGGCGTCATGGTTGTCCAGCGACAAGCGCAGGGCCCGCACTTCCGCCACCAGCACCGGGTTGTCACTCGATGCCTGCAGCGCGCTCAGCAAAGCGGTGTTGCCACTCGCCTGAACCACTCGCCCGGCAGTGGCAGCGCCCACCTCTGCGGTTTTCACATCGCCGATATCGACGCCGTATTTATGGGCGAGGAAGTTTCTCGTGTCCGCCAGCGATGCCAGCCAGGCTGACTGCTTGAGCAAGACATCGGCCTGGGACGTTGCACTGGCTTTTGCAAGCGCTTCCAGTGCCTGGATGATCGAGGGCAGCTCGTCAGCCGCGTCCTGATTGCCAGATCGGGCCTGGGCCGTCTTGATGGCAAAAAGAGACTCGTAGTAAGCCGCTCCCTGGTCCGGGCCAGAGCCCAGCAACTGCCCGCGCAGCCGCTTCATTTCATTGGCCATGGCGTCAATGGTTTTAGACCACTGGTCAGCCAGCTTCTTGGCAGCATCAGCCGCGGAGTTAGCAGCCTTGGCGGATGAGTCGTATGAGCTGCCCAGATTGGACACGCCGCCCTGGTAGCTGCGCATCTTGGGAACGCTCACGCCAATCGAGTTGCCCAACGATTTGACCGTGACCTTGAGCTTCTCCATGCCCTCCACGAACTCGGTGCTGGTCAGCAACGTGTTCAACGCCTGGATCGCCGCATTGGCATTGGAAATCATGTTGTCTATGGCTGCACCACTTACCGCATCCGCCACATTGGCTCCAGTAAGTGCCGCAGTCAGCATCGGCGTGATCATCCCATCGATCATGGACGACAGAATGGTGTTGATCGCCTGTTCGTACACGGCCTGTTCAAAGCCTGCCGAGATTTGGTTGGCCAACCAGCTGCCGGCTTCTGCACCCCGTCCCTCGTTGATCTCATTGATGAATCCATCAACCAGGCCGTCCATGGACAGCCCCAACGTCGACAGCGTCTCCTCACGGATCTGCTGAATCTCTTGCAGCTTCGCGGCAAGCGCGTTAGTTCCGTCTTCCAAGCTGGCAGTGACGGCATCAACCCCATTGGCAAAGTCATCCGCAAACTGCAACAGCCAGGCGAGCAGCTCCTCGTCCCTGTCAGCGATGGCTTTGTCTACCAGGGCGCGGTATTTCTTCTTCGCATCGACATCGCCGACACGCAGATCCAGCCCGCGCTCTTCCATACCTTCATTGGCCACCTTGCTCGCACGGCTACGCTTCTCGTCATCGCTGTAATACAGATCGTAATAAGTGCTTGCGGCCTGTGTCAGCGCATCCATGCTGCCGACTGCATCCACCAGCTTGCTGGCCCAGTCACCTGCCGAAAGCGAGCCTTCGAGCAATGTGGAGCCAAACAGCTCAAAGATCTGATTGACACCCACCAGGCTGGAGGACATGCGGGTCAAGGCATCCACGGCCTTCTCACCTGTGCGCACATACTCGCTCATCACGAAGATCTGCTCAGTGACCGTCTCCGTCACCTGGCGGCCGACACGAGCCCATTGCTCGGTGTCACTGTCGCCAGCAACTTGCACGTTGTCCCATACCATGCGGGTCACTTCGCGCGTCTGCTCCTGCCAGCTGCCGAGCACACTGCGTGCCAGCTCCTCATTGGCTTGCGCGAGCGCCTGCTGGATCTTGGCCGATGCTTCCTCCTGCGACAAGCCCGTCAACTGCAAGCCCTTGCCACCCGTATCCGGATGGATCTCATCGAGCCCCAGCGCCACCTTCATGGCACGGATGGCGTCTCCATTCAGGCCCAGGGTATCGGCCTTTTTGGCCGTATCCTCCCGCATGTCCTTGAAGGCATCCTGCAGTACCTTGATGGGGCCTTTGGAGCCTTCAATCGCCGTGCCATAGTTCTCCTGGAGCATCTCGACGCGCGAATACAGCTGCTGCAGCTGGCGCTCACGGTAGCCATTTTCCTTGGCCTCCGGGTTCGCCGCGATCTGGCCTTGAAGCGTTTCGATCTGCGCATTGGCCTTCTCAATCTCCTTCTCCGCCGCCAGATACCGGTACTTCGGCCCCCCAAACAAGCTGCCGCTCTCGCGCATCAGTTGGTAGCCATACATGTCTCCGCCGAGCTCGCCCATCAGGCCGCTGCCGACCTGCTTTTCTTCTTTAAACATGCCGCCTAGGTAAGCCGCGATGATTGGGATGCTCATCACCCAACCGCCGCCGGAAAACCAACTGCCCACCCCAGATCCGCCAGCTCCCGCGGCCTCCGAGCTTGTAGCCAGAAATCCAAGAGGGTCACCGCCGGCCATACCTATTGCGTTTGCTGAGTTGATGGTATGTGCCGAAAAAGTCGAAGTACTACCCCAGCCAAGCATGCTGCCTACATAGCGAGAAGTCTGCCCCAGCAATCCTTCCCCGGTATAGAGGCTATAAGCATTTGACCCGCCGCTCAGCAAGCTCATGGCGCCATCGCCTGAACCACCAAGGCCCGAGCTTCCACCAAACAAGCCAGAAAGCCACCCCACTCCGCTAGTAATCATCCCGGTGATATTCGCGCCAATGTTCATCACAAACTTCTGCGCGAATGCCTTGTACAAAGCATCCGAAATCGAAGTCAGTACCGTCGTCTTCAAAGACTTGCCCAAGTTCTTCAAACCCTGAGCACCGTTATTGAGAAAGTCGGCGAATCCCTGGCGGACGACATCTCCATACTTGCTCGCTTGCTGCGTAACGTATTGGTCCTGAATGCGCGCCAGCTCAGTCTGTAGCTTCGTCTCTGCAGTGAGTCGCGCCTGGGCGATCAAATCAGCTTCTTTGGTCGCGTTCTTTTCGCTGTTGGAATCGTAAGAACTCTTTTTGATCTGTTCAATCTCTCGCGCCAGCTGCAGCTCTGCCTTGCGCACAGCCAGCAACTTCTGGCGCTGGGTTTCTTCCACGCCCAGCAGCGACATGCTGTACTGCTGCAGTTCATATTCCTCTTTGGCGGCTTTCAACTGCTCTGCATACTTGCTGCTGGCCTCAATGTACGCACCTTCTTTCAGCGATTGCACATAGCGCTCATGCTGCTCGGCAATCTTGGCCAAACCTTCGCTGACCTCAGGTCTCCAGGGCACCCCGCTGGCATTGTTGGCTTCGGACCGGGCTTTCTCCATCGCCATTTCGGCAATGGCTATCTTGGACTTTCCAAAGTTGGCGTTGGCAGCTTCCTGTTTGTCTGCCATATCGCCAATCGCACTTGCTGACTTTTTCAGGTCGTCGATATATTTGAGATAGCTCTTTCTAGCTTCTTCCTGAGCCTGGATTTGCTTTTCCAGCTCAATCCGACCTTGTTGGGTTGTTTGGTAGCGCTGGGCTTCAACCAGTTGTCCCTGTAGATTGGCTTTGGTGCGCTGATCGGTTGCTTCACTGATTTCCGTTTCCAGCTTCTTGACGAGCCGGTCCGATTCCGTCCTGCGGTCTGTCGCAGTGCCTCGCTCCTTGAGGCGATCAATCAAATCTTCTTCGGCCGCGATCCTCAACCTGATGCCGGAAATGGCGCTGTCCTGATCGCTCCCACCTGATTCGCGCCTGACATTGTTTGCCGAAGGGTTACCTGCAGAAGGCACTTGCCTGGGCATGAGCTTTGGTGTCTGCACGTTGACCGAGGGAAGCTCAACCGTGGGAGGCTGCATGGACGCTGTGATGCGTTGCATATTCGCAAGGTCAGCACGCATCGCGTCATAGTATTTCTGAGCTTCCTCTCTCCAGCGCTTGTTGCCAGGCTCAGCTTCTGCCAAGTCCTTGGCCTCCTCATACTTCTTCTTGTTCCATTCCAGGTTGGTACTGGCAGTCTTGTGTGAGGTCTCCTTGCGGCTGAGCGAGGCGGCATTGGCCAGCTGCCCAAGCGCGCTGATACCTTTGACGGCAAGCTCCACGACTTCAGCAATCGCGCCAATTACCGACTGAAAGCCTGCGCGCGTCGCTTCGGAAGACAAGGTTTCGTTCAATGACTCAATGCTCTCGCGCATCCCTTGCAGGCTGCCGCTGTCACCCGTCATTGCAGTCGCAAAGCTGTTCTGCAGCGCCTCCAAGGCACCACCCAGCGTATCCCTTGCAGCAACCGCCGCACCACCATACGAGGTTTGCAGCGCATCCAGGATAACGGCCTGCGCCGCACCGACCTGGCCGGTTGCTTCCAACTGCGCAACCATCTCCTTTTGCTGGTCGGTGAATTGCACCCCTTTGTCCGCCAGCGCTTTGAGCCCTTCGGAAGGGGAATTCAACGCCTGCCCGATGGTCTCCGCAGAGCTGGTCACCGATGTGCCCATGCGCGACGACATATCCACCACGGCCTGCATGGCCTGCGGGAACTGTTGCCCCACGACATTGGAGTAAGTCAGCAGCTGCGTTTGTGCCTGGGTGATCTCCCCCGACGAGAACACGCTCGACTTCGACAGCGATGCGGCCATGCCGTTGAGCCGCTCCTGCGACCAACCCGCAGCCTCGCCGGTGGACTTCAACATGGCGGAGAGCTGGGCCTGCTGCTTCTCGGCGTTGATGGTTTCCGTAATGAACTTGCCAAAGAACGCGGGCGCCCCTTGTGCCAGGAGTCCGAACACCACCTTGGTGGACTCCGCCCAGCGCTTGGCAGCGCCGTTCGCGTTTTCTTGCTCTTTCTGCACCGTCGCCAGATCCCGGGTGTAGGAGGTGAGGGCAACCTGGCTCGTCTGCTGCACCTGAACAAAGGTTTCGGAGAAGCGCTGGGTATCCCGGATCCCCACCTGGATCACCGATGACTGGCTCTGAAACGCCGAGGTCATCATCTCGAACGATTGTGCGGAATTTCTGGAGCCGGCCTCGACCGAACTCCAGAAGCCCTGAATGCTGTTGATGGCCTCATGGACACCCAACTGGAGGTCCGAGAGGTCAACACCAATCTTGATATTTTTTTCTAGATCAGCCATAGCAGCACCAATAGAAATGGCCCGCCGAGGCGAGCTTAGAAAAAGGAAAGCCCACCGAAGTGGGCTATTTCTGGCGGGATCGATCCAGTGCTTCCCTGCGCGCCTGCAATGCTTCGAGCGCGCCGCGCTCCAGCAGGCCCACTTCGCGCAGCACCTGGTTGCGTTTGCGCTTGTTGATGCCCTCGGCATCCAGCCAGCGGTAGATCACGTTGTAGTCCAGGGCATAGATACCGCCCATGCCTGCTCGCCACTGGCTGGCGTTGTCGATGAAGCAGCGGTAGGCCAGCTCGTGGTCGGGGTAGCACACCAGGGGCTCGCGTTCCTTGATCATCTCGGCAGGAAAGCCCATGGCCACCAGTTGTTGGGGACTGGACCGTTCGCCAAACAGCGCCCGGCCCAGCTCCATCAGTTTTTTGTCTTAGCGCCCGAATGAGCCTGGAAGAAGCCAGTCACGATCGCACCGAAGGCGAACGCATGGGTCACAAAGAACTGCGTGATGTTCTCGACGCTGAACTCATCGGTGAATTCCCAGGCAGACACGATTTTCATCACCAGCTTGGCCTGGTCGGTGCGCATGTCCTTCTCTTGCTCATCGCTGAGAGGGGCCTCGGCCGTCGCCTTGTACTTGTCCTGCAAGGCGGTGAACTCGGCGGACAGCGCCTTCATCGCTTCGGTGTCATGGAAGCGGAAGGTCAGGCCCAGAGGCTGCGGGCCCTTGCCGGCGACGGGCACATCGGCAGTGCCTTTGAAAGTGGGAGTGGGTGCAAACGATGCGAGAGACTTCGCCATGATGGATATCCTTCTTCTGAAACAAAAAAGCCCGTGCAGGTGCTACCTGCCGGGCATGGAAAACCCGCCTTGGGTCAACCAAGGCGGGCGTGGCGACCTTTACTTGTAGGTCTTGATGGGGCGCAGCATGGACAGGGTCAGCTTGCCGGTGGTCACGGCGTTGGAGGCCACCACAGGGGTCTCCTGCACGCTGATGTAGCCGTAGGCGTAGCTGATCGAGCCACCGTTGGGCAGGGCCATGCGAATCGCCACCAGCCGGTTGGCACGCGATGCCTGGACAGCGGCCTTGTAGCCTGGCAGGGTGGGATCCCAGCCAAAGGTCAGCTCCCAGCTCATCGCCGAGCGGGTCGTCGGGATCTTGATGCCGTACTTTTGCGACAAGGGCGCGAATTCCGCGTACTGCTGCTCACCGCCGGTAGGGCTGATTTCGCTGACCTGCTGCAGTTCGGTCCAGCCAGTGATGGGGCGGACCGTGCCGGCGCTCGAACCGCTGGGGAACTGGATCAGGTCGGTGGTGTCCTCGTCTTCCAACGTGATGGCACCCGTGGTAGCCGAGCCAACCCGCAGGATGGAGTCGTTCATGTCTTCCCAGCCTGTATTGAGCAGGAAGGGGTCTTTGGCGCTCAGGCCATGGGCTGCCGCTGCGATCACGGGAGGTGCCGCATTGGAGATCGTGGTCACGGAGACGGGAGCGCCAAAACCGGTCGAGATTGCAAAACGGGTGCCGGTCGATACTTCATAAGCCATGGTTGGGCCTTTCAAAAAAAGAAAATCCGCCTGGGTTGAGCCAAGGCGGATCGGTTTCGCCCTCGTCGGGCACAAAAAAACCGCCTCTCGGCGGAATGCAACGGTTGAAAAATTCACAGCTGCTGGCGGCGTAGTGCACGCCGGCAGTCTGTGCTCTCTCCTCAAGGGCTGCAGGGCCGGAGCTCCAGCGGCATGGGTATGCGTGCGCGCCGAGTCTGCCCTGCAGTCACTGACCAGGACAGCGCAAACACTGGCCTTCAGATCCATGCCCCATCAGACAACCCAAGCGGGCTGGGGCGGCTGTTCGCTTCTGCGAGCACTGGGAAGCTCTCAGCAGGAGATACCGCACCGTCAAACCACTCGGGTGCGGACTGCGCTTGCTGCAGCTGATATGCCAAAGCCCGCATGCAGCGGGCATCGACGTTGGAAAAAAGCCTGCATTGGCATGCGCCAGCAGGCAAGCGCAACTGCAGTTATGGCTGACGTGACGCCCCCACCTGATGACAGCGCGCACAGCACGGATGCCAACCTGCCCGGACATACCCCCGGCATGTTGACCCGCGCCAGAAACGCAAAAGCCCCGCAAGGGGCGAGGCTTGAAAAGGCTGGTGGCATAGCTCTGCCATCAAAGGCCTTGCGCTGCCACAACAGCAGCGCAAGTGATTCATGGTTAAGGACATGGGCGGGCTTGCTTTCGCACCCTTCTCATCAATGTCTCAACGATTACGAGAATACCACACTTTTAGTCGGTTCGCAACAACTTATTCAAGTTATTGCTGTGCGTTCTTTTGCAGTCCATCACATAGTCGATCAGGAGCTGCACGTCCTTTCGGCGGGGCTCCTGGGCCAGCATCGCACCCTTGCATTTGAGGCATTTGTAGGTCTTGCCCTCCTTGGCCGTCAGGCCTGTTCCTTGGCATGGCTTGCATTTCTGGTCCAGCAACCAGGCCATGGCCTCCAACGCAGCATCCTGGGGGTCTGCCAGGTGTCCGGCCACTCCGTACTGGACCAAGGCGTTGTACATCCGCTCCATATCCACCCTGCTGGGCTTGGTGATGATCCGCAGGTAGTGCAAGGCCACATTGGCTTTGCTCATCCCGCTGGCCTTGATCAGGTCCACCTGTCCCACGCGGTGCGACTCATCGGACAGATCGCGGGCGCTCAACGCGACCGTGTATCGCTCTGCTGTCATGCTCATGCTTGCTCCTTCAATGCCTTTGTGCTGGCAGGATTCCGTTGTCTGTGTCTGTCCGCGTACCACCGCATGCCGTCACGCCTAACCGGTCCGTCCTGGGTGGCATGCAACCGGCCTTGGCTTTTGCCCCCATGTTGACGGCGAGCTGGTGCATCCCCAAAGGACCGGCATCAAGCAGAACGCCTCGCCCCTTGCGTCTTGGCAGCAGCATGCTCATACCGCCTCCCATACCCGGTAGCCGTCGCGCAGCAGATCCGCCCCCTCAAACTGCACCACCTGCGCGAGGCCGGTGCGCGCCAACTCGGGCAGGCGGCGGCAGATTTGCTCGACCGTCATGCCCGTGCATTCGGCCATCTCGCCCGCCGTCAGCGATTTCTCATCGTGCAGGGCCGCGAGAATGCGGGATGCATGTCCGCCTGCAAGCCGGGCCGAATGCTCCGGGGCACCGTAGCTGCTCAGAGGGTCACAGGTGCGGGCAAAGTTCATCGCAGTGTTCCTTTCAAAATACGTTGGGTTTTGTCGTGGGAAGCCTGGGCCTGGGTCCCGCTTTCGATGACGTAGCCGAGATACCGGGGATGGCGCTCCGTGCTCCGGGATATCCGCTGCGGGCCGAACTGAGACGCAATGGATTGCACCGGACGGCTAAATGCATTGGGTGGCTGCCCGTTGCGCTGAGGCGCAGCGAACGCGAGCCGTTGGCTGGGGGCCCCGCCAACGCGCTCCGCCCTGCCTTCGTGGCTGCCCATGTTCGAACCCGCCGCCGGGCTTGCCGCATCTGGCAGTGGCGCAGCGTCGAGGGCGCTCCGAACAAGACTGGGTTGTGACTTTCGTATGAACATGCAATAATTAAACCATAGTTCAGACCACAAAGCAACTATAGTTATCAAAATTTCCGCGAGAATTTAAACCATGGTTGAATACAAAGACCGCCTGGTTCAGGCGATGACGGCAGCAGAGATGAAAACCGCGGACCTGGCCGACCGGCTGGGGCTGTCCTACCAAGCCATCAAGAAGGTGGTGGACGGAAATACCAAGGCATTGACGGCAGAGAACAGCGCGCGCGCGGCGCAGTTGCTCAATGTGTCTTCGGACTGGCTGGCCCTGGGGGAAGGAACCATGGCGCGCTCCAGTACCGTGATGCCCTACAGCGACCTGTCCCCTGCGCCCATTCCCGGGCGCCCCTCGATCGCAGTGCCCGTGTTGTCCAACAGCGCATCGATGGGATCAGGGGCCGAGCTGCTGGAGCACGACGTGCTGACCGGCGATCTGAAGCTGTCGCAGGAATGGGTCACACAGCGGGTCAAACCCTCCAACGTCCAGGCGCTGCGCTTCATCCATGCCTATGGCGATTCGATGAAGGGCACTTTCAATGATGGCGATATCTTGCTGGTCGACACCGGCATCCGCCTGGTCGACATCGACGGCGTCTATGTGCTGTGCGCACATGACCGGCTCTTTGTAAAACGCGTGCGCCAGCGCTGGGATGGGCAGTTCGAGATCAGCAGCGACAACCCCAGCATCAAGACCTCTGACCTGCTCGATGGACGAGAGCAACTGGATGTGCGAGGCCGGGTCCTCTGGGCCTGGAACGGCCAGAAGCTCTGACGCCCTTCCGGGGCATCTGCAGTGAGGGCACGCGGGCCGGCGCAGGCATCTATCACTACGGTAACGACAGCATCATCCTGGAAGCAACAGGACGCGACGCCCTGCGCGAACCGGGATGCTTCAAGGTTGCGGATATGAAGATAAGTTCAGCCTTCAACCTAAACCATAGTTATATACCCATCTTAACTATGATTTAAGTGGATGCAGCGGACAGGTTACAAGGCGGAACAGCGCAGCCACTTCACCGCCGGCCGGGCAACAGGGGACGGCAATCACAGACGCATTTCGCAGTCTGCAGCTCCACACGAAGCCTGCTGCGCTTCTGCCCATAGCTCATCGATCGGATTAGACGAAGCAAAAAGATATCTTAAATGATCTTCTAATGGTTTTTGATACCTATAGTACTCAAATACTAGCAAACATTGCTAGGCTTTCCGCCGGCTAACCCGACTTTTTTGCGGGCGAGCCGCCACCATGCACCTCTTGCAGCAAGGGGCTATGCTGAGCGGGACCTTCCATCCATCCGAAGCGGTAAAGGCGTAGCGATGCAGACCCCGGCGCCACCCGAGAAACATGCCGTCACATCAACAAACGCAATATGTTAGGAAAGATTTCCTCTTGCGCGTGCACTGCTGTGCATCGCTCCACGGATACCCGCCCATTTCCAACTGGGCTTTCGTGGAGCCTGACAAGCAACAACACATGCGGTGCCTATGCTGCTCCGCTTGACCCTTGAGAGCGCATGCGTGTGCGCCCGCCCCCCGATAGCAATACCCCCACACCACCCTCGGAGTTGCCTGCCCGCGCGTACCGATCTGCGCGTGCTCCGCATGCGCATCTCAATTCAGTACCGGTGTTTGCCAGGTAAGCAAGCCAAGCCGCATCAGAACAGGCGCTGCATTATCTCTGTGCAGGCTGCGAGCCATCAGATCCGGCCCGAATTACTCATTATCGGCAGGTTTGGAGCGTCCACCCATTTGCTCCTCATAGAACTGCCCCAAACCCAGGCTACCTACATCACGTCGCAATTGAATATCGTAGATGAATATCTTGTTGAATACCCGGTCCAGACGCACATACTGGTAGGTCGCCACCGTCGCTTCATTCACAACCAGCTTGATGGGATCGGTTCGGTACACACCAAAATGGCTGGTTGGCCTCAGTTTGATCTTGGAAAAAGGCTCCGACGACAAATACACATAGAAGGGGGTGTACATGGGAATAACTAATGTCCTTGCAAAGTATCGGCGGCCAACCCATTCACCCGAGCATTATCCGCATCGGCCATCAAACCCACTGTGATACAGCGGCCTATTCGATGCACTCCCGTTATTCAATCGCACTCGTACAATGCATGCCGCGCCAAAACTTAGCCATAATTGATAGCTATATCATATTCGATTAAATCTATTTGACCTTGTCAATAATTATTGGTTTGCAGTTGTTTGCTATCTGCGTCGCCGCTGGCTGTTTTTCTTGACGGGGCACGTTGCCCCGCAATGCAAATGCGGATCAGCCACTCGCGAAGCATCGCGACCTGGACGCAGGCATCCGCTGCGCAACTTGTGCCATATTTTTATACAGTACCTGCGATCCTGGCCGCTTGGCAGGATACGTACGGAATTCATCTACCCTGCTTGGTGAATAGCTAAAAAATTCATAGCATCCAGCAAACCAAAGGTAGCAATTTACGCCACAATAGGACGGTTATTATGCGTGCTGGCTGACGCCGGCACACCCCGGTTGTCAAAGTTCATGGCCTGCCCTCCTTCCCGTCCTGCCAAGCGCTCAGCCCAAAAGAAAAAAGCATCCAAATCAGCCCCCGGCCTGCTGCGTGGCTTGTTGCGCAAGTTGGTAGGCCGGGGCGCACTCGCAGGCTACAGCGCAGTGGCGGCGCTGGGCTCGGCCGCCTATGTGCCCCAGCTGGACCACGTTCGCCAATGGGCCATCCACAGCACCACGCAGTGGCTGCAGCAACAAGGCCCCGTCCAGACCGCGCAGCAGTGGTGGGGCGAGCTGCAATCCACTGCCGCAGACTGGCAAGCCCGCTTTGAAGACATTGCCCGGCAAAGCCGAGGCGGTAGCGCAGCGTCAGGCACTGGTCACGCGCCCTCTTCTGCACCGCCCTCGCCTCCAGTTGCAGGCCCGTCCAGCCCAGCCGCTTCGGACAAAGCCAGCCAGGGGTTTGCCGACTGCGCCGAGCAATTGCCGCCGGACGCCCCGCTCAGTGCGGCCAGCGTGGGCCGCAGCTGGATGCCCGTGACCTTGTGTTCCACAGGGTTCGCGGTGCTGTATTCGGGGCTGTCCAAAACGCCCATTGTCACGGTGGAACGCCTCAGCCGCCAGCGGCTGCAAAGTGCTGCCGGACTGCCCCGCACCGACCATTTTTATGCCGATGCGCGCCTGCGCGCTGCCTACAAGGCGGAGCTGTCCGATTACCAGGCCAGCGGCTATGACCGCGGGCACATGGCGCCGGCAGCGGACCAGAGCACCGCCACGGGCATGGCCCAGTCGTTTGCGCTGTCGAACATGGTGCCGCAGGACCCCACCCACAACCGCCAGGTCTGGTCCAAGCTCGAAGCCGATGTGCGCAAATACGCCAAACGCGCGCGCGGCAATGTGTTTGTCTACACCGGCCCGCTGTTCGAAGGCCAGACGCCGACGATTGGCCGCAACCAGGTCTGGGTACCCAGCCATTTGTACAAACTGGTGTTTGACGAACAGCAGCAGCGGGCCTGGGCCTGGGTGCTGCCCAACCAGGCCGACGTGCAACTGGGCGCGCCGATGAGCTATGCGCAGTTTGTGCAGCGAACGGGGCGCAATTTTCTGCCGCATCTGCACTGACGACGCCGGGAGACGTCCTCAGCCCGAAGCCAGGGCCCTGGCCAGGGCCAGGGCCAGCCTTCAGGCGCCGGGGTTCATCCAATCGGCATGCCAGCCGCCACCCAACTCCTGGATGAGCTGGGCCGCCGCCAGTTGCTGGTTCAGCTGCAACTGGATCAGCGAGCGGCGCGCCGACAGCGCCGTAGCCTGGGCGGTTACCACATCGGTATAGGGCACCTGTCCTTCCTTGTAGCGGTTGAGCATTTGCTGCTCCACCTTTTCGGCCGAATCCAGGCTTTGCTGCAGCAGCGGCTTTTGGGCATGGAGCGCGGCCACATTGCTCAACACATCTTCGACCGCCTGAAAAGCCGCCAGCACCGACTGGCGGTAACTCGCGGTTCGGGCCGCATGGGCGGCGCGCGCAGAATCGACCTGAGCCGTGGTGGCACCGGCGTTGAAAATGCTCTGGCTCAGCGATGCGCCCAGCGACCACAGCAAACCGGAGGCACTGAACAGGTTGCCCAGGTTCGAGCCGGATCGGCTGAGCGAGCCGCTCAGGCTCAGGCTGGGGTAATAAGCGGCCTGGGCCACACCGATCTGGGCATTGGCCGCAGCCACCGCCCGCTCGGCCGCTGCAATATCGGGCCTGCGCTCGAGCAAGGTCGACGGCACCACCGCCGGGACCTCGGGCACCGTCACATTCCAGGCTGCAGGCGGCAGGTCGAACTGGGCCGGTGCCTGCCCGGTCAGCACCGCAATCGCATGCTCATAGGTCTGGCGCGACTGGCGCAGGGATTCGACACTGGCTTGCGTATTCGTCAACGTCGTCTGCGCCTGCAGCACTGCCGTGCGCGCCTCCACGCCGACGTCGTAGCGGTTCTGGGCAATCTGCAGGCTGCGCTGGTAGCCCTCGATCGACTGCTGCAGGATCTGCATCTCGGCATCGGCCTCGCGCAGCCTGAAGTAGTTCTGCACCAGGCTGCCTACGGCCGACAGGCGCGCGGCGGCCAGATCGGCCTCGCTGGCCTGGGCGCTGCTTTGCGCAGCACTGACCGATTCTCGCAGGCGCCCCCACAGGTCTGCATCCCAGGCGGCACTGATGCCCAGCGAGGCACTGCCATTGCCACTGGATTGGCCGCCACCCTGGCGCGTCTGGCCCAGCGTGCCATTGACGGTCGGCAGCAGGCCGGCCTGCTCCACGCGCAGCGCCGCCTGGGCTTGCTGCACGGCCGCTGCGGCCGCTGCGATGTTCTGGTTGTCCACCTGCACCCGGGCAGCGAGCTGGTTGAGCTGCTCGTCAGCAAACAGTGTCCACCAGTCGCCCCGGTCCACGGCATCGTTGGGTTGGGCGCTTTGCCACAGCGCGCCGGCTTCCTTGAAGCTGGCCGGCGCGGGGGTGCTAGGTACCTGGTAGACGGGGGCCACCGAGCAGGCACTCAACAGCCCGGCGCAGCACAGCGCCAGTGCCAGGCTGCGCAGCACAGGCGCCGTCCGGGTCAGACGAAGGGAATGGGAAAAGGCGAGGGTTGGCATCATGGCGTATCAGTGTTCCAGAGTGGGCATGCCGTCGTTGGAGGCACGGCCCAGATCGCGTTCGTTGGGCGCGCGGCGGCGCAGCTTGTCCAGCAGCACATAGACCACCGGCGTGGTGACCAGGGTCAGCACTTGGCTGGCCAGCAGGCCACCAATGATGGCAATGCCCAGCGGCTGGCGCAGCTCCGAGCCCTGGCCAAAGCCAATGGCCAGCGGCAAGGCGCCCAGCGCGGCGGCCAATGTCGTCATCAGGATGGGGCGGAAGCGCAACAGGCAGGCCTCGCGCACCGCGTCGATCGCCGACAGGCCGCGCGACCGCTCGGCCTCCAGCGCAAAATCGATGATCAGGATGGCATTCTTCTTCACGATGCCAATCAGCAAGAACACCCCGATGAGCGCAATCACCGTGAACTGCATGTTGAACAGCATCAGCGCGATCACCGCGCCGACGCCGGCCGATGGCAGGGTGGACAGCACCGTGATCGGGTGCACCAGGCTTTCATAGAGCATGCCCAGCACGATGTAGATCACCACGATTGCGGCGAGGATCAGGTAGAGCTGCTGGTTCTGCGATTTCTGAAAGCTCAGCGCCGTACCCTGGAAGCTGCCGCGCACATTGATGGGCATGGCGATATCGGCCTCTGCCTGGGCAATCACCTGCTGGGCTTCGCTCAGCGCCACGCCATCGTCCAGGTTGAACGAGATCGTCGTTGACAGCTCCCCGTCCTGGTGGTTCACGCTGGTGGGCGCGGGGCGCTCCACCACCTTGGCAAAGCTCGACAGCGGCACCATGGTAGCGACGCTGGTACTGATCACATTGCCGGTCGATGCGCTGCGCTGCGCCGGGTTGGCGGCCGTGCCCTCGGTGCCCGTCAGGTTGGAGGGCACATAGATATCCTGCAACGCCGGTGGGCCGCGCGTGTACTCCGGCGCCAATTCCATGATGACCGAGTACTGGTTCAGGTCGCTGTAGATGGTGGCCACCGAGCGCTGGCCAAAGGCGTTGTAGAGCGCGTTGTTGATGGACTTGGAGTTCACCCCCAGCCGCGCTGCGGCCTGCTTGTCCACCTCGACATACACCTCCACGCCGCTCTCCGACTGGTCGGTGTCCACGTCCTGCAGCAAAGGCTCCTCTTTGAGGCGCTCGGCCAGGCGCGTGGCCCATTTCTTCATGTCGGCGGTGTTGTCGCTCTTGAGGGTGTACTGGTAGGTCGAATTGGACGAGCGCCCGCCCATGCGCAAGTCCTGCACCGGGTTCAGAAACACGCGCAGACCGGTGATCTGCGACAGCTGCGGGCGCAGGCGCGCGACCACCTGCAGGCTGGTCACATCGCGCTCGCTGACCGGCTTGAGGTTGATGAACACAAAGCCCCCGCCCGAGCGGCTGCCGCCGGCAAAGCCCACCACCGTGTCGATGGCCGGGTCCTGCTGGATGATCGACAAGGCCTCCTTGAGCTTGCCCGCCATCGCGGTCGACGAGATGCTCTGGTCCGCGCGCAGGCCGCCCGCCAGCTGGCCGTTGTCCTGCTGCGGGAAGAAGCCCTTTTGCACGTGCATGAACAGATAGCCATTCATGCCGATGACGATCACCAGGATCAGCATCACGACAAGCTTGGCATGCAGCGCCCAATCGAGGCAGCGCTCGTAGACCCTCAGCATCGCGTTGTAGCCGTTCTCCAGCGCGCGGGCAAAGCGGCCGCGCGGTGCCGTCTCGATGGCATCCTCGTTGCGCAAAAACCAGGCGCACATCATCGGCGTGGTCGTCAACGAGATGACCAGCGAGATCATCACCGCCACCGACAAGGTCACGGCGAATTCCTTGAACAGGCGGCCAATCTGGCCTTCCATGAAGAGCAGCGGTATGAACACCGCCACCAGGGACAGGCTGATCGACAGCACGGTAAAGCCCACTTCGCGCGCGCCCTGCAGCGCGGCGGCCATCTTGTCCATGCCCTGCTCGATATGGCGGCTGGTGTTTTCCAGCACCACAATCGCGTCATCGACCACAAAGCCGGTGGCCACCGTCAGCGCCATCAGGCTCAGGTTGTTCAGGCTGAAGCCCAGCAGGTACATCACGCCAAAGGTGCCCAGCAAGGACACCACGGTGGCCACGGCCGGAATCACCGTGGCGCGCGCCTTGCGGATAAAGGCGCCCACCACCAGCACCACCAGCACCACCGAGACCATCAACGTGGTCTCGATCTCGTGCAGCGACGAGCGGATGGAGTTGGTGCTGTCGCTGGCGACCTGGATCTTCACATCCTTGGGCAGCTGGGCCTGCAGCTCCGGCAGGAGCTTGCGGACGTTGTCCACGGTGTTGATGATGTTGGCGCCCGGCTGGCGCGTGATCAGCACCAGGATGGCGGGTTGGCCATTGAACAGGCCCATCGTGTAGACATTGGCCGGCCCGTCGATGACGCGTGCCACATCGCCCAGCTTGACAGCGGCGCCATCGCGCCAGCCCACCACCAGGCCCTGGTACCAGCTGGCCTTGCGCTCGGGCGCCGGGGTGTAGATCTGCAGACGGTTGCCACCACTCTCGATAGCGCCTTTGGGCCGGTTGGCATTGGCGGCCTGGATGGCGGCGCGCACATCCTCGGTCGCAATGCCGTAGTGACTCAGTGCCTGGGGCAACAGCTCGACCCGCACCGCCGGCAGCGAGCCGCCGCCGATTTCCACATCGCCCACGCCATCAACCTGGGAGATGCGCTGGCTCACCACGTTGGAGACCTCGTCATACAGCTCGCCGGGCGTGCGCGTGGGCGAGGTCATCGCCAAGATGATGATCGGCGAATCCGATGGGTTCATCTTGCGGTAGGTGGGGTTGCTGCGCAGGTCTGACGGCAGGTCACTGCGCGCAGCATTGATGGCCGCCTGCACCTCGCGCGCAGCGCCATTGATGTCGCGGTTCAGGTCGAACTGCAAGGTCACATTGGCCGAGCCGGTCGAGCTGCGCGAGGTCATCTCATTGACCCCGGCGATCACGCCCAGGTGGCGCTCCAGCGGCGTGGCTACGCTGGAGGCCATGTTCTCCGGGCTCGCACCCGAAAGGCTGGCCGTGACCGATATGACCGGGTAATCCACCTGCGGCAGTGGTGCGACCGGCAATGCAAAGAACGCAGCAATGCCGGCCAGCGCCATACCGATCGTCAGCAAGACGGTGGCGACCGGGCGTTTGACGAAGGGCTCGGAGAGGTTCATGCCTGCACCTCGGCAGGGCCGCCATTGCCACCCTTATCGCCATTGCCACCCTTATCGCCATTACTGCCGGTACCGCCATTGCCACCACCAGCATGCCCGGCTTGGCGGCGGCCCAGGCGGGCACCCAGGCGGTCAAACACCAGGTAGATCACCGGGGTGGTGAACAGGGTCAGCAACTGGCTGAGCATCAGCCCGCCAAAAATGGCCAGGCCCAGCGGGCGGCGCAGCTCGGCGCCCTCGCCCCAGCCAAACATCAGCGGCAGAGCAGCGAACAACGCGGCTAGGGTCGTCATCAGGATGGGTCTGAAGCGCAGCAAGGCCGCCTGGTGGATGGCCTCCTGCGGCCCCATGCCCTGATTGCGCTCGGCATCGATCGCAAAGTCGATCATCATGATCGCGTTCTTCTTGACGATGCCGATCAGCAAGATGATGCCGATGATGCCGATCACACCCAGGTCGTTGCCGCTGATCATCAGCGCCAGCAAGGCACCCACCCCCGCCGACGGCAAGGTGGAGAGAATGGTGAGCGGATGCACATAGCTCTCGTACAGCACCCCCAGCACGATGTAGACGCAGACCAGCGCCGCCAGGATCAGGACCAACTGGCTGGTGAGCGAGTTCTGGTAGGCGGCTGCCGCGCCCAGAAACTCCATGGTCAGCGACGCGGGCATGCCGATATCCTTGGCCGCCTGCTTGATGGCATCGA
Organism: Comamonas sediminis; assembly: GCF_041107495.1. Classification (NCBI taxonomy): domain Bacteria; kingdom Pseudomonadati; phylum Pseudomonadota; class Betaproteobacteria; order Burkholderiales; family Comamonadaceae; genus Comamonas; species Comamonas sediminis. Next base: position 432,178 of record NZ_JBGBDC010000001.1, read on the forward strand.
CTGCGTGGCCCAGCGATACGCCGGGAGCGGTGTCAAAGCCCAGGGTCGCGGCGGGGTACTGCGACACGCGGGTCACCTGCAGCGGTGCCAACTGCTCCTCGATATTCGCTATGGCTGACAGCGGCGTCGCCCCCGTGCTGCTGGCACTGATGGCCAGGTTGCCCAGGGTCTGCACGCTGTTGAGCTGGTCTTGCTGCGCCTCCAGAATCACGCGGTACTGGTTGGTCTCGGTGAAGATCGTCGAGACAATGCGCTGGCCAAAGGCGCTGTAGAGGCTGTCATCAATGCTGCTGGCGCTGATCCCCAGGCGCGATGCGGTATCGCGGTCCACATTGACATAGGCCGACAGGCCCTTGCGCCCGGCATCGCTGGTGGCATTGCGCACCTCGGCCACGTTCTGCAGCTGGCTGACGAGCTTCTGCGTCCAGTCATTGACCTGGTCGGTGTTCACGCCGCCGATCGACAGGCGGTATTCGGTGGGGCCGGTTTGCGAGTCGATGGTCAGATCCTGCGAGGGTTGCAGAAAAATACGCACCCCCGCCACCTGGCTCACCCGCTCGCGCAGGCGCTGCATCACCGCATCCTGCGCATCATGCGGCCGGGTCAGGTTGATCGACAGGCTGCCGGTGTTGAGCATGGTGTTGTTGGCGGCATCCACCCCGACCACCGAGCTGACCGAGGCCACATCCTTGTCCTGCAGAATCGCGCTGACGGCCTGCTGCTGCAGATCGCTCATGCGGGCAAAGGAGACCTCTTGCGCGGCCTCGATCTGCGCCTGCAGCTGGCCGGTGTCCTGCGTCGGGAACAAGCCCTTGGGAATGGCGAGATAGAGCAGACCCGTCAACACCACGGTAGCCACCGCCACGACCAGGGTCAGCGCCTGGTGGCGAAACACCCAGTGCAGGCCACGGTCGTAATGGTGGATCACCTTGTCAAAACCGCGCTGCACCGATGCCGCCCAGCCGCGCGTGTGCGCACTGGTGTCCTCTTGCTTGAGCCAGCGCGCCGACATCATCGGCACCAGGGTGAGCGACACCACGGCCGAGATCAGAATGGTGATGGCCAGGGTCACCGCAAATTCGCGGAACAAACGGCCCACGATATCGCCCATGAACAGCAGCGGAATCAGCACCGCAATCAGCGACACGGTCAGCGAAATGATGGTGAAGCCGATCTGCGCTGCACCCTTCAAAGCGGCAGCCATCGGCGTCTCGCCCTCTTCGATGTAGCGCGCAATGTTCTCGATCATCACGATCGCATCGTCGACGACAAAGCCGGTCGCAATCGTCAGCGCCATCAGGCTCAGGTTGTTGAGGCTGTAGCCCAACAGGTACATGGCCCCGCAGCTGCCGATCAGCGAGATGGGTACGGCCAGGCTGGCGATCACCGTGGCACGCAGGCTGTGCAGGAAGAAGAAGATCACCAGCACCACCATCACCACAGCCAGCGCCAGCTCCATCTGCACATGCTCGACCGACGCGCGGATGCCGGTGGTGCGGTCGGTCAGCACCTTGACCTCGACCGACGCAGGCAAGGACGCAGTCAGCTCAGGCAGGCGCTGCTTGATCGCATCGACAGTCGCAATCACATTGGCACCGGGCTGGCGCTGCACATTCAGGATGATCGCGGGCGTCTCATCGACCCAGGCGGCGAGCCGGTCGTTCTCGGCGCTGGCCACCACGCGTGCCACGTCCTTCATCAGCACCGGGGCATTGCCCTTCCAGGCCACGACCAGGTTCATGTAGTCATCGGTGGTCAGCAGCTGGTCATTGCTGTTGATCGAGTAGGAGCGCTTGGGTCCATCGAAACTGCCCTTGGCGCTGTTGGAATTGGCATTGCTGATGGCGGTGCGCAGGCTGCTCAAGGTAATGCCATTGGCCGCCAGCGCCTGGGTGTTGGCCTGGATGCGCATTGCAGGCTTTTGCCCGCCTTCCAGGCTGACCAGACCGACGCCCGAAACCTGGCTGATCTTCTGCGCCAGGCGGGTGTTGACGATGTTCTGCACCTCGGTGAGCGGCAGCTCTTTGGAGGTGATGGCCAGGCTCATCACCGGCGTGTCGGCCGGGTTCACCTTGGCATAGATCGGGGGGGCGGGCAGGTCGGCCGGCAGCAGCGCACTGCTGGCATTGATTGCGGCCTGCACCTCCTGCTCGGCCACATCCAGCGACAGCCCCAGCTGGAACTGCAGGGTCACGATGGACACACCGGCAGCGCTGGTCGAAGACATGCGGTCCAGTCCGGACATCTGGCCGAGCTGGCGCTCCAACGGCGCGCTCACCGTGCGGCTCATCACCTCGGGGCTGGCACCGGGGTACAGGGTCTGCACCTGGATCGTCGGGTAATCCACCTCGGGCAGCGCCGACAGCGGCAGCAGCCGAAAGCCCACCAGACCGGTCAGCACGATGGCCAGCATCAGCAAGGCCGTCGCCACCGGCCGCTGGATAAAGGGGCGGGAAGGACTCATCGCTCAGCCCGCCTTACTGGTTGGCGCGCTGGGCGGGTTGCACCGTCGTGGCCGCTGGTGCCATGCCCTTGGGTACTTCCTCCGGCTTGATGGCGGGGGCGGTCTGGCCTGATCCGGAGGAAGGGGTGGACCCGCTCGAGCCAACCGAGCCGCCAGAACCACTGTTGCCAGCGGCAGGCGGCTCCGGGTTCACCGCAGGGGCTGCGGCGCTGGGCTGGCCGGCATTGGGCTCGACCGCTGCCCCGCCGCCGCCGCCACCGGCGGGCGCGCCATTGCCGGCCGCAGTTCCGGGTGCCGCCGCACCGGGTGCCGCCGCACCGGGTGCCGTTGCACCATTGGCCCCCCGGCCTTCGCCGTTGCCACGGCGTCCACCACCCTCGCGCGGGCTGCCCTCACGCGGGCCGCCCTCACGCGCACCGCGCCGGCCACTGCTGGCGCCATGCGCCTGGGTGGGGGTATCGCCTTGCAGCGCCACCACGGCGCCATCCTTCAAGCGGTCAGCGCCTTCGGTCACCACCAGCTCGCCCTCTTTCAGGCCGGAATTGATGGCCACCCATTCGACCGTGCTCATGCCCCGGATGACGGTGCGCTGGGTCACCGTGCGGTCCGCATTGATCACATAGACAAAGTCGCCATTGCCGCCAGTGCGGATGGCGGTGACGGGCACCACCAGCGCGCTTTCGTCCTTCAAGGTCAGGCGGGTGTTCACAAACTGGTTGGGGAAGAGCGCGCCATCGGTATTCTCGAAGCGCGCCTTGGCCTTGACGGTGCCGGTGGCCGTGTCCACCAGATTGTCCAAGGTCAGGAACACGCCTTGGGCCAGTGTCTTGCTGCCTGCGCGGTCCAGCGCTGCGACCGGCAGGCGGGGGTCGGCCTTCTGCGCACCCAGCACCGAGGGGATGTGGTCCTGCGGCACGGTGAAGCTCACATCGATCGGTGCGACCTTGGTGATGACGGCGATGCCGGTAGTGCCCCCCGCACTGATGTAGTTGCCCGGGTCCATCGTGCGCAAGCCAATGCGGCCATCGATGGGCGAGGTGATGCTGGCATAACCCAGGTTGAGTTGCGCGGTCTGCACCTGGGCCTGGTCGGCAACCACCGTGCCTTCGAGCTGCTTGGCCAAGGCGGCCTGCGTGTCCAGGTCCTGGCGCGCAATCGAATCCTGGTCCCACAAGGTCTGGTAGCGCTTGAGCGTCACGCGCGCTGCATCAAGCTGCGCCTGGTCGCGCGCCAGCTGCCCCTTGGCCTGTTGCAGCGCCTGCTCAAATGGGCGCGGATCGATCTGGGCCAGCTTCTGGCCCTTCTTGACCATCTGCCCCTCGGTGAACAGCACATCGCGCAATATGCCAGAGACCTGGGTGGTCAAGGTCACGGTGGTGGTGGGCACAACGGTGCCCATCGCCGTCAAGGTGACCGGCAAGGTCTGGCGCTTGGCAGCGGCACTGCCGACAGTGACGGCCATCGCGCGCATCGCCCCGGGACCCATGCCGGGAGGACCTCCCATGCCGGGCGCACCGCCCGCCATGCCTGCGGGGGTCTTCTTGCTTTGCACCAGGTACCAGGCGCCGCCCGCCAGGGCCGCCACCAACGCAATCGCGATGGTGGAACCCAGCCAACGGCTCCGCCGTTTGGGCGTTGTCGCGGCACGCGCATCAGGCAGCGGTGCGCTGGCAGGCTGGGGGGTGGGACGGGTTGAATTATTGGAGTTATGGTCCATGGCAGCAATCGGTCTGAGGTGTGTTACAGCGGCGGGCTTCAGCGATCGATCACCATCGGCACCGGCCTGTAAAGAATGACCGCATCCTAGTGCAGCCATGTTGCACCAGGCCTGTACCGACTGCGAAGATAAGTAAAAGCGGCCGCCGCCTGCCCCAGAGTCTACTGAGATTCCGCTGCGTCAGAGGGTTTGCGGGGCAGTTGAGCGCGTAGGCTGTGACGCCAGCTTTTGTTGGCGTCGAAAGCCATCGGCCGCAGCATATTGCGTTGTTTTCTTCAGCGAGGTAGCGCCTGCATCTGGACCCGCACCGGGACAGGTAACTGGGCCGCTGCCTCCATTCGCCGGGCTGCGACTTCCGCTCGCCAACACGCCAAGAGCTTTGTCCCCATTGCACGGGCACAATACTGTGGAAAGCTGTGAAGAATCTTGTAGATAAGCAATTCAAATTACTGATTTATAAGAAAAATTATGAAATTGCTGAAAATTGAGGCATCGCGGGTCCTGACAGGGCATTTGGGCAGCTACAGGCCTGCTCGGCAGCGGTCGCGCTGCTGCCCAAGCGCAGACAAGCGCCCTCTCTCAGCCCCTCGCACGGTTGTCCCCAGTCCATGGGCACAATCTTGTGGAAAGTTCTGTGCACAGCTGTAGATAAGCCCTCCAAGCTATTGAAACCATGGCACAAAGTGATCCATGATGAAAAAAAAGGCAGCCTGCTGGGGCTACCTGGTGCGGTGGTCAAACGCGGGCCGGGTTTCAGGCGTCGTCGCGCTTGATCTGCTGCAGGCCTTGCGCGGTAATGGTCATGTAGCCGTCGCGCTCCACCACCATGCCACGCTCCAGCAGGCGCTTGGAGACATGCGCATGGGCAGCATCCTCCAGCGAAATCCTTTCTCCCAGTTCGAGCTTTTTCAGAACAGCCAACTCATCGACCGTAGGTTCAAACACGGGAGCGTGGTAAGCGGTGTGGGTGGTATTGGTAGACAACATGGCAACTCCTTGCATGGTTGCGATACGTGCGTGTAGGCCTCGGGCTTGCTCGGGGTCTGCGCTTGGCGCATCTGGTAAATGAATGCCACGAAGCGTAAGACCGTTTTTCGAAAGCGCCTGTAGGCGAATACCGCCAGCCTATCGCGCTGCACAGGCACATTGCATAACTTTACGACCGCAATGCCCGGTGTTTACAAGCGTTGCAGTTCAGCGCGTCGGCCAGCTGCCCAGTTGGTAGGCACTGTCCCAGAACATCCATTCCAACTCGGCGCTGTAGCGGTAGGCCTCGGCCATCCGCGTGCGGGTAGCAGTGTCAGCGCCTTCAGCCAGCCGGTCGATGGTGGCAATGACAGCGCGCACCGCAGCATGAAACTCCTCGCTGGCATAGGTATCCACCCAGGCCTGGTAGGGATTGCCGGGCTGCGAGCGGGCATGGATATCGCGCCCCACTTCGGCATAGATCCAAAAACAGGGCAACAGGCCAGCCAGCGCCACCGGGTAGCTTTCCGCCCAGCTGTTGGCCAGCAGAAAGCTGGTGTAGTGGTGGCAAGCGGGCGTCAGTGGCGTGGCGGCAAAGTCCTGCGCGCTGATGCCAAAGTCGCGCATGAAGCCATCGTGCAGCTTGCGTTCCTCGACCACGGCCTCATTCGCCGCATTGGCAAACTGCACCACGCCATCGGCATGGTCGGCCTTGGCTGCAGCCACCGCCAGCGCACGGCCATAGGCCACCAGGTAGTGCGCGTCCTGAATCATGTAATGGCGAAAACGCTCGACCGACAAACTGCCAGCCGCCAGTTCGCGGTTGAAGGGATGGTCCAAGGTGCGCTGGTACAGCGCCTGGTTGGCTTGCCACAAGCCCTGGCAAAACGACATGCAAACTCCTCAAGAGTGGGGAACAAGCACTGATTGTCGGCCAGCAACACAAGGCCCGGCGCCATCCGACCCCATGACAGCCAGGGCATGCATGCAGCGCAGAACCGGCTACGATCCATCCACTGCATTCTGCGCAATCCCTAGCGAACCTGCCATGTCCATGCCAAGCCCCGCGCCCATGTTGACCAATGCCCAGCAGCAAGCGCTGCAGGCCGTACAGAGCCGAGGCGGGCCGGTGCGCGAGCTCGCGCCTGCACCCGCATCGATCCATGTGCACTTTCATCCCGACTGGACAGCGCAAGGCCAGCCGCTGCTGGCGCTGCTGTGCCAGCAGGGCCGCTACCAGTCGCAGTTTGAAAGCGGCAGCAGCAATGGCAGCTACAGCCCGCAGCCCCAGGGCGAACGCTGGCAGTGGGAGAACCAGTGGTTTGCGGGCGCTTACAACCAGGCCGCCCCTGCTGAGCGGCCCGTGTACGGCGCGGTGGATCTGGAGCCTTTGGGGTATCCGAGCCACCAAGGTTATGGCGCCGCACCCCGCTTTGGATCGGCGTATCTGCAGTTGCACAACTCTGCCACGGCACGCAGCAGCTTTTGCGACCCCGACAGCTACTGGCAGCCCCGCCATGTGGGCCTGTGGCAGCAGATGGATTGGCAGCAGCTGCAATGCCTGCAACTGGCCGACCCGCTGGACCACTATGTGGAAGCGCAAGTGCATGGCGGCCTGCTGCTGGCGCGCGACGTGGCTGCCCTCTGGCTGGACCCCTGCTACTGCGATACACCGCTGGCGCTGGCCGTGCAGCAGTCCGGTCTGGCCTTGCGCTTTCACCCCGGCTACCGCTTGCAGGCGGACCAGTTGGCGCAGGCCAGCCAGTACCGGGGCGCCGAGGTGGCCGAGGTGCTGGCCCATATGCTGCAGCTGGCGCCCGGCGGGCTCACGCCAGCTGATCTGGGCCAGGCCCAGGCCTGCCACCGCTACCCGGCACCGCTGCTGAAAAAGGCCTGGCATTGCATCGCCCACCTGGGCCGGCACTGCGTCGGCGAGCCGCATCACCGATAATCGCTGCTTTTGCCGGCGCAGGCACGCCACGCGCTGCCCGCCCATCACCCGGATCCGCATGTCTTCTCCCGCTCCCATCCACCGGTTTGATACCGTCATCCTTGGCGCAGGCGCAGCCGGCCTGTTTTGCGCGGCGCAGGCCGGGCAGCGCGGGCTCAAGGTGCTGCTGATCGACCATGCAGCCAAGGTGGCAGAAAAGATCCGCATCTCAGGCGGCGGGCGCAGCAACTTCACCAACCGCGATCTCGATGTGCGCCAGCCGCACAAGCATTTTGTCGGGCAGAACCCGCAGTTCTGCCGCTCGGCGCTGTCGCGCTTTGGGCCGGCCGATTTTGTGGCGCTGGTCGACAGGCACGGCATCGCCTACCACGAGAAGCACAAGGGCCAGCTGTTTGCCGACCACTCCGCTGAAGACATCATCGCGATGCTGATGGCCGAGTGCCGCGCCGGCCAGGTCACCCACTGGCAACCCTGCACCGTCAGCGCTGTCTCAGCGCTCGATACCGATGCCCATGGCCAGCGTTTCCAGGTCAGCACCGCCCAGGGCACGGTGCACTGCCGCCACCTGGTGATTGCTACCGGCGGCCTGTCCATCCCCAAGATTGGTGCCACCGACCTGGGTTACCGCCTGGCCCAGCAGTTTGGGCTGGCGCTGGTGCCGCGTGTGCCAGGCCTGGTGCCGATGACTTTTGATGGCAGCGCCTGGGCACCCTATGCACAGCTGGCGGGCCTGGCCTTGCCGGTGGTGATCGGCACTGGCAGCAAGAAAACCCGCATGACTTTCAACGAAGACCTGCTGTTCACGCACCGGGGTCTGTCCGGGCCGGCGATCCTGCAGATCTCCAGCTACTGGACACCAGGCACGTCCATCGACATCAACTTGGTGCCCGAGGTGGATGTGGCCGCGCACCTGCTGGCGGCCAAGCAGCGCTCGCGCAAGCTGATCGCCAATGAGCTGGCCAGCCTCGTGCCCTCTCGCCTGGCCGATGCCTGGGTGGCGCAGGATGCCGATTGGCAGCGCCCGATTGCCGAGGCCAGCGACAAGGCCTTGCTGCGCCTGGCCGAGCGCCTGACGCGCTGGGAGCTGACCCCCACCGGCACCGAAGGCTATAAAAAGGCCGAGGTCACCGTCGGCGGTGTGGACACCAAGGAGCTGTCTCAGCAGACGATGGAAGCCAAGAAGGTGCCGGGTCTCTACTGCATTGGCGAGGTGGTGGACATCACCGGCTGGCTGGGTGGCTACAACTTTCAGTGGGCCTGGGCCAGTGCGGCGGCCTGCGCAGCGGGCATGGCAGACGGTCAGTAACGGACCGCGCATAAAAGCGCATTGAAACAACAGTTCAGGCGCTGGCACCCCGCTCCCGGCCGGCAGCCCTATTGCCGTTTGATAAAAACCTGGTTATAATTCCACCTCTTTGCTGGCAAAGCCCTGTCTGCCAATACTAGTCAATATGACAGGGCAAAACCGCCATTCAAGGCTTTGGGGCCCGATCTTCCCCAAAACCCGCTGTTGGCACCAATGGAAACATTAGCTAATGACGACTATCCGTGTAAAAGAAAACGAACCCTTTGACGTTGCGCTGCGCCGCTTCAAGCGCACCATCGAAAAGCTGGGCCTGCTGACCGACCTGCGCGCTCGCGAATTCTACGAAAAGCCTACCGCTGAGCGTAAGCGCAAGAAGGCCGCTGCCGTGAAGCGCCACTACAAGCGCGTTCGCAGCATGCAACTGCCCAAGAAGCTGTACTGATCGCAGCTCTCACAGGCCTGACGCACATTGCCCAGGCTGTGACACCACCCGCGCTCGGGACGCCAGGCGCGGGTTTTTTGTTTTCTGGCCATCGCCAGATTTTTTCAGGCAGACCGCTGCTTGCTTGGACGGCCTGCCAACAGGAGCATGTTATGAGCTTGAAAGCACAAATCACCGAAGACATGAAGAACGCGATGCGCGCCAAGGACACGGAACGCCTGGGCACCATCCGCTTGCTGCAAGCTGCGATGAAGCAGAAGGAAGTCGATGAGCGCGTCGAGCTCGACGACGCGATGGTGATCGCCATCGTCGACAAGATGATCAAGCAGCGCAAGGACAGCATCGCCGCCTTTGAAGGCGCAGGCCGCCAGGACCTGGCCGACAAGGAAAAGTCGGAAATCGAGGTCATCAAGGGCTACCTGCCAGAGCGCTTGTCCGCCGAAGAGGTGACGGCCGCCGTCAAGGCCATCGTGGCCGAACTCGGTGCCTCGGGCCCCGGCGATATGGGCAAGGTCATGGGGGCGGTCAAGACCCAGTTGGCAGGCAAGGCGGACATGGGCCTGGTGTCTGCCGCCGTGAAGGCCGCCTTGGCCCCCTGATCGGATCGATCGCACGGGTCCCCATTCCGGGCGCCCGCTGCGGGGGTCCGCGATAAAAAACCACTGAGGCATCGCGCTGCAGTGGTTTTTTTGTGGCTGCGCAGCGCTCAGCGGCGGCTGCGTTCGCGCCTTCTACGCAGTCCCAGTACCGCGGCGCCACCCAGCAGCAGCGACATCAGCCACTGCCCCGCCATCGTGAGCGTGGGCACCGCCACCGGCGCAGGCAACGGGCTGGGGTCAGGATCGGGCGTCGGCTCAGGCGTTGGATCCGGCGTCGGAGGATCCACATCGATGCCATGGCGGTAGACCAGGTCCTCATCCTCACTGCTGCAAGGCGCCGCGCGGCTGCACTGCGCCGCCTCGGTCACGCGGGCCAGGTTGCGAACGCGTGCAGGCGCGGCGGCTGTCACTTGGGCCAACACTGCATAGTGGATGGACTCGCCGCCCGCCAGCGTAACCCCGGTACAGCCCGCAACGCTGCAGACGCCGGCCACGCTGCCCGCGCCCACGTCGATTGCACGGATGTCCGTCACCTCCACGCCGCTGGGCACATCGTCCCACTGCAGCTGCACCGGCATGCCACCCTGGTTGCTGAGCGTCACGACATAGCGCGTGGTGCCGCCTTCAGGCAGCTGGTCCACGCCATTGCTTTTGAGCACGGTGATGTGCGCGGGAGCCAGCACCTCGGTACGCGCCTGGGCACAACCATCCGTAGGCAGACAGGCCACACCCGGCACCGGCGGATCGCGCCTGCCCTGCGGATCCATCGCCGCATGGTTGGTGATCACACCTGCCACGGCTGGCGCCATCGTATGCAGGGTAAAGGCGGCGCCAGCACCCTGCTCCAGCGCTGCATCGAGCACCACCTCGCACAGCAAGGGCTCCCCATTGCAGACCACCGATGCCACGCCAGCACCCGGTGTGGCGCCCGTCAAGCGCATCCCCTCGGGCAGAGCCTCGGCCACCGTCAGCGTTTGCCCGGCTGCAACCGCCGTCTGGCCACTGTTGGCAATGCGGAACTGGTAGTCCAGCGCGTGGCCCACTTCCACCGTTGCGTCAGCTGTCTTGCTCAAGGTCAGATGCACGGGCGTGCGCAGAGCGTCGGTATCGGTGGCTGTGCAAGGGGCTGCCGGGCTGCAGTTCGCGCCCGTCACCGTTGCCGTATTGCGGACCACCGCATCGGCACGCCCCTCTACCAACGCAGTGACACGCGCCAGCACCTGGTAGCTGATGCGGGCATTGGCAGCAACCGTGATGCCGCTGCAGCCGACGGGCACTTGCAGGCTGCAGTTGCCGGTATCACTGGGAGCGGTAGCCGCCATCGGCGTGATCGCCTCGATCTCCATCCCCTCGGGGCTGTCCAGCCATGCCAGGCCGTTGGCAGGCATGCCGCCGCTGTTGCTGATGGTGACGGTGTAGGTGCTGCGCGCGCCTTCGCTCAGCGCATCCACGCCATTGCTCTTGGAGATGCTGACAGCAGCGGGCAGCACGATGGCATCACGGTCCTCGGCGCTGCAGCTGTTGCCGCCGCTGCAGGCAGCACCCGTGAGAGTCACCGTATTGCGCGCATTGTCGGCGCCGACCTCGCCCGTGACGGTCGCCTGCACCGCATACACAATGGATTCGCCAGCAGCGACTGCGATGTCCGAGCAACCACTGACGGTGCACAGGCCCGCCTCGCTGTTGGCCCCCACTGCCGTTGCGCTGATGCGGTCAATCCGCAAGCCCACCGGGCTCTCGGCCCAGCGCAGACCTGCAGCCGCACTGCCACCGGTATTGCGCAACACCACCTGGTAGACCGTGTTCGCACCCTGCGCCAACACATCCACCCCATTGCTTTTGCTGATGTGCAGGTTGGCCGCTGTCACCACCAGGTCGGTGTCAGTGCTGGCACAGCCCGTCACCAGTTCGCTGCTGCAGGTGCCGCCCTGCACGACAGCCTTGTTGCTGACCGATGCACCCGCGGCCACGCCAGCGTTGACCTTTGCGCTGACGAGGTAGACGATGGATTGACCAGCACCCAGCGTGATGCCCACGCAGCCCGACGTAGAGCAAGTGCCCGCGACACTGTTGGCACCCACACTGCCGACACGTATGCCAGTGATGCTCAGACCGCTGGGGGTATCGGTCCAGCGCAGACCCGAGAATGCACTGGCCGCGCTGTTGCTCAGCGTCACGCTGTAGGTGGTTTCTGCAGCCACGGTCAGGCGATCCACACCATTGGTCTTGACAATACTCACCGAGTCGGAGGCCACGATCAGATCCGCATCGGTGCTGGTGCAACTGCTGGGGCTGCCGCCGCTGCAGTTGGCGCCTTCCACCACGGCAGTGTTCGACGCCATGGTGCCTACGCCACCGGTGACCTCCGCCTCAACCTGGTAGCTGATCGACGCACCTGGCGCCAGACGCAGACCTGTGCAGCCCGTGCTGCTGCAGACGCCGGCATCGCTGCCGGCAGTCACTGCAGCCACCGCAATACCCAGCACGCGCAGACCTTGTGGCCGGTCCAGCCAGGAGACATCGCTGGCCAGCGTACCGCCCGCGTTGCTGACCGTCACCGTGTAGAGCGTGCGTGTGCCTGCAGTCACGGTGGCCTGCGCATTGGTCTTTTGCACACTCAACGCAGCCGGGGTACTCACGGCCTCCTGGTTGTACGCCACGAAGGCAATGTCCGAGTCGCCGCTGAGCGATTGCACAAAACCCGCCACCCGCGCCATGTTCTCGGGCGTGATGCCAAAGTCCGAGAAGTGGTAGGCACGTATGCGCAGATCGCGGCTGCCATCGGCCACACTGGCTTTGGTGTGGTTGGGGTTCCAGAACTGCCAGTTCTGCCGCGCGACGACCGACACACTGTTGAGCGCGATGGTGACGGAGTTGCCCACCAGCGCGCCGGTGTCGTCGATGAAATAAAACTGGTCCGTCCTGGTTGAAGGCTGCCCCACCTGGGTCACCAGCACATCGGGCACATCATCCGTGGTGGATTCGGGGTTGCCCACGCTGGCGCTGAAACGCAGCGACGTCGCAGGGATATTGAACAGCGCAGTACTCAGGTCCAGACCACGCACGCCATCCGAAAGATAGGACGCACGCGACTTGGAAATGTCATAGCTGCCGCTTTGGGCAATCGCATTGAGCCCGCCAGTGGCCGGCAGCGAGCTGGGGTTGGGCGTGAAGGCCTGGAACACCGCCGGCTGAAACCCCCCGACCAGCGCCGCATCGTTGACGCCTGTCGAGTAGCGAATACCGTTGGCCGTAAAAGCCAGCAAGTCGTTGTGCCCATTGGCCGCTGGCGCGCTGGCTGCATTGCCGGTGTTGGCCGTCCAGCTGTTGTTGTTGAAACTGCCCCAAACGGCGGTCACATCATCGGCGGCATGGGCCGATGCCCACCCGGCCAGACCACCCAGAACCACCATGCCGCGCGCCCATCGAGCAGCGGACGCCCATCTGTTCACTGAACCCATCACACCTTTCCCGTTGTTGTTGGAACACCCAGGCCCACATGCCAACGCCCTGCCTGCTTGCGCAGCCACAGGGCGTGTGTTCCATCGTTTGAATTACAAAAAATATATTAACTTAATCAATTACCAAAATGATGCATTCGAATCCCTGTATTCACGTTGTTTAACAAAGAGTGAAGCCGGGATGCAGAAAAATCTTGACGCACATCAAAAAATGTCAAGGCGTTAGATTTGTATCATTTTATTTCATTATCGAATACACCGTCTTAGCTGAGGTGTATCCCTTTCGCCCTGCCACCCGCACGCATCGGCCGCACCTTGCCCCACTTACCTCAAGTCGCGCCCCCTTGGATCCATCCCTCCCCGGCAGAAGTGCAGGAATAAGTAACGAATTCCTGCAAAAACCCGCATCTGGCTGGCATGCTTTTACAATGTCCGGTTGACTGTCGGTCTTCGGTGCATCATCCCTGCGCAACCGCTACCGACCGCCTTGTTTCACTTCCTATGAATAATCCCATGCGACTGATCTCCAAAAGCATTACAGCTGCGCTGATATCTTGCGCCTTCTCCGCAGGTTGGGCTGCCAACACGATCGCGCCCCAGAACGGCAACTGGATCATTTCCGAAGAGTTGGGCGGCAAGCCAGGTCGCGGTATGGGCATTGACGTCCAGGATGGCGTCTTCCTGATGCAGCTGTACAACTACAACAAAGACGGCAGCGCCACATTCCACATGGCAACCGGGGCAGTCGTGGACAACAAGGTCGACCTCCCTCTTAAAAAGTACAAGGGTGGCCCTTATTTCGGCAGTGGCCGCCGCGATGGTGTTGAAGCTGAAGATGCGGGCAATGTGAAGATCGAATTCACCAGCCGCACTACGGCCATCATCCAGCTCCCCGGCGAAGAGCCCAAACAGATGCAGCGCTTCAACTACGAAGGCACGCCGGAAGACCAATGGTCTGATCCAGCCTTTGTGGAGCGCTGGGCCATGGTAGCGATGGACGCCGATGGCAACCCCAGCACCACCTTCTTAGCCGACACGGCCATCGGCTCCCAAATGGCCTTGGTCCCTAATATGGCTGCGGGCTGGCCCTACAAATCCAGCAGCAAATTCACCGTGCATACGCTGGACCTGGCCACGCCCAACAAGCATGGCTTCATGGAATGTGACTACCTCGGTTCGAACATGGAGTTCAGCTGTGTTGGCGAGCAGGTCGACACCAGCTCGGGAAGCGCCGTGCGCAAGCCCATCAAGCTGGTCATGCAACGCAGCCTCGATGACCTCCAGGGCACCTTGACCCTGGACGGCAGCGACACCAAGGTCATGGGTGCACGGGTGGAACAAACGGCCTATGCCGTCGAAGAAAATCGTGTGGTCACGCGAGCCCATTTCCGCCGCAATTCGCTGCCCGAAGCTGGTACCTGGATCATCAATAACGAAATCACCGGCAAGGCAGGCCGCGGAATTTCGCTGGATCTGCAAAAGCCAGTGGGCAGCAAGCACCTGCTGTTCATGCCGATCTACAACTACGATGAGAAGGGCAATGCCACCTTCCATATCGGCATGGCGACCCACAGCCCCAGCTCGGTCAATCCATCGCTGCCTGCCATTCCGGTGACGAAGTACAAGGGCGGCCGATACTTGGGCGGCCCTGCGCAGGATGGTGTCGAGGATGTGTATGTGGGCCCCGAACAGATCACGTTCAACACCACCGCCACCGGTCTGCTTCAGTTCCCGAAGGAAGACCCGGTCAATTTCAAGCGCTTCTACTTCGGAATCGACCAGGATCGCATCGAAAGCCTTGTCGGCACCTGGGCGCTGGTGCCGCACGCCGGTGCCGTCAAGCACCGCATTCTGCATTTGAAGAAAACTTCCAGCGGAGTGGTGCAAGACAAGGACGCAGGCTACACCTGCACCGTGAATTACTGGCTGGATCTGCGTTTTGTTTGCGAGCCCCAGACCGTCACTGCGGACCAGCAGCGCATTCGCCTGGGCGCCGGCTTCTACGGTGCCGCTCGTGCCATTTTGGGCGACGGCGGTTCGTTGCCAGACAGCTCGCCTGAGTTGACCGCCATTCGCATCACGGACGCCAAGGGCAACTTCGTGCAAGGCGGCCCGCTCTATCCCGTGGATGATGAAGGCAGCAACCCCGGCAACGGCGAGGCTGCAGCGCCTACCGCGCAAATCGCCACGGTCTCTGGTGCTGTGGAAGGCGGAACCGTGACCTTGGAAGGCAGCGGCAAGGCTGCAGCCGGCAAGCGCCTGACCTACAAGTGGACCCTGAGCTCTGTACCCGCCGGCAGCAAGGCTGAACTGGCATCTGCCGATACCATCAACCCAAGCTTTGTGGCCGACAAACCCGGCAGCTACCAAATCACGCTGGTGGTGAACGATGGCAGCAAGGAAAGCGCCCCAGCCAAGTTGACGATCACGGTGATGCCCAAGGATGGTATCCGCCTGCTGCGCGATGATGACTCCGCAGCATCCGGCCAAGCCCTGAGCTGGCCTTATACCGCCTCGTCGGAGATCAGTGCGAGCGTCGCCTGCGTGGGTGGTTGCACCAACACCTACAAAATTGCCCAGTACAAGCTGCAGGTCAACGGTGCCGATTACACGGTTGCCAACCTCACGGCCACCAATCTGACCTCCGGCTCCAGTGTGGCAGCATCCTTTGAAGGTCTGAGCGAAGGCCAGGTGGTAACTGCAGACAAGCCGGTATCTTTTGCGCTGCGCAGTGCTTTCACCAATGGCAAGACGGTGAACCTGAAGTTCAGTTTCACCATCAAGGAAACTGGCGAGACCTTCAGCTACACCACCGTCTTCAAGACGAACTGACGGGCCAGCATAGCCCCCATCACCGGACGCCCCTGTAGCGGCCTGCGCTGATGCACCAATGCCTTCTGCCTTCCGGCAGAAGGCATTTTTTTACCCATTGCTCGGCGGAGACAGCCGGTCGCTCCAGCCGCAAACGCGATGTGGCACACACGAGCTACCGCGCGAGCAGCAACGCTGTCGGTGCTCACACGCCGTTCACTGCACTGCAGATGCACCCCTGCTTGCCTGCGCTCACTGCATCCTTTCTCCTCAGAATCCGCGCCAGGCTATGTCTACTGTCCCCTCCAGCCTCACCTCATCTCCTGCCGCATCCACCTAAGCATTCCTGCCGCTGACCCGGGCTACGCCAGCAACAACGACCGGGTGCGTCTGCGCCCCCAACTCCTGCCCGAGCTGCGCCAGCACTTTGGCGCAATGAGCGCTGCGCACATGGGCCAGATCTTCGAGGCCAATGGCCTTCCGTATGCACCGATCAGCAAGCCCGAGGAGCTGCTGGAGGACCCACACCTGCTGGCCAGCGGTGGTCTTGCACCCGTGCGTCTGAGCGATGGCGAGCGCGCAGGGCAAACGGCGCCCACCACCTTGCTGCCGCGGCGCATGGCAGGCAAACGCCTGGGTGTGCACATGGACCCGCCCCAACCGGAACAGCACACGCAGGAGCTGCTGCGCAGCCTGGGTTACGGCGATGACAGCATTGCCGCCCTGCGGGAGAGCCAGGCCATTGCAGGCTGGGCAAATGCAGCGCCAAATGTGAATATCGATGAACCAGGGCGAATGCGGCAGCCTGTCCTACAAGTCCATGCCCTTCCGCCACCTACGCTGTGGCTCTTTGCCGCAGCAGTTGGGGATAAGCTTGGCCATCCGATGGAGCGTCTTGGCGCTGCTGAAACTTGTACCCCGCCAGGCACTCCAAGCCCGGTGACCTGGGCTCCCGCCATTTATTGGCAAGCCCTCCGCGACTGTTTTGAAGAAGGAGAATTTGATGAAAAAAATGCGCATGCTGGCGACCGCTGCCCTGATCGCCGCCACCCCTTTTGTAGCTTCCACCGCCATGGCCCAGAACCCCGCCCCCGCTGCTGCCAACATCGACAAGCGCCCCAGCCTGAACCTGGATGCCGAAGCGACCACCCGTGTGCCGGAAGACACGGCCTGGGCCCAGTTCAGCGTCGAGAAGGAATCCAAGGACCAGGCCCAGGCCCAGCAACTGGGCAAGACCGCGCTGGCCGATGTGCTGGCCACCGCGAAGAAGTCATCGACCTTGCAGGTCACGACCGAGAACCTGTTCACCAGCCCCGTCTACAACAAGGATGGCAAGGTGACCAGCTGGCGCACCCAGTTCAATGTGCAGCTGGAGTCGACCGACACTACCGCGCTCGGCCAGACGATGGCTGCGCTGATGGACAAGGCCCGGCTGACCGGTTCGGGCTTCCGCTTGTCGGATGCGGCACGCAACAAGGCGCAGGACCAGTTGATCGCTGAAGCCGTCAAGAACTTCAACGCCAAGACCAAGGTCACCGCCAATGCAATGGGATACGCACAGTACGAGTACGACACCATCCACCTGAACCAGAGCGGCACGAGCCAGCCCATGCCCCGCATGAACCGCGGCGTGGCCATGATGAGCAAGATGGAGGACAGCAGCGCCCCCGTGGGCCTGGAGCCGGGCTACACCACGGTGTCGGTCAGCATGTCCGGCGCGGTGCGTTTAATCAAGTAAGCCGCGCCTGTTGAAACGCAGGGGCCCAGCGGATCAGCGCTGAGCCACACCAGAGCCAGGGAATGCCTTGCATCCCCTGGCTTTTTCACGCCCATGCTCTGGGCTGTCGCGGCTCAGCTCAGCCGCGCCAGAATCAGCACCACGCCGGCAACCGTGAGCAAGGCACCGCCCATCGCGCCCAAGGTGGGCGGTACCTTGGTCTTCCACCACAGCAGCGGCAGCAGCAGAATGGGCGAGACAGAGGACAGCATGCCCACCAGCCCGGCACTGCCGTACTTGAGGGCGGCCAGGATCAGGGTCATGCCCATGGCCATCGACAAAAAAGCACTGCCCGCCAACAGCTGCCAGTCGCGCGGCTCCATCACGGCGGTCAGGCGTGCTGGCTTCCAGCCCACCAGCAGCAGCACCGCATGAAAGCCAAAGCCCGCCGCCATGCGCACGGCCGATGCGGCCACCGGGTCCACATCGGGGCCCATCACCGGCTTGACCACCAAGGTGCCCAACGCCTGGCCCAAGGCGGCTATCAGGCCCAGGCTCACACCCACCGCCAGCCGGCCGCGCGTGGCTTCCAGGCTCGATTCGCTGCCGGTGCGCTTGCCAAAGGCAATGGCGCACATCACGCCGCTCAGCACCAGTGCACAGCCCAGCATCGCCACCGCGCCCATGCGCTCGCCCAAAAAGAGCGCCGCCAACACGGCTGACATCATCGAATGCGTGGCGAACAAAATGCCCGATCGGCGCGGGCCCAGCCGGTTCATGCAGGCAAACAGCACCGTGTCGCCAATGAAGATGCCGATAAAGCCCGACAACACCAGCACGCTCACCAGCGACAGGTTCAGGCTGCCCCAGGTGCCCACCAAGGTGGCCCACCCGCCCAGCATCACGGTGGCAAACACCATGCGCCAGCGGGTAAAGGCAAAGGCGCCCATCTTGCGCGCCACCGGGGCGGAAAACAGCGCGGCCAGCGCCCAGCAGGCGGCGGCCAATACGGCCAGGGATTCAGGGGGGAAAGGAAATGGCGACACGGCAGGCGGCAAAATGAGGCGCCAGCGGTGCAAGCTGTCTCGCACCATGCTGCGCAGCTGCCCCAACAGCGCTAGGATGCCCATCCAGACACCCCAGCCCCGGCACCAGGTGCGAGGACGAGCGATTGTAGAGCCCAGCGATGGCCTTTGCGAGCGCTGCCAGTCACCCGGGCGGCCACCCTCCCCTTTTGACCAGACATTCAGGACCAGCATGAGCAAGAAACTACGTATCGCGGTATTGGCCGGCGACGGCATCGGCAAGGAAGTGATGCCCGAAGGCATCCGCGTGCTGGAGGCCGCTGCCAAGCGCTTTGACCTGCCGCTGGAGATGCAGCACTTTGACTGGGCACATTGCGACTACTTTGCCGCGCACGGCCAGATGATGCCCGACGACTGGAAGGCACAGTTGCAAGGCTTTGACGCCATCCTGTTCGGCGCCGTCGGCTGGCCCGCCACCGTGCCCGACCATGTCTCGCTCTGGGGCTCGCTGCTCAAGTTCCGCCGCGAGTTCGACCAGTACATCAACCTGCGCCCGGTGCGCCTGTTTGACGGCGTGCCCTGCCCGCTGGCCGGCCGCAAGCCCGGCGATATCGACTACTACGTGGTGCGCGAGAACACCGAGGGCGAATACACCGCGCTGGGCGGCATCATGTTCGAAGGCACGGACCGCGAAATGGTGCTGCAAGAGGCCGTGTTCACCCGCAAGGGCGCCGACCGCCTGCTCAAGTTCGCCTTTGACCTGGCCCAAAGCCGCAGCAAAAAGCATGTGACCCTGGCCACCAAGTCCAACGGCATTGCGATCAGCATGCCCTGGTGGGACAAATGTGCCGAAGCCATGGCCCAGAACTACCCCGACGTGGTGCTGGACAAGCAGCACATTGACATCCTGACCGCCCGCTTTGTGCTGCAGCCCGGCCGCTTCGATGTGGTCGCCGCCACCAACCTTTTTGGTGACATCCTGAGCGACCTGGGCCCGGCCACCACCGGCACCATCGGCCTGGCGCCGTCGGCCAACCTGAACCCCGAGCGCAACTTTCCCTCGCTGTTCGAGCCCGTGCACGGTTCGGCGCCCGACATCTATGGCCAGAACATTGCCAACCCGATCGCGATGATCTGGTCGGTGGCGCTGATGCTGGACTTCCTGGGCAACGGCCAGGGTGCCTGGCGCAGCGCCCACGATGCCATCGTCGATGCCATCAGCCAGACCATTCTGAGCGGCCCGCGCACGCCCGACCTGGGCGGCCAGGCCAAGACCCCGGACGTGGGCAAGGCAATTGCACAAGTGCTGGCCTGAACGCCTGCCGCCTCAGGCAGCGCTTGCAGCGCTGGCCAGCGCCTTGCTGGCCTGGGCGCCGCTGGCGCATGCCCGGGGCTATACGCCCCAGGGCCGCTGCGGCGGCTATGAAAAAGTCAGCATCGGCAGCCCGGCCGGCACCTGCGTAGCCCTGGTGGCTGATGAGCGCGAAGGCCTGCGCGCGCCCCGCCGGGTGCTGGAAATCAGCCCCGGGCGCCTGTGGATCATCGACATGGGCAGCTGGATGCCGCGCCAGGGCCGGCTGCTGGAGCTGAGCCTGCCGGCGCAGCCGTCTGCCAACTCCGCACAGCGCCCCCAGGTCCAGGTGCTAGCCGACAAACTCGACCGCCCGCTAGCCCTGGTGCGCGGGCCCGATGCCCTGATCTACATTGGCGAGGCCAGCCGTATCTGGCGCACGCACGTGCCCGCTGCAGGCCAGCCGATCCAGGCGCAAGCGGTGCTGGACCAGCTGCCCGACGACGGCGCCCACCCGCTCAAGGAAATCACGTTCGGGCCCGATGGCGGCCTTTACGTCAATATCGGCTCGCTCACAGACCGCTGCCAGGACGCGCAAGGCGCGCTGCCCCATCCCTGTCCAGAGCGCGGGGCGATGCAGTTCCGGGGTGCAGTGTGGCGTGCGGTATTGCGCAGCCCAGCCGCCACCGGCCAACCCCCGCAAGCGCCTGTGCAGCAGTTCGCGCCGTTTGCGCTGGGTCTGCGCAACTCCGTGGCGCTGGCCACCTTGCCCGACGGCCCCGCCAAAGGCAGCCTTTGGCAGGCCGAGAACAACATCGACTACCGCGACAGGAACGAGCCCCCCGAAGAGCTCAACGAGCTGGTGGAAGGCGCCGACTACGGCTGGCCCTATTGCGTGGGCGCACAGCGCCCGGCACGCGGCTACGAGCAACGCGCGCGCTGCGCCGCCACCAAGGCGCCGCATATGCTCTGGCCCGCGCACACGGCGCCGCTGCACCTGCTGGCCACCTCACAGGCCAGCCCCTTCCAGGGCCAGTTGCTGGCCGCCTGGCATGGGCCGCAAGGCCACCGCGTGGTGGGCTTTGCGCGCCAGAAGGATGGCAAACCCGGCGGCAAGCCAATCGAGTGGCTGGGTAACTGGACGGCAGATGGCAAGACCCGGCCCCTGGGCCGCCCCACCGGGCTGGCACTGAACCATGCCGGCCAGCTGATGGTGGTGGAGGACTACAACCGCAGCTTGCTGATGCTGCTGCCCGATACCGCCAGCGCCCGCTCGCCGCAGCGCTGACCTGTGCGCTGGCAGGCCTGCCGCCAGCGCGACATCCAGCCGCTCGCCCCGCTTGCCGTTCCTGCGCGCCGGCCTATCATCGGCCCTACTACATCCTTGTTGCGCAGGCCTTTTGACGAGCGCCTCGCGGCCACCGCGTCATGACAGCGCTCCCCACCTCTCTGCCTCCGGGCCCCACCCCACCGTCCGGCCTGTATTTCGGCTGGGTGATCGTCGCCGCTTCCACCATCCTCACCTTGCTGACGGTGGGCATGCGCATGGGGATCGGTCCCTTCATCGTGCCGCTGTCGCAGGACCTGGGTTTCAGCCGCAGCCTGCTGTCTTCCATCGTCGCGTTTGGCATGCTGTGCTACGGCCTGGGCATGCCACTGGCCGGCTGGCTCGTGGCGCGCCAGGGCACGCAGCGGGTGCTGCTGCTGGGCACCGTCATCGTGGTGCTGTCCTGCATCTGGGCTGTCAACGCCAGCACGCCATGGCTGTTTTTCTGGTCCTATGGCGTGGCGCTGTCGCTGGGCCTGGCCTTCACCAGCCCGGTGGCGGTCACGCCGATGATCAGCAGCTGGTTCACGCGCCAGCGCGGCATGGCGCTGTTCTTTCTGTCCACCGGCTCCATGGCAGGCATTGCGGTGATGACGCCGGTCTTCACCTTCACGATTGCGCGCTGGGGCTGGCAATACACGCTGCTGGGTTTTGCACTGGTATTTGCGCTGATCGTCACCGCGATGGCGCTGTGGATTGTGCGTGATGACGCGCCCGAGCACACCGACCTGACGCCCGCCGAGCAAGCCGCCCGCCAGGAGCGCCTGCGCGCCATGGCCGGCCAGCCCGCTGCGCCCTCGCTGCGCTTTGCCCAGGCAGTGGCCACCGCGCCCTTCTGGCAGATCTTTCTGGGCCTGTTTGCCTGTGGCTTCAGCATGAACCTGCTGGGCACCCATGGCGTGCCCATGCTGATGGACCATGGCTTTGATGCCGGCAGCAGCGCCGGCGGCATTGGCCTGATCGGCCTGGTCGCCATCTTCAGCACCTTGGGCCTGGGCAAGCTGTCGGACATGGTGCCGCGCCGCTACATCCTGGCCGTCATCTACCTGGTGCGGGGCCTGGGCTTTATCGGGCTGGTGGCCGTCATCCACCATTGGCAGCTCTATGCCGTGGCCGCGCTGGGCGGCATTGTCTGGGCCGGCTCAATCGCCGCATCGTCGGCCATCCTGGGTGATCTCTACGGCATCAAGCTGGTCGGCATGCTCTACGGCTGCGCCTACCTGGGCCACCAGATTGGCGCGATGATCAGCAGCTGGCTGGGCGGCTGGGCCTACGAGCAGTTCGGCACCCACTGGATCGCCTTTGGCGCCGCCGCAGCGCTGCTGGTGCTGGCCGCCGGCGTATCGCTGCTGCTGCCCGCGCGTCTGGCATCCAACGCGCGCTAAGAACCTGTTCCAAGGCAGCCGGGGCCTCAGTCGATCTTCAGGTGGGTGGCCTGCGCCACCTCGCCCCAGCGCTTGATCTCGCTGTTGAAGAAGCGCTGAAAACTGGCGGGTGAATTGGGCGCTGGCGGCAGCATAAAGCCATTGCTCTGGTACTTGGCCCGTACATCGGGGTTGGCATTCAGCGCGCGGTTGATGGCCTTGTTGACGGTCTCCACCACCTGGGCAGGCGTGCCAGCTGGCGCAAACACGCCAAACCAGGCGGCGACCTCAAAGCCGGGCACCCCGGACTCGGCGACGGTCGGAATGTCCGACGCAAAATCGACGCGTTCTGCGGTCGTCACCGCCAGGCCCTTGAGCTTGCCGGCACGGATCTGCGCCAGCAGCGGCGGCAGGTTGTCCATCATCGAGTCCACCTGCCCGCCCAGCAAATCCGACACCGCCGGCCCGCTGCCCCGGTAAGGCACATGCAGAATGCTGGTGCCTGTCTTGAGCTTGAACAGCTCGCAACCCAGATGGGCCGAAGAACCACTGCCCGGCGATGCGCAGGTCAGCTTGTCCGGATGTTGCTTGCCATAGGCGATGTACTCGGCCACCGAGTTGACCGGCAGCTTGGCGCTCACCGCCAGGATATTGGGCACCACGTTGAGCTGGGCGACCGGCACCAGGTCCTTGCCGGCGTCAAAGGCCAGCTTGGTGTAGAGGCCCTGGTTGATCGCCGTCGAGATGGATCCGACGAACAGCGTGTAGCCATCGGCGGGCGCGCGCACCACATACTCGGCACCGATATTGCTGTTGGCGCCCGGGCGGTTTTCGACGATGAAGGACTGGCCCAGGTCCTTGCCCAGCGCATCGGCGATCAGCCGCGCGCCAATGTCGGTGGCGCCGCCGGGGGCATAGCCCACGACCAGTTTCACGGGCTTGCCGGGGTAGCCCGTGCCTTGGGCCTGTGCGGCGGGCAACAGCGCCCATGCGGCGGCCAGGGCCAGCGCGGCCTTGCTCAGTGTCATCATTTTTTGTCTCCTTGATTGCAAATAGGTGCAGCGCTTTAGCGCTGACTGGGGGGCAGCGAAAAATCGCCCTGGATGCGCAGGCAGTCCGCCGTCAGCTCCTGCGGGCGGTTGACACCCAGCAGCGCCAGATTGGTCATCAGCTCCTGGCGGAACAGCTGCACGGCGTGGGCAATGCCCGCCTCGCCCGCTACCGCCGCGCCAAACAGCTGCGGCCGGCCGGTAAAGACCAAGTCGGCGCCCAGCGCCATCGCCTTGAGCACATCGCTGCCCCGGCGAAAGCCGCCATCGATGAACACCGGATAGCCGGCAGGCACCGCCTGCCGAATCTCGGGCAGCGCCTGCAGGGGCGAGATGCAGGCATCGAGCTGGCGCCCGCCATGGGTGGAGACGATGACCGCATCGGCGCCATGGGCCACGGCAAGTCGGGCGTCTTCCGGGTGCATGACGCCCTTGAGCACCAGCTTGCCCTTCCAGGCCGCGCGTATCTGGTCTATGCAGTCCCAGTCGAGCTGGTCGCGCTCGCCCCGAAAGCCATGGGGCGGGTCGGCGGTGATGGCCGGCCCTGCCTCATGGGCCAGGTTGGCAAATCGGGGCACGCCCTGGCTCAACACGGTGCGCAAAAACACATCGCAGCTCCAGCGCGGGTGGCGCAGGCCGTCGAGCAACAAGGTCCAGCTGGGGCGAAACGGCACGGTAAAGCGCAGGCGCTGCAGGTTCTCGCGGTTGGCGCCCACGCAGGTGTCGATGGTGACCACCAGCACGGGGATCTGGGCACGTTCCAGGCGCTGCAGTAGCGGCAGGATGCGCGCCATATTGCCCGGCAGGTAGGCCTGGTACCAGCAGCGCTGGTCATGGGCGTTTTGCAGTTGCTCCAACGGCACGGTCGATGCGCCGCTGATGATGAAGGGCAGCGCCTGCGCCTGCGCCACCTTGGCCAGCGCCGCGTCGCAGTCCTTCATCACGATGGCGGCAAAGCCGGTGGGCGCAAAGCCCATCGGCATCGCATAAGTCTGGCCCCACAAGGTGGTGGCCGTGCTGCGCTGGGCCACATGGCGCAGGCCGCGCGGCACAAAGCCCAGGCGCGAGAAGGCCTGCAGGCTTTGCTGCAGCGAGACGCCGTCTTCCGTGCCGCCGCAGACATAGCCGCGCACACAGGCGGGCAAGCGTTTGCGGGCAGCGCGCTCCAGGTCGGCAATCGAGAGGTAGTGGTGCAGCGCGGCCATGTGCGCGGTCTCCGTGGTTATTGTTTTTCCAACCACGCATTGTTGACAGCCGCCCCGCCCGGGGCAAACGAAATTAAATGATCGGGCTATTCCAAAATTTCATGCGGATGGCGGGCTGGCATGCGCCTGTGCCAGCACCCAATCGACAAAATGGCGGATCTTGGGCAAGGCCGCGCAGGGGCTGGCATGGGCCACGTAGTAGGCGCCGTCGCTGGGCTGCACAAAGGGCCAGGGCTGCACCAGGCGGCCCTGGGCGAGCGCCTGCTCGGCAAACATGCGCGGCATGATGGCCAAGCCAATGCCCTCTTGTGCGGCCTGCAGGCACATCGAGAAGGTGTCAAAACGCGGGCCCCGGTAGGCATCGGCCGGCACAAAGCCCTGGCAGGCAAACCAGTCGCGCCAGATCTCGGGCCGAAACGAGCACTGGATCATGGGCAACTGCTCCAGCTCAGCCAGCGATGCCAAGCCATCGGCAGGCAAGATGTCCGGCGCACAAACCACCGCCACATCGGCCTCGAACAGGCGGTGGCAGTCAGCGCCCGGCAGGCTGCCTTCGCCATAGAACAGCGAGATATCGATGCGCGACTGCATCAGGTCAAAAGGCCGGGCATCGCCCTTGGTGACGACCTGGATATGCGGGTAGGCCTGCAGAAACAGCCGCAGGCGCGGCACCAGCCAGGTGATGCCAAAGGTGGGCTGCACGGCAATCGTCAGGGTTTCGTCCGCCTCGCCGTAGCCCATCACATAGCGGGCCGAGGCATCGACCTGGTTCAGGATGCTGCGCACTTCGCCCAGGTACATGCGCCCGGCCGGGGTGAGCGACAGCCCGCGCGCCGAGCGGTGGAACAGCGTCTGGCAGACGGTGGCTTCCAGCTGCGCAATCTGCTTGCTGATGGCGCTCTGGGTCAAGAACAAATCCTGGGCCGCCAGGGTAAAGCTCATGTGGCGCGCCACGGCCTCAAAGCACTGCAGCGCCATCATCGACGGCATGATGCGTTTTTGCATGTCAGGCGCCCCCCTTGCGCTCCCGCTGCTGGGCCAGCTGCTGGTCCAGAATGCCGCCCAGGTGCTGCAGCAGCACGCGGGCCTGCGCCTCGGGACGGCGCTGGCTGACCAGGATCAGCGGCGCCACCAGGCCGGGCGCACCGCTCAGCCGCCGGTAGGCCAGCCCATCGCTGCGCAGGTGCTGCAGGGAGGCTGGCACGATGCTCAGGCCCAGCCCGGCGGCTACCAGGCTCAACGTGGCAGTCAGGCGCGGGGCCTCTTGCACCACCTGCGGATGAAAGCCCGCGCCCACGCAGGCCGCCACAATGCTGTCGTGCAGGCCGGGGCCCGCTGGCCGCCGGTACAGCACCAGCGGCTGGCCCCGCAGCTGCGCCAGCGGCAAGGGGCGGCGCGACTGCATCAGTGCATGGCCCAGCGGCCCGGCCACGACCATCGGCTCGCTCAGCAGATGCCGGCTGCTGAGGCTGGGCTGCGCCTCCCAGGCCGAGCGCACCAGTGCCGCATGCAGGCGTTGCGCCAGCAGGCCGTCCAGCAGCTCGCCCGATCCCGCCTCTTCCAACGTGACCTTCACGCGCGGCCACTGCGCCCTGAAAGCCTGAAGCACCTGTGCCACCAAGGGGTGCAACGCCGCCGAGCTGGTAAAGCCAATGGCCACATGGCCACGCCCGCCCTGGGCGGCATCCTGAACCAGGCCGGCCATGGCCTCCACCCTGGCCAGCACCATGCGCGCCTCCTGCACCAGCGCCAGACCGGCAGCGGTGGGCCGCATGCCTCGGGGCAGCCGCTCCATCAAGGGCGTGCCCATCTCGGCCTCCAGCTGCTGCAACAGGCGCGTCAGCGGTGGCTGCTGCATACCCAGTTGCTGGGCAGCGCGGGTCAGGTTGCCACACTCGGCAATGCAGACCAGGGCCCGCAGCTGTCTCAACTCCATCAAGCAATACCTCAAAAGTATGGTTGTGGTTTTTATAGCGTATTTGTCAGCATGGGTAAAGCGCACTACAGTGCCGGGCAAGACAGAAGGAGAACCTCATGACCTGGTCCGCCCAGCAGTACAGCCAGTTTGAAGCCGAACGCACCCGCCCCGTGCGTGATCTGGTAGCCGCCATTCCGAACACCGAGGTGCAGACTGCCATCGACCTGGGCTGCGGCCCTGGCAACTCCACCGAAGTGCTGCAGGCGCGCTACCCCGATGCGGCAGTGACGGGGCTGGACAATGACGAAGACATGCTGCGCGCTGCACGCGAGCGCCTGCCGCAGACGCCGTTTGCGCTGGCCGATATTGGTAACTGGCAGGCCGCACCAGCCGTGGATGTGATTCTGGCCAATGCCAGCCTGCAGTGGCTGCCCGACCATGACCGCCTCTACCCGCAATTGCTGCAGCAACTGCGCGCTGGCGGCAGCCTGGCGGTGCAGACACCCGACAATCTGCAAGAGCCCGCCCATGTGCTGGCGCGGGAGGTAGCCGCGCAAGGCCCCTGGGCTTCGCGCATCGGCGCGGTGCGTCACCCTGATCGGCATAACCTTGACTGGTACTACGCGCTGCTGCAGCCGCTGTGCAGCCGGGTCGATGCCTGGCGCACCACCTATATGCACCCACTGGCCAACCACGAGGCGGTGGTCGAATGGTTCAAAGGCTCGGCGCTGCGGCCGTTCTTGGCGCAGCTCGATGCACAGGAGAAGACGCAGTACCTGGCCGACTACCTGGCCGCCATCCGCCAGGCCTACCCGGCGCTGCCCAGCGGTACGGTGCTGCTGCCCTTCCCCCGGATCTTTATCGTCGCCACCCGCTAGGGATCCTCTGCACAACTCCCTGCCGTGGTCTGAACGCGGTCTCGGGCGATCCGCTGCGTTGTCTTCCTTGTCAATAGCTACGGCTCGACTGCAAAAGACGCCTTGCGTCTCATCCCGATCCACGTCCATCCCATTGGGCGAGGGTCATGCAGAGGACCCCTGTCCACGTCTTGGCCATCAAGCCTTGGGCAGTTGCGGCGGTGTGACCAGGTCTTCCAGGCTCAGGCCTTTCTCGCGCAGCAGGGCTTCGAGCAGGGGCTTGAGTTGGCCCAGGCTCTCGTCCACTGCCTCGCGCACGGTGTCCACCACCACCTGGGTACTGCGCTCGATCTCGATGTTCAGGCGGTCACCGGCGCGCTTGTCACCAAACACGGTCATGCGCAAGGTCTCGGGGATGAGCCAGACCTCGAACCAGCCTTCCTGGCGGTTGACCTCGGCAACAGTCAGGCTGGCGCCATTGATGGCGATATAGCCCTTGGCGAATACATAGCGGCGAAAGGCCTCGGGCACTGCGACCCGCATCACATGGTTGTTGTCGAACTGGCGCACCTGCATCAAGGTGCCGGTAAAGTCCACATGGCCCGAGAGCGGGTGGCCGCCAATCTCGGCGCCATCCTTGGCCGCGCGCTCCACATTCACTGGTGAGCCCAGCGCCAGCGCACCCAGGGTGGTGATGTTCAGGCTCTGCTGCATCACATCAAAGCGCGCGTGCGTGGGGTCCAGCAGCTCGGTCACCGTCAGGCATACGCCGTCGTGCGACACACTGGCCCCTATCGCCAGGTCATCGCAAAAGCCATCGGGAAAGGCCACGGTAAAGCTCCGCAGCCCCGGTTGGTCGTCAATCGCGCTGATGCGCGCCACAGCCTGAATAATGCCGGTAAACACAGCCCACTCCTTACAGCGCCGGCCCGCTTTGGCCGGCTGCCCAGTCAAAAAATAAAACCCGCCCGCCGCCCCTGGATTGGATGGCTCTGAGCGGGCTGGATGCCATTGAGCGGCGAGGGATCAGGACCCTGCCACCTTCATGCGGTTGATCAGGATACTGCCCAAGGTCTTGGAGCCGGCGTTGTAGGCATCGGCGCCCACGGCCTCGATGCCCTTGAACATGTCCTTGAGGTTGCCGGCGATCGTGATCTCTTCGACCGGAAAGGCGATCTGGCCGTTTTCCACCCAGAAACCACTGGCGCCGCGTGAATAATCGCCGGTGACCGGGTTCACGCCCTGGCCCATCAGCTCGATGACGAACAGACCCGTGCCCAGCTTTTGCAGCATGGCGTTGAGGTCGTCCGATGGGCGGGTCTTGGTCGAGTAGAAATGCAGGTTGTGGGCGCCGCCGGCATTGCCGGTGGTGCGCATACTCAGCTTGCGGGCCGAATAGGTGGACAGGAAATAGCCGGCCACCTTGCCGTCTTCGATCACCGAACGCCTGGACACGCGCACGCCTTCGTCGTCATAAGGCGCACTGCCCTTGCCGCCGATGATGAAGGGGTCTTCGACCAGCTGGATGTGCTTGGGGAACACCTTCTTGCCCAGCGAATGCAGCAAAAAGGAGCTTCGGCGGTAGAGCGCGCCGCCGCTGATGGCCTGCACCAGCGAGCCCACCAGGCCGGCGGCCAGCGGGGCATCGAACAGCACCGGGCATTCGGTCGTGGCAATCTTGCGGGCGCCCAGGCGCGATAGTGCGCGCTCGGCAGCATACCGGCCTACCACGGCAGGATCGGCCAAGTCGCTGGCGCGGCGCATGCTGCTGTACCAGGCATCGCGCTGCATGTCGGCGCCTTTGCCGGCAATCGGCGCCACCGACAGGCTGTGGCGCGAGCTGGCATAACCGCCGGCGAAACCGTTGGTGTGGGCGCTGTAGAAATGGCTTTGCTGGGCCGACACACCGGCGCCTTCGCTGTTGGTGATGCGCTTGTCGGTGGCAAAGGCCGCCGCCTCGCACTGCAGGGCCAATTGGGCCGCCGCTCCGCTGTCAATGGCCCAAGGATGGAATAGCTCCAGTTCGCGGTGCTCGGCTGCTGGCACAATATCGGCTGCGTCGGGCAGACCTGCGATAGGGTCCTCGGCGGTGAAGCGTGCAATGTCATAGGCCGCCTGCACGGTGCGCTGCACTGCTTCGGCAGAGAAGTCGGACGTGCTGGCATTGCCACGGCGCTTGCCCAGATACACCGTCACTCCCAGTGATTTGTCCCGGTTGCGCTCCACCGTCTCCAGCTCGCCCTTGCGCACACTCACCGACAGACCGGAGCCTTCGGAGGCATCGGCCCCGGCATCGGTCGCACCGAGTTTTTTGGCATGCGAGAGCGCCTGCTCGACGAGATCTTTGAAAAATGCGCGGCTGTAACTGAAGCCGGACTCAGCCTTGGCATCGCCTTGGCTGTTGGAGCTGGATACGGATTTATTCATACTGCCCGCTATGATACTGATAACCGCCATCGCCCAGGCACTGCGCCGGGCGATGGCCTTTTGAACAAAAGCATTTAACCATGTCACGCAAACCCAAAAAAGGCTATTTCGTTCGCGGCAAGTTCGTGGCCGAAGGCAGCGAGCTCGATATCGAACTCAAGGCCGAGCTCAAAGGCACCACCGAGTCGAGCAAGTCCGACCTGAAAAAGGAAATGGATGACCTGCAAGACCTGGGCAAGGAACTGCTGACCCTGCGCAGCGACCTCTTCAAGCGCCTGGAATTGCCTGAAATCCTGAGCAATGCGCTGGCCGAGGCCAAGCGCATCACCAATTTCGAAGGCAAGCGCCGCCAGATGCAGTACATCGGCAAGCTGATGCGCAAGCTCGAAGACAGCGAAATCGCCGCGGTCAAGGCAGCCCTGTCCGAGCAAAAGGAAGGCTCCAGCCTGGAAAAGGCCCTGCTGCATGCCGCCGAGCAGTGGCGCGACCGCATGATCGTCAGCGACGATGCGGTGGCCCAGTGGATCAACGAAGCCCCCGATACCGACATCCAGCAACTGCGCTCCCTGGTGCGCCAGGCCCGCAAGGACATGCCAGGCGCCCACGAAGCCCACGTGCAGGAATCCACCGGCCAGGCGCCCCGCAAGGGCCGTGCCTACCGCGAGCTGTTCCAGCTGGTGCGTGACCATGTGATGGCCGCCCACAGCGCCAGCCGCAGCAGCAGCGATACGGCTGCAGACGGCGAAGACGACGATGACCAGGCCTGATGGCAGCGCAACAGGGCAAGCGATGAGCAGCACGTACGACACCGTCAAGATAGGCCTCGTTTCGATCAGCGACCGCGCCAGCACCGGCGTCTATGAAGACAAGGGCCTGCCTGCCTTGCAGGACTGGCTGGGCCGCGCGCTGCGCAACCCGCTGCAGTACGAGACCCGGCTGATTGCCGACGACGAGGCACTGATCAGCCAGACCCTCATCGAGCTGGTGGACCTTGGCTGCGCGCTGGTGCTGACCACCGGCGGCACCGGCCCTGCACCGCGCGATGTGACGCCCGAAGCAACTCTGGCCATCGCAGATAAGGTAATGCCCGGCTTTGGCGAACAGATGCGCCAGATCAGCCTGCAGTTTGTACCGACCGCGATTCTGTCGCGCCAGGTGGCCGTCATCCGGGGCCGCAGCCTGGTCATCAACCTGCCCGGCCAGCCCAAGGCGATTGCCCAGACCCTGGAAGGCCTGAAGGACGCCGAAGGCCAGCAGCAGGTGCCGGGCATCTTTGCCGCGGTACCCTACTGCGTGGACCTGATCGGCGGCCCCTATCTGCAAACCGACGAAGCCGTTTGCAAGGCATTTCGCCCCAAGGGCGCCGAGCGGCCCAGCGCGGGCTAGGCGTTCCACACCGCTGATAACCGCCCAGAGCGCGAAATGTGTACACAGTTTCGCGCTCTTTGCATTGCGGGCAGCCAATGTCCCAGCGCGTTTTGGCGGCGCGGGCCGTTGGCACAGGCAGCGGCAATTTTTGGTTAAATGCCTGCTTGCCGCCTAGCCTCAGCCATCTTCAGAGGGGCGGTGGTTCTTCATTTCGGCGCCCTCGCCCCCACCCGCTTCTTCCTCCATCCAAGCCATGGGCCCGCAGGGCCTAGCAGCGCTTGGTGATCGCGGCCCGGGCAGCGCGCCCAGCGTCCCATGCAAAAGTCACCCGTTACGCTCACCCTGCTGTTTGCCCTGTGCACCATGATTGGTCCGCTGGGCATCGATACCTACCTGCCTTCATTCCATGCCATCGGGCAGGAGTTTGGCGCCTCACCCATTGCAGTTCAGCAAACCCTGAGCGTCTACGTGTTTGCGATGGCCAGCACCATGCTGTTCTACGGCACGCTCAGCGATACCTTCGGCCGCCGCCGCGTGTTGATGGTCTCGGCCATCGGCTACGGCATCACCTCGCTGGCAGCGGCCTTTGCCGGCTCGATTGAATCGCTGGTGCTGATGCGCCTGGTGCAGGGCCTGTGCGCCGGCTCGGGCATGGTCATCGTGCGCGCGATGGTGCAAGACCAGCACCAGGGTGCCGAGGCGCAGCGCATGATGGCGCTGGTGATGATGGTGTTTGGCCTGGCCCCTGCGCTGGCGCCCGTGCTGGGCGGCTGGCTGCAAAGCCATGGCGGCTGGCGCTACAGCTTCTATTTCCTGTCGGGCTTTGGCGTCTTGCTGGCGCTGCTGATCTGGCGCCAGTTGCCCGAAACCCTGCCGCCCGAGCGCCGCACGCCGCTGAAGCTGCGCATCATTGCCGGCAACTACCTGCAGGCACTGCGCAACCGCAAGTTCCGCACCATGCTGATCGGCCTGGCGCTGATGGCCGGTGCCAACTCGATCTACATCAGCTCAGCCGCCGAGTTTGTGATGACCATCCTCGGCATGGACGAAACCGCGCTGGGCTGGCTGTTCATCCCGCTGATCGCCGGCACCATGCTGGGCTCAGCCATCTCCAGCGTGTTTGCCCGCCGCATTCCGTCCGCCGTGCAAAAACGCATCGGCTACGCCTGCCTGCTGGTCGCCTGCGCCTGCAACCTGCTCTACAACAGCCTGACCCAGCAACCCACCGTCCCCTGGGCCGTCCTGCCGATCACGCTCTACACCTTTGGCATCTCGCAGCTGATGCCCATCCTGACGCTGGAAGCCATGGGCCAGTTCCCCCAGATGCGCGGCCTGGCTTCTTCGTTGCAGGGCTTTAGCCAGATGATGGTCTTCACCATCATCTCCGGCCTCGTGGCGCCGCAGCTCTTCCACAGTGGCCTGCTGCTGGCGCTGGGCCTGGCGGTGACGGTGCTGCTGGGGATGGCGGTGTTCGCCTGGGCATCGCGCATGCCGGATGCACGGGGGGTGGGGCAGGTGGCTTGAGGGGTGGAGTCGGAACCCCATTCCTGCTGAAGTAGCTTCAGCTGCTTCAACTTATGGGATTCACATGAAGATCTACAACTTGCACCACTTCCAGGCTTCCCACCTTCCGTCCGCCCTCCATAAAATAGCCACGCGTACCGATCTTGATGCGTCCTTGATGGACCGATGCTCTCATCTCTGGAGACAAAATAAACATCGATGCCCTTCCGTCTAAACAGACAGGGATTCCTTCTTTGATCGGTTGGCCATCCTTTCCGAGAAATTCGGGATAGATCATGAAAATGCCATCAGTAGCGATGTCATATCCGTCGTAGCTGAAGTCGCAGCGAAGGTGCTGAAAAGTGACCTTTCTGCCGCCCTCAGAAGGTGCGTAGAGGTGATAGCTAACGATGAAGTCTGCTGGGTGCCCCTTGAGTTCCTCGTAAGTACGCATAGGATTAAAACGTTTCCCAAAAAATTAAGCCGCCCAACAAGGCGCCATGCGGCGCCTGGCTTTCACCAGCCTGTCGAATGAAATGGGAGCGAGACGCTTCTCACCATACAAGCAAACCGCTTTGTAATCAAAAAAACCGCCAGGGCACCCCAAGGCACCACTGGCGGTCAACTACCTATCCAAGACTACAGCACTAGATCAAACCTGCCCCTCGCGCTTGCGGCGCCAGGCCAGCAGGCCCATGCCGCCCGACAGCAGCGCGAGTGCTGCATGGCCCAAGGTAGGCACGGGGGTGGCGGTAGCGCCAGGGGTGCCAGGTGTGCCTGGGTCATCGGCCAGCACGGCCACACCGCCCGGATCGCGGATGACGCCGTTGGCCTGCAGGTCGTCATCGCCGGTCTGGCCGTCGGTCAGGGTCAGGACCACCTTGTTGCCGCTGATGCTGGCATTCGGGTAGACATACCAGTGGGGCTGGTTGTTGTCGGCGGTCTTGCCGTACTTGTAGTACTTGGCGTTGGCGGGCAAGGCTTGCGGGTAGGTCATCTCCACCGTGGCGCTCTGCCCTGCCTGGCCGCCGGTCAGCTGCAGGCTGACGACGCCAAACGGAAAGCTCACGCCGCTGGGCGCCGCTGCTGCAGGGCTCACGGCCACCGCTTGCGCGGCATCGAAAGCCCAGAGACCGGTGCCGCCGCCGCGCACGGTGGCTTGCATCTCGCCTTGCTTGCCGACAGGCGCCAAGGATGCGCTGGCGGGCTTGGCTTCAAAGTCAAAGCGTAGCTGGCATTGCGCGGAGATCGTGCCGGTGGTGTAGGCCGTTTGATCGGCATTCCATTGGCCTGCCGGGCAGCTGCTGTCTGCAGCCAGGCCCACCAGCTGGTAGCCGGGTTGGGGCACGACCGCGCAGGTGCTGGTCTGGCCGGGCACCGCGCTGCTGCAGCTCACCTGGCCGGCTGCCGGTGCATTGGGGGTGCCTACCACGCCGTCGCTGCCATCGCCCACCACCAGGGTCACCGGTTGGCCCATGATCACGTAGCTGTAGGTGGCATCCATCTGGTGGCGGTAGCCGGGCATGACGATGGCGGTGCCGGCACTGCTGAAGCTGAGCGCCCCATTGCTACCGGGTACCGCGGTCGCAGTGCCGCCCAGGTAGACCAGCTCCGTGGCAACGGCATCGCGCTGTGCGCGCAGTTGGGTGGTCAGTGTCACACCCAGGCTCAGTGGCACATTCAAAGCCAGCGCAGCAGTTTGCGGCTTGGCCGCAATCTCTACGGGGAAGTTGCTGGCCAGGTAGGCATCGTTGGTGGTGATGCCATGGGTTCCCCAGCTGTAGTACTTGTAGAAGGTGGCCGGGTCGTTCACCGTCCAGGGCCAGAAGGTCACGCCACGGTGCTTGGCTGCTTCCATCGTGCTTTGGCGAATGGCGCCGTAGCTGGGATTGAAGGTGGAGGAGTTGGCCTGTGTGGCCTCCAGCACATTGCGCACGCTGGCGGGCACATCGGCGCTGTCGGCGATGCTGTTGAGGAAGCCCCCTGTCAGCTCGGGCATCTGCTCGCCGCTGCGCTTGAGCTGGTCGGCAATGAAGGAGATGGCCACAGACTGGTCCGCCACGCCCTCTTCGGCCATTTCCTTCTTGAGCTGGGCAATGATGCGCGGGTTGCTGCTCTTGAGCTCGATCACATGGGTGATGGGATCGTTCTTGAACGCCTGGAAGTACTCACGCATCGTGGGCACCTTGTAGCCCTTGGTCTTGCTGGCGAGGGCCTTGACCTGTGCCAGGGTCATGCTCTCGATGGTGCCGGTGCCATTGGTGGTGCGGTCCACGGTGTCGTCATGCATGATGACCAGATGGTCGTCTGTGGTGATGTAGATGTCGTTCTCCACGGCATCGGCTCCCACCGCCACCGCCGCCTTGGCGCTCTCCAGCGTGTTCTCGTCCTCGCGGCTGGGCATGCCCCGGTGGCCGATCACCAGCGGCTTGCGCAGCAAGGTGTTGGCAGGCAGCTTGCGCAGCAACTCGGCATAGGCCGCGCTGTTGGCAGAGACGACGCCGTTGACACCGCTGACCAGCACCTTCGCCGCTTGCTCAGGCGTTGCAGCCTCGGCATTGGTC
This sequence comes from Comamonas sediminis, assembly GCF_041107495.1. Taxonomy (NCBI): domain Bacteria; kingdom Pseudomonadati; phylum Pseudomonadota; class Betaproteobacteria; order Burkholderiales; family Comamonadaceae; genus Comamonas; species Comamonas sediminis. The sequence continues at coordinate 467,510 of NZ_JBGBDC010000001.1, forward strand.
CACACCGTGATCAGCAGGCGCTGCAGATGGGCCACAAACGCGCGGTCGGTCAGGCGCTCGGGCAGGATGGCGATCTTGGCGCCTGCCCGGTTGGTATCGCCCACAATGGTCAGCAGATCGGCCTTGGACGTGGTCAGATTGCGCTCGCTGAAATCCACCGCAGTGCGCAGCTTGGGCAACGCGGCACGGGCTTGCTTGAGCAGCGCCACATCGCTGGACAACAAGGTCAGGTCGGCCAGATTGTGCACCTGGTCGGAGAAGGTCACCAACGCGTTCAAGGTGGCCTCGTCCTGGATGCGCAGCAGCGGAATGGTATTGCGCTTGGGCTGGGCAAAGTAGGCGGCGAGCGTGCCCACGTCGGCCCCGCTGGCATCGCGCAGATGCAGGCTGCTATCCAGCGTCCACAGTGCATTGCTGGCGCCGCTGCCGTCCAGCGATTGCAGGCCTTCTGCGGCCTGCACCAGTGTAGGTGCCATTGCAGCAGGGCTGCCAGCGTCCTGCACCACCACGGGCATGTCCAACTCGGGCAGCGGCGTGATCTGCTCGGTCACCTTGATGCTTTTGACGCGCATGATCAGGCCTGCGGTCTGCATGCCGATCCCGCCCTTGGCCAGGTCTGCGCTCAGCAGGGCATCGTGCAACAGCACGCCATCGAGGTATTGGCGCACACGGTTGCCATGCACCACCACGCTGGCGACGTAGGTCTTGGTGGCACTGATGGCCTCGGTATAGGGCTTGGTGCCCTGCACCGACCAGCCACCGCCACTGCGGTACGCAAACTCCGTGCCGTTGTTGGCAGTGGCGGTCTGGCGGATCGCGAACTGGTAGTAGGGCTCATGCGCCGGCGTGGCGCTGGACGGCGACGTGCGGTACATCACGCTGCCCCAACGGGCCGAGTTGTTCGGCTGCTCGAAGCTGAACGCCATGTCCACACGGTAGTTGGAGAGGTTCTCGAACTCCGCAGGCAGAAGCACGGCAGTCATCGCAGTGCTGTCCGCCTTGCCATTGATCAGCAGATTGCCGGTGCTGGCCTCGATGGAGGCCGTGCCCTTGTTCCATGCAGCGGTGCGCCAGCCCGCAGGCAGGGTGGTCGCAGCCGTGTCGTTGAAGACATGCTCGACGTAGACCTGGCCCTGGGGATCGGCAGCAGCCAGCTTGGCTTCCAGCGCCTGGCGTGCGGGGGTATGGGTGGCCTGGTCGGCCGCCAAGGTGGTGTGTGTCGTGAGGATCAGCAAAGAGGCCATGGCGGCCACAAGGGGTAAGCGTCGCATAGGGTTCCCAAAAGAAAGGCGGAAGTGTTGCAACTGCAGGTGACAGCCTGATGAAAAAACGTGACTTCCCCTCTGCATCTGAGCGTGTCTCCTGGGCCGAAATCTCTGTTTGTTATTTGAAATTTGTTTTTATTTATCTATTTATTAAATGCGCTTCGGCGCCACGGGCTCGGTAACGTGGGTGACAGACGCCGTGTGCTTGGGCGGTTTGCCCGCTGTCGCCCGGCAGCATCTGCTCTTAGCATGGGCTTTGCTGAACTCAGGCAAGCCACATAACAAAGGAGTCAACATGCCCCAGCCCTTTTCCCAGCGCCGCCGCGTACATGCTCTCAGCGCCTGCGCGCTGGCTTGCAGCGCCATTGCCGGCGTTGCCCATGCACAGGCACCCGCCCCCGTGCGCCTGGGTTTTCTGACCGATATGTCCAGCCAGTATTCGGACGGCGATGGCAAGGGCGGTGTGACCGCCATCCAGATGGCCATCGAGGACTTTGGCGGCAAACTGCTGGGCCGGCCGATCGAGCTGCTGTCAGCCGACCACCAGAACAAGGCCGATATCGCCTCGACCAAGTCGCGCGAATGGGTCGACACCCAGGATGTGCAGCTGCTGATTGCCGGCACCAACACCGCGACAGCGCTGGCCATGGGCCAGGTGGCCAATGAGAAAAAACGCGTGCTGCTGATCAACGGCGCCTACTCCTCGAACCTGACGGGCAGCCAGTGCTCGCCGTACTGGGTGCACTACAACAGCGACACCACGGCGATTGCGCGCGGCACGGGCCGGGCGGTGTCCGAGCAAGGCGCCAAGACCTGGGCGCTGCTGGTGGCCGATTACACCTTTGGCCACACCTTGGAGGCCGATGTGACCCAGGTGGTGCAGGCCCAGGGCGGCCAGATCGTCAAATCGGTGCGTGCGCCTTTCCATGCGAATGATTTTTCGTCCTACCTCGTGCAGGTGCAGGCCAGCAAGGCCGAGATCCTGGGCCTGGCCAATGCGGGTGGCGACTTCATGAACTCGCTCAAGGCCGCGCGGGAGTTTGGCGTCACGCCCAAGATGAAGCCGGTGGCGCTGATGGTGTTCGCCAACGAGGTCGAGAGCCTGGGCCTCAAGCTCGCCGGTGGCCTGATGTTCACCGACAGCTGGTACTGGGACCGCTCGCCCGAAGCCCGTGCCTGGACCGACCGCTACTACGCCCGCACCAAGAAGATGCCCACCTCGCTGCAGGCCTCCGACTACTCCTCGGCGATGAGCTACTTCAAGGCCGTGGAAAAGGCGCAGAGCCTGGATGCCGACAAGGTGATGCAGACCCTCAAATCGATGCCGCTGAACGACATGTTCGGCAAGGGCAAGATCGAGCCCAACGGCCGCTATGTGCACGACATGTACCTGCTGCAGGTCAAGACGCCCGAAGAGTCCAAGGGCAAGCATGACGCGTTCAAGCTGATCAAGGCACTGCCGGGCGAGACGCTGTTTGCCAGCAAGCAAGAGGCCCAGTGCCCAATCTGGAAGTGAGCCTCTGAACCGGGGAGGCAGCCCGCAGCCGGGCTGCGCCAATCCTTGGCAAGGTCTGAGGAATAAGGGTTAGCCCTATATTGCAGGGCTATCTCGCCTTTGCCAGGGCCTGGGGCGCATGCACGGCGCCCAAGCTGGCAGGACTCTTGCTTGCCCTTTCCCCATGACCCGATACCGCCTCTCCGCCAGCGCAGGCTTTGCGCGCGTGACCCAACTGACCTCCGGCAAATTCCGCTGGGCACTCAAGACCGGCTCCTCCGGCCATTCCTGGCTGGAGGATGGCATCGCGATGGCGGTCGGCATCTTGCTGATCTCCACCGCCTTGGTGCTGTACAAAAGCGCGGGGCTGCTGACGGGGGGCATTGCCGGTATTGCGCTGCTGGGGCACTACGCCACCGGCACGGATCTGGGCCTGCTGTTCTTCTGCCTGAACCTGCCCTTCTACTGGCTGGCGGCCAAGCGCATGGGCACCGCCTTCGTGGTCAAGACCTTTATCGCGGTGGTGGCCACGTCCTGGCTCACCGGGCTGCTGCCGGCGCTGCTGTCCATCGCTTATGTGTCCCAGCCACTGGCGGCCATTCTCGGCGGTGTGCTGTTGGGCACGGGCTTTTTGATTCTGTTCCGCCACCGGGTCAGCCTGGGCGGCTTCGGTATTCTGGCGCTCTACCTGCAGGAGCGCCGAGGCTGGTCGGCTGGTAAGGTGCAGATGGGGCTGGACTGCACCATTGTGGCCTTTGCGCTGTGGCTGGTGCCGGCCGTGTCGGTCGCCTGGTCGATTGCCGGGGCGGTGATCCTGAACCTGATTGTGGCGATGAACCACCGCAAGGACCGCTATATCGCGGTCTGACCCCGTGGTTGAAAAGCCTTAGTCAAACCCGCGCATCTGCGCCCAGTCGCCAAAGGGCGCGCGGTCGGCACGCAGGCTGTTGATCGGCGCAGACGGGTCTTCGTACCCCAGCGCAATACCATAGGCCACCTTGTAAGGCTCAGGGGCCTTGAGCACCCGCTCCACGGTGTCACCATAGCGGCGCCAGTAGCCCTGGGCACAGGTGGCCAGGCCGCGCTCGGTGGCCAGCAGCATCAGGGACTGCAGGTAAATGCCCAGGTCCACCCACTGCGCATAGCCCATGCGCTCGTCGGCAAACACCAGCAGACCCACCGGCGCACCAAAGAAACGGCCATTCTTGGCCAGCTGCTCCAGGCGCGCGGCCTTGTCCTCGCGCGGAATGTCGATGGTCTTGTACAGGTCCTCGCCATTCTTGAAGCGGCGCGTGCGGTACGGCTCCCAGAGATTGGGCGGGTAGGTGTAGTTGTTGCCGCCCTCGGGCAGCGGCTGCGCGTCCGCGATCGCATCGGTCAGCTCCTGCAAGGCATGGCCCGCCAGCGCCACCACCCGCCAGGGCTGCAGATTACCGCCCGATGCCGCCTGGGCCGCGTCGGCAATCAGGCTGTGGACTGCCTGGGCAGACGGTGTTTTGGGCAAAAAGGCGCGCACAGAGCGGCGCTCTTTCATGGCTTGCGTAACGTTCATGGCAAAGGGCTTTCTGGCGTGGAACGGGGCTGACACATTGCAGCCCGAAGTTTAGTGCAGCGCAGCAAACATCGCTGACACCGACGCGCCAATGCGGCCGCTGGGTGGCGGCCGCATCGTGCGTCAAGCGCTGCCTGCCCTTACCTGGCCGTGGTGTCGCTGGCGATCGGGATGTAGAAATCCCCCCCTGCCCGGTTGAACTCCTCGGCCTTGGCCTGCATGCCCAACGCAATGCCCTGCTCCTCGGCCACGCCCTGGTGCTTGGCGAACTCGCGCACCTCCTGCGTGATCTTCATCGAGCAGAACTTGGGCCCGCACATCGAGCAGAAATGCGCCACCTTGGCACTGTCCTTGGGCAGGGTTTCGTCATGGAAGGCGCGGGCCGTGTCCGGGTCCAGCCCCAGGTTGAACTGGTCCTCCCAGCGGAAATCGAAACGCGCCTGGCTCAATGCATCGTCACGCGCGCGCGCACCGGGGTGGCCCTTGGCCACATCGGCCGCATGCGCGGCAATCTTGTAGGCAATGATGCCCTGCTTGACGTCATCGCGGTCGGGCAGGCCCAGGTGCTCCTTCGGCGTCACATAGCAGAGCATGGCGGTGCCAAACCAGCCGATCATCGCCGCACCAATGGCACTGGCAATATGGTCGTAGCCCGGGGCGATGTCGATGGTCAGTGGGCCCAGGGTGTAGAACGGCGCCTCGTGGCAGTGCTTGAGCTGCTCGGTCATGTTCGCCTGGATCATGTGCATCGGCACATGGCCCGGGCCTTCGATCATGGTCTGCACATCGTGCTTCCAGGCCAGCTGGGTCAGCTCGCCCAGCGTCGCCAGCTCGGCAAACTGGGCTTCGTCATTGGCGTCCGAGGCGCAGCCCGGGCGCAGGCCGTCGCCCAGCGAAAAGCTCACGTCGTACTGCTTCATGATGTCGCAGATGTCTTCGAAATGTTCGTAGAGGAAGCTCTCGCGGTGGTGGGCCATGCACCACTTGGCCATGATGGAGCCGCCGCGCGAGACAATGCCGGTGCGGCGCTGGGCCGTCAGGTGGATATAGGCCAGGCGCACGCCGGCATGGATCGTGAAATAGTCCACGCCCTGCTCGGCCTGCTCCACCAGCGTGTCGCGGAAGATCTCCCAGGTCAGGTCCTCGGCAATGCCGCCCACCTTCTCCAGCGCCTGGTAGATCGGCACGGTGCCAATGGGCACTGGCGAATTGCGCACGATCCAGTCGCGCGTGGTGTGGATGTTCTTGCCGGTGGACAGGTCCATCACATTGTCGGCCCCCCAGCGGATGGCCCAGACCAGTTTCTCGACCTCTTCCTCGATGCTGGAGGTCACCGCCGAGTTGCCGATGTTGGCATTGATCTTGACCTTGAAGTTGCGGCCAATGGCCATCGGCTCGATCTCGGGGTGGTTGATGTTGGCCGGGATGATGGCCCGGCCCCGCGCCACCTCGTCGCGCACAAACTCCGGCGTGATGATCTTGGGGATCGCCGCGCCCAGGCTGTTGCCCGCCAGGCGGGCCTCGCGCGCGGCATCGCGCTGGTACTCGGCCATCCATTCGCGGCGGCCGTTCTCGCGCAGCGCGACGTATTCCATCTCGGGGGTGATGATGCCCTTGCGTGCATAGTGCATCTGGGTCACGTTGGCGCCGCTCTTGGCGCGGCGCGGCTGGCGCTGCAGTGCGGCGGCCTCGGCACGCAGTTGGGCCACGCGCAGGTCTTCTTCGCCGCGCTTGCCGCCATCGTCGAGGGCCACACGCGGGCGCCCCACGTAGTATTCGCTGTCAGTGCGCGCGGCAATCCATTCGGCGCGCAGCGCGGGCAGGCCCTGGCGCACATCGATGGCCACGGCCGGGTCGGTGTAGGGCCCGGAGGTGTCGTAGACGCTGACCCGCTCCCCGTTGGTCAGTGCAATATCGCGCACCGGCACCTGCAGCTGCGGGTGGATGGCACCGGCCAGATAGGATTTGGTCGACGCAGGAAAAGGCTGGCGCGATCGGGCCAGCAGTTCGCTAAAGCGGGCGGCATCGGGGGCATCACCGGTGGCGGGGATGAACAGGGACTCAGGGGCGTTCATGGCAGTCTCCTCAAAGCGGTTGATTTCATCGAACGCTCCGGGACGTGCCGGCCCTGCTCTGTTGCAACACGCCCATCGACTGCACCCCGGCCCGGCCGTGCTGTGCGTTGCGCCAGGGCCGCTGTGGGGTGGCCATGGCGGCACCTGTTGCGCGCTGACAGGTGCCGTCCCCAAAAAAGACAAAACCCCAGTGCGCGAGGCGCCTGGGGTGTGCGTGGCGGAGGGCTGCAAGCGCGTGCCATGCAACGCTGCCTGCCTTCCACCGCTGTGCTTTCAGGGTCCCGCTCTTCTTCCGCCGGCATGAACCGGATCAAGTTCGTCGGGTTCGCTAATCAGCAGTCTTGCCACTACCTTTCGCATCTCAGCGCTTTCGCACACCCCGGAGCTGCGAGCAGTATAGCCGGTTCGTGCCGCGCCTGCAGACGCGTTTTTGCCGCGCTCTGGTGCTTACCCCAGTAGGCGCGCGCGAAGCAGCCTGCAACCATCGGGGCGCAGCCGCCCACCGGTGCGCCGCACCTGGCCGTCACGCTGTACGCCTGTCTATTTGAACAAGGAGACCTCCCGATGCAAGTTCCTGCAATGCCCTCTTTGCGTTCTGCCCGGCCGCACCGGCGACGAGCGATTGCGGCCGCTGCCGCTGGCTGCATGCTGGCCCTGCTCGGCCAAGGCGCGCTGGCGCAAGACAAGGTGCGGATCGGCTTCATCACCGACATGTCCAGCGTCTACGCCGATGTCGATGGCAAGGGCGGGGCCCTGGCCTTGCAGATGGCGATTGACGACTTTGGCGGCAAGCTGCTGGGCAAGCCGGTGGAGCTGATGGTGGCCGACCACCAGAACAAGGCCGACCTGGCCGCATCGAAGGCCCGCGAGTGGTTCGACCAGCGCGATATGCAGATGCTGGTGGGCGGCACCACCTCCAGCACCGGCCTGGCGATGGCCAAGGTGGCCGAGGAGAAAAAGCGCCTCATCATCGTGAACGGCTCGGGCACCTCGGCGCTGACCAACGACCAGTGCAGCCCCTACACCGTGCACTACGCCTACGACACCGTGGCACTGGCCAAGGGCACGGGCGGCGCGATTGTGGGCCTGGGCGACAAGGACTGGTTCTTTCTGACGGCCGACTACGCCTTTGGCCATGCGCTGGAGGCCGATACCACCAAGGTCATCAAGGCCGCCGGCGGCCGCGTGGTGGGCGCCGTGCGCCACCCGATCAATGCCTCGGATTTCTCATCCTTCCTGCTGCAGGCGCAGAACTCCAAGGCGCAGATTCTGGCCATGGCCAACGCGGGCGGCGACACCATCAACACCATCAAGGCTGCGCGCGAGTTTGGTGTCACCAAGACGATGAAACTGGCTGGCCTGCTGCTGTTCAGCTCGGACATCCACAGCCTGGGGCTCAAGCAGACTGAAGGCCTGATGTTCACCGACAGCTGGCATTGGGATTTGAATCCCGAGAGCCGCAAGTTCTCGGACCGCTTCTTCGAAAAGTTCAAGAAGATGCCGACCTCGCTGCAGGCGGCCGATTACTCGGCGATGATGACTTACCTGAAGACAGCGGACCGCATCAAGTCGACCGATTCGGACAAGGTGGTGGCTGCGCTGAAGGCCGAGCCACTGTCCGACTTTTATGCCAAGGGCGTTGTCCGCCCCGATGGCCGGTATGCGCATGAGATGTACCTGATGCAGGTGAAGACCCCGGCCGAATCCAAAGGCGCCTGGGATTATTTCAAGGTGCTCAAGACGCTCAGCCCCGGTGAGGTCTGGACCACCAAGGCCGAAAGCACCTGCAAGCTCTGGAAGTAAATCCTCCCGCTGCTGCCCAAAAAACAAAGGCCTGCGCAATGCAGGCCTTTGACTTGGACGGGTCTGCGACCCTCCGCTATTTCTTCTTACGGTCCATGAAGGCGATCAACTCGCCCATGATGCCGCGGCGGAATGCCAGCACACAGATCACAAAAATCAGGCCGGTCACGATCGTCACCGACTCACCCAAGGTGTTGAACCATTCGACGCCCGTCAAGCGCGACAGCCAGGTGCCGATATCGCCGATCTTGTTCTCCAGCGCGACGATCACCGCCGAGCCGACGATCGGGCCGGACAGCAGGCCCAGGCCGCCCACCAAGGTCATCAGGATGACCTGGCCGGATGCCGTCCAGTGCACGTCCGTCAACGTGGCGAAGCCCAGCACCACCGTCTTGAGCGAGCCCGCCAGGCCCGCCAGCGCGGCCGAGATGACAAAGGCCAGCAGCTTGAAGCGGTTGACGTCGTAGCCCAGCGAGATGGCACGTGGCTCGTTCTCTTTCAGGGCCTTGAGCACCTGGCCGAAAGGCGAATGCACCGTGCGCATGATCAGCAGGAAGGCCAGCACCACGATGACCAGCGCCACGTAGTACATCGTCCAGTCGCTCTCCAGGCTCAGCAGGCCAAACAGCTTGCCGCGCGGCACCGCCTGCAGGCCGTCCTCACCCCCGGTAAAGGGCATTTGCAGGCAGGCGAAGAACAGCATCTGCGCGAGCGCCAACGTGATCATCGAGAAATAAATCCCCTGGCGGCGAATGGCCAGCCAGCCGAACACCACGCCCAGCAATGCGCCGAACACCACACCGAACAAAATGCCCAGCTCCGGCGTCAGGTGCCAGACCTTGATCGCATGGCCGGTCACATAGGCCGCGCCACCAAAAAAGGCGGCATGGCCAAAGGACAGCAGACCGGTGTAGCCCAGCAGCAGATTGAAGGCGCAGGCAAACAGTGCAAAGCACATCAGCTTCATCACGAACACCGGATAGGCCCCCATGAACGGCGCCGCAATCAGGCCGAGCAGCAGCAAGCCGTATCCCAGTTTGGCAAACTTCTTGGAATTCATCCCCTCACCTCACTTCGCTTTGCCAAACAGGCCAGCCGGGCGTACCAGCAGCACGATGACCATGATCACAAACACGACGGTGGCCGAGGCCTCCGGGTAGAAGACCTTGGTCAGCCCTTCGATCACGCCCAGTGCCAGACCGGTGATGATGGCGCCCATGATGGAGCCCATGCCGCCGATCACGACTACCGCGAACACAGTGATGATCAGGTTCTGTCCCATCAGCGGCGTGACCTGGTAGACCGGAGCGGCCAGCACGCCGGCAAAGGCGGCCAGGCCCACGCCAAAGGCATAGGTCAGCATGATCATCAGCGGCACGTTGACACCGAAGGCCTCGACCAGACGGGGGTTCTCGGTGCCGGCGCGCAGGTAGGCACCCAGGCGGGTCTTCTCGATCACGAACCAGGTGGCAAAGCAGACGACCAGCGAGGCTGCGACGACCCACATGCGGTAGTTGGGCAGAAGCATCACGCCGACATTGGTGGCGCCTTCGAGCAGCTCTGGCGTGTCGTAACCCAGGCCGGAGACACCATAGATCGAGCGGAACACACCTTCGATCAGCAACGACAGGCCCAGGGTCAGCAGCAGGCCGTAGAGGTGGTCGAGCTTGTAGATATGGCGCAGCAGGAAGCGCTCTATCAGCACCCCGATGATGCCCACCAGAATCGGTGACAGCAGCAGCATCACCCAGTAGTTGATCTGGAAGTAGGAGGCCGCCATCCAGGTGAACATGGCCCCCAGCATGAACAAAGCGCCGTGGGCGAAATTGATCACGTTGAGCAGGCCGAAGATCACGGCCAATCCCAGACTGAGAATGGCATAGAACGAGCCATTGACCAGACCCAGCAGCAGCTGGCTCATCAAGGCCGGTAATGAGATACCAAAGATTTCCATGAAAGGCTCACGAGTCGGTGAATGAACACAACACGCCTGGCGCCATGCCAATGCTGCTTTTGGCACCCGGCCCATCAGCGATGGACGGGTGCCGCAGCAGGCGGCAAGGACGCAGGTTACGTGTGAGCGGTGCTTACTTCCAGAGCGCGCACTTGGATTCGGCCTTGGTCGTCCAGACCTGGTCTGCAGGCAAGGTGGACAGAACCTTCAGGTAATCCCAGGGCTTCTTGGATTCGGCGGGCGACTTGGCTTCGACCAGGTACATGTCGTGCGCGTAGCGGCCATCGGGACGGATGACACCCTTGCCGTAGAAATCGTTCAGTGGCGTGCTCTTGAGGTACGCCATGACCTTGTCGGCATCGGTGGTCTTGACGGCTTCAACGGCCTTCAGGTAGTTCATCGTGGCCGAGTAGTCCGCCGCATGCAGATCGGTCGGCATGCGCTTGGTCTTGGCAAAGAACTTGTCGGCGAACTTGCGTGTCTCGTCGTTCAGGTCCCAGTACCAGCTGGTGGTGTGCAGCAGGCCTTCGGTGTTCTTCAGGCCCATGCTGTGGATGTCGGACAGGAAGACCAGCAAGCCAGCGGTCTTCATGCTCTTGTTGATGCCGAATTCACGTGCAGCCTTGATGGCATTGATGGTGTCGCCGCCGGCATTGGCCAGACCCAGGATCTGGGCCTTGGAGCTTTGCGCCTGCAGCAGGAAGGACGAGAAGTCGGAAGCGTTGAGCGGATGGCGCACCGAGCCGACAACCTGTCCGCCCTTGGCCTTGATGACGGCCGTGGTATCTGCCTCCAGCGAGTGGCCGAATGCGTAGTCTGCCGTTAGGAAGAACCAGGACTTGCCACCACGGTCCACCACGGCGCCGCCGGTGCCCTTGGCCAGGGCCACGGTGTCATAGGCGTAGTGCACTGTGTAGGGGCTGCATTGCTCATTGGTCAGCGCCGACGAGCCCGCGCCGCTGTTGAAGTAGACGCGCTTTTTCTCCTGGGCCACCTTCGCAGCGGCCAGCGCCGTGCCGGAGTTGGTGCCGCCAAACAGCATCGTCACGCCGGCGGTGTCGATCCACTCGCGCGCCTTGGAGGCGGCAATGTCGGCCTTGTTCTGGTGGTCGGCCGAGACCATCTCGATAGGCTGACCCAGCACCTTGCCACCGAAGTCGTCGATGGCCATCTGGATGGCGACAGCGCCGTTCTTGCCTTCCACGTCGGCGTAGAGGCTGGACATGTCCGTGATGAAGCCGATCTTCACCTTCTCCTGTGCCTGGGCAGCGCCTGCGGACAGGGCGACCAAACATGCCACTTGGGCAATGGCTTTGAGCTTTGCTTTCATCTTGTCTCCTAAAAAATATCTGTTCTCAATTCATGGCGGCAGTCTGCGCTGTGCCAGCGTTGCAAAAAAAGTGGGAGGCTAGACCCCCAGCAAGGTGTTGAGCAAAGGCATCTTGCCTTCGAGCTCGTCGGCACTGAACTGTTCGACGATCTGGCCGTGTTCCATCACATAGAGGCGATCGGCCAGCGGCGCAGCAAAGCGGAAGTTCTGTTCGACCATCACCACGGTGTAGCCCTTGGTACGCAGGCTCACGATCATGCGGGCCAGCGCCTGAACGATGACCGGTGCCAGGCCCTCGGAGATTTCATCGAGCAGCAGCAGCTTGGCGCCGGTGCGCAGAATGCGGGCCACCGCCAGCATCTGCTGCTCGCCGCCCGACAGGCGCGTGCCCTGGCTGTGGCGGCGCTCGGCCAGGTTGGGGAACATCTCGTAGATCTCTTCGACCGACATGCCGGCCGAGCCGGTTTTCAGGTCCGGCGGCAGCATCAGGTTTTCTTCGCAGGAGAGGCTGGCAAAGATGCCGCGCTCTTCCGGGCAGTAACCCAGGCCCAGATGCGCAATCTTGTGCGTAGGCATCTGGATGGTCTCGACGCCGTTGATCTTGATCGAGCCCTTGCGCGACCCCGTCAGGCCCATGACGGCACGCATCGTCGAGGTGCGGCCTGCGCCATTGCGGCCCAGCAGGGTCACGACCTCGCCCGGCATCACGCGCATGTTCACGCCATGCAGCACATGCGATTCGCCATACCAGGCGTGCAGATCGCTGATCTCCAGTGCTGGCACTCCGTTTTTCTCATTCATGTCAGTGCGCTCCCTGCAGCTGGCCGTCGGTGGTTCCCATATACGCTTCCATCACCTGGGGGTTCTGCGACACCGTCTGGTAGTCGCCCTCGGCCAGGATGGCCCCGCGCTGCAGCACCGTGATGCGGTCCGCAATCGTCGAGATGACCTTCATGTTGTGTTCGACCATCAAGATGGTGCGGCCAGCCGACACCTTCTTGATCAGCTGGGTGACGCGCTCGACGTCCTCATGGCCCATGCCCTGGGTGGGCTCGTCAAGCAGCATCAGCTCGGGCTCCATCGCCAACGTGGTCGCGATCTCCAGCGCACGCTTTTGGCCGTAGGGCAGGTTCAGGGTGATCTCGTCGGCCAGATGGGCCAGGCCCACTTCTTCGAGCAAGGCCACCGCGCGGCCGTTGAGCTTGTCCAGCGTGCGCTCGCTGCTCCAGAAGTGGAAGGACGTGCCCAGCTTGCGCTGCAAGGCGATGCGCACGTTCTCCATCAGGCTCAGGTGCGGGAACACCGCCGAGATCTGGAACGAGCGGATCACCCCACGGCGGGCAATCTGCGCCGGCTCCTCGCTGGTGATGTCGGTGCCGTTGAAATGGATGATGCCCTTGGTGGGCGTCAGGAACTTGGTCAGCAGGTTGAAGCATGTCGTCTTGCCGGCACCATTGGGGCCGATCAGCGCATGGATCGAGCCCCGCTGCACCGACAGATTGACATTGCTGACTGCTGTGAATCCCCGAAACTCCTTGGTGAGATCTCGGGTTTGAAGAATGACATCACTCATGGGCACCGCACCGCTTCGCTGGAAAAAAGCGCGGCGCCTATTCCGGGTTGGAAATGCACGCCGCTTCGATGCTGCCAATACTAGGAAAGAATACTGCGATGCAACACTGGGGAAAGCCTGTAGGTGAGGCTGCGTACGCGTTAACCCGTGGGCTTTATGCGCTCACTTTTTGATAGTCGCCTGAGGGACAAGCGGCCGTCTTTTTGTCATCAGAATCAAAGACGGACGACAATGCAGACGCCCTGCCCTCAGCCATCGATAGGGGCTGTGCATCCTCAGTGCGGCAGCATGCAAGCCCACCCGGGCTGCTGCCAAGGCGACAGAAGCGCCCTATTGCAGGCGGTGCTTGCTGGCTTCGGGCAGCAGCAGCGGCAGTACATCGATGCCTTCATCGGCCAGCGCGCGCTGCTCTTGCGGGGTGGCGGTGCCCCGGATGGGCCGGACATCGACCTCACCCTCGTGCATCTGCCGGGCCAGGTCGGCAAAGTCACTGCCTACATCGTCGGTGTTGGCAATGACCTGGCGCGACAGCTCCAGCCAGGCCTGTTGCAGTCGCTGGGCATCACTGAGCGGGTGGGAAGCCTGGGAAGGCGGGGCGGAGCTCGGCGCGCTGCCGGACTGTGCGGCGGCTGCGGCCGATGAGGCCGGCGTGGCGGGCACCGCTGCGGGGATGGAATTGGATTTGCGTGCCAGATGCGGGGCGCTCAGACCTTTGACGATCTCGCGCGAATTGCACATCGGGCAACTGAGCCAGCCTTGGCTCTGCTGCTGCTCCAATGCGGCATCGGAGGCAAACCAGCCTTCAAAGACATGGCCCAACGGGCAGCGCAGGTTGAAAACCTTCACAGGCTCACCCCGCTCGGCTCACCTTGCGCAGCAGGTACTGGTAGGCAAAACCGGGGAAGGCAAAGGTCAGGAACAAGGTGCCGGTGACGGCATAGAACTCCCAACCCTGGCTGCTGCGCTGGCCGGCACGGCCTTCAAGCAGCATCGCAAAGGCCCCGATGAGGAAGTACAACACGACCAGCTCGACCAAGCGGATCCACAGTGCCTTGCTGGCACTGCCGCTGTCATGGCATACCGGCCCAGCGGCCAGAATGCGTTGGTTCAGAAACGGCAGATTGGCCGCAACAAAGCCCGCCACGATCACCAGCCAGATGGATGCGGTGATAGACATGCGGGCTTTGCAGAGTTGGAGGGCAGATGGTTTAGCTGGCGAGCGCGCGCAGGACGGCGTCAGAGCACAGCTTCATCAGACCGCCGGGCATGATACCCAGGATCAGCACCAGCGCGCCATTGACGACCAGCACGGCACGCACGTCCAGCGGTGCGTGCACCTTGGCGGCAGTGATGGGCTTGTCGAAGTACATGACCTTGACCACGCGCAGGTAGTAGAAGGCGCCGATCAGCGACATGACCACTGCGAACACGGCCAGCGCAATGTACAGGCCACTGCCCGATGCCACCAGTGCTTGCAGCACGGCCAGCTTCGAGTAGAAGCCCACCAGCGGAGGAATACCAGCCATCGAGAACAGGCAGATCGCCATCACGCCGGCGTACAGCGGGCTGCGCTGGTTCAGACCGGCGAAGTCAGCGATCTCTTCGCTCTCGAAGCCTTCGCGGGCCAGCAGCAGCACCACACCGAAGGTGGCCAACGTGGTCAGCACATAGCTCACCACGTAGAACATCGATGCGCTGTAGGCGTTGCCAGCCGTTGCGGCTTCCACATTGCCATTGACCACGCCAGACATCAGACCCAGCAGCACAAAGCCCATTTGCGAGATGGTCGAGTAGGCCAGCATGCGCTTGATATTGGTCTGTGCAATAGCGGCCAGGTTACCGATCAGCAGCGACAGGATGGCCAGCACGGCCAGCATCTGTTGCCAGTCGATGGCCAGCGGCAGCAGGCCGTCGACCAGCAGGCGGATCACGATCGCGAAAGCTGCCAGCTTGGGCGCGCCGCCGACGATCATCGTGATGGCGGTTGGTGCGCCTTGGTAGACGTCAGGCACCCACATGTGGAAAGGCACCACACCCAGTTTGAACGCGAGGCCCGCCACCACAAACACCAGACCAAACACCAGCACCTGGTGGCGGATCAGGCCGGAGTTGACCGCCTTGAACACTTCACCGATGTCCAGCGAGCCAGTGGCACCGTAGATCATCGACAGGCCGTACAGCAGGAAACCCGACGCCATCGCGCCCAGCACGAAGTACTTCATGCCCGCTTCCACCGCAGCAGTGTTGTCACGGCGCAGGCAGACCAGCGCGTAGCTCGACAGGGTCAACAGCTCCAGGCCCAGGTAGATGATCAGGAAGTTGTTGCCCGCGATCATCACGTTCATGCCCAGCAGTGCCAGCAGCGACAGGATGAAGTACTCGCCGCCCTTGAGCATGCCACGGTCACGCGAGTAGCCACGGCCATACACCAGGGTGACGGCCATGGCGATGGCCGCCGCACACTTGAGCCAGTTGCCCATGGCGTCGGAGACGACCATGTTGCCGAAGGCGTAGAAGGTATTGCCATTGCTGGCGTAGATACCGGTGATCACCGCCACGACCACCAGGGTCAGCAGCGACAGAATGTAGGTGAGCGTGCGCCCTGCGCTCTTGACGCCCAGGTCCACGAGGGTGATGACGCAAGCCATCACCAACAGCACGATTTCAGGATAGATAGCCAGCCAGCTGATGTTATCAATCATCTCAAGTCTCTCAATTCTGTCCGACCATCACAGCTTGGACGCAGCGACATGCTTGAGCAGGTCGGCCACCGAGGCACCCATCACATCGGTGAACGGTGCGGGGTAGACACCCATGATCAGCACGGCAGCAGCCAAGATGCCCAGGATTAGGAATTCGCGGCAACCGATGTCCTTGAGCTCACGCACATGGTCATTGGTCACGGGGCCGAAGTACACGCGCTTGTACATCCACAGCGTGTAGGCCGCACCCAGAATCAGCGCGGTGGCCGACAGCACACCAATCCAGAAGTTGAACTTCGTGGCGCCCAGGATCACCATCCACTCGCCGATGAAACCGGCGGTGCCTGGCAGGCCGCAGTTGGCCATCGCAAACAGCAGTGCAAAGGCAGCAAACTTGGGCATGGTGTTGACCACACCGCCGTAGGCAGCGATGTCACGCGAATGCACACGGTCATACAGCACGCCGATGCACAGGAACATCGCGCCCGAGACGAAGCCGTGGGCAATCATCTGCACCAGGCCACCCATGACACCGATGTCATTGAAGATGAAGAAGCCCAGGGTCACAAAGCCCATGTGTGCGACGGACGAGTATGCCACCAGCTTCTTCATGTCCTTCTGCACAATCGCCACCAGACCCACATAGATCACGGCGATCAGCGACAGCGCGATGATGAGCCAGGCCCATTCATGCGACGCATCGGGAGCGATCGGCATCGAGAAACGCAGGAAACCATAGGCACCCAGCTTCAGCATGATCGCGGCCAGCACCGCAGAGCCACCGGTAGGCGCTTCGACGTGCACGTCGGGCAGCCAGGTGTGGACCGGGAACATCGGCACCTTCACAGCAAACGCAGCGAAGAAGGCAAAGAAGATCAAGGTCTGCTCGGTCATCGTCAGCGGCAGCTGGTGCCAGGCCAGAATCTCGAAGCTGCCCGACTTGCTGTACAGGTACAGCAGCGCGATCAAAGTCAGCAGCGAACCCATCAGCGTGTACAGGAAGAACTTGAACGCTGCGTAGATGCGGTTCGGGCCACCCCAGATACCGATGATCAGGTACATCGGAATCAGGGTCGCTTCAAAGAACACGTAGAACAGCAGGCCGTCCAGTGCGGAGAACACACCGATCATCAGACCCGACAGGATCAGGAATGCGCCCATGTACTGGTTCACGCGCTCGGTGATCGACTCCCAGGAAGCCAGCACCACGATCACCGTGATGAAAGCGGTCAGCGGCACGAACCAGAAGGAGATGCCATCGACGCCCAGGTAGTAGTTGATACCGAAGCGTGGAATCCAGGACGCCTTCTCGACGAACTGCATCGCCGACGTACCCAGCTGGAAGCCGGTGTACAGCGGCAAGGTGACCAGGAGGCCTATCAGCGCACCGACCAGTGCGATCCAGCGCACCATCTTGGCTTGCTCCTGCTTGCCAAAGGCCAGCAGGACCGTACCAAAGACGATGGGCGTCCAAATTGCAAGACTCAACAATCCCATTTTTCTTCTTCCTTACTTGTTGAGCAGCACGAAGTACGTCATGGCCAGGAAGATACCCAGAATCATGACCAATGCGTAGTGGTACACATAACCCGTCTGCAGCCAGCGCACCAGCGCGGAGATGCGGCCAACCACCTTCCAGGAACCATTGACGATCAGACCGTCGATCAGGCCTTGGTCGCCCACCTTCCAGAACAGGCTGCCCAGCACGCGCGAGCCGCGGGCGAAGATGTTTTCATAGACCCAGTCCACACCGTACTTGCCCTCCAGCACCTGGTACAGGCCGACCTTTTCACTGACACGCTTGATCGCAGCAGGAATTTCGGGCTTGAGCATGTAGAACACGTAGGAGGTCACCACACCGGCCAGGGCCAGCCAGAACGGCGCAGCGGTGAAGCCGTGCAGTGCCATCGGAATCCAGCCGTGGATCTTCTCGGCCAGCTCGGCCATTGCGCCGTGCTTGCTGCCATCGACATAGATGACGCCCTTGAAGAAGTCACCGAACAGCATCGGCATCAGCGCAATCGCACCGATCACCACCGAAGGAATGGCCAGCAGCACTAGCGGCAGGGTCACCACCCAT
Source organism: Comamonas sediminis (assembly GCF_041107495.1). Lineage (NCBI taxonomy): Bacteria > Pseudomonadati > Pseudomonadota > Betaproteobacteria > Burkholderiales > Comamonadaceae > Comamonas > Comamonas sediminis. The sequence goes on from NZ_JBGBDC010000001.1 coordinate 485,339, forward strand.
GGCGACTCATGCGGCTTGGCATCGTGGCCATGGCCGTGGTGGTCGTCGTGAGCATGGTGGTCGTCGTGGTGGGCATCGGGGTTCTGGTCGTAGCGCTCTTTACCGTGGAACACGATGAAGTACAGGCGGAACGAGTAGAACGCGGTGATGAACACACCCGCCAGCACGGCAAAGTTGGCAAAGCCGGCGGCAGGCAGGTTCGAGGCATGCACCGCTTCGATGATCGCATCCTTCGAGTAGAAGCCCGAGAAGAACGGCGTACCGATCAGCGCCAGGTTGCCCAACAGGAAGGTGATCCAGGTGATGGGCATGTACTTGCGCACGCCACCCATCCAGCGGATGTCCTGGTTGTGGTGCATGCCCATGATGACCGAGCCCGCGCCGAGGAACAGCAGCGCCTTGAAGAACGCGTGCGTCATCAGGTGGAACACCGACACCGAGTAGGCCGACACGCCCAGCGCGATGGTCATGTAACCGAGCTGCGACAACGTGGAGTACGCGATCACGCGCTTGATGTCGTTCTGGATGATGCCCAGGATACCCATGAACAGCGCGGTGATCGAGCCAATCACGAGGATGAAGTTCAGCGCTGCGTCGGACAGCTCATAGAGCGGCGACATGCGTGAAACCATGAAGATACCGGCGGTCACCATGGTAGCCGCGTGGATCAGTGCCGAGATGGGGGTAGGACCTTCCATCGAATCGGGCAGCCAGGCGTGCAGCGGGAACTGGGCCGACTTGCCCATCGCACCGATGAACAGGCAGATGCAGATCACCGTCATCAGCGACCAGGTCGAGCCTGGCAGGGTCATGCCGCTCAGCTCCTGGGTCTTGGCGAAGATTTCGGTGTAGTTCAAGGTGCCGGTGTAGGCGGCGATCAGGCCGATACCCAGGATGAAGCCGAAGTCACCGACACGGTTGACCACGAAGGCCTTCATGTTGGCGAAGATCGCGGTTTCCTTCTTGAAGTAGAAACCGATCAGCAGGTACGACACCAGGCCCACCGCTTCCCAGCCGAAGAACAGCTGCAGCAGGTTGTTGCTCATCACCAGCATCAGCATCGAGAAGGTGAACAGCGAGATGTACGAGAAGAAACGGTCATAGCCGTCGTCTTCCGCCATGTAGCCGATGGTGTAGATGTGCACCATCAGCGACACGAAGGTCACCACGCACATCATCATCGCGGTGATGGAGTCGATCATGAAACCGATCTCCATCTTCAGCGACCCGACGGTCATCCAGGTGTAGAGCGTCTGGTTGAAGGTCGCGCCTTCAAACACCACGCTCTGGAACGTCATCGCAGAGATGACGAAGGCAATGAACACACCCAGGATGGTGAGCGTGCGGCTGCCAACGCGGCCGATGCGGTTGCCGCCCAGGGCGGTACCGAAAATGCCTGCCAGCAAAGATCCTGCCAGGGGCGCCAGAGGCACCGCCAACAGTGTTGAAGCAGAAAGGGTTTGACTCATTCTTCTTAACCTTGCAAGTATTGGTCCCTCAACCCTTCAGGGAGTTGAGATCTTCCGCATCGATGGTGGACTTGTTACGGAACAGCAACACCAGGATTGCCAGACCAATGGCCGACTCTGCCGCAGCGACGGTCAGGATGAAGAACACGAAAATCTGGCCGTGCATGTCTCCCAGGTAATGGGAGAACGCGACAAAGTTCGTGTTCACTGCCAGCAGCATCAACTCGATGGCCATCAGCAGCACAATCAGATTGCGGCGGTTCAAGAAGATCCCGACCACGGACAGGGCGAACAGCATCGCGCCCAACGTCAGAAAATGACCCAGAGTGAGCGTCATACCTTCTTCTCCTCAGCAGCAGCCGGTGGCACCACAGGTGCGGGGGGCTTGCTGGCCTCGACTTTGACCAATTGCAGGCGATCCGAAGCACGCACGCGCACTTGCAGGGATGCATCGATGGCCTTGGAATCCTTGCGCTGGCGCAGGGTCAGGGCAATCGCGGCAATCATCGCCACCAGCAAGATGACCGCAGCCACTTGCACAGGGAACAGATACTCGGTGTAGAGCATGGTGCCCAGCGCCTTGACGTTGCTGTAGGGCACTACCTTACCGGCCGCATCCACCACCGCCGGGATGGCCTTGGGCGCATCGATGGCGCTGAAGCCGCCGATCAGCACGACACCCATCTCGAATGCAACGATGGCAAAAATCACCGCAGCGAGCGGGAAGTTCTTCCAGAAGCTCTTGCGCAGCTGGTCGATGCGGATATCCAGCATCATCACCACGAAGAGGAACAGCACCATCACGGCGCCCAGGTAGACCATCACCAGCACGATGGCCAGGAACTCAGCCTTGAGCAGCAACCAGATACCGGCTGCCTGAGAGAACGCCAACATCAGGTGCAGCACAGCGTGCACCGGATTTGGAGCAGTAACCACTCGGAATGCCGCATACAGCAGCACTACCGAGAACAGATAGAAAAAACCAGTTGTGACATCCATGTGGGGCTCTTTTCGATCAGTCTCCAAGTGCCGCGTTAGCGGTACTTTGCGTCCGCAGCCTTGGCTGCAGCAATTTCAGGTTCGTAACGGTCGCCCACGGCCAGCAGCATTTCCTTGGTGAAGTACAGGTCGCCGCGCTTTTCCCCGTGGTATTCCAGAATCTGGGTTTCCACGATGGAATCAACCGGGCAGCTTTCTTCACAGAAGCCACAGAAAATGCACTTGGTCAGATCGATGTCGTAACGGGTGGTGCGGCGCGAGCCGTCATCACGCACATCCGACTCGATCGTGATCGCCATGGCAGGGCAGACGGCTTCGCACAGCTTGCAGGCGATGCAACGCTCTTCACCGTTTTCGTAGCGGCGCAGCGCGTGCAGGCCACGGAAACGCGGCGACAGCGGCGTCTTCTCTTCGGGGAACTGGACCGTGATCTTGCGCGCAAACGTGTAGCGGCCGGTCAGGGCCATGCCCTTCATCAATTCCCAGAGCATGAAGCTCTTGAAGAAATCCTTCACCGAGAAAGAGCGGGGAGAAACTGCAGTAGTCATGTTGTATTCCTCCGCTTATTTCCAGATGTTCCATGGCGACAGCAGCCAGCCGCCGACAAAGACCAGGTACACCAGAGTCACGGGGATGAAGATCTTCCAGCCCAGACGCATGATCTGGTCATAGCGGAAACGTGGGAAAGTAGCGCGAATCCAGATGAACATCGACACCACCAGGAAGGTCTTGGCTGCCAGCCAGATCCAGCCCGGAATGAAGGACAGGAAATCGAATGGTGGCAACCAGCCGCCCATGAACATGATCACGGCCAGGATGGACACCAGCCACATGCTCGCGTACTCCGCCAGGAAGAACACGGCAAAGCCCATGCCCGAATATTCCACCATGTGACCGGCCACGATTTCCGCTTCGCCTTCGACGACGTCGAAGGGGTGGCGGTTGGTCTCAGCCACGGCCGAGATCAGGTAGACGATGAACATCGGCAGCAGTGGCAACCAGTTCCACGACAGGATGCTGGCACCCGACGATGCCATCATGCCCTTGCCCTGGGCCAGCACGATCTCGGTCAGGTTCATGCTGCCGGTGACCATGATCACCACCAGGAAGCAGAAGCCCATCGCGATTTCATAGCTCACCATCTGGGCCGATGCGCGCAGCGCGCCCAGGAAGGCGTACTTGGAGTTCGATGCCCAGCCGGCGATGATCACACCATAGACTTCGATCGACGTGATGGCCATCACCAGCAGCAGGCCGACGTTCACGTTTGCCAGCGCCACATCGGGGCCGAAGGGGATGACCACCCAGGCTGCCAGCGCAGGCATGATGGCCATGATCGGGCCCAGGCGGTAGAGGCCCGAGCTCGCCGCCGTCGGCGTGATGATTTCCTTGGTCATCAGCTTGAGGCCGTCGGCCAGAGGCTGTAGCAGACCGAAGGGGCCGACCCGGTTGGGGCCGTAACGCACTTGCATGAAGCCCAGGAGCTTGCGCTCCCACAGGGTCAGGTAAGCCACCGCGCCCATCAGAGGCAGAACGATGCACAGGATCTTGATCAGGTTCCAGATCACCGGCCAGACCAGGGTCGCCCACCAGTCGGCTGCGATCAGGGTCAGACCGCCGTTGTAGATTGCGTCGATCATGCTGCAACCACCTCCGAGGATTGGCGGGCATCCGCCGTCATTTGCAACGAAGGCGCGCGACGCACGATGCCATCGAGTTGGTAGATGCTGGCCACCACCGGCTCCTGGCTTGCAGGCGCCGACACAGCCATGTTGGTCTTGGTGCTGTTGGACAGCAGCTCGGCAGGCACCTGGCCTTGCGAGCCCGTGGCCACGGCCAGCACATCCTGCGAGGAGTCAAAGGCCATGCCTGGCACATCCAGCAGGTTGCCCAGCACGCGCAGCACCTTCCAGCCCGGACGGGTATCGCCCAGTGGCTTGACCACGGCGTGGAAGCTCTGCACACGGCCTTCGGCATTCACGAACGAGCCCGAGGTCTCGGTGAACGGCGCGATCGGCAGCAGCACATCGGCGATGTCCATGTTGGCCTTGAACGGGCTCAGGCTCACCACCATCTCGCAGCCTTGCAGCGCCTGGCTGCCAGCGGCCGTGTCGAATGCGGGTTCGCAGTTGAGCAAGATGGCAGCCTTGACGCCACCGGCGAGCATCTCGCCAGCGTGCATGCCATGGGCCTGGGGCACAGCGCCCACCCATTGCGCGCCCACGGTGTTGGCCGCTTCGGTCAGGAAGCCCACGGTCGCACCGGTCTGCGCGCCAATCCAGTTGGCGATCGACAGCAAGGTGCTCGCTTGTGCATGGTGCGCCACGGCATTGCCCAGCAGGATGGCCTTTTGCTCGCCGTTTTGCAGCGCGCGGGCAATCTCGATGGACTCAGGCGTCACCGTACCGGCATTGTTGGGCGCTTCCACACCCTTGGACTGGGCGATGGCCGCTGCCACGGAGGACAGCGTATAGGCCCACTGCGCAGCAGGTGCGATCAGCTGGTGGGCCAGCGGAATCGCCAGATCAAAAGCCTTGGACTGGATGGCCGTCACCACCGCGCCCTTGCGGGCGGCCTGGCGGATACGCTGGGCAAACAGCGGATGCTCCTTGCGCACGTTCGAGCCGACGATCAAAGCGGTGTTCAGGTCCGACAGCGAGGCGATCGAGCGGCCCAGCCAGCGCACACCTTCTGCCTTGGCAAAATCGGCATTGCGCAGGCGGTAGTCCACGTTCTGGCTGCCCAGCGAGCGCACCAGTTCGCCCGCCAGGAACAGCTCCTCAAGGGTGCTGTGCGGGCTGACCAGCGCACCGACGGCGCTGGCGCCGTGGTCGCGTTGCACGCTCTTGATGCCATTGGCCACGTATTCCAGCGCAGCTTGCCAGCTCACTTCGAGCCACTGGCCGCCTTGCTTGATCATCGGCGCGGTCAGGCGCTCTTCGCCGTTGAGCGCTTCGTAGGAGAAGCGGTCGCGGTCGGCAATCCAGCATTCGTTGACAGCCTCGTTCTCGAAAGGCACAACGCGCATCACCTTGTTGTTCTTGACCTGAACGATCAAGTTGGCACCGGTGGAGTCATGCGGCGAGACCGACTTGCGGCGCGACAGCTCCCAGGTGCGGGCGCTGTAGCGGAAAGGCTTGCTCGTCAATGCGCCCACGGGGCAGATGTCGATCATGTTGCCCGACAGTTCCGAGTCCACCGTATCGCCCACGACCGTGGTGATTTCGGCGTGCTCGCCGCGGTTGACCATGCCCAGCTCCATGATGCCCGAGACTTCTTGACCGAAGCGCACGCAACGGGTGCAGTGGATGCAACGGCTCATCTCTTCCATCGAGATCAGCGGGCCCACGTTTTTGTGGAAGACCACGCGCTTTTCTTCTTCGTAGCGCGAGCTGCTGGCACCGTAGCCCACAGCCAAGTCCTGCAACTGGCATTCACCGCCCTGGTCGCAGATCGGGCAATCCAGCGGGTGGTTGATGAGCAAGAACTCCATCACCGATTGCTGGGCCTTGACCGCCTTGTCCGAGGTGGTGCGCACAATCATGCCTTGGGTCACCGGCGTGGCGCAGGCGGGCATCGCCTTGGGCGCCTTCTCGACATCCACCAGGCACATACGGCAGTTCGCCGCGATCGACAGTTTCTTGTGGTAGCAGAAGTGAGGGATGTACTTGCCCGCCGCATCGGCCGCGTGCATGACCATGCTGCCTTCCGCGACCTCGACCTTCTGACCGTCTATTTCAATTTCAACCATATGCTCACTCGCGATCAGGAAGAAGCAGCGGTCTGCTTTTCAGCAGCGTTGATCTTTGCTTCGAATTCATGGCGGAAATGCTTGATCATCGCGCGCACCGGCATCGCTGCCGCATCGCCCAATGCGCAAATCGTGCGCCCCATGATGTTGCCGGCTACCGAGTCCAGCTTGTCCAGATCCTCGGCGCGGCCATGGCCGTGCTGGATGCGGTCAACCATGCGCCACAGCCAGCCCGTGCCTTCGCGGCAAGGGGTGCACTGTCCGCAGGACTCGTGCTGGTAGAAGTAGGACAGGCGCAGCAGGCTCTCGACCATGTCGCGCGAGTCGTCCATCACGATGACGGCACCCGAGCCGAGCATCGAGCCGGCCTTGGAGATGGAGTCATAGTCCATCGTGCAGGCCATCATGATGTCGGCAGGCAGCACAGGGGCCGACGATCCGCCAGGGATCACGGCCTTGAGCTTGCGGCCGGTGCGCACACCGCCCGCCAGCTCCAGCAACGTGGAGAACGGCGTACCCATCGGCACTTCGTAGTTGCCGGGCTTGTTCACGTCACCGCTGACCGAGAAGATCTTGGTGCCGCCGTTGTTGGGCTTGCCGCATTCCAGATACGCCTGGCCACCGTTGCGGATGATCCAGGGAACGGCCGCAAAGGTTTCGGTGTTGTTGATCGTCGTGGGCTTGCCATACAGACCAAAGCTGGCCGGGAATGGCGGCTTGAAGCGGGGCTGGCCCTTCTTGCCTTCGAGCGATTCGAGCAAGGCGGTTTCCTCGCCGCAGATGTAGGCGCCAAAACCATGGTGGGCATGCAGCTCGAAGCTGAAGTTGCTGCCCATGATGTTGTCACCCAGATAGCCCGCAGCACGCGCCTCTTCCAGCGCTGCCTCGAAGCGTTCGTAGACCTGGAAGATTTCGCCGTGGATGTAGTTGTAACCCAGCGAGATGCCCATCGCATACGCGGCGATGGCCATGCCTTCGATCACGATGTGCGGGTTGAACATCAGGATGTCGCGGTCCTTGCAGGTGCCAGGCTCGCCCTCGTCCGAATTGCACACCAGGTGCTTTTGGCCGGGGAAGTTGCGGGGCATGAAGCTCCACTTCAGACCGGTGGGGAAGCCGGCGCCGCCACGGCCGCGCAGGCCCGATTCCTTCATCGTGGCAATGACCTGGTCCTGGGTCAGACCCTCGCCACCGTCCTTGCCCAGCAGCTTGCGCAGGGCCTGGTAGCCACCGCGAGCCTCGTAGTCCTTGATCGACCAGTTCGTGCCGTCCAGACCTGCATAGATCTGGGGCTCGATGTGGCGGTCGTGGAAGCAGGTTTCCACGCCGGTGGCCTGGAACTGCGACAGAATTTGAGCGGCTGTAGTCACTTGGTGTCCTCCGCTGCGCGCAAGCCGGTCACCAGCTGGTCCAGCTTTTCGTTGTCCATGAAGCTGCACATGTGGCGGTCATTGACCAGCAGCACAGGTGCATCGGCGCAGGCACCCAGGCATTCCGATTGCTCGATGGTGAACACGCCATCGGCGGTGGTATCACCCATCTTGATGCCCAGCTTGTCTTCCAGGTGCTTGAGCGCCTCGCGGCCACGGCGCAGCTGGCAAGGCAGGTTGGTGCACACGCTCAACTTGTACTTGCCCACCGGATGCTGGTTGTACATGTTGTAGAAGGTGGTCACTTCATGCACGGCGATCTCGGGCATCTCCAGGTACTCGGCTATCACCGCCTCGCTCTCCTGGCTCACCCAGCCCTGCTCCTGCTGCACGATAGACAGGCAAGCCATCACGGCCGACTGCTTCTGCTCTGCCGGATACTTGGCAACTTCGCGGGCAAAGCGTGCTTTTGTTGCTTCGGTAATCATCGGTCAACGTCTCCAAACACGATGTCCAAGGTGCTCAGCACCATCACGGCATCGGCCAGCATGTGGCCACGGCTCATTTCATCGAGCGCCGAGAGATGCACAAAACCTGGTGGACGAATCTTCAGGCGGTACGGCTTGTTGGCACCATCGCTGATCAGGTAGATGCCGAACTCGCCCTTGGGGTGCTCCACCGATGCGTAAGCCTCGCCCTCGGGCACTTTGAAGCCTTCGGTGAACAGCTTGAAGTGGTGGATCAGCTCTTCCATGTTGGACTTCATGGCTTCGCGATCGGGAGGCGCCACCTTGTGGTTGTCGGTGATGACCGGACCGGGGTTGGCACGCAGCCAGTCCACGCATTGCTTGATGATGCGGTTGGACTGGCGCATCTCGGCAATGCGCACCAGGTAGCGGTCATAGCAATCGCCGGTCTTGCCCACGGGAATGTCGAAATCCATGCGGTCATAGACTTCGTAGGGCTGCGACTTGCGCATGTCCCAGGCCAGACCCGAGCCGCGCAGCATCGGGCCCGTCAGGCCCAGGTTCATCGCACGGTCGATATCGACCACGCCGATACCCACGTTGCGCTGCTTCCAGATGCGGTTGTCCGTCAGCAGGGTTTCGTATTCGTCCACGCACTTGGGAAAGCGCGCGGTGAAGTCATCGATGAAGTCGATGAGCGAACCTTGGCGGTTGCGGTTCATCTGCTCGATGGCCTTGGCATTGCGCACCTTGCTGGCCTTGTACTGCGGCATGGTTTCGGGCAGGTCGCGGTACACGCCGCCAGGACGGAAGTACGCCGCGTGCATGCGCGCGCCGGAGACGGCTTCGTACATGTCCATCAGGTCTTCACGCTCGCGGAAGCTGTAGATCAGAATGGTCGAGCTGCCGCCGTCATTGCCCGACGAGCCCAGCCACATCAGGTGGTTCATGATGCGGGTGATCTCGGAATACATCACGCGGATGTATTGCGCGCGGATCGGCACTTCCAGGCCCAGCAGCTTTTCGATAGCCAGGCAGTAGGCGTGCTCGTTGCTCATCATCGAGCAGTAGTCCAGCCGATCCATATAGGGCAGCGACTGGATGAAGGTCTTGCTCTCCGCCAGCTTCTCGGTGGCGCGGTGCAGCAGGCCGATATGCGGGTCTGCACGTTGCACCACTTCGCCATCGAGCTCCAGCACCAAACGCAGCACGCCGTGTGCTGCAGGATGCTGGGGACCGAAGTTGAGTGTGTAGTTTTTGATTTCAGCCATGGTTCTTCATCGTGAGGTCAGAGCGCCTCAGTGCAGGCCTCCGTAATGGTCTTCACGAATAATGCGGGGCGTGATCTCGCGCGGCTCGATCGTCACGGGCTCATAGATCACGCGTGCCTGCTCGGCGTCGTAGCGCATTTCCACATGGCCCGTCAGCGGGAAATCCTTGCGGAAGGGGTGACCGATAAAGCCATAGTCGGTCAGAATGCGGCGCAGGTCGTCATGGCCTTCAAAGACGATGCCGAACAGGTCAAATGCTTCACGCTCCAACCAGTTGGCCGAGGCCCACAGCTGGCTGAGGGTGTCGAGCACCGGGAAATCATCGTCCTGGCAGAACACGCGCACGCGCACGCGCTGGTTCAGGCTGATCGACAACAAGTGGGAGACCACGGCAAAACGTGGGCCATCGGTGCCCACGTCCTTGTATGCGGAGTAATCCACGCCGCACAGGTCCATCAGCATCTCGAACTTGCATTCGGGCGCATCGCGCAGCAGCTGCATGGCCTGCAGGTAGTTCGAGGCCGAGACTTCAACGGTCACTTCACCCAGCGCCAGGGTTACCGAGCGCGCCTTGTCGCCCAGCACGCGGGCGATCGTCTCTTGCAGCACGCTAGGCTGTATCAGTTCTACACTCATTCCAACTCCTAGGCGCGCGCGATCGTGTGGGTGCGGCGGATTTTCTGCTGCAGCTGGATGATGCCGTAGATCAGTGCTTCTGCCGTGGGCGGGCAGCCTGGCACATACACGTCCACCGGCACGATGCGGTCGCAGCCGCGCACCACCGAATAGCTGTAGTGGTAGTAACCACCACCGTTGGCGCAGGATCCCATCGAGATCACCCAACGCGGCTCAGCCATCTGGTCATACACCTTGCGCATGGCCGGGGCCATTTTGTTGCACAGGGTACCGGCCACAATCATCAAGTCAGCCTGGCGCGGGCTGGCACGAAAGACTTCGGCGCCGAAACGGCCGATGTCATAACGCGCAGCGGCTGCGTGCATCATCTCGACGGCGCAGCATGCCAAACCAAAAGTCATGGGCCAGATCGACCCGGTCTTGGCCCAGTTCACCACCGAGTCGTAGCTCGTGGTGACAAAGCCTTTCTCCAACACACCTTCAATCATCGTGTACCTTTTTGATTTCCGGTTATTCCCAGGTCAGCGCGCCCTTTTTCCATTCATAGGCGAAACCCACCACCAGAATGGCCAAGAACACGAGAACCGCGATAAAACCAGGCATTCCCACTTCATGCAGCGAAACCGCCCATGGGAAGAGGAACGCAATTTCCAAGTCGAAGAGAATGAAAAGAATGGCGACGAGGTAGTAGCGCACGTCGAACTTCATGCGCGCGTCTTCAAAGGCCTCAAAGCCGCATTCGTAAGGGGAGTTTTTCGCCGCGTTCGGGCGATTGGGTCCGAGGATGTAGCCTATGACCAGTGGGCCAAGGCCAACGCCTGCCCCCACCAGGATAAACAAAAGGACCGGGAGGTATTGTTCGAGGCTCATCTTGATGTCTACTCACCGCAGGAGCCAACCCAGGTAAGCACAAGACGCGACCCAGGCAGGCCTTTTATTGTGTTGGTGCCGTCGGCGAGACTCGAACTCGCACAGCTTTCGCCACTACCCCCTCAAGATAGCGTGTCTACCAATTTCACCACGACGGCTGATTTGACTTATCTGGCAAGCACCGATTGCTTTTACTTGCAATCTGCTCACCAGACAGACTCAGATTCTACTCTGGAAAAACCCTGCCTCCAGGGATTCCTTTCAAATAGTTGAGTTATTTGCCAGCAGGCTGCGCTGGCTCAGCAGGGGCGGCGGGAGCCGCTGCAGGCACGGACGCATCGGCAGCGGGAGCGGCAGCAGGCGCAGCAGCACCTGCGGCAGGCACCGAGGCATCAGCGCCAGCGGCGGGAGCGGCAGGGGCGGCAGCCGGTGCAGGCGTCGAAGCAGGAGGAATGGTCGCGTCCACCGGGGCACTCGACTGCGGGATCGCCGCAGCAGGGCCTTCGAGCACGCTACCGGCCGAAGTCGGGCGGGCATTGCCCAGATAGGCCAGACCCAGGGTCGTGACAAAGAACACCGCCGCCAGCACGCCAGTGCTGCGCGAGAGGAAGTTGGCGCTACCGGAAGCACCGAACAGGCTGCCAGCGCTGCTGCCGCTGCCAAAGGCAGCGCCCGCATCGGCACCCTTGCCATGCTGCACCAGCACCAGGCCAATCATGACCAGTGCTGCCAGCATTTGAATCGTCAACAGAATCGTTACCATCATCTACCCTTTTATCAAACTTGGTCGTCGCCAGCAGCCGCTTGTCTATCAAGCAGCTGCAGCAATAATTTTCAGAAAATCCTGGGCCTTCAAGGAAGCGCCACCGATCAGTCCACCATCAATATCGGGCTGGGCCAGCAGCTGCTCGGCGTTGCCCGCATTCATGCTGCCACCATACAGCACCGGCACCTTCGCCGCCTGCGTACTGGCTGCCGCCAGTTGCGCGCGCAATACAGCATGTACCGATTGCGCCTGCTCGGGGCTGGCCGTCTTGCCCGTACCAATCGCCCACACAGGCTCATAGGCCACGACGATTTCCGTCACGCAGGCGCCGACCGCATGGATCACTGCAGCGAGCTGGCGCTTGACCACCGCTTCGGTCTGGCCGGCTTCACGCTCCGCCAAGGTCTCGCCGACACAGACAATCGGCGTGATGCCGGCAGCCAGCGCCTTTTGCGCCTTCGTAGCCACCAGCGCGTCGGTTTCGCCATGGTACTGGCGGCGCTCGGAGTGGCCGACCAGTGCGTAGCGCACCCCAAAGTCGCGCAGCATCGCAGCCGACACCTCACCGGTGTAGGCCCCGGCGTCGTGCGCCGACACATCCTGCGCAGCCAGCGCGATCGCCGAGCCCTGCAGCAATGCCTGCACCTGACCCACATAGACAGCAGGCACCGCCACGGCCACATCGCAGCCCGGCTGGCCCAGGCCTTGCAGCAGCTCGCCCAGCAAGGCTTCATTGGCAGCCAGGCTGCCGTTCATCTTCCAGTTTCCAGCAATCAGTTTTTTCACAATTGATCCCAGGTCAGCACGATCTTGCCGATATGTTGGTTGGATTCCATCAGTGCATGGGCCTGACTGGCGTGGGCAGCCGTGAACTGGCTGTGGATGATGGGACGCACCTTGCCCGCTGCCAGCAGCGGCCAGACCTTGGCCTGCAAAGCCTGGGCAATCGCTGCCTTGAAGGCCACCGGACGCGGACGCAGGGTCGAGCCCGTGATCTGCAGACGGCGGCGCAGCACCAGACCGGCATTGAACTCGGCCTTGATACCCCCTTGCACGGCAATGATGACCAGACGGCCATCCTCGGCCAGCGCCTCGACCTCGCGGGCCACATAGTCGCCCGCCACCATGTCCAGGATCACATCCACACCCTTGCCAGCGGTGATGCGAGCCACTTCGGCGACAAAATCCTGGCTGCGGTAGTTGATCGCCTCGTCAGCACCCAAGGCCAGGCAAGCCTGGCACTTTTCATCCGAACCTGCGGTCACGATGACCTTGGCGCCAAAGGCCTTGGCCAGCTGGATCGCCGTCACACCAATGCCGCTGCTGCCACCCTGGATCAACAAGGTCTCACCGGCTTGCAACGCACCCCGGTCAAACACATTGCTCCAGACGGTAAAGAAGGTCTCGGGCAGGCAAGCGGCCTCGACATCCGACAAGCCCTCGGGCACCGGCAGGCACTGGGCCACCGGGGCCACGCAGTACTCGGCATAGCCACCTCCAGCGACCAGCGCGCATACGCGGTCGCCCAGCTTCAGGCCCTGCCCGGCCATCGCCACGGCGTCCCCCGCTACCACCACACCAGCCACTTCCAGACCGGGCAGGTCCGAAGCACCCGGCGGCGGCGCGTAATGGCCCTTGCGCTGGATCACATCGGGGCGGTTCACGCCACTGGCAACCACACGAATGCACAACTCGCCCTGCCCCGCCTGCGGCACAGCGCGCTCTCCCAGCTTCAATACCTGCGGATCACCAAAGGCGGTGATCTCGACTGCACGCATCTTGTCCACGCTTGTTTCCTCAGCCAATCACAATCAGCACACGCTTTTCAGCAGAAAAACGCACCCAGCGCCAGGCGCATGGGTGCGTCACACAGCAGATTATTGCTGTTGTTGTTGCTGCTGGTCGGCAGCACCGTCCACGCGGGGCTCGCGTGGTTCGCGGTGCTGGCGAGGCGCGCGATCGCCGCGGTCACCCCGATCGCCGCGTGGCTCACGGAACTCGCGTGGCTCACGCTCGGGCATGCCGGCTGGACGGTCCAGCAGCGCCTTCATCGACAGCTTGACACGGCCCTTTTCGTCCGTCTCCAGCACCTTGACCTTGACGACCTGGCCTTCGCTCAGGTAGTCGGTCACCTTTTCCACGCGCTCGTGGGCGATCTGGCTGATGTGCAGCAGACCGTCCTTGCCGGGCAGCAGGTTCACCAGTGCACCGAATTCCAGGATCTTGACGATCGGGCCTTCGTAAATCTTGCCGATTTCGACTTCGGCGGTGATCTCTTCGATGCGGCGCTTGGCTTCGTCCGCCTTGGCCCCATCGGTGGCGGCGATGGTGATGGTGCCATCTTCCTCGATGTTGATCTGGGTGCCGGTCTCTTCGGTCAGCGCACGGATGGTGGCGCCGCCCTTGCCGATCACATCACGGATCTTCTCGGGGTTGATCTTCATCGTGTACAGCTTGGGCGCAAACGACGAGACTTCCGCCTTGGCTTCGCCCATCGCTTCTTGCATCTTGCCCAGGATGTGCATGCGCGCTTCCTTGGCTTGCGCCAGTGCCACTTGCATGATTTCCTTGGTGATGCCCTGGATCTTGATGTCCATCTGCAGCGCGGTGATGCCGTTGGTGGTACCGGCCACCTTGAAGTCCATGTCACCCAGATGATCTTCGTCACCCAGGATGTCGGTCAGCACGGCAAACTTGTTGTCTTCCTTGATCAGACCCATGGCGATACCGGCCACGTGGGCCTTCATCGGCACGCCGGCGTCCATCATCGACAGACAGCCGCCGCAGACCGAAGCCATCGACGAGGAACCGTTCGATTCGGTGATTTCCGACACCACGCGGATGGTGTAGGGGAACTCTTCCTTCGACGGCAGGCACGCGGCCAGCGCGCGCTTGGCCAGACGGCCGTGGCCGATTTCGCGGCGCTTGGTCGAGCCCATGCGGCCCACTTCGCCGGTGGCAAAGGGAGGCATGTTGTAGTGGAACAGGAAGCGGTCTTCAAACTCGCCAGCCAGGGCGTCGATACGCTGTGCATCGCGCTCGGTGCCCAGGGTGGAGATCACCAGCGCCTGGGTTTCACCACGGGTGAACAGGGCCGAGCCGTGGGTGCGTGGCAGCACCGACGAGCGGATCTCGATAGGACGCACGGTGCGGGTATCGCGGCCATCGATACGGGGCTCACCCGCCAGAATCTGCGAGCGCACGATGCGCGCTTCGATGTCGAACAGCATGCCGTCGACCTTGACGCCGTCAAAGGCCACGCCTTGCTCGGTCAGGCCAGCCTTCACAGCGGCGTAAGCCTGGCGGCAGGCCAGCGTACGGGCTTGCTTGTTGCGCAGCTGGTAAGCGTCGCGCAGGGCGGCATCGCCCAGCTCGCCCACCTTGGCGATCAGCGCTTCGTCCTTGGCAGGAGCAGCCCAGTCCCATGCGGGCTTGCCGGCTTCGCGCACCAGTTCGTGGATGGCGTTGATCGCGATCTGGCCTTGCTCGTGGCCATAGACCACGGCGCCGAGCATCACTTCTTCAGGCAGTTGCTGGGCTTCGGATTCGACCATCAGCACAGCAGCTTCGGTGCCTGCCACCACCAGATCCATCAGCGAATCCTTGCGCTGAGTCTGACCGGGGTTGAGCACGTATTCGCCGTTGATGTAACCCACGCGGGCAGCACCGATAGGGCCGTTGAAAGGAATGCCCGAGATGGACAGTGCAGCGGACACGGCGATCATCGCAGCGATGTCGGCATCCACTTCAGGGTTCAGCGAGATGGTGTGGATGACCACATGCACGTCGTTGTAGAAACCTTCGGGGAACAGCGGACGGATCGGGCGGTCGATCAGACGGCTGGTCAGGGTTTCGAGTTCGCTGGGCTTGGCTTCGCGCTTGAAGAAGCTGCCAGGGATCTTGCCTGCAGCGTAGGTCTTCTCGATGTAGTCAACGGTCAGCGGGAAAAAGTCCTGACCGGCCTTGGCGATCTTGGAGCCCACCACGGTAGCCAGCACCACGGTGTCGTCGATGTTGACCAGCACCGCGCCGGAAGCCTGGCGGGCGATTTCACCGGTTTCCATGGTGACCGTGTGCTGGCCCCACTGGAAAGTCTTGGTGACCTTGTTGAATATGGACATAGATTGCTCCTGGTTAAACAGCCAAAAACCTGTCGGTTTTCAGCAGGAGCCGGCATGCAGAACACGATGCCATTCCAGGGAGGCTGAAGGCCTGGAACCCGGGGTTCAGCCCCCTTGGAATGACACAGCTTCGCTCTGTTTGCGCGGCGTTGAAGTAAAAAACGCCTGAGCTAGCGGACTAACTCAGGCGTCTCCATCTCACCCTGGGCTTACTTACGCAGGCCCAGCTTAGCGATCAGTGCAGTGTAACGGTCAGCGTCCTTGGACTTGAGGTAGTCCAACAGCTTACGACGACGGCTCACCATGCGCAGCAGGCCGCGGCGACCGTGGTGGTCCTTGGCGTGCGTCTTGAAGTGAGGGGTCAGTTCGTTGATGCGGGCGGTCAGCAGAGCCACTTGGACTTCTGGGCTGCCCGTATCGGTAGCGGAACGTGCGTTGGCCTTTACAACTTCGGCCTTGATAGATGCGGCGATCATGTGTTTTCCTTCATAGGAACACCGGCTTGCGCTGGCATTCTGGTTACTTGCGCCGCAGCCGGAAAAGCTTGCGACGTGCGTCTTGCACCATGCAAAACCCTGCAATTATACCCAATAACTTCTTTTAGGTTTTTAGCCCCAAAACCGCACCAAGGCCGATGCCGCCGCGCCCAGCACCACTACCAGCAAAAATGGCGCGCGCAGCGCCAGCGCGATGATGGCCACCGCCAGCGCAGCCAGGCGGGCATCCAGCACCAGTTGCTGGCCGCTGACGAGGGTGTTCATGGCGGTCAGGGCGGCCAGCAGCGCAATCGTCAGCGCGCCGGCTACCCGGGCCATGCGCGGGTGGCGCAGCCAGTGCGCCGGCACACTGTAGCCCAGCAGCTTGGTGCCATAGGTCACGGCGCTGGCCAGCAGCACCCAGATCCACCAGTGGTTGCCCATGTCTGCCATCACGTTCATCGTGCGGCCTCCTGCGTACCGGCGCCCTGCCCTGCGGGGCCGCTACTGCGCGAATGGTAGCCCCAGACGGCGCCCACCACCGCTGCAATCAAGATAGGCACGCCCGGCGCCACCCAGGGCACCGCCAGCATCGCAATGCTGGCAGCCACCACTGCCAGCGCAATGGGCTCCCTGTGCGTCAGGCGCGGCCACAGCAGGCCCATGAAGGCGGCCACTGCTGCACCGTCCAGCCCCCAGCGCCCCGGGTCGCCCAGGGCATTGCCCAGCAAGGCGCCCGCAGCGGTGAACAGGTTCCACAGCAGGTAGACGCCCACGCCGGCGGTCCAGAAGCCCCGCTTCTGCTCGTCCTTGTCCGCCTGCCCCAGCGCGGTGGCAGCCGATTCATCAATCGTCAGCTGCGCCGACAGCAGGCGCGCCAGGCCGCGCGGGCCCAGCAAGGCGGCCATCTGCATGCCGTAGACCGCATTGCGCACCCCCAGCAGGCTGGCCGCGCCCAGGGCTGCAGCGCCCGCGCCGCCGCCTGCAACCACGCCGACAAACGCAAACTGCGAGCCGCCGGTAAACATCAGCAGGCTCAAGGCGCAGGTCTGCCAGACCGACAGGCCCGCCGCCACCCCCAGCGCGCCAAAGGAGATGCCATATAAACCGGTTGCCACGCTGATCGACACGCCCATGCGCACGGCAGGCGAGGACCACAACCCTGAACTGTTAGAAGCCATGGGCGGCGATTTTAGAGCGTGTTGTGTCTGGCGCGCGCCACTGCCAGTACTTTGCGGCACATAGGCGCATAAAAGCCCGCAGGGCCAGGGGCCTTGCGGGCTTCGGTATTGCCAAGGCGGCGCTCAGACGCTTTGCAGGCTGGCGCTGTCAATGCCACGCGCCGCCTCGCGGGCGCTTTCACGGGCCGAAGCCAGTGCCGGCACGCAGACGCCGGCCACCAGGTGGATCAGCGCCTCGGGCACATCGTTGTAGGCGCCGCGCGGGCCCAGGATATTGATGGAGCCCAGCACCTCACCGCCATACCAGACGGGAATGTTCAGCACCGCATGCAGGCCCCGGGCGACCAGGTCCTCGGCTTCGGAGAAGACGGTGCGGATGTCGGCCTCGTCCCGCCCGATATAGGGCAGGCCCTGGTCCAGCACCCGGTCCGACCAGGGGCCCTTGCCGGTGGCCTTGAAGCCGCCCAGCGGGCTGATGGCCTCGTTGGACGAATAGATGCGGCGCATCAGCTTTTCCTGCTGCAGATAAACCAGGCCAGTCAGCAGGCCGTAGCCAAACAGCTGCTGGCAGGTCTCGGCAATCGCGGCCCAGTGGTGCCCGGCATCGCTGCTCTGGCCCAGGGTATGGGCCAGGCGGCCCAGGACATGGGTGGTGCTCATTGCTGAATTCCTTCCAGTGACACGCCATGGGTGTTCTTGCCGAACAGCAGGATGCCCATGCCGCCGACAAACAGCACGCCGGTCATCAGCGCAAACACGCCGCCAAAGCCCAGCACCGGATAGGCGGCCCCCACGATGGTGGGCGAGGCAATCGAGCCAATCCGCGCCAGCGCCGAGGCCGTTCCCATGCCGGTGGCACGGATCGAGGTCGGGTAGATCTCCGAGGTGTAGGTGTACTGGCCGGCGATCACGCCGTTCATGCCAAAGGACAGCAGCATGCTCAGCAGGATGATCTCCTGGTCGGCACCGGCAAAGGCCAGGCCCAGCGCTGCCAGGCAGGATACGAGCATGTAGGCCAGGATGGTGTACTTGCGGCCGATCTTGTCATTCAGGTAGGCAGCCGAGTAGTAGCCTGGAATCTGCGCCAGGTAGATCAGGATGGTGAAGGAAAAGCTCTTGGTCACCGCAAAGCCACGCGCCACCAGCAGGCTCGGAATCCAGACCAGGAAGGCGTAGTAGCAGAACATCACCGTGATCCAGAACACCCAGACCACCAAGGTGGTTTGCAGGTACTGGGGCTTGACCAACGTGGCCAGCTTGGCCCATGCGCCTTGCACGGCGGAGTCAGCTGCTTTTGCAGCCAGGCTCATCTTCACCGGTTCGGGCAGCGGCTTGCCGCTGCTGCGTTGGACCTGCGCTTCAATGGCAGTACAGATCCGGCTGGCCTCTTCACGGCGGCCCATCTCTTCCAGCCAGCGGGGCGATTCGAACAGCGCCCGGCGCATCCACAGCAGAAACACCACCGGCACCGAGGCGATGACCATGATCCAGCGCCAGCCATCGGCACTCATCGGCACGATGAAGTAACCCAGCAGTGCCGACATCACAAACCCAAAGGAGAAAAAACCCGCCAGCGCGCCGGTGAAGCGGCCCCGGTAGCGGCTGCTGACAAACTCCGCCAGGTAGGGGGCGACGATGGCACCCTCGGCGCCCATGCCCACACCGGCAATCATGCGCAAGATGTAGAACTCATGGAAATTGGTGGCAAAGGCATTGATGAAGGTGGCCACGCAGAACAGCACCAGCGCCCACATCATCACGACCTTGCGGCCAAAGCGGTCGCCCAGCATGCCCGACAGCAGCGCCCCCACCAGAAAGCCCACGTAGGTGCTGCTGGCAATCCAGCCTGCCTGGATGCCGGTCAACCCCCATTGTTCGCGCAGCGACGGCAGGATGAAGGCGATGATGCCCGCATCCAGCGCCTCGAAGGCCAGGCCCAGGCCGCCAATGATGAGCAAGATGAAATGGAAGCGGCTGAAAGGCAGCCGCTCCAGACGTTCGGAAGCGTTATACATAGAGTGGTGCTCGCTCAAAGGCCCATCAGCAGGCGTTCTTGTGGATGAAGCCGTCGCGCATGATCAGCTTGATCGCCGTGTCATGCCGGGTCAGCACCGATACATCCTCCAGCGGGTTGCCATCGACCAGCAGCAAATCGGCATAGGCGTTCTCCACCACTTCGCCCAGCAGGCCTTCGTGGTTCAGAATCTCGGCGCCGATGAGCGTTGCCTGCTGCACCACCTTGGCATGGCCCAGCACCTTGGCGCGCAGCACCAGTTCGTCCGATTGCATGTAGTGCGTCTCGCCCAGCAGATCGCTGCCAAAACCCATCTTCACGCCGGCGGCGTCCAGCACTTCCAGCGCCTTGAGGCCGTTGGTGCGCACCTTGGCAATCTTTTGCACCGACTCGTCGGGCAGACCGTACTTGGCGCCGTCGTTGGCCAGGCCTTCGTAGGTGATCAGGGTCGGCACCATGTAGGCACCCTTTTCCTGCATCAGCTTGGCGGTGGGTGCATCGACCAGGTTGCCGTGCTCGATGGTGCGCACGCCGCACTCGATGGCACGGGTGATGGCCTGGGGCGTATAGGCATGGGCCATCACATAGGTGTTCGCATTGTGGGCCTCTTCGACGATGGCGGTCAGCTCCGACACCGAAAAGCCCAGGTTGTTGATCGGATCGTTGGGCGACGCCACACCGCCCGAGGCCATCACCTTGATCTGGGTGGCACCCTTCAGAATCTCTTCGCGCACCGCCAGGCGGCAGGCGTCAACGCCATCAACCACCTTGCCGATATTGCCGATCTTGTAGGCGCAGGAGCAGGGGTCGAGCGTGTCATTGCGCGCCCGGAAATCGCCATGGCCGCCGGTTTGCGACAGCGCCTTGCCGGCGCAGAACAAGCGCGGGCCGGCCACCTGGCGGGTACGCACGCCTTCGGCCAGCGCCCAGTCGGCACCACCGGCATCGCGCACCGAGGTAAAGCCCCGGTCGATCATGCCTTTCATGATGGGCAGCGCGCGCAGCAGCGCCAGCGCATTGGGCAGATTGGCAACCGCACCCAGGTTGAAGCCCGAGGCCATCACGTGCACGTGGCAGTCGATCAGGCCGGGCATCAGGGTCATCCCCTTGGCATCGATGACGGTGGCATCGGCCAC
This sequence comes from Comamonas sediminis, assembly GCF_041107495.1. Taxonomy (NCBI): domain Bacteria; kingdom Pseudomonadati; phylum Pseudomonadota; class Betaproteobacteria; order Burkholderiales; family Comamonadaceae; genus Comamonas; species Comamonas sediminis. The sequence continues at coordinate 505,866 of NZ_JBGBDC010000001.1, forward strand.
CTCGAAGTCTTCGGCACTGATCCTTTCGATCAGACCGTTGCGCACCCAAATGGTATGAGTAGAAGTCAATACGAGATGCCTGGTGTCGAGAATCTTGGCATTGCGGATCAGGGTGGATTGCATAATCGGATTTGGCGTTCACAGCGCCATGGTTGCCTCTAATGCCCCGAACTCTAGCCAAGCTGCAACAATATGTGGCAATGACATGAGGTCATGCATCTGCCAATTTTTTCTACCGTCATGAGTGGAGCTCATACCCCATGCGCCGTCGCTGCCCCACGATCTCCGAGCTGAACGCCTTCCTGCTGTCGGCGCAGCACCTGTCGTTTTCCAAGGCCGCCAAAGAGCTGTTCGTCACGCAAAGCGCCATCAGCCGCCACATTGCGGGCCTGGAGGCCTACCTGGGCCATCCGCTGTTCATGCGCCGCAGCCATGGGCTGGCGCTGACCCATATTGGCGAGAACTACCTCAAGCTCGTGCGCCCAGCGATGGAATCGCTCGAACGCGCCACCACCCAGGTCATCTCCACGGCGCAGAACGCCCATCTGCTCAGCCTGTCGGTCGCGCCCACCTTTGCGGCCAACTGGCTGTTTCCCCGGCTGGAGAGCTTTCGCGCCAGCAACCCGCACATCGCCATCCACTTTGTGCGCTACAGCACCACCGACAGCGCCGAGACCGTCGATGGCTTCGATGCCTCCATCCAGTACGGCTACGGCGACTGGCCGATTGCCGATGCCCAGTACCTGATCGGGCGCGAGACCAGCATCGTCTGCTCGCCCAGCTACCTGCAGCAGCACCCGATCGTGCATTTCAGCGACCTCAAGCAGTGCAGCCTGCTGCAGCACATCGAGCTGCCCACCTCCTGGGACGACTGGTTCACCGCCTATGCCGGCCCCTATGAAGGGGCACGCATCGGCCCCGGCTTCAACCTCTTTACCCTCATCATCCAGGCGGCCATTGGCGGCCTGGGCGTGGCTTTGGTGCCCAGCTGCCTGCTGCAGGAGCCGCTGGCATCGCACAAACTGGTCGAGCCCTTTGGCCAGCGCTTTGAAAGCCCGCTGGGCTACTACCTCTGCGCGCCCACCTGGCGCAGCGACATGGAGAGCTACCAGCGCTTTGGCGAATGGCTGCAGCAGGAATGCCGCCGCCCTCCTACAGCCACTTGATCTGCTGAGGCAGCCTCGCCCCAGCCGCTTGGTTCTATGCTGGTCGCCATCTGCGATCGAAGGAGTTCTCCCATGAAAACCAAGCATTCCGCCTTCAACAAAATTGCCCGCGCCGTCGCCAAGTTCAGTGGCCGGCCGGTGTGCTTTGTCGGTGCTGTCCTGGTGATTGTGCTGTGGGCGGTCAGCGGTCCGTTTTTCGGCTTCAATGACACCTGGCAGCTGGTGATCAACACCGGCACAACCATCGTCACCTTCTTGATGGTGTTCCTGATCCAGTCCACCCAGAACAGCGACACCGAGGCCATGCAGATCAAACTGGATGAACTGATCCGCGCCATCGAGCCGGCCCGCAACTGCATGCTGTCGCTCGAAGAGCTGGACGAAGAGGAGCTGGACGCCTTGCGCAAGGAGTTCGACATCCTGGCCGAAAAAGCGCGCCAGAAACAGGATGCACAGCAGCATCCCAGCGCTGGCTGATATCCCCGCCCTGCGCTACGCAGGGCGGTGAGCGGCCTGCATTCGTCGCTTCCGCTGCGCGCATGGGCCGCGGCCCATGCAAAGCCTGGGCGTCTCAGCGCTTGTGCTTGTTCTTTGCCCCACCCTGGCGCGCCTTGAAGCGGGGGTTGGACTTGCAAATGACATAGATGCGGCCACGCCGCTTGACCACCTGGCAATCACGGTGGCGCTTCTTGGCTTCCTTGAGGGACGACAGAACTTGCATGCAGTGCTTCTCCAAAACGGCAACAGATGCTTAAATGATAATGCATTCTCATTATCAATTCAAGCATCCGTGTCTTGGAACAAGCAAGCGCCACCAGGTGCCTGCGCCAACACCTGGGCCAACACCAGGTCGGGTGCAGGCCAACAGGTTGCCAGCGATCCTGCGCCCGTGGTCAGGATGCACCCACGCTGCCCGTTACCGGCAGCACAATGCCTGAGATATAGCTGGAGCACACCTGCGACGCGAGAAACACATAGGCGGGTGCCAGCTCCTCGGGCTGCGCGGGGCGGCCCATCTGGGTGTCGGCACCAAACTCGCGCAGGTCCTCCGCATCCTTGTCGGCCGGGTTCAAGGGCGTCCACACGGGGCCAGGAGCCACCGCATTCACGCGGATGCCGCGCTCCATCAGGTTCTGGGCCAGCGCCTTGGTGAACGCATGGATGGCACCCTTGGTTGCGGAGTAGTCCAGCAACTCCTTGCTGCCGCTCAGACCCGTGACCGAGCCGGTGTTCACGATGGCATCACCCCGCTGCAGATAAGGAATGCTCGCCTTGACCATGTGGAAGTAGCCAAAGATATTGGTGCGGAAGGTCTCGTCCAGCCGCTCGATGTTCAGGTCTTCAATGTCGGCCGCATGCTGCTGGAATGCCGCGTTGTTGACCAGTACATTGAGCGCACCAAATTTCTTCAGCACCTGCTTGACCGCCTGCTCGCAAAATTGCGGGTCCTGCACATTGCCGGAAATCGCCAGACTCTGCTGGCCCTCCTCCTCGATCAGGCGGCAGGTTTCCTTGGCATCGTCGTGCTCGTTCAGGTAGAGGATCGCCACATTGGCGCCCTCGCGCGCAAACAGCACCGCCACCGCCCGGCCAATGCCCGAGTCTCCGCCGGTGATGACCGCCGTCTTGCCCTCCAGCTTGCCGCTGCCCCGGTAGTTTTCTGCCAGATAGAGCGGCTGCAGATCCAGCGCTTTCTCAAGGCCGGGCTTGGCCAGCTTTTTGCCGGGCATCGGTGGCGTGGGCACCTCATGGCCGGGGCCGGGTGCGGTCTTTTTGCTGGTTTTATCGTCCTTGCTGCTCTTGGCTTTTTTGGACGCTTTGGCCGCCTTGTCCCGCGCGTCGTTTTGGCCTTGCTCTTGCTGGATGCGCTGCTGCGCAGCCACCACTTCCTCGACCGAGCGCTTTTCTGGCGAAGGCTTCTTGCTGACGCTCTTTTGGGATGGACTGTTGGATGGGCTCATGCTGAAACTCCTTGGATCTTGAACTTGGAAAAAATGAAACGGCATCGCGCAGCGGCAGACCACTGCAACATCAACCTCGACAGCCCTACATGCACTTACCCGCTGACAAGCTTGTCCGACATACGGCCGCCACACCGCGCAGTACAAAGAAGGCAGAAAGGAGGCCGCCATGCCAACCCCTACCACGCCCCCTCAGCCGCCGGTGGCGCCACCACCGCCGGATCTGCCCAAGCCCGAGCCCATCGATCCGCCCGACAGCACCTTGCCTATCGAGGAACCCGGGCATGAGCCACCGGTGAAGGATCCGGAACCGGTCTAGACCGGCAACGCAACAGGCCAGCACACCACCCGGTGGCTGGCCTGTTCTTATTTCTTCTTGGCAGCGGCGTTGCGCTTGCGGGTGGCCGCTGCTTTTTTAGCCGATGCGGATCGAGCCTCGGGGCTGCGGCTGGCGGCGGCTTTCTTGGCAGCAGCCGAGCGCGCGGCTGCGAGCTGCGAGCCCGGCCCTGTTGCCTTGCCCCGGCCGGATCCGGAGCGCTTGCCGCCACCGGTTTCCTTGTTCACCGTGGCCCAGGCGCGTGAGGCAGCCTCGTCTTCCGAGACGCCTTTTTTCTCGTAGCTTTTCTCGATATGGCGAGCCATGCGTTTTTGCTTATCGGTATAAGCGGATTTATCTCCTTGGGGCATCACAAAACTCCTTGGGTGGGTGCAGGCAGGGATGAGGGCGGAGGCGGTATGGGGCGGTCCGTGGTCATGGCCCCACCGCGTTGCCGGGCTCCGTCATTGGGAAGGATCACCATCGGCGGGCGGGCCACCGCCGCCTGGCCGTGGCTTCTTGGGGGTGGTGGGAACGGGCTTCTGGGCCTGGGCCCCTACCAGGGCGAGAAACATGGGGTGCAGGTGGCGCATGGCGTCCTCCAATCGCTGAACAGGCTTTCAGAGTAGCCCTGGCGCACAGCGCTGCATGTCGGAAAAACGCTTCCCAATACATTGTTCCGCTTCACACATGGCGTAACGGCACTGGGCGTACCCCCGCGCGCTACGCAGACCTACACGGCCTGGCCCCTGCGCTTGCAACACTGGGCTTTTGCCCCATGCTGAATCCAGCCGTATGCGCCGGTGCGCCAGCGGCTCCACCAGCTGCACCAGGAGAGCCACCATGCCCCAACCCTACGAGCCCAGTCCGTCCCCTGCCCAGCCCCCCATTCCCGGCCAGCCGCAGCCGGCGCCTGGTGAGCCGGGCACGTATGAGCCCAGCCCTTTGCACCCCTACCCGGGCAACCCGCAGCACCCCTATCCCAGTGAGCCGGCACACCCCTACCCCGGCAACCCCGAGCACCCTTACCCCGGCACGCAGCCAGAGCCAGTGCCCGATACGACGACGAGCCAGTCAGTGTGAGTGGATGCAGCGCTGTAGTGGCTGCGGGCTTACTTCTGCGTGGCCTGCAGCAGGTCCAGGCGGCGCTGCACCTGGTCGGCCAGTGCCGTATCGCCCAACGCGCGCGCCAGGCGCTGCTGGTTGATCAGCCAGGCCATCACGGCACGGCGCCAGCCTTGGGCCGAGGCGGTATCGACCGCCTGGGTGACGACCGCCATCGGCACCGGTCCGCGCACCGCCAGCACGCCGGCCGCGACCAGGCGCGAGAGCGGGTCTTCCATAGCGGCCAGCGCAGCGGCTGCTTGCTCCGGTGCCAGCGGCGCCACTGCCTGCTGGGCCTTGGGCAGCAGCGCCACATCGCCAGCAGCCAACTGGCCCTGCAGATAGCGGGCATAGGCTTGCTCGGCATCGGCAGCATCCTGGGCCACGGCCTCAAAGCCCGTGCAAGGGGCAGCCTCCAAGGCAGCCACCTGCGCAGCGCAGCGCGCCAGCTCCAGCCGGGCCAGCAGATCGGGCCGGGCCGTGCGGCTTACCTCGTCACGCGCACGCCGCCATTCGGCCTCTGCCACCCGTTGGTTGCCTGACAGGTAGGCATCGGTCGCGCGTTCGGCAGCGCCTTGTTCGTTGATCGCCCAGTCGGGCGCCTTCTTGCCGCTGGCGCAGCCGCCCAACACAGCGGCGGCCAGCAAGGCTGCGGCCAGGCGGGCGGTGATGGCAAGCACGGTACTCATGGCAGTCGCACCTCGGCATCCTTTTTGGCAAACGGCCATTTGCGGTTCAACTCGGTCAGCATGCCTTCGACCTTGCGCAGATTGGCCTCCACATCGGCACGCAAATCACCCAGCTGGCTGGTGGCATCCTTGGCATTGGCGCCCACGGCCTGGGCCTCCACCAGCACCGCATCCACCTTCTTCAGGCTGCCGCGCACATCGCCGAGCACGGCATTGAGTTGCTGCACCGTGGCGCGCACTTCGGGCATCACGCCATCGGCCCCAAACACCTGCTTGTCGGCATTCTTGGCCAGGCCATCGAGGCGCGCCAGCAGCTGGTTGGTGCGGTCCAGGGTCTGCGATATCTTGCGCGCCTCGGCATCCCCACCCATCACCACGCCCAGCGCGCCGCTGGGGCCGTTGAGCTTGGTGCTCAGGTCACGCAGCTGCTCCAGGGTGCCACCCAAGGCCGAGCCGGCCGAGGTCATCATGTTCAGGTTCTCCAGCAGCTGGCGTGCATTGCTCATCAGCTGCGGCAGCTCGGCCGTCGCATCGCCCGACAGCACCGCGCGCACGGCGCCATCCTCCAGCTGCGGGTCGTCCAGAATGCCCGAATAGGCCTTGATCGTCGTGCCCCCCACCAGGCCCTTGACCAGCGTGAACACGCTGCTGCTGCGCAACCAGTGCGCATCTTTCTCGGGCACATCCACATGGATGCGCACCGTGCCATCGGGCGCCAGCTCGATCTTGCTGACCTTGCCAATCGCAAAGCCGGAGAAAGTCATGTCCAGACCGATGGAGACACCCTCGGAATCATCGGCCGTCAGGATCAGCGACTGCTTGGGCTCGAAGACGCCGCGCGCATACATCAGATAAAAGGCCGAGCCCAGGATCAGCAGCAGGGTAAACAACAGCAATGCCCCGGCCTTGCGCTCCAGATGCGGCACTGGCGTCAGGCCATCGACGGCCACCCCATCGACCACCGCCGCACGCCGTGCAGAGGCGGCAGAAGACGGCGGCGCAGGGCGGTCGGCAGAGTCGTGGGGTTCTGGTATTTGCATGTACCGCGATCTTACCCGGGCTGGCTGTCAGCTTCAAAAGAAAGCTGCAGGGGGTTGTTTTGAAAGGCAGACACTCACTTTCCAGCCCAGTCGCCCGCGGCTTGCCCGGCGCTTGTTACACATTGCCGCTGCGCTAGCTCTTATACTGTACATATATACAGTTAGTTGCCATGCCCAAACTCGATGCCCTGTCCTTGCCGCCCGCGGTGAACGTCCAGCTCTGGCGGGGCGATCACATGGTGCGCGCGCCGATGGCGGGCATCCCCACCGGCTGGGATGCACTCGATGCCGAGCTGCCTGGCAAGGGCTGGCCCAGCCAGTGCCTGACCGAGGTGCTGCAGCCCCAGGCCGGCACCTTGGAGTGGCGCCTGACCGGCCGAGGCCTGCAGCAGTGCCCAGCGCACAAGCCCGTCATCGCGCTGGGCCCGCCACTGCCGCCCCACGCCAGCGGGCTGGCCCAGAGCGGCCTGGCGCCCGGGCAGCTGGTATGGATACACAGCAGCCGCCCGCAAGACCAGCTCTGGGCGCTGGAGCAACTGCTCAAAGCCAATGCCGCAGCGGCCTTGCTGGCCTGGCTGCCCCAGGTGCAGCCCGAGCAGATACGCCGCCTGCAAATCAGTGCCCAGCAGTTTGAAGGGCCCGTCTTTGTCTTTCGACCCGAGAGCAGCCAGCACCAGGCCTCCGCCGCCCCGTTGCGGCTGCTGGTGCGCAGCAGCCAGCCGTGGTCACTGCAGCTGCAGCTGCTCAAACGCCGGGGCCCCGTGCACCAGGGCACGCTGGAGCTGCCTGCCGTGCCGCCCAGCCTGCAAGCCGTGCTGCCCGCCCGGCTGTGGCCTGGCACCGTGCCGCTGCCCCAACCGGCCACCGCTGCCGTTTCCGTCTCATCCTCCAACACTGCCCTTAGCTTGCCATACCATGACACCGATCTGGGCCGCCCTGCTGCCCCACTTCCCCTGCCCCGCAGCCAGCGCGCGCGCCAGTCCAGCCTGCTCCACTGAAGCTGCCCACGCCACGCCCTTGGCCGATATGCAAGGCCTGGCGCTGTGGGCGCAGCAGTTCACGCCGCGCCTGGCCTGCGTGCCATCGGACACGGTTTTTGGCGATGCACTGGTGCTGGAGCTGTCAGCCAGCGAGCGCCTGTTTGGCGGCCGCCAGCCACTGGCCCGGCGCCTGCTGCGCGAGAGCCGCGAGCTGGGCGTGCAAGCCATCAGTTGGGCCCCCACCAGCCTGGCCGCGATTGCGCTGGCGCGCTGCGGTATCCGCCACGGCATGGGCCAGCCGCTGCCGCAGGTGCTGGCCCCTTTGCCGCTGCATGCCATCGATGCAGTGGCCCGGCATGCCGAGCTGCTGAGCCAGCTGGGCTGCCAGAGCCTGGGCGCCGTCCATGCACTGCCCCGGGGGGCGCTGGCCCGGCGCATGGATACCGGCATCCTGACCGCCCTCGACCAGGCCCATGGCCTGCTGCCCGACCGCTACTCCTGGATCAGCCTGCCTGCCCGTTTCGATGCCCGGCTGGAGCTGCCCATGCGCATCGACCAGGCCGATGCGCTGATGCAGGGTGCGCGCCACCTGCTGCTGCAGCTGTGCGGCTGGCTGGCGGCGCAGCGTGCAGGCGTGCGCAGCTTCCGGCTGCGCTGGTGCCACGATGCGATGCGCTCCCGCCATGTGGGCGATGGCGGCGAGCTGACCATCCACACCGCCAGCACCACGCGCGATCTGCAGCACCTGTGCCGCCTGCTGCAGGAGCACCTGGCCCATGTGGAACTGCAAGCCCCGGTGGGCGAGTTGAGCCTGCATGCCGATACGCCCGAAGCGCTGCAAGAGCGCAGCGCCAGCCTGCTGCCTGACAAAACCGCCGATGGCGAAAGCCTGGAGCAGGTGCTGGAACGCATCACCGCCCGCCTGGGTGCCGACCAGGTGCAGCGCCCGCTCTTGCGGCCCGACCACCGCCCCGAGTGGCAGGTGCAGTGGCTGCCCGCGCAACCCGCCGGCAAGGCCAAGGCCGCCCCACCCGCTGCACAGCCCCATGTACCACTCCATGTGCCGCCCCTTGCCCAACCCAGCTTCTTGCTACCCACGCCGCTGCAACTGCTGCAGGACAAGCAGAGCCGGCCGCTCTACCACGGCCCCTTGCAATTGCTGCTGGGCCCGCAACGCATTGAAGGCGGCTGGTGGCACCGCAGCCCCGGCTTTTTGCCGGTGAGCGGTGCGGATGGAGACACCCACATCGACGAGGCGGCCCCCGGCAGCGACCACCGCGATCACCGAAATGACCGCGAAAGCCCGCCCAAACCCGCCCCCATCACCCAAACCGCCCACACCGCGCTGCGCGATTACTGGGTCGCCCACAGCCCACATGCCGGCTTGCTGTGGATCTTCCACACCCGCTTGTCCGCCAACAGCGGTGCCTGGTTTCTGCATGGCCGTTTTGCCTGAGCAGCGCCGCACCCGTCTAGAGCCATGGCCACGCGTCCCAAACTCACCATCCCCCACTACGCCGAGCTGTGGTGCCTGAGCAATTTCAGCTTTCTGCGCGGCGCCAGCCACCCGCATGAGCTGGTCGAGCGCGCCCACGCCCAGGGCTACCGCGCGCTGGCCCTGACCGATGAATGCTCGCTCGCCGGCATCGTGCGTGCCCATGTCGCAGCGCGTGACTGCGGGCTGCCGCTGATCGTCGGCGCGCAGTTCGAGGTGCAGCCCAGCGATACGGCCGCACCCGCTTTCACCTTGGTGGCACTGGCCTGCAACCTGCATGGCTACGGCAACCTCTGCGCCCTCATCACCCAGCTGCGGCGCAAATCGCCCAAGGGCAGCTATGCGCTGGCGCAATCGGCCATCCACCCGCGCGCGCTGCAAGACTGCCTGCTGCTGCTGGCTCCCAGCCGCCAGGCCAGCCCAGCGCAAATCCAGGCCCAGGCCGCCTGGCTGCAGCAGCACTTTGCCGGCCGCTGCTGGCTGGCCGTGCAGCTGGACCGCAGCCTGGGCGACGAGGCCTGGCTGGCGCAGATGCGCGCAGCGGGCAGCAGCAGCGGCGCGCCGCTGGTAGCTGCCGGCAATGTGCACATGCATGTGCGCTCGCGCAAGCCCATGCAGGATGTGCTGACCGCCATCCGCCTGCGCACACCGCTGACCGACTGCGGCTACGCGCTGCAGCCCAATGCCGAGCAGCACCTGCGCAGCCGGCTGCGGCTGGCGCAGATGTACCCGCCCGATCTGCTGGAGGCCAGCTTGGGCATTGCAGCGCGCTGCCAGTTCTCGCTGACCGAGCTGCGCTACCAGTACCCCGACGAGGTGGTGCCGCCCCAGCTCACACCGGCGGCCTACCTGCGCCAGCTCAGCTACGAAGGGGCGGCCCGCCGCTGGCCGCAAGGCACGCCGCCGAAGGTGCAGGCCACCCTGGAGAAAGAGCTGGCGCTGATCTCCGAGCTGCAGTACGAGCACTACTTTCTGACCGTCTACGACATCGTGCGCTTTGCCCGCAGCAAGGACATCCTCTGCCAGGGCCGGGGCTCGGCCGCCAACTCGGCGGTCTGCTATTGCCTGCACATCACCGAGGTCGATCCAGACAAGACCCGAGTGCTGTTCGAGCGCTTCATCAGCAAGGAGCGCAACGAGCCGCCCGATATCGATGTGGACTTCGAGCATGCCCGGCGCGAAGAGGTCATCCAGTACCTGTACAAGAAATACGGCCTGCACCGCGCCGGCCTCACCGCCGTGGTCATCCGCTACCGGCGCAAATCCGCGATCCGCGATGTGGCCAAGGCGCTGGGCTTTGCGCTGCCCAGCATTGACCTGCTGGCACGCGACCATTCGCGCTGGGACGACGAGCTGCTGCGGGCCGAAGCGCTGGCCCAGTGCGGCCTGCAGGCGGGCGACCTGGCCGTGCGCCAGCTGCAGGAGCTGGTCGAAACCCTGCGCGATTTTCCGCGCCACCTGTCCCAGCATGTGGGCGGCTTTGTGCTCACCCGGGGCCCGCTCTCGCGCATCGTGCCGATCGAGCGCGCCAGCATGGAGAACCGCACCGTCATCCAGTGGGACAAGGACGACCTCGATGCCGTCGGCCTGCTCAAGGTCGATGTGCTGGCGCTGGGCATGCTCACCGCGCTGCAAAAAATGCTGCACCTGGTGGGCGCACGCCAGGGCCGCAGCTTTGCGCTGGGCGATATCCCGCACGGCGACGAACCCACCTACGACATGATCTGCGCGGCCGACACGATCGGCGTCTTCCAGATCGAGAGCCGCGCCCAGATGAGCATGCTGCCGCGCCTGCGGCCGCGAAAGTTCTACGACCTGGTGATCGAGGTCGCGCTGGTGCGGCCCGGCCCCATCCAGGGCGGCATGGTCCACCCCTATCTGCGCCGCCGCCAGGGGCTGGAGAAAGTGCAGTACGAAAGCGAGCTGCTGCGCCCGGCGCTGGAGCGCACCCTGGGCGTGCCCATCTTCCAGGAGCAGGTGATGCAGATCGCCATCGATGCGGCCGGCTTCAGCGCCGGCGAGGCCGACCAGCTGCGCCGCTCGATGGCGGCCTGGCGCCGCACCGGCAATCTGCAAAAGTACTACGACAAGATCATCAACGGCATGACCGGCAACGGCTACTCGCAGGCCTTTGCCGAGTCGATCTTTCAACAGATCCAGGGCTTTTCGGAATACGGTTTTCCTGAAAGCCATGCCGCCAGCTTTGCGATCCTGGTGTATTTCAGCGCCTGGATCAAATGCCACTACCCGGCCGAGTTTCTGGTGGCCATGATCAACAGCCAGCCGCTGGGCTTTTACAGCAACAGCCAGCTGATCCAGGATGCCAAGCGCCATGGCGTGCAGGTACTGCCCGTCGATGTGATGCACAGCGGCATGGACTGCAGCACCGAGCCTTCCAGCGGCCCCTATCCCGCCGTGCGCCTGGGCCTGCGCCTGGTCAAGCAGCTGCAGCAGACGCAGGCCGCGCGCCTGCTGCAGGCCCGCGACGCCGCCCCCTTTGTCAGCGCCCAGGACCTGGCCCGCCGCGCCCAGCTCGATGCCCCGGCGATGAAGTACCTGGCCGCCGCCGACGCACTGGCCAGCCTCGAAGGCCACCGCCGCAACCAGCTCTGGCAGGCCTCTGCGCCGCTGCACCACAGCCGCCTGCTGCGCGCCGCCCCCATCGACGAAGACGAGCTACAGTTGCCCGCCGCCAGCGAGCAGGAAGACATCCACTGGGACTATGCCGCGCTGGGCCTGAGCCTGCGCCGCCACCCCATGGCCTTGCTGCGCGAGCGCCTGCAGCGCCACCGCTTCCAAACCCAGGCAGAGCTGCGCGAAGCCCGCGACGGCAGCTGGGTGCGCGCCTGCGGCATCGTCACCCTGCGCCAGCAGCCGCCCACCGCCAAAGGCGTCATCTTCATCACCCTGGAAGACGAAACCGGCAACCTGCAAGTCATCTGCTGGCCCCACCTGCGCAGCGCCCAGCGCGACGCGCTGCTGCACGCCCAGTTCCTGGCCGTGCAAGGCCGCTGGCAGCGCAGCGGCGAGGTCGGCAACCTGATCGCACACCAGCTGCGGGATGTGTCGGATTGGTTTGACAGCCTGCGGATTCGGAGCCGGGATTTTCGGTGAAGGGGGTGGACGCCGATGGATTGGATTCACACCGACTCCTAAGCCTAGCTTTGGGTGCCCATGAGACTCATGCCGAAGCACAAGGGTATGCTGCGGCAGTCCGGCAAGACTTCAGCATTGGCATGACAGCTTCAGCTTGAACGCCCCACATCGTGCCCTGCCAGATGCCGAACCGTCATTCCAATCGCACCCAACTAAAGGCTCAATTTTGAAAATCCCATGCCGCTGTGGCGCTCTCATTGTTGATAGCACCGACCAGTTATCCCACAAAGCCCATTTAATGCCTGATCAGAGTCGGTTTGTCGCGCTTGATGCAATTGACGAGCAAGTCATCGACCCGATTGCCGATGGCAAATTGAGCAAGGACGACGCATACATGCGCGCGCGAAGCATCTTCCAAGCATCCACACGAACAATGTGGCAGTGTCGGTCTTGCGGAAGGTTGTTCATCAACGCACAAGATGGCTCACTGCACTGCTTCGCACCCGAAGATGCAAACACCGACAAAGACATTCTGGCCTTGGACATGAGCCAATAGCTTGCATGAGCGCATCGCTACTGGGTTCGGCCACAGACCTTGGCTCAGGAGTGACGAATAGCACACGAATACCAGCGCTTTGCATTGCCCTCAACTTGACAGCGCAGTAGACAGCGGCAGTGGGAAACACTGCATACGCACCAGCTGCGGGATGCGTCGGATTGGTTTGACAGCCTGCGGATTCGGAGCCGGGATTTTCGGTGAGTATTTTTTAATAATGCATGCGGCATCCCACCACATATTTTCATCTTGACGACGTACAACGGTATTGAGAAATTTCTCCGCGTGCTTTTTCAATATTACCCAGGGTATTCCCTTTCACTGATTTAAGCGATTGACAACAGGAATGGGCGGGAAGAAAATTTAAAGTTACATTTCCAAACAAAGTCCATCAAGGATTCTGGCCAAGTCATGACACCGATCTCAAAGTCCATCGCTGTATCAGCACTCTTCGTTTTCGGCACAGCGTCAAATGCACAGACGTTTGTCTCGGAGCCATTCAGAAGTGACCAGGCTGCCGCATGGTCTTTGTTGGGCTCAGCCAGGCTCACAGCGTCACCAACACCGTCTACGGCAGTAGGGGCAGACAATGACAGTGCAGGTAACGGCTGGCTCGAAATAACACCAAATGCGGGGAGCCAAATCGGGGCCGCAGTATTCAACTCCCCCGTTAGCAGTGCTGCCGGCCTGGATGTCGAATTTGATTACGCCATGTACCTATCGACCAACAATGGCGGCTCTCTGACACCGGCATTTGGTCAAGGAGATGGGTTCACGGTGTTCCTGATGGATGGGAGCCAAGCCGCCAATCTGGGACTGGGCGGCTCACAGCTGGGCTACAACACCATGCTGGGTGCCTATGTCGGTTTGGGATTTGACCACTATGGTGGAGGTTTGGGAAATTCCGGCTTCGGCACATCGTCAAACCATCTGGGTATGCGTGGCTCCAGCAGCAGCAACCCGTGGCTGGGAGAGATGCCCTACAGCGGAAACCTATCTGCCAACCGATCCGCCCCCAAGCATGTCCGTGTGACGATCACGCCTGCACCCGATATCCGCTTGACGGTTTCCATCGATGGCGTCGAAATCTGGAGCAAAGATATTGTCATTGGCGGAACACCCATTAATGGCATCAACGCCGTCCCCGCAAGCTTCAAACTGGGACTGAGCGCATCAACCGGGGGCGCCAGCCAGAATCAACAGTTCCGGGATATGGTCATCACGGGCCTCACTCCGATAACGGCCGCCGACGACGAGTTCATGGTGAATGGCGTGATCAACGACAGTGTTCGCCTCAATGACCCCCATGCCTTCAGCGATGCTGAATACACGCTTGTGTCTGCACCGGCACCATCGCAAGGCAACGTATCCCTCAACCCTGACGGAAGCTTCAGCTTCACTCCGGCCGCAGGCTTTTCAGGTACTGGCTTCGAATACCAAGTCTGCGCCGGGCCCGGCGGAGCATTGCCATGCACACAGGCACAGGTGGTTTTGAAGCTTGCCGCAGCAACGGCACCGACCATCACCAGCGCAACGGCCAGCGACAAAACCATCACGTTGGCCATCGACCCGCCGGCCCCGTTGATGGCGGGAGTAAGCGTGTTGAACTACGACGTGCAATGCACCTCATCAGCGGGGAACATACAGGCACAGGCGGTAACTCCACCAGTGGCATTGAATGGGCTCGCCAATGGCGTCAGCTACTCCTGCCAGGCCGTGGCCCACCTCTCCAACGGAGAAACCACGCCCCCATCGTCAGCCGTTGAGGTGACGCCCCGAGCCCCCACACCCCAAGCGGTCCCGGTGCTCAACCAATGGCTCGTGGCTTTGCTGAGTGCAGCATTGGCGGCCGTGGGCTGGTTTGGCGCACGCCGATCACCTCGAAAGCATCCATCGGCCTAAGGCCAGACGTTTTTTGGGTACTGGTAAAGGGCCACAGCCGGCACTAAAGCGCGCATGGCTACAGAAACCAACCAAGCCGTGTCCACTATCCGGCGGGGCACGGCCTTTTTTAAAAACGGGAGCTGCTGTGCTGGCCTTGTCAGGCCGGAGGCAACAAACAGCTTCAATGCGGGCTCGCCGTAGGCCGCATGATGATCTCGCTGGTATCCACATCCGCCGGCTGCGAGATCGCAAAATGGATGGCCCGTGCGATCGCCGATGCGCTGATCGCCACCTTGCGGAACTCCTTCATCTCTTCGCGGCCAGCGGCATCCGTGATGGTTTCCGCCAACTCCGACTCCGTCACCCCGGGGCTGATCGTGGTCACGCGGATGTCGCTGCTTTCCTGCCGCAGGCCTTCCGAGATGGCCCAGACCGCGTACTTGGTCGCGCAGTAGACGGCGGCGGTGGGCGACACCGCATGCGCACCGATGGAGGCAATGTTCACGACATGCCCAAAGCCCTGCTGGCGCATGGTGGGCAACACCGCCGCAATGCCGTGCAGCACACCGCGAATGTTCACATCGATCATCCAGTCCCACTCGTCCACCCGCAATGCGGCAAGCGGTGACAAGGGCATCACGCCGGCGTTGTTGATGATGGCGTCGATGCGCCCATGGCGAATCAGTGCATGGTCGGCAAAGGCCTGCAGCTGCGCACGCTGGGTCACATCCAGCGCCAGCGCTTCGGCCACACCGCCTGCGTTCTGGATATCGGCCACGATCTGGTCCAGTTTGTCGACCCGGCGGGCGCCGAGCACGACGGTGGCGCCGTGCGCGGCCAGCAGCTTGGCGGTGGCTTCACCGATACCGCTGCTGGCACCGGTGATCAAAATGACTTTGTCGAGCACGTTTTTCATGGAGAACTTTCTGCAATGGCGTTGGAAAGTTCAAACTGTAGGCAACTTGTCTTGATCAGAGAAGTGCACCAATGCTGCACAATTTGGTTAGACTTTCTAACCAATGAAAGACGAACTCCACCTGCTCCACTGCTTTTTGGCGGTGGCCAAAGCACAAAACTTCCGTGCTGCTGCCGATCAGTTGGGCGTGACACGCTCTGCCGTCAGCCAGGCCATGCGCAAGCTGGAGGACCAACTGGGCATTGCGCTGGTCCACCGCACCACCCGCCATGTGCGCCTGACCGAGGCTGGCCAGACACTGCACCAGCAAATCAGCGGCCCCTTGGCCGCCGTACAGGTGGCGCTTGAAGAAGTATCTGAAGAAGGCCCGGCGCGCGGGCTGCTGCGCGTGGCGGTCACCTCCATCGCCGAGCGCTTTCTGTCCGGCCCCTTGATCAGCGCCTTTGCCGCCGCCCACCCACATATCACCTTGGATGTCACCGTCACCGATGACGAATCCGACATCATTGCAGGTGGCTTCGATGCCGGCCTGCGCCTCGGTGAAGTCATCGAGCAGGACATGATCGCCATCCCGCTGACGGGGCCGCAACGCCAGGTGGTCGTCGCCACCCCTGCCTACCTGTCCGCTCACGGAACGCCCCAGCACCCCCATGACCTGCTGGGCCACCGCTGCATCGGCTGGCGCGCCGAGCTGGAGCTCGCCCCCTACCGCTGGGAATTCCAGGAAGACGGGCGAGACTTCAGCCTAGCGGTCGCCCCCCGTGTCACCACCAATGACATGCTGCTGATGGTGCGCACCGCGCTGGCCGATGGCGGCATCACCATCGGCATGGAGGAGACCTTTGCGCCCTACCTGGAACGCGGGGAACTGGTCTCGGTGCTGGACAGCTACCTGCCCTACTTCCCCGGTTTTTACCTCTACTACCCCAGTCGCAGAAACCAGCCGCGCAAGCTAAGGGCCTTGGTGGAGCATGTCAAAGGCTGGGCGCCGGTGGCTGGATCATCACCTGCAACAAAACCAACAAGTGAAAAATAAAAATCGATGCAGAACTCCCTTCAATCATCAGCAACATCCAACCAGGTCATCCTTGACACCGCTCGTCCTTGGTCAGGTGTTCCTTGCGGACCATCAGCACCAAGGGCGTATGGGGAAACCTCATCCCGCCGCGCCACCCCTCACACCCGCACCGCCACCGCTGCATCCTTGAAAACCGGCGTCTGCCCCACAGCAGCCATACGTCCAGCGGGCAGCTGCAGGGCTTCGCGTATCGATGCGCGTTGCGCCCGCGCATGGGCTTCGAGGGGCCAGGCGAGGACGGCGTCCAGCGATGGCGCTCCGGTGCGCAGGCTTACATGGTCGCTCACGAAATGGCCTGACCCCGGCGCGGTCTCGTTGAGCTGAAGGTCCACCGAAGGGTCGGTAGAAGCCTCCGCGCCGTGGGGCGAGAGCAGCAGCAGCGGGGGCTTGCCGGGGATATCGGTGGGCAGCGTGAGCGGGCCGCCGATATGGGTGTAGACGGGGTCCGCGATGCGCACGATGCGGTCGGCATCCACATAGCGGCCGCCGTCGGTATCGCCAATCAGCGCGTCCATGGGCCAGCTGTCCCAGAGCGAGGAGACCAGGCGCAAATAGTCGGCAGCGCTGGCGGGAGACGCCGCATCCTCGGGCCGAAACCAGCCGGCGGTGGGCGCATCTGCGTGCAAGGCCAGGCCGATGCGCGGGCCATGCAGTGCGTTGAGCGTCGAGAGGTTGCGTGCCAGATTGATGGGGTGCTGCTGCGCGGGATGGGCACTGGCAATGAAGCGGCTGCTGCGCGTAAAGGCGAGCAGAAAGGACAGCGCCACGGAGGTATCCCGCGCGCTGGCGGCCGCTGCGCCCAGGCCCAGTGCGTAGGCTGCAACCGGCAGGGCATCCAAGGCCTTGCCCAGTGCGGCGGCAGGCGCGCCGCCGCCGGCGAGGGTGATGAGAATGTCTTCCAGCGCCTGGCCGGAAAGGTCCAACACGGTGTGTACCGTCATGCAGAAAGCTCCTGAAGGCGTTGGGCGAAAGCAAGGGGGGTGGCCACTGGCTCGGGCGGCACAATGCCGCGCTGGCGCAGCACGGGCATGGCATGGTCCACGAACTCGCGCAGCCCGATGGGGTTGGCGTCGAACAGCAGGTTGAAGCCATCGGCGGCACCGCCGCGCCACCAGCGCTCAGCCACATCGGCAAACTGCTCGGGTGTGCCCACAAAGAACTGGTGACCAAATCCGGAAAAATGCCGGATGAGCTGACCGATCGTGAGGCCGTTGGCCACGCCATAGGCGGTGATGGATTTGCGGAAACCCGCAGAACCACGCTCCGTGGAGCCGGCCAGTTGTTCCAGGGCCGAGGCCGGGGCCTGCGGATCGAGCCGGTCAGCGGGAATGTCGAGCAGGCTGGAGAAACGCTGCAGCACATAGTCCTTAGGGCCACGCTGGTGCACACGCTGAAAGCGCGCCTCGGCCTCCGCTTGCGTCGAGCCGATCACCAGATGCACGCCGGGCAGCACCACGGGCGGCCGGCGGCCGGACTCGCGCGCCATCGCATGCAGCTCCAGCCGGTTTTTGCGCGCCACCTCGAACACCGTCTCGGCGGAGAACACGGCATCGGCGCTTTGCGCGGCAAGGCGCCGGCCCTGCTCCGATCCACCGGCCTGCACGATGAGCGGGCGCACCTGTGTGCTGAAGCGCGCTGCTGCCCCCTGGGTAGGCAATTCGCCCCGCGCGAGTGAATACTGTAAGCGCTCGCCCGAGTGGTGGAAATCCTTGCCCTCGCGCACGGCATCCAGGTAGTGGGCATAAACCTGCAGAAACTCGGTGGCGCGGGCATAGCGGTCGGCGCGCTCCGGTGTTTGGGGCACCTTGAAGTCCTGGGCGGAAAGCTCTGGCAAGCCCGTCACCACATTCCAGCCAAACCGGCCTTGCGACAGCAGGTTGTAGTCCAGCAGGCGGCTGGCAAGCTCCACCGGATCGTTCGAGCCCGTGGACACCGTGGCGATCACGCCCAGCCGGCTGGTCTCCGAGAGCACCACAGCCAGCGTGGCCAGCGGCTCCACCATGCGGTTGGGGCGGATGGCCGGGTTGGACGACAGCCCCGGCCCATCGGCCAGAAAGATGCCGTCAAGCCCGCCCTCTTCGGCGGTACGGGCCACGGTGCGCCAGAACGCTTCGCTCAGGTTGTCACGGGGGCCGGTGCCCGGCGCCCGCCAGGCGCCCGCGTCCGTGCCGAAGTCGTAGATGTTGGCATTGAGGATGAAGCTGCTCATGGCTGCGACTCCCCCGCCAGCGTTGGCGCTGGCGCTGCGGCATTGGCCGGTGCTCCAGCGGCAGTGCCGGCATACCAGATGGTCGGCAGCGCAACGCCGTTGAGCGCCTCATGGCCCAGCACGCGTGCCTTCTGCGGCGACGGGTTGTGCGATGCCAGGGTGCGTGCATTGCGCCAGTGCCGATCCAGCCCACGCGCGGCCACCACCATGGAGCCGCCGCCAATATCAAACAGCGCCTGCGTCGCGTCGAGAACCAATGCGGGCAACACCACCTGCAGCTGCGTGACGGCACGATGCCCATCTGCATACGGATCGCCCAACACGTTGTCGCGGGGCGTCTGCAGCTGCAGCGCAGCGGAGCGCACCGCGAGCAAGGCCGTGCCGGCTACCGCCTCCAGGCGGCCGACCTGCTCCTGCACCAAGGGGTCGTCGGCAGGCACCGAGGCGGCTGCATGGCTGAAGTGGCGCTTGCGGCCATGCAGCCACGCGGCAGCATCTTCAAAGGCACGAATGGCAATGCCGGTGAGCGTGGCCAGGTGCGTGAGCTGGGCCATCGCGTCCTGCAAGCCAGAAGGCGTGTCTTCCGAGCGCGCTCGCGGCCGCACACGGGCGGGATCGACCAGCACCTGCTCGAACTGCATCGTGCCGCTCATGGTCAGGCGCTGACCGACACCGTCCCAGTCATCCACCACGGTCACGCCCTGGTCTTCAAGGGCCACGGTGGCAAGGATGTGCGTGCCTTCGGTGTCGGCTGCGAACACGTTGACCCAGTCGGCATAGCCAGCCCCCGTGGTGTAGAACTTCGAGCCGTTCAGACGCAGACGGCCCTGACCATCAGGCGCAACCGTGGTGCCGACAGCGCCCACGGCGATAGGGCCGATCTCGGTGGTCGCGCTCGCAAAGAGCTTGCCGCCCGCCACCTCGGCAACGCCAAAGGCATTGCCCGGCAGCTCGGGGTGGCGCACAAGATGCTCCACGTAGAGGAAATGAGACCGCAGGCTCTGCGCGGCGCTCGAGTCGGCGCGCGCCAGAGCGATCAGCAAGTCCACGTTCTGCGCATAGCTCCATCCCAGGCCGCCCTGCGCCGTAGCCAAACGCGCAGAAGTCACGCCGAGCTCGGCCAGCGCTCGCAGCTCTTTTGCCAGGGAGCCGCCATCCCGATCGCGCCCGGCGGCGCGGTCCCCCAATGTGTCCAACACCGCATCGACCCTGGGGGCCAGCGAAGGCGGCAGACCCAATGCCTGCGCAGTGAAGAAGGGAGCGAAGCGAAAAGAAGATTGAAGCGCCGAGGTCACGAGAACTCTCCATCAAGAAAGCGAAGATTGATATGCATAAATCGAATAACGAAAAAGATTTTTATACATGATACTAGTAGTACTTCGAAATTGATACGAATAAATTCTTCTAATGACTTACGAAAAAGCACCTCAACACTTCACGGCCCCGGTGTCGCGCAGACTGGCTTTGACGCTGGGCGGGGGCCTGGTCGGTCTGGTTCTGGCTGCGTGCTCCAAGACGGAAACTGCGCCCGCCTCCACGGCTTCCGCAGCGGGCGCATCCGCTGCTCCGGCCGCACAGGCCGAGCCGGTGCGCGGTGGCCAGCTCGTGGTCGCCATCCGTGCCGAGCCCGCTCAGCTCAATCCGCTGGTGGACCAGGGCTCGGGCGCGCATTCGGTGCGCCCGGCGCTGGATTCCCTGGTCTGGGACAACGGCGACGGCACGCACGCGCCGTGGCTGGCATCGAGCTGGGAGGTGTCGGATGACGCCACCACCTACGTCTTCCACCTGCGCAAGGATGTGCATTTTCACGATGGCACGCCCTTCAATGCGGCGGCCGTCAAGGCCAACTTTGACTATGTGAACAACCCGGCCAACAAGTCGACCGGCTCCACCGCCAAGCTCAAGCCGGTGGCGACGGTCATCGACGAATACACCGTGTCGGTGAAGCTGGGCACGCCCGAGTCGAGCTTTCTCACCTTGATTGCCGCGCCCTACTTCGGCATTCTTTCGCAGCAGCAGATCGAGCAGGACCCCAAGTCGCTGGCCACCAAGCTCATCGGCACCGGCCCCTTCAAGTTCGACAGCTGGGTCAAGGGCCAGAGCCTGACCTATGTGCGCAACGACGACTACCAATGGGCCCCCGCACAGTTCCACGCTGGCGCAGCCTACCTGGACAGCGTCAAGTACGTCTTCCTGCCCGAAGACCAGACGCGCTACAACGCGCTGACCACCAAGGAAGCGCATGTGGTGGACTACATCGCCCCCGAATATGCCAAGAGCGTGAAGCAAAGCGCGGATTACCAAAACGAAGAATTCCTGCTGCCTGGCGTGGGCTACAGCCTGCATTTCAACACCCGCCGCGCGCCTTTCGACAAGCTCGAAGTGCGCCAGGCCCTGCTGCATGGCCTGAACCGCGAAGAGATCGTCGCCAGCGCCACCTTCGGTGCCTACCCGGTGCAGGAATACCTGGCCAGCACCACGCCCGACTTCAACAAGGAGCTGAAGAACAAGATCAGCTATGAC
Source organism: Comamonas sediminis (assembly GCF_041107495.1). Classification (NCBI taxonomy): domain Bacteria; kingdom Pseudomonadati; phylum Pseudomonadota; class Betaproteobacteria; order Burkholderiales; family Comamonadaceae; genus Comamonas; species Comamonas sediminis. The sequence continues at coordinate 526,879 of NZ_JBGBDC010000001.1, forward strand.
GCGGACAAGGCCAACCGGCTGCTGGACGAAGCCGGCTGGGGCACGCGCGATGCGCAGGGCTACCGCAGCAAGGAGGGCCAGCGCCTGAGCGCCTCCATCCCCTACGCCGACAACGACCAGCTGGCACAGCGCACGTTGGAGCAGGTGCAGATCGATGCGCGCAAGCTCGGCTTCGAGATCAAGCTGCAGCCTGTCACCGATCTGCCCGAACGCCTCTACAACGGCAACTATGGCCTGCTGGGCACGTTCCAGTCCGAAGCCACCGGCATGCAGCTGTGGCGCCTCTACGGCAGCGACAACATCAGCGATGGCAGCACCGTGGGCTCCAACGCCTCGTTCCTGAGCATTCCCGAGCTTGACGCCCTGCTGGCCAAGGCGCGGGCATCGGGCAAGTCACCCGACCGCGCCCGCTACTACGCCCAGGCGCAGGAGATCCTGCCCAACTACGCGCCCTCGGTGCCGCTGTACTCGCGTGCCCGTCTCGTCGCCATTCAGAAGAACGTGCACGGCGTGGCCTGGGACAAGGCCTGGCCGCAGCCCTACCTGTTCGATGCCTGGATCGGAAAGTAAGCGGTGACGCCTGCCTCGCTGCGCCCTCTCTCCCGCCGGGTCCTCCACCGTGTGGGCCTGAGCGCGCTCACCGTGCTGGGGGCCATCACCGCAGCGTTTTTCGCGCTCAGGCTGGTGCCGGTAGATCCGGCCTTTGTCATTGCAGGCGCAGGCGGCGACGCCGTGGCCATCACCGCCGAAGTGCTGGCCGCCATCCGCAAGGAATACCACCTGGACGAGCCGCTGGTGATGCAGTACCTGTTCTACCTGTCGCGCCTGGTGCAGGGTGACATGGGCATGTCCTATGTGCAGGAGCAGCCCGTTGCCACCTTGATTGCCGAGCAGGCCCGTCCCACCTTGGCACTGGCCAGCCTGGCCTGCGGCCTGGCGGTGCTGCTGTCGCTGGCCGTGGGCATTTTGAGCGCCGGGCGCCGCCGCACCAGTGCCATCGCCGGCGCCGTGGAACTGGTGCTCGCCTCCACGCCCGTGTTCTGGATCGGCTTTCTGCTGATGCTGCTCTTCACCGTGAACTGGCAGCTGTTCCCCTTGCTGGATACCGGGGGGCTGCGCTCGCTCATCCTGCCCGCGCTGACCATTGCCCTGCCTACAGCCGCACCGCTCGCACAGGTGCTGCGCCGCTCCATGGACGATGTGCTGGAGCAGCCCTTCATCACCACGGCCCGCGCACGCGGGCTGTCGGTGCTGGCGGCCAAGCTGCGGCACGGCCTGCGCCACGCGGTGATTCCCTACCTGACCATGGCGGGCTACAGCTTTGGCGCGCTGCTGGGTGGCGCCGCCATCACCGAAACGCTGTTTGGCCGCCCCGGCCTCGGCCGCCTGCTGGTCAATGCCGTCACCCGCCAGGACATGCCACTGGTGCTGGGCCTGGTATCTCTTGCCACACTGGCCTTTGTGGTCATGAACCTGCTGATCGACTTCGCCTACCTCCTTATCGACCACCGCCTGCAGACAGAGTCGCCGCAGCCATGAACCAGACGCTTTCGATCCCCCTTGATGCCCACCGCGGTCCTAACGCCCCTGGCATCCCAAGCACCCATCACGCGCCCGCAGCGGCAGCCGCAGAACGCACAGAGCCCCGGTTTTCGCGCTCACGTTGGCGCCTGCCGCGTGCGGGCACGGTGGCCGCCGCACTCGCGGTGGCCGTGCTTCTGTTGCTGCTGTGTGCGGTGATTGCTCCGAGCCTGCTGGCTCCGGGCGATCCCCTCGCGGCCGACCGCAGCCAGCTGCTGCAGCCCCCCTCGCTGCACCATCCGATGGGTACGGACCAGATCGGCCGCGATGTCTACACGCGCGTGGTACACGGCGCGCGGCCGTCCATTCTGCTGGGCCTGAGCGCGGTGACGCTGTCGCTCGCGGTGGGCACGGTGCTTGGCCTGCTGGCCGGGCTTACGCAGCGCGTGGTGCCCACGGTGGTCATGCGGATCACCGATATCGGGGCCGCGTTTCCGGAATTACTGCTCGCCGTGTTCATCGTCTCGCTGTTCGGCAGCGGCATCTTCAACGCGGCCATTGCCATCGGCATCGCCGGCATCCCCTACTACACCCGCATCGTGCGCGCCGAGACCTTGCGCGTGCGCTCGGCCAGCTACATCGAGGCCGCACAGGCACTGGGCCTGAGCCGTGCCGAGGTCGTGTTGCGCCATATCGTGCCCAATGCACTGCGGCCCCTGATCGTGGTGGCCACCATCGGTCTGAGCAGCGCCACGCTGGCGGGCGCCGCGCTGAGCTTTCTGGGGCTGGGCAACCTGCCGCCATCGCCCGAATGGGGCGCCATGCTCACCAATGCCCGCAACTTTCTCAGCATGGGCTGGTGGGCGGCAGTGTTCCCGGGGCTCGCCATCACCTTGTTCGTGATGAGCACCACCTGGCTGGGCCGCTGGCTGCAGCAGCGTTCGGAGGGCCGGCTGTGAGTTTGCTATTCAACACCCCGTCAGCGCCCCTGCTGCGCGTGCGCAACCTGTCGGTGGCGTTTGAAGAGCGTGGGCGCATGCGCCAGGCCGTATCAGGCCTGAGCTTTGAGGTGCAGCCGGGCCAGTGCGTCGCGCTGGTGGGGGAATCCGGTTCCGGCAAAAGCGTGAGCGCGCGCTGCCTGGTGGGGCTCAATGGCCCGAACGCCCGCATCACCGCCGATGCGCTGGAGATCGATGGCCAGAATGCTCTGCGCCTGGGCGAGCGGCAGTGGCGCAGCCTGCGCGGCCGCAAGGTCGGCTACATCCTGCAGGATGCGCTGGTCTCGCTCGACCCCTTGCGCACCATTGGGCAGGAGCTGCAGGAAGCCATCCGCGCAACCGGATCCGCCACACGCGAGCAGGAGCACGCGCGGGCCCTGGAACTGCTCACCCGGGCCCACATGCCCGATCCGGCGACACGCATCCACGAATACCCCAGCCAGCTCTCGGGCGGGCTGCGCCAGCGTGCGCTGATCGCCACCGCCATTGCCGGCAACCCGCCCATCCTGATTGCCGACGAACCCACCACGGCGCTCGATGTGTCAGTGCAAAAGGAAATCCTCGCGCTCTTTGGCGAGCTCAAGCGCCAGGGCATTGCCCTCATCCTCATCAGCCACGATCTGGGCGTGGTGTCGCAGCTGGCCGACCAGGTGCTGGTGCTGCGCCAGGGCCAGGTGGTGGAGAACGGCCCGGCGGACCAGGTGCTGCGCCAACCCACGCATGCCTACACGCGCAGCCTGATGGCCGCCATCCCCCGGCTTGATGACCCAGCGCCCGCCACTGCGACGGGCCATGCGCCGGTGCTGCTGCGCGCCGTCCATATCCGCCAGCGCTTTGCCGGGCGTGAAGCCCTGCGCGGTGTGGACATTGAACTGCGCCACGGCCGCACGCTGGGGCTGGTAGGGGAATCGGGCTCCGGCAAGACCACGCTGGCCCGCATCGTGGCCGGCCTGCAAAGCGCGACCGAAGGACAAATCCACGCGGATACGCTGCGTGCCCCACCGCCGCGCAGCCGCGCACGGCCCATTCAGTTTGTGCACCAGGACCCGCTGTCTGCATTTGACCCGCGCTACACCGTGGGCCGCGTGCTGGCAGAGGCGCTGTGGCTGCGCTTTGGCCGCGAGCCCGCCGCGCGCAGTGACGAGCGCGTAGCCCAGTGGCTGCACAAGGTGGGGCTCGATCCCGCGCTGGCGGCACGCAGGCCGCTGACGCTGTCGGGCGGACAGCGCCAGCGCGTGGCCATTGCCCGGGCGCTGGCGACCGAGCCGCAGATCGTGGTGCTGGATGAGCCCGTCTCCGCACTCGATGTGTCGGTGCAGAAGCAGATTCTCGAACTGATCACCGCACTGCAGCGTGAAACCGGCGTGGCCATGCTCTTCATCTCGCACGACCTGGGCGTTATCCGCCAGGTGAGCCACGATGTGGCCGTACTGCGCCATGGCGAGCTGCGCGAGTACGGCGATGCGCGCCAGGTGCTGGAGCATCCCCGGGACGACTACACGCGCCAGCTCATTGCGGCCGTTCCGCATCTGGGCATGGCGCCCCTCGCGGCATCAGCGCAATGAGCGTGCGGAGCCCCGCACCACCAGGTGCGGGGGCTGCAGCGGCTCGGGCGCCTGCGGCACGGCCGCATCCAGCGTCATCAGCAGCGCTGCGGCACGGCCGATGGCCGTGGCATTCTGGTGCACCGTGGTGAGGCCGGGCGAGAGCAGTTCGGCAAACACCGCATCGTCGTAGCCCACGACGGACAGATCACCGGGCACGGCAATGCCGCGCTCGTGCAACCCCTTGAGCACGCCCAAGGCCAGCATGTCATTGGTGCAGAAAACTGCGGTGATCGGGGGGTGCTGCTTCAACAACTCCAGCAGCACATCCACGCTTTGCCGGCCCTCTTCTACCGTCATCGCCGTGCGGCTGATCTCATGGATACGCGCATCGGCCACACCCGCGAAGCCCGCATGAAAGCCGCGCGACCGGCTGGCACACCAGGAGATATCGGGCGAGCCATTGACCAATGCCACCTCCCGGTGGCCACCATCACGCAGATAGGCTGCTGCCAGTTCAGCGCCAGCGGCATGGTCCAGACTGATGGAGGGAAACTCGCCCTGCGGGTCTTCGCTGTCGAGCAGCACCACCTGGATACCCTTGGCCCGAAAACGGCGCAGCAGCGGCAGATTGGACGGCGTGGGTGCCACCAGAATGCCGCGCACACCCTGTGATTCAAACGACTGAAAAATCGCGCTCTCGGTCTCGGCATCCTCGTTGGAGCTGCCGATGATGAGCGGAATGCGCCCGGGCGCCGTCACCGTCTCGATGCCCTTGACCACCTCGCCCCAGAACGGATTGGCCACATCGAGCACCACCACGCCCAGTGCCTTGCCGATGCCGGACTTCAGCGCGCGGGCCGAGCTGTTCACGCTGTAACCATGGTCGGCCATCACCCGCTCGATGGCCGCCAGCGTGGCAGGCGCGACCAGATGGGGCCGGTTGATGGCATTGGAGACGGTGGCCTGGGACACGCCCACCAGGCGGCCAATGTCCTTGGACGTCAGCCGCACCGCGCCGCCATCTGGCAGCGGATGCTCGGCTGGGGAGGCCGGACAGTGATCGTCATCGGGGTGCGGTGGGGTCGGGGTCACGTCAGTGAGGATGGCGCAAGGCTGGAGGGGTGATCACTCCGAGTCTAAGGCTTTCCATCGCCGCGCGGGCACAGCGCATCCCCTCATTGGATGCCGCTGGGCACGGGCGGCTCGCCCGTCAGAAACCAGTAGCCCACATTGCGGGTCTTGTACTCTTCGGGGTTGTGCAAGGTATGCGTGCGCACATTGCGCCAGAAGCGGTCCAACCCCAGCTCGTTCGATGTGGAGCGGGTGCCTGTCACCTCGAAGATCTTGCTGGTCACCTCCAGCGCGGTATTGCCTGCAAAGGCATTGGCCGCCGCCAGCGGAATCGCGGCCTCGCCGCGCTCGGCCGCCGTCAATGCCTCGCCACGCGCCCAAACCCGGTCCAGCACGCCGAGTGCCTGGTCGGCCAGCGCGGTCGCGGCCAGCGTGCGGGTGTACAGATCGCCATACACGCGCTTGACCCAGGGATCATCCACATGCCGCTCGACGCCTGAATGCACCCAGGGGCGGCTGTCGTTGAGCGAGTACGCGCGCGCGCGCAGCAGCGCACCCTGCGCGGTGCCCAGAAACACATTGAGCAGCACACTTTGCTGCACAAACGGAATCAGCGTGCGGTACGGAGCGCGCGGCGTGGCGCTGCGGCGCTCGTAGACCTCATGGGCTTCGACCCGCACGTTCTCATAGCTGCAGGTGCCACTGCCCGTCTGGCGCTGGCCAAAGGCATCCCAATCGTCCAGCGCCTTCCATCCTGCGCGGCCTGCGGGGATAGCGGCATCGATGGTCTCACCGCTGTCCTCGTCCACCCAGGTGATATGCAGATGGTCTGCCACATGGCTGCCCGAGGTATAAGGCTTGCTGCCATTCAGAACCCAGTGGTCACCCTGCCAGCGCCCCGTCAGGCTGCGCGCTCCGGCATTGGAATTGTTGGCCCAGAACCAGTTGCCCTCCGCCGAGGCCGCATACAGCTGCGCGGCCTGCTGGGGACTGCTGAGCACATGCGCAGAGTGCAACGACGATCCATGGTAGCCAAACAGATGCGCCACCGAGCTGTCGGCCTGGGCGAACTCGCGCACCACCCGCAATGCGGTGGACCAGGGCTGGCCAGCGCCGCCGTGCTGCGCGGGAATGCCCAGCCGCAGCAAGCCACTGTCCTTGATCTGCTGATACTGCTCCAGCGGCTTTCCGCCTGCCTTGTCGCGTTCGATCGCATCGCGCGCAAATACATCGCGCAGCTCAACAGCCTGGCGCAGGAAGGGGTTGGAGAGATCGGCTTGAAAAGTCATACCGACAATATAGCGACCGGGCGATGGGCGCTGCCGTTCTGCATAGACGAAATGCGCATCTCCATATCTGAAATGCTTCCAACCAATTCTCTGGAGAGACAGGACACTTTGTAGTTTCAGGATGAACGCGTTGTCATTGCCATCGCTTCATCCCAGCCACTACCACCTAGAGAGAATCAAGATGAACGCTCGCACACCCACCGCCTCGTCTGCGGTGGACACCAGCATTGGCAACCTGCAGATCCGACGTGTTGCGGGCACCCTCGGCGGCGAGGTACAGAACATCCAGCTCACACCCGATCTGCCGGAGCAGACCATTGCCGACCTGACCCGCGCGCTGGTGAAATACAAGGTGCTCTTCTTCCGTGGCCAGGGCCATCTCGATGACGCGTCCCACCAGGCTTTCGGCGCGCGGCTGGGCAAGACCGTCGCCCACCCCACGGTGCCTGCGCCATCAGGCACCAAGATCTTCGAACTCGATGCCTCCAAGGGTGGGGGCCGCGCGGACTCCTGGCACACCGATGTCACTTTCCTTGACGCCTTTCCCAAATACTCCGTGCTGCGCGGCGTGGTCATTCCGCCCTACGGCGGCGACACGGTGTGGGCCGACACCACGGCGGCCTACCGCAACCTGCCGCCCCAGCTCAAGGCCCTCGCCGACAGCCTCTGGGCGCTGCACAGCAACGACTACGACTACGGTGCCGAACGCACACAGGTGGACAGCAGCCGCCTCGACCACCAAACCAAGGTGTTCACCTCCGCCATCTATGAAACCGAGCACCCCATCGTCCACGTGCACCCGGTATCGGGCGAACGCGGCCTGCTGCTCGGCCATTTCGTGCGCCGCATCCTGGGCGTCACCGGCAATGAATCCGCCCGCATCTTCGAGCTGCTGCAAAACCGCGTGACCCGCCTGGAAAACACTGTTCGCTGGTCATGGCAGCAAGACGACGTCGCCATCTGGGACAACCGCTCCACCCAGCATTTCGCCATCAACGACTACGGCGACCAACCCCGCATCGTGCGCAGAGTCACCGTCCATGGCGACCCGGCGGTTTCCATCGATGGGCAGCACAGCCGCACCATTCGCCGCCCGGAGGCCTCCAGCCAGGAGACCTTGGACCGGCTGATTGCGACAACCGCCTAGTGCGCGATGGCCGCCTGCGCGATTCACGGGTCGGCAGCACCACGTCCATCCATGCCGAGCGATCTCGGGTGGCGATGCGGCTGCAGCGGATGAAGTAAGCACCGGCGCGCGTCATCGCGGCACGCCGATGCCGCCCGCCTGGCATCAGCGGCTCAAGGCCGTTTCATGCAGGGAGTGCCAGCGTACGTCACCATCGGCGCAGTCCACAATCGCCGTCGCCCAGCGCGCCGTGGCGCTGCCGTTCAGATGGTGGGTCTCCTTGTAGCGCAGCGCCACGCTGCTGGCGGCTTGCCAGACAGTGGCCACCTCGCTGATCTCAATGCGCAGCCCGGGCCGGCCGCCAGCGGCCTGCTGGAACATCGCAGCCACCTGCGGCAGCTGCACCACGGCACCCGCAGTGGTCACCATGCTGAAGCCTTCGGCAAATACGGGCATCAGCTGGCCCATGGCGGCCCGCGCCATGCCCGGCTCGCCGGCAAAAATGGTCTGGATCAGTTCGTGCACTGCGTGGACGCTGCGCTCGGCAGCCAGGGTATAGGTCTTATCCATGGTGGGTATGGTCTGCAGGCAAGCTGCGCAGTTGAAGAAGAGGAAGCAGGCCCAGCAAGGCGGCGATGGCAAATGTGAGGTGGTAGGCCTGGGGCGCCGGCCAGTGCTGGGCGAGCCCATTGAAAAGCATCAGCAGCAGTGCCGCCCCCACGCTGAAGGCCATTTGGCGGTTGATGTTCCACAGCACGCTGGCCTTGTGGGTTTGGGCGCCGTCAAAATCCATCAGCGCCGTGGTCTGCGCGGTGTTGGCACCCAACCCGCCACCCATGCCCATCAGCGCATAGGCCAGGATGAGGATCGGCAGATCCACGCTGGAATCAACCACTGCCAGCGCTGCAATGCCCAGGCTGTGTAGCAGCATCGCCAGCAGAAACAAGCGCCCTGCCCCCACCCGGTTGTACAGGCGCCCGCACAGCAGCATGGTTGCCAGGGCCCCAGCGGCATACACCACCATGAAGCGCCCCGTTTGCGCGGCTCCCATATGGAGCAGGTCTTGCAGATAAAAGATATTGAGCAGGTTCACCCCGGTAAAAACGCCGGGGATCGCGTAGTACACCCAGATCGACAACGCGAGACGGGGGCTTTGGAGCAAGCGCACATCCACAATGGCATCGGCCACCTGGCGGAAATGCCGGGCATAGAGGTAGGCGAACCCCAGCGCAGCCCCCACACAAGCCAGCGCCACCACACCGGCTTGGCCGGCACCATAGAGCGACATGCCCAGCAGGGCACTGGCCAGCGCGGCGCTGATCAGCAGCAGGCCAGGCAGGTCCGGCCTTGCCTGCGCTGGCGAGGGCTCGTCGCGCAGCCACAGCCAGGACAACGCAGCAGCAGCCAGCGCCAGCGGTATGTTGGCATGGAAGACCCAGCGCCAGGACGCCTGGTCCACGATCCAGCCGCCCAGGCCGGGAGACAGTGCAGGCGCCAGCAGCGCCACCGCCATGACCAGGGTTGAGATACGGGCCCGCTCGCCGCCTTGGAAGCGGTTGAAGGTCATCGCCTGGCCCACAGGGATCAGCAGGCCTCCGGCCATGCCTTGCACAAAGCGCCAGCCCACCATCTGGCCAAAACTGCTGGCCTCGCCGCAGGCCCACACGGCCACTGCAAATACCAGCATTGATGCGGCCAGCAGGCGCCGGGCGCCCCAGCGGCTGGCCAGCCAGGGGCTGAGCGGAATGACCAGGGTCAGCCCCAGAATGTAGGCGTTCGCCACCCAGGCGCTGGCCGCGCTGCCGATCTGGAACGCGGCGGCCATGCGCGGCAAGGCCACGGCAGGCATGAAGATGTTGATGCAGTCAATGAAAAATCCCAGCAGGAACACGGTGGCAATGCGGTAGCGGTACGTCATCTTGGATCCCTTTGGCCCAGGATGGTAGGCAGCGCTGCGCGGCCCGTCGATACCGCTATGCTTGAATCTTTGTTTGGCCAGATTGAACAATGAACCGCATCGCCCTCTCCACCCAGCTCCACCGCGTGCAGACCTTTCTGGCCGTTGTCGAGCTGGGCTCATTCACCAAGGCGGCCGATTACCTGTCCATCAGCAAGGCCATGGCCAGCCTGCATGTCAAAGCGCTGGAAGAGGTTCTGGCGGTGACGCTGCTGCTGCGCAGCACGCGCAGCATTGCGCTGACCGAAGCGGGCCAGGACTTCTACGATGCGTTCAAGGAGCTGGTCGGCCAGCTGGAAAACAAGTTTGACAGGGCCATGCAGGGGCGCAAGCGGATCGTCGGCACCCTGCGCCTGAGCACCACCGGCGAATATGGCGAGCGCTTCATCCTGCCGCTGGTGGCCAGGTTTGCGCAGCAGTACCCGGCCCTCTCCATCCGCTACGACACCAACTCTTCGCTCAGCGACCTGATTGCCGAAAAGCTCGACCTGGTGGTGCGCCTGGGCAGCCTGGCCGATTCCGATTTCAAGAGCCGCAAACTGGACGACTACGACATCCTGCTGGTGGCCTCGCCCGCGTTGCTCAAAAAACATCCCGTGCGGCAGCCTGCGGACCTGGCCCAGCTCCCCTGGATTGCCAACAGCAACCTCCAAAGCCCCACGCACTGGACCCTGCGCGGACCCCAGAACAAGACCTCCGAGGTCAAAGGCAGCGCCGCCCACCAGGCCAACACTTCCGCCGCCATCCGCCTGATGGCGCTGTCGTCGATGGGCGTTGCGGTGCTGCCGGCCTGGTTGATTGAGCAGGACCTGCACAGCGGCGCATTGCAGCAGCTGCTGCCAGGCTACAGCCTGCCCCGCCAGTCGATCAGCGTCGTCTTCCCCAACAGCAGCCACCTGCCGCCCAAGACCCGCGCCTTTATCGACTTTCTCAGCAAGCACCTGGGACAGCGGCGCACAGGCTAGGCCAGTCGCACCTGCGCATGTCGGCGCCAAGAAAAATGCACCACCGGCCCTTCCAGACCGTGGCGCATCGCTTGAAAACAGCAGCGCTTAGAACTTGTAGTTCAAGCTCACGTTCACGGTCCGTGGCTCGCCCCAGGTGTAGGTGCTGTACCAGCTAAAGATGGTGTAGTACTTCTTGTCAAACAGGTTCTTGACGCTGAGCGAGGCGGAGAGCTGTTTGTTGAAGTCGTAACGGGCCATGGCGTCCCAGACCCAGTAATTGGGCACGGTGTGCACGGCATTGCCGCCGGTGGGCACGCTGATGGTGCCCCAGGTCTTGTCCTGCCAGCGGGCGCCGCCGCCAACGGTCAGACCGCTCAGGCTGCCCGCCATTTTGTAGCTGGTGTACAGGTTGAACTGGTTGGAGGGCGTGAGGGTAGAGACGCGCTCGCCATCCTTGCGGGCAATACTGTGTGAGTAGCCGGCCTGGATCTGCCAGGCAGGGGTGATCTGGCCGGAGACCTCGGCTTCCCAGCCTCGGGTTTTCACGCCTTGGATGGCACGGTAAGCCGGGTTGCCGCTGGGAGTAATGCCCCCGCTCTCCACGGCAAAGTTGTCCTGCAAGGTCTGGAAGATGGCGGCGCTGGCATTAAGGCGGCCACCCAGGAACGACGCCTTGGCGCCCAGCTCATAGTTCTTGCCTTCCAGCGGATCCAGGGTGCGGCCCTGCTCGGTCTGGTAGGACTGTGGTTTGAAAATGCCGCTGTAGCTGGCATAGACCGAGTAGTTCTGGTTCAGGTCATACACGGCGCCCAGGTAGGGAGTGAAGACATTCTTCTCCTTTTGCTCCTGCACCCGGTTCTTGTAGTTGGACAAGCGCCCGCCGGTGATGAGCTTCAGGTCGTCACGCAGGTTCCACCGGGCCGTTGTGTAGATGCCGCTCTCGTAGGTGCTCTCGTCATTGCTGTAATCCGGGGTGCTGTTCCAGGCCGGTGCGGGCACCTTGCCATTCCACTGGTAGTAGTTGCTGACCGAGCCATCAAAGCCGCTGTTGTCGTTGTAGTAGCCATCGTTCTTCCAACGGCTTTTGGCCAGGCTGCCACCCACCACCAGCTCGTGGCTGCGCCCCAGCAGCGAAAACGGGCCGCTGGCATACAGGTCCGCCGCATCGCTGGTGGTGCGGCCAATGTACTGGCCCCGCCACAGGCTCACGCCGGTGCCAGTCACCGGATCAGGGTTGCCGCCCGCTGCTGCGCCCAGGTTGGCGTTGTAGCCGTTGATCTGGTGGTTGAGCTGCAGCTTGGTCACCCAACCGCTGTCAAAGTTGTGCTCCAGGGTGGCAAAGGCAGTGCGCGTGTACTGGTCCCAATGGCTCCAGTCGGCACCGTTGTTGAACGAGCGCGGCATGGCGTTGAAGTTACCCTTGGCATTGAGCAAAGGGATGCCACCCCAGGTCGATGCGGTGGGCTTGTTGTCCTGGCGGTCGGCGCCCACTGTCAGCAGGGTTTGGGGCGTCAGGTCCATCTCGACGATGCCGTACAGCACGCCCGTCTTGCGCTCATAGCGGTCCAGCTGCGAATGCTTGTCCTGGTAGCTGGCTACGCCGCGCGCGCGGATGCTGCCGCTGTCGTTGAGCGCGCCGCTGATGTCCAGCTCACCCCGGTAATTCTGGTAGCTGCCCGCGCTGATCGTGGCATGGCCGCTGAACTCCTTGGTCGGCTTTTTGCGCACCAGATTGATGGTGGCGCCTGGGTCACCGCTGCCGGTAAGCAGGCCGGTGGCGCCCTTGAGCACTTCCACCCGGTCATAGATCGACATATCGGTCAGCGTGTTGCCCGCCGAATAGGCCGAGTTGCGCGACATCGGGATGCCGTCGTACTGGAAGTTCTGGATCGCAAAGCCGCGCGCATAGTACTCCGTGCGCTCGCTGTCATAGGTCACGATGCTCACGCCCGGCGTGTGGTTGATCACATCGTCGATGGAATGGAGCTGGAAATCGTCCATCACCTGGCGGGTGACAACGCTGACGGACTGCGGCGTCTCGCGCGGCGTCAGCACCAGGCGGGTCGCCGTCGCAATCGCCCCCGGCGTGTACGAGCCCGAGCCCTCGGTGATCTCGCCCAGCTGGTTGGTGCGCACCGTCACCTCTGACAGCGTGACTTCGGACCCCGTTGCGGGTGCTGCCGATGGTGCGGCCACAGCGGCTGCGGCCTGCGCTGGGGCGGTAGCCTGCACTGTCAGCACGCCCCCCTCCACCCGTCCTTGCAAGCCCGATCCTTGCAGCAGCATATTCAAGGCCTGCGACACATCCTGCACGCCTTGTAGCGCCGGCGCCTGGCGGCCCTGCGCGGCATCGGGTGCAGCTGAAAAGCTGAGGTTCGCCTGGCGGGCTAACTGCGCCAGCGCGCTGGCCAGCGGTTGTGCAGGAATATCAAAGCTGGCGGTTTGCGCCATCGATGCCTGCAGGTGCAAGGCCAGCCCCAGGCAGACAGCCGCATGCGCCAGCGCGGTGTGGCGCGGCTTGAAAGTGAATGAAGACATGAAAGATGCTCTCGTCCGATAAGTAGCAATGACGGGACGAGACAGCGCCGCTTATCGCGTGCCGCACGCTGAAAGCAAGCCACCAGGGCGAAGCGCATGCGGCGCTGTCACCGTCCGATGGATTTCTGCGTGGATGGCGTGGGCTGGTCAGCGCCGGAAATCCTCAAAGCCTTGCAGCCGCCAACCCGCTTGGATCATGGGTGGCAACCTGCTAAAGGCGGTCCCCATGGTACTTATCAAATACGAATCAGTCTCATACTCAATATTATTTTGTACCGTATCAGCAACAGTTATGTGACCCTGCGGGCCGTTCCCATCGTTGATGCGCGGAGCAACGCCGCTGCCTAGCAAGCGCCAGCCACCGTGTGCTGACAATGCAAGCGCCCCAGCGATGCCGCTGCCATAATGGCCCGCCATGACCATCGCGCTCACCACCCTGCTCATCTACGCCAAAGACATGCAACGCACGGCGCGCTTTTATGTCGAGCATTTTGGCTATGCCTCTGACTGCAAGGTGGTCGATGGCCTGATCAGCCTCCAGCCTCTGCACGGCGGCGCGGAGATCCTGATCCACCAGGCCGCCAAGAGCCTGAAGTTTGGCTCTGCGGTGCTCAAGCTCAGCTTCAGCGTGGCAGACGTTGAGCAGTTTGTGGCCCAGGCCGCTGCCAAGGGGCTGGCATTTGGCAGCCTGCACCAGGCCCATGGCTATGCCTTCGCCAACACCAAGGATCCGGATGGCAACTCCATCAGCGTGTCGAGCCGCCAGTACCGAACGACCTAAGGGCCAGTTCAAGCGATCGGCATCGTGACCCCGGCAAGCTGCGCTATTCCAGGCCAAGGGTTTGGCTAGAATCCCCCCTCTTTGCCCGCGAGCAGCACAGCGGGCCACAACCCGGCAAAGGATGGAGATGCGCTATCTGGTGGTAGGCACAAGTGGTGCAGGCAAATCAACCCTTGCCCAGGCGCTGGCAGACCTGACGGGGTCCCGCTACATCGAGCTGGACGCGCTGTACTGGGGACCGGACTGGCAGGCCGTGCCGACGGAGCAATTCCGGCAGGGGGTGGCACAGGCCACGCAAGGCGAGCGCTGGGTGGCCGATGGCAACTACAGCGATGTGCGCGATATCCTCTGGCCGCAAGCCACCCATGTCGTGTGGCTCAACTACAGCCGCTTCACGGTTTTCTCTCGCCTGCTCTGGCGCACGCTCCGGCACAGCATCACGCGCCAGCGCCTGTCGCACGGCAACCGGGAGTCGCTGGCGATGGCCTTGTTCTCCAAGGATTCGATCCTGCTGTGGGCCTGGACCACCTATGCCAACAACCAGCGCAAGTTTGCGGCGCTGCGCAATGATGCGCAGTTTGCGCATCTGCAATGGCTGGAGATCCGCAAACCTTCGGAAGCAGCGGAGCTGCTCCAGGCCCTCGCGGCATCGCCACGGCGCTGACGCAGCGCGGCACTGGCAAGCGCCGACGCCACCGCGCACCGCCTTACTGCAACCCCAGGAACTTGAACGGCGCCGAAGGCTGGAAAGCCCCCGTTGCATCGCCGGCAAACGCATGGTTCTGGTTGGGGCCCAGATCCAGCTTCAGTACCTTGCCGGTGTCGCGGCTGAAGTTCAGCGCCTTCAGGTCCACCCAGAAGGTATTGGGCGTCAGGGCCGATTCAAAGAAGTAGAGCTTGCGCTTGTGGTCGAAGACCGTGCGCCAGCGCGTCGATGAGATATTGGGCTGGTCCGGGGTCGTGATGCCATAGGGCACGGAGACATTGCGGATCACGCTGAACACGCTGGCCAGCGCCTTGTTGGGCTCCTGGTCCTGCGGCACGGCATTGACGTAGAAGGAGGCGCGCGCAAAACGGTCGGCAGCGCGGTTGGTGCCGGGCAGCATGACGGTGCCGCCAATCTGTTTCCAGTAGCTGTTCAGCGCCAGCTGCTCGTCAAAGGTGGGCGAGTTGGTCATCACCTGGTAGCTGCGGCTGTGGTGGATGACCTGGCGGCCGCCGATGTACTCGACGATGGCGCTGTCGCCACTGGCGTCCGACATCGACAGGTGCAAGGTGGTGAGCCGGTCTTCGCCGGGCACGTTGTCCGAGACGATGGTGAAGGGCTGCTGCTCCAGCGCCTTGACGGCCTCGGCCACGGTCGCAAAGTTGTCGAGCACATACTGCGCCCAGGCGGCAATCGTCAGGCCGGGCTTGCTCTTGTCATCAAATGTGGGGTACTGCGACTCGGCCAGCCACAGCAGGTTGGCACTCAGCCCTGCTTCGTTGACGCCATCGGTGGTCGAGACGTCATAACCCGAGGTCACCAGGCTGCCGTAACGCGAGGTCCAGCGCAGCGAGTTGGGCCCCGCCTGGCCCGTGCGCTCCATGCCACGCGGCAAGACCCAGAGGTTGCTGGTGATGTCGTTTTTCCAGTCCATCGAGCGCGCTGTGATGACCTGGTCATGGGCGCCCAGGTAGACCACCCGCGTGCAGGCGATGGCGCTGCTGATGCTGCTGAGGCCCAGCACGCCCGCCAACATGGCCGCAGCCAGCTTGCGCGCAGTCGGCCGATTCATCTTGTTCGTCATTGGTCTCTCCCTCCCATCGCCTGATGGGCTCTGTCAGACAAGCCAGCGGGCCGCGCCTGCCGCACCGGGCAGGGGCGACCCGGCTGCGTGTTTACTGGGCGCTGGCCTTCCAGGTGCCGTCGGCCTGTTTGCAGAACCAGAACTGCCACTCCTCCTTGCGCTTGCCGGTGGGCCGGCTGGCTTCCACATTCAGCAGGCGGCAGGTATCGGCCTTCTGGGTCTGGCTGGTTTGCAGCGGGGTCAGTGCCATCTGCACCTGGCGCGAGCGCGGGCCGTGGCTGCTGGTCCATTGTGTGGTGCTTTTGTCAGCGGCATGGTTCAGCACATCGCCCACCGCCTTGCGCAGCGCGGGCACATCCTTGGCGGGAACGCTGGCGGTGATGGTCTGGTTCAGAAACGTCAGCGGCGCGGCAGAAGCGGCACAGGCCAGCCCCCCCAGAACGGTGGCCAGCACCAGGGCGGACAGGGGACGAGCAGCGGGCTTTTTCATGGTGGCATATCCTCTCATTGAATTTCTCGGTGCGGTCCCGCGCGGCTGGGCAGGCCTGCACAGCGAGCGTCCTCGGGACCGCGTTATCAGCGAGATGATCATATTCCATATAGCCTGATCCACCCACCCGATGAAGGCGATGAGGGCGTTCAGCAGCGCTGCCAGATCCTCCGCCGGATCCCGCCCTGCGCTGCAAACACATCAATGACTCGCGGGCCTGGGCGGTAGCGCGGCAAGGCAGCTTCACCAGGGTGGCCGGGCATCGCAAGTGCCGCTGCCGGTGCCCAGCGGCTGGGGGGTGGTCAGGCCAACCGGGGCGGGTGCCGGGCCACTGCCGGTTCCCTCTGCTGCGACCAGCTCGGCGGGTTCCACTACCCGCACCGGCACCGCTTGAGGTCTGCGACGCGCGTGGGCGGGATGCAGGGCGTTAGCAGCAGCGCTGACCCCGTCCATGCCACCACAGCACGAGGCTTGCCAACCGGGCGATGCCAAGAAACAACGCAAATGATAATCATTTTCATATAAAATGGCATTTTTCAGGCGCCAGCAATAACAACACCTTGCCTTGAGCCTGCATCCTCCGCATGCAGCACGGGTCAGTAGCCAGCAGTCTTTCCTTCCCCTTTTGCATTCACTGGCTGGACCCTATGGCTTCTCGCACCTCTGACAAGGCGCAGCGCATGGCTGCGCGCGCCACTTCCACTTTCCAACCCCGTTGCCTGGCCGCCGCCGTGGCCGCGCTTGTATCCAGCGGTGCCTGGGCGCAGCAGGCCGCGCCGGAGCCGGCTGTGCCACTGGCACAGACGGAATCGACGATGCCGCAAGTCACGGTGCAGGCCAAGGCAGAAAAGGCCCCCGGCACGATCACCGTGATCAGCGGCGAGGAGCTGGAAAAAGCCAACAGCATGGCCGACATCTCGCGCTACCAGCCGCTGGTGTCGGCCCCCGGCACGGCATCGGGCACCAGCCGCAACCGCAGCAGCTTTGACCGCTCGGGCACCACCGGCTACAACATTCGCGGTATCGAAGGCAACCGCATCGGCATGGATGTGGACGGCATCGAAATGCCCGATGCGAGCACCCGCCCCTATGTCAGCCGCGCTGGCAACAACACCTTTGGCATTGGCCGCGACTTTATCGACCCGGAGATGTTCTCCTCGGTCGGTATCCAGTCGGGCACCACCACGGCCCGGCGCGCCGCTGGCGGCATTGGCGGTGCCGTCAGCTTCAAGACCAAGTCGGCCAGCGACTTTTTGCGCAATGGCAACACCAGCTACATCGGTGGCAAGCTCGGCTTTGATTCCGCCGACCATTCCTGGAACGAAAGCATCACCGCAGCGGGCAAATCGGGCAGCCTCGATGGCCTGATCGCCTTCTCGCGCCGCGATGGCAAGGAGACGCAGAACAACAGCGCGCTGGGCATCAAGGCATCGCCGGAAGACTGGCATTCCAACGCGCTGCTGATGAAGGGCGGCCTGCAGATCGATGCCGAGAACCGCCTGGAGCTGTCTGCCGACCTGTACCGGCGCAGCAACCAGAGCCAGTTCTATGGCTGGAGCAGCGACAACAGCACCATCACGCAAAACAATAGGCAGGACAGCGACACCAGCCGCAACACGTTGCAGCTGTCGCACCTGTGGACGCCCACCAACGCCGTGGTGGACCAGTTGGACACGCGCCTGTTCTTCCAGAACACCGATACCGAAGACGTAACCGACACCATCACGTTGGCGGGCGGCGCCACCACGCGCAACCTGTCGCAAAACAAGACCAAGGCCTGGGGCCTGTCGACGACCGGCGACAAGCACATCGGCCGCCATCGCATCAGCTTCGGCTTCAACGCACAGGCGCAGAGCCAGGAGCGCCCCTGGAACGTGCCGGGCTACATGAAGCCACAGCCCGACACCGACACCACGCGCCTGGGTGCCTTCATCCAGGATGACATCGGTTTTGACGTGGGCGGCAAGCGCCTGGGCGTGATCCCGGCGCTGCGCGTTGACCGGGTCAAGGTGGAACCCAAGCACCTGGGCGATTTTGCCGAAGGCGCTTTGACCGAAGACGCCGCCTCCAAGCTGTACAGCAACCTCAGCAGCACCATCTGGAGCCCGAGCCTGGGCGTTACCTATGAGCTGACGCCCAAGTTCATCGCCTACGGCCAGTACAAGCGCAGTGGCCGTGCTCCGACCGCTGGCGAAGTGTTCGGATCCTGGAACATGGACCAGAACTACGCCGGCTCTGCCCAGTACGCGCTGATCGGCAACAGCAACCTCAAGCAAGAGACCAGCAACGCCTTTGAGATCGGCGTCAAGGGCTCGCCCGCCAACGGCGTGCTGTTCAATGCCTCGACCTTCTACACGCGCTACAAGGACTTCATCGGCTACACCCGCTACACCCGCGCCAGCGCGCCTGGCAAGTTCAGCAACGTACCTGCACACATCGGCACCATCTACCAGGCCGAGAACCGCGACGAAGCCACGATCTATGGCCTGGAAATGAGCGCTCGCCTGGACCACGGCCAGTGGGCACCTGCCGTCAAGGGCCTGTACTCGACCTGGGCGCTGGGCCTGTCCCATGGCACCTCCAAGTCCAACTATGCGGGTGACAAGGATGTGCCGCTGGATACCATCCAGCCGCGCAAGGCCGTCATCGGCGTGGGCTATGACGCGCCCATGCGCGCCTGGGGCGTCAACATGACCGGCACCTTTGTGGCCGGCAAGCAGGCCCAGGCCACCAACCGCGACAGCTACACCAATGCCGGCAGCAACCTTGCCGACTCCAGCATCGAGCAGTTCCGCGTGCCCGGCTATGCGCTGTTCGACCTGTCGGGCTACTGGCAGATCAACAAGAACGCCCGCCTGAACGTCGGCATCTACAACCTCGCGGACAAGCGCTACTGGGATTACGCCAGCAGCCGCAGCCTGCAGCCCTCCGTGGCCAAGGACCAGCGCGACATCCAGCTGCTGACCAACCCGGGCCGCACCTACGCCGTCTCGTTGAACGTCAATTTCTAAGCTCTTCTCCCACCAAGAAAGGACCCCGGCATGAACCGCTTTTCCGCCACCATGAGCGCACTCACAGCCGCCGCGCTGCTGACGGCCTGCGCCAGCAACGACAGCAAGACCGCAGCCCCCGCCGCTGCTGCCAAGACCGCAGCCCAGGGCCCGGTCGCCCCCGTGGGCGGCCACGGCCACAATGCCTTCATCGGCAGCTATGACGCCAACCGTGACGGCGTCGTCACCCGTGAGGAATACGACACCCTGCGCAAGCAGCGCTTCGTCGCCGCCGACACCAACAACGATGGCTGGCTGAGCGAGGACGAATACGTGGCCGAGTTTGAAGGCCGCCTCAAGGCCCAGTATTCTGCTGCAGGCAAGAAGCCCGACCAGCAGTACGAAGGCAGCATCAAGCAGGCCCATGTGCGTTTCCACATCCTCGATACCAACAAGGATGGCAAGCTGAGCCTCGAAGAAGAAATCGACATTGCCAACAAGACCTTCAAGAACGCCGACCGCAACGGCGACGGTGTGGTCAACGCAGCCGACATGGCAGGGCAGTAAACCATGCAAGCGCGCCATCTGTTTGCTGCGCTTGCCGCTACGTTCAGCCTGAACGTCGCCCAGGCCCACATGCCCTTTCTGCTGCCCAGCGTGTTCGATGTGCAGCCCAAATCCACCATCAGTGTGGATGCGGGCTTTGCAGAAAAACTGTTCCTGTCCGAGGTCCAATTTGGCGACACGCCGTTCAGCGTCACCACGCCCTCGGGCACCACGCTGCCCTTTGGCGATGTGCACCAGTTCAAGACCCGCACGGTGGCGGAGCAAAAACTGCCTGACGAGAAAGGTACCTACCGCCTCTCCACTGGCCCGCGCCTGGGCGCCATTTTCCGCAGTTGGGAAGTGAACGGCAAAACCACCGTCGTGCGCGACCCCCAGGCCGCCATGCCCGAGGGGGGCGTGATGAAGCTGCACTACCAGTCACTGTCGGTCTCCGAGGCCTATGTCACCGCCGGTACGCCCACCCCCACCAAGCCCTACGGCAAGGGGCTGGAGATCGTGCCCGGCACGCACCCCAGCGATGTGTTCGCCGCAGAGAGATTCAACTTTGCAGTGCACTTTGACGGCAAGCCGCTGGCAGACCACAAGGTCAGCATCTACCGCTCGCCGATGGACCTGCAAGGCCAGAACAGCGTGGATGAGCTCAGCACCGATGCGCAGGGCGACATCAGCTGGACCCCAAGCAAACCGGGCATCTACATGGCGCTGGTACGCCACCGCGCCCCGGCCCCCGAAGGCGCTGCCGCGCCGACCTATGGCTACAACTACACGCTGACCTTCCGGGTGCTGGCGCAGTAGTGTTGCTCAGGGCTGTGGCACTCGCAGGGCTTGCTCCATCCCGAGCAAGCTCCCCGCAGGGCCACGGCCCGCCTTCCATCACCCATCACCAGTTGGCATCCGCCCTCCCCGGCGGGCGCTGCGGCGCGAACACCTCAACCAGGTGGTCCACCAGCGCCTTGGTCTTGGCGGGCAGATGGGCTCCGCCGTGGAACTGCAGATAGATATCGGCGGGCGGCAGCCGCCAATCCGGCAGCACCGGCAGCAGTTGGCCCGCGCGCAGCAGTGGGCCGACCTCCCACTCCGAGCGCATCAGGATGCCGTGCCCCGCCAACGCCCAGGCGGTGGCCGACTCGCCATCGTTGGCGCTCAGCGGCCCCCTCACCTTCACCGTTTCTGTCTGTGCCCCGTTGCGCAGATGCCAGGTGCCAAACGCCTCGTCGCCCTCGCGGATGAAGAGGCAGGCGTGGCGCGTCAGCGCTTGCGGTGATGATGGCGCGCCCCTGTCTTGCAGATAGCCCGGCGAGGCACAAAGCACACGGCGGTTGCGGGCCAGCACCCGGGCTGTCCAGCGCGAATCGGGCATGTCGCCCATCCGGATGACCACATCGAAACGGTCCTGAGCGAGATCGGCAGGCCGGTCGCTCAGCTGCAGCTGTACCTCCACCTCTGGAAAGCGGCGTGCAAACGTTCCCAGCGCCGGCGCAATGTGCCGGCGGCCAAAGCCGAAGGTGGCATTGACCCGCAACAGGCCCTGCGGCACGGCGGCCGCCCCGCCAATGGCGCGCTCCAGCGAACCCAGCTCGGAGAGCAGACGCGCACCCTCGACCAGGTAGCGCTCGCCCTCAGGCGTCAAGCCCATGCGGCGGGTGGTTCTCTGCATCAGCCGGGCACCGAGCCGGGCTTCGAGCGCCGCCAGGCGCTTGCTGACGGCCGGACCGGTGACACCGAGCTGCTGGGCCGCGCTGCGCATGCTGCCCTCTTTGCTGAGCAGCGCAAAAAAGGCGATGTCGGAAAATCCATCCATTCGTAACTCCAGCGACCGAAAGTCGTGCTCTGGCGCGCATTGTATATTTTCGCCTCAGCTGTGAGACTCGGAGCCATCGCGTACACAGAGCACCCCACATGCACCGCACCCTTTACCGCAAGCTGGTCGACGCCCATACCGTCGCCCAGCTCGATGCGCAGAACGTCCTGCTGTTCTGCGACCTGCACTTGATGAACGAGTACACCAGCCCCCAGGCCTTTGCCGGCCTGGACGAGCAAGGGCGCCAGGTGCTGATGCCGGGGCAGAACATGGCCGTGGTCAGCCACGTGATTCCGACCGACCCGGGCGTCATCCGCGTCATCCGCGATGCTGCGCCCGCGCTCCAGGCCAGCAACCTGCGCAAGAACTGCGACCAGCATGGCATTGCCCTGTTCGACACCCAGGATGCGATGCAAGGCATCGAGCATGTGGTGGCGCCTGAGCACGGCATGGTCCGGCCCGGCATGGTGGTCATATGCGGCGATTCGCACACGACCACCTACGGGGCATTGGGCGCGCTGGGTTTTGGCATCGGCACCTCGGAGGTCGAGCACGTACTGGCCACGCAGACCTTGGTGTACCGGCTCGCCAAGGACATGCGCATCCAGGTTGATGGCCTGCTGCCGCTGGGCACCACCGCCAAGGACCTGATCCTCATGGTCATCGGCCATATCGGCGCCCAGGGCGCGCGCGGCCATGTCATCGAGTTCTGCGGCACCGCATTCGATGCCATGTCGATCGAAGCGCGCTTTACCGTGTGCAATATGGCCGTCGAGGCAGGTGCCCGTGGCGCCTTGATCGCGCCCGACCAGAAGGCCGCAGACTATGTGCTTGCGCGCTCCGCAGACCTGAGCGGCGCCGTACAGCAGGCCGCCCTGCAGCACTGGGCCGGCCTGCGCAGCGATGCAGGCGCGGTGTTTGATGTGGAGCACCGTTTTGATGCCAGCGACGTGCCCCCGCATGTGACCTGGGGCACCAGCCCGGACCAGGTGGCGCCCATTGGTGGCGCGGTTCCTGACCCGGCGATGCAGGCCCCTGGGCCCCTGCGCCGCAGTACCGAGCAGGCACTGCGCTACACCGGGCTCGCAGCAGGTATGCCGCTCGAAGGCATCGCCATCCAGCATGTCTTCATCGGCTCCTGCACCAATGCCCGCATGGAAGACCTGCGGGCCGTGGCCGAGGTGGTGCGCGGGCGCCAGGTGGCCCAGGGGGTCCGTGCGATGGTGGTACCGGGCTCCGGCGCGGTCAAGCAACAGGCCGAAGCAGAAGGCATCGCCCGCCTGCTGCTGGATGCCGGCTTTGAATGGCGGGAGCCGGGCTGCTCCATGTGCCTGGCGATGAACGGCGACATCCTGGCCGACGGTGTGCGCTGCGCCTCCACCACCAACCGCAATTTCGAGGGGCGCCAGGGACGCGGCGCCATCACCCACCTGATGAGCCCGGCCATGGCAGCCGCCGCCGCCATCACCGGCACCATTACCGACGTTCGGCGTCTGGAGACCCTGCATGCGTGAGCAACACATCCTGAGCGGCAAGATGGCCCCTCTGGCGATCGAGAACCTGGACACCGACCAAATCATGCCCAAGCAGTTTCTGCACGGCATCGACAAGGCCGGGCTGGACAAGGGCCTGCTGTATGACCTGCGCTTTGATGCCGCAGGCCGCCAGCGCCCCGGCTTTGTGCTGAACCAGCCCGAGCGGGCCGATGTGGAAATCCTGGTGGCCGGCGCCAACTTTGGCTGCGGCTCCAGCCGCGAACACGCGGTATGGGGGCTGCAGCAATACGGTATCCAGGCCATCATCGCGCCCAGCTTTGGAGAAATCTTCTACTCCAACGCGATGAACAACCAGCTGCTGCTGGTCATGCTCCCCGAGGCAGACATCGCCCAACTCATGGCCGATGCCGACCGCCTGGAGACCTCGCATGTCCATATCGACCTGCAGGCGCTCCGGGTCAAGAGCCAGAGCGTGGATGCCGCCTTCAGCCTGTCGGAGCGCCACCACCGCATGCAACTGGAACGCACAGACCTGATCGGCATGTCGCTGACGTACCAGGCAGAGATCACGAGTTTTGCGCAGCGCCACTGGGAGGCCTATCCTTGGCTCAAAGACGTGGCCCTGCGCACCCGCCAACAATTGGGTGCGACGCCACGCGCCCAGCAACCGGCCAGCTTTGGAGGAAGAGCCTGATGTTCGAGCGTTTTGACACCCGCGATGTAGCCGTCAACGACACCGTGATCCGTTGCCGCGTCGGGGGCAGCGGCCCCGCACTGCTGCTGCTGCACGGCCACCCGCAGACCCATGTGATGTGGCACCGCGTGGCGCCGGCGCTGGCCGAAACGTTCACCGTCGTCTGCGCCGACCTGCGCGGCTATGGCGACTCGGCCCGCCCCGGGGCCAGCCTGCACCATGCTGCCTACAGCAAGCGCACGATGGCCCAGGACATGGTCGATCTGATGACCAGCCTGGGCTTTCAGCAGTTCCGCCTCGCCGCCCATGACCGGGGCGCCCGTGTGGCCCACCGCCTGCTGCTGGACCACCCGGGCCGGGTGCAGCGCGCGATGCTGCTCGATATCGCGCCCACCCTGGCCATGTACGAGCAGACCACGGAAGCCTTTGCCAAAGCCTACTGGCACTGGTTCTTCCTCATCCAGCCCGCACCGCTGCCGGAGCGGCTGATCGACGCCGACCCCGCCGCCTACATCCGCGATGTGATGGGACGCCGCCATGCGGGCCTGGCCGCCTTCGCGCCGGAGGCGCTGCAAGAGTACCTGCGCTGCATCGCCATCCCTGGCACCGCCACCGCCATCTGCGAGGACTACCGCGCATCCGCAGGCATCGACCTGGAGCACGACCGGGCCGATAGGGCCAAAGGCCACCAGGTAACGGCCCCACTGCGCGTGCTCTGGGGCGCCGAAGGCGCCGTGGGGCGCTGCTTCCCGGTGCTGGACCTGTGGCGCGAGGCGGCTACTGACGTCAGCGGCAAGGCGCTCGGCTGCGGCCACTACATTGCCGAGGAGCAGCCGGCCAAGTTGCTCGAGGAGATGCGGGAGTTCTTTGCCGTCTGATGACACATGATGGCGGCGGTTATCGCGAAGCCTGCTGAGGGTAGCCACGGGCCTTTTTTGGCGCAGAAGGCCAGCTACTGGATTTGCACCAAGATGCACAGCCCGCCAGCCCCGTCTGTCAGATGCTGCGTTGATTGACCCGATCTGACAGCTGTTGGGCACTTTCACGGCGCTCGCTATAGCGGCTCACCAGATAGTCCGAACAGTCTCGGGTAAGCAGTGTGAATTTGACCAGCTCTTCCATCACGTCCACCACCCTTTCGTAATACGACGAAGGCTTCATCCGGCCAGCCTCATCGAACTCCGCAAAGGCCTTGGCCACGGATGACTGATTGGGGATGGTGACCATGCGCATCCAGCGGCCCAACACGCGCATCTGGTTGACGGCATTGAAGGACTGCGAGCCGCCCGAGACCTGCATCACGGCCAATGTCTTGCCTTGGGTCGGACGAACCACACCCACTGACAAAGGTATCCAGTCGATCTGTGCTTTGAGAACACTGGTCATCGCACCATGGCGCTCCGGTGACGTCCAAACCATCCCTTCTGCCCATTGCGCCAGTTCGCGCAGCGCTTTGACCTTGGGATGGTCTTCTGGCGCACCATCAGGTAAAGGCAAACCACGCGGATCAAAAATCCGGGTCTCGGCACCCATCGTGCGCAGCAATCGCGCCGCCTCTTCGGTCAGCAGCCGGCTGTAGGAGCGTTCACGAACGGAGCCATACAGCAGCAGAATGCGAGGCGCATGCGTGGCGCGCTGGGCGGGCAACAAGCGGTCCAGGCAGGGCTTTTCGAACGCTTGTTCGTCGAGGTTCGGTAGATCAGCGCTTGTCAATTCGATGTCCATTCGCGTCAATGACGGCTTCCCCGTCTTCCTTGCAGAATGCGGCCTGCTGGGGCTGCGGCAGGATGTCCAGCACAGCCTCTGAGGGGCGGCACAGGCGGGTTCCCAGCGGGGTGACCACGATGGGGCGATTGATGAGGATGGGGTGCTGAAGCATGAAGTCCATCAACTGCGCATCCGTCCATTGGGGCTCGCCCAGGCCAAGTTCGTCATACGGCGTACCTTTTTGGCGCAACAGTTCGCGCACTGGCGTGCCCATGGCTAGGATCAGGCCTACGAGGGTGGCGCGATCAGGCGGGGTCTTGAGGTATTCAATGACGACCGGATCCTCCCCGCTGTTGCGGATCAGCGCCAAGACATTGCGGGAAGTGCCGCAGGCCGGGTTGTGGTAAATCGTGATGTCGCTCATCGCAGTTGCTCTCCCGTTGCAAAGGTTCATGAGGCCAGGCTGAGCCGCAGCGCCAGCGCCGCCAGTGTGATGAGCAGCACCGGCATGGTCAGCACCGCACCCACCTTGAAGTAGTAGCCCCAGCCAATGGTTGTGCCCTTCTTGGCGAGCACATGCAACCACAGCAACGTGGCCAGGCTGCCAATGGGCGTGATCTTGGGGCCGAGATCGCAGCCGATCACATTGGCGTAGACCATGGCCTCCTTGACGGTTCCGCTGGCCGTCGACGCATCGATGGACAAGGCTCCGATCAACACCGTGGGCATGTTGTTCATGACGGATGACAGAACTGCAGAGAGCACTCCTGTTCCCAGCGATGCTGTCCATATGCCACCAGCTGCAAATTGGTTCAGCAGCATCGCGATGTAATCCGTCAGACCCGCGTTACGCAGCCCATAGACCACCAGATACATGCCTAGCGAGAACACTACGATCTGCCAAGGCGCACCGTGCAACACTTTCCGGGTGCTGAGCACAGGGCTGCGTGCCGCCACGGCCAACAAGATCGCAGCACCGACCGCTGCCACCGCGCTGACGGGAACACCCAAGGGCTCCAGCGCGAAGAAACCCAGCAGCAGCAAGACCAGGACGACCCAGCCCGCGCGGAAAGTGGCCATGTCCTGGATGGCTGCCGAAGGCTGCTTGAGTTGGCCAAGGTTGTAGCTCGCAGGAATGCTTCCCCGGAAGAACAGCAGCAGCACACCAAGGCTGGCCAGGACCGATACCACCGTGACCGGCACCATCACCGATGCGTAGTCGCTGAACCCGATCTTGAAAAAGTCGGCGGACACGATGTTGACCAGGTTGGAGACGATCAGCGGGAGGCTGGCTGTATCGGCAATGAAGCCAGCCGCCATCACAAATGCCAGCGTTGCGGCTGCCGAGAAGCCCAGCGCGACCAGCATGGCCAGCACGATGGGAGTGAGAATGAGGGCCGCTCCGTCGTTGGCGAACAAGGCTGACACGGCAGCGCCCAGCAGCACGATGAGGGCAAACAGCTTGACGCCGCTTCCGCCTCCCCAGCGTGCACAGTGCAGCGCGGCCCATTCAAAGAATCCGGCCTCGTCCAGCAACAAGCTGATGATGATGACGGCGACAAAGGTCGCCGTGGCATTCCAGACAATGTTCCAGACCACCGGTATATCGGTCCAGTGCACGACACCCAGCAGCAATGCGATACCGGCTCCCAGCGAGGCGCTCCAGCCAATGCCCAGGCCGCGTGGCTGCCAGATAACCAGGGTCAGAGTGAAGATGAAGATCAGAATCGCCGTCAACATGATGAACTGCACCTAGCAAAGACAGCTTCAGCAAGGGCACGAAGCCGAGGCATTTGGCGTGCAAGCCTGGCCCTGACAGCAGTTGTCGACGAGGTACGCGAGCAGGCCATTCATCGCGGGAAACGCCGCGCGATAAAGCACATTGCGCCCCTGTCTCTCCTGGCTCACGAGCTCAGCGTGAGAGAGCTCCTTGAGGTGAAACGACAGCGCATTGGGGGCTATGCCCAACTGCTCGGCCAACGCACTGGGGGTCAGGCCTTCAGGCCCGGCGACCACCAATGCACGAAACACGCGCAGGCGTGCTTCATGGGCCAGGGCAGAGAGGGAGCGGATCACTTGGGCTTCTTGCATTTATCAATGATACAACAATTGTTGAATAATTGATTTAAAAACGCTGGATCCGACCAAGGGAATGACCGCCTTGGCGGATAGCCCTTGAACGGCCGCTTGTGGTCGCCACCACCCTCCACAACGCCTCGACAGCCTGATCCCAGCCCCCAAGCATGCCCCCGCTCATGGCGGCATGCGCGCTAAGGGGCTTGATCAAAAGCGGCTCCATCTCCGGCATGCAAGCCATGGACCAACCGGGCGCGTCACCACCGCACTGGCCACCACCTTGGCGGCATTGGCCAACCAGAAGCGTTAAAGCGCTAGCCCTTGGTGGCCTCGCCCTGCACCTGCCCCCAGCCGCCGCCCAGCGCCTTGTACAAGGCCACGCTGGCGCGCAGCCGCTCCTGGTGCAGCTGCACCGCCAAGTCCTGCGCCTGGTACAGCGAGCGCTGCGTGTCGAGCAGCACCAGCTGCGTCTCGGCGCCGGCGCGGTAACGGGCCTCGGCCAGCGCCAGCGCCTTGCGGGCCTGGCGCAGTTCTTCCTCTTGCGCCAGCGCCTGCTGCTGCACACCGGCAACGGCGTTCAACGCGGTCTGCACATCGCTGAAGGCCTGGACAATGCTCTGGCGGTAGGCCAGCAGCAACTCCTCGCGCTGGGCGATCACCAGGTCGCGGTTGGCGGCCAGGCGGCCGGCATCAAAGATGGGCGCAGCCAGGCCTGCGGCCAGCGAGTACAGCGGGTTGTCCAGCACACGGTGCAGTTGCCGGCCTTGTGCGTCCAGCCCGGCCGTCAAGCTCAGGCGGGGCAGCATCGCGGCGCGTGCGGCTTCCAGATCCGCATCGGCCGCCTGCAAGCGGGCCTCGGCGCGGGCAATGTCGGGCCTGCGGGTGACCAGCGCGATCGGCTCGCCCTGGTCAATGCGAGGCACCTGCAAGGCCAGCACACTGCTTTGGCGGACGGCAGGACCTTGCGCCTGGCCCAGCAGCAAGGCCAGGCTGCGCCGGGCATCGGCCTGCTGCTGGTCCAGCGCAGCCAGCGCGCGGCGCTGCGCCGCCACCAGGCCGCGCTGTTGCGCCAGCTCCAGCGGTGTGGCCGCACCAAAACTGGCCTTGGATTCGACCAGCGCCAGCAGGCGCTCGGCGGTTTGCAGATTGCGCTGGGCAATCTCGCCGCGCTCACGCAGGCCCACGTTCAGCAGCCAGGCATCTGCCACTGCAGCGGTGACCGACAGCCGCACCGTGTCATGGTCAAAACTGCTGGCACGCAGCGCAGCGCCTGCCGCATCGCGCTGTGACTGCAGGCGGCCCCAGAGGTCCAGCTCATAGCTGGCGGCCAGGCCCACCGACAGGTTGCGGCCCGTCGTTTCGGCATGGCCGCCCAGCCGCCCTTGGTGCCCGGCCTGGGCCGTGGCATTGACGGTGGGCAACAGCTCGGCCCCGGCATAGCGGGCGCTGGCCTGTGCCTGCTGCACCCTGGCCATGGCGGCGGCCACATCCAGGCTGTGCTGCTGGGCATCGGCCACCAGCGCATCCAGCTCCGCGCTGCCAAAGCTGCGCCACCAACCCTGGCTGACGGCACCGCCTTGGGCAGCGTCACTGCGCTGCCATTGGGCCGGCACATCCAGCGCTTGCAGTTGCGACTGCTGCACCGGCGGCGGTGCCGACACGCAGCCAGCCAGCACCAGGGCTGCTGCCAGCGCGCTGGCGATTGGGAAGATCTGCATACTCACTCTCCTGCCAGGGCCCGTACCGGGTCCAGGCGCGCGGCCGTCTTGGCCGGCATATAACCAAACACCAGACCGGTGACCACCGCGCAGGCAAAGGCACCGGCCATGGCCCGGATGGAAAACACCACCGGCACACCGGCCAGCACCAGCACGGCGCCTACCAAGGCGCCCACCACCAGGCCCACGGTGCCACCGGACAGGGTCACCAGGCTGGCCTCGGTCAAGAACTGGCGCAGGATGTCGCTCTGCCGCGCACCGACTGCCATGCGGATGCCGATCTCCCGCGTGCGCTCGCGCACCGTCATCAGCATCACATTCATCACGCCAATGCCGCCGACCACCAGCGACACCGCCGCAATCAGGCCCAGCATCACCGCCATGCTCTGGCGCGTGGCCGCCTCGGCCTGGATGCGTGCGGCGGCATTGCCGATGCCAAAGTCTTCGCGGCCGCCATGGCGTGCCAGCAGCACGCGGTGGATGGCCGTCTCGGCCTCGTTGACCACCTCGGAGGACATGGCCTCGACCACCACATAGTCCGGCTGGGTCTGCGCCTGGTAGACGCGTGCCCGGCCCGATTGGTAGGGGATGAAGACCATGTCGTCATAGTCCTGCGCGCCCGAATCCGCCCCGCGCTCGCTCATCACGCCAATCACCTCGAAGGCCGAGGTGCCGATGATCAGCTGCCGCCCCAGCGGGTTGGGCGTGTCGGGGAAGAAGTGCTTGTGCGCCTTGTGGCCCAGCACCACCAGCGGCGCCAGGTCGCGGTCCTCGGTGTCCGTGTAGTAGCGGCCCAGCCTGGGCTTCCAGTGGTGCACCAGCGGCATCTCTTCGCTGGCGGCAAACACATAGACCTGCTTGTCGGCATTGCCATAGCGCACAGTGATGGGGTCGCCAATCACCGGCATCACGCGCCGTATCTCGGGCAGCTCACGCAAGGCGTCCAGGTCTTCCTCTGTTATCTGGCCTGCTGGCCCGCCGGTCGCTGGCGGCTTGCTGCCCATGTAGAGGATCGCCGTGCCCATGGTGCCCATCTGCTCGACCACCTTGCGCCGCGCGCCTTCGCCAATGGCCAGCATCACGATCACTGACACCACGCCGATCACAATGCCCAGCAAGGTCAGGCTGGTGCGCACCCGGTTGAGGCGCATGCCCCGCCAGGCCGAGCGCGCGGCCTCTATCAGCTCGGCCACCAGCGGCGCGGCCGAGGCACTGCCACCCATGGGCACAGGCGCCAGCTGCATGCGCGTGCCATCGCCTGTACTCGCGCTTGCATTCGCGCTTGCACTTGCGGCGGCGGGCGCTTCGGGCTGGCTGGCGCTGTCGCCCACAACGCGGCCGTCACTGATCTCGATCACCCTCTGCGCCTGCGCCGCCACATCGCGGTCGTGGGTGATCAGGATGATGGTGTGGCCGGCAGCGGCCAGCTCGCGCAGCAGCGCCATCACCTCGGCGCCGCTGTGCGAATCAAGTGCGCCGGTGGGCTCGTCGGCCAGGATGATGTGGCCGCCATTCATCAGCGCGCGCGCAATCGACACGCGCTGCTGCTGCCCGCCCGAGAGCTGGTTGGGCCGGTTGCCCAGGCGCTCGCCCAGGCCCAGGCGCTGCAGCAAGCCATGGGCGCGCTGCACCCGCTCGCCCTTCGGCAGGCCGGAGTAGATGGCCGGCATCTCCACGTTCTCACTGGCGCTTTCGCTGGCAATCAGGTGGTAGCCCTGGAAGACAAAGCCAAAGGCCTCGCGCCGCAGCCAGGCCAGCGCGTCCGAGTCGAACTGCGCCACATCCTGGCCCTGGAAGTGGTAGCTGCCATCGCTGGGCCGGTCCAGGCAGCCCAGGATGTTCATCAAGGTGGACTTGCCCGAGCCCGAGCTGCCCACGACGGCCACAAATTCGCCCGCGTAAATATCCAGGTCAATGCCGTGCAGCACGGTCACCAGCGGCTGGCCGCTGGCGGGGTCGCCATAGTGTTTGCGAATGCCCCGCAGTGCGATCAGTGGCTGGTTTGCGCCCACCGGGCCGCTCACCATTGCAGCCACCTGGGGCCACGCTCCAGCGCGGTCTCGCCGATGACGACCTTCTCGCCTTCGGCCAGACCTTCCAGCACTTCCACCTGGTGGCGGCTGCGTATGCCCAGCTTCACCTTGCGGGTCTGGGGTTGGCCGTTGGCATCCAGCACCCGGGCCACATGGGCGCCGTCGCGGGCCTTGTCTTCTTCCACCGCCGTCAGCGCCACCGCCAGCGCCTGGCTGGCACGGGCGCTGACAAACACGACCTGTGCCGTCATCTGCGGCATCAGCTCGGCGTCGTCGTTGCCCACGTCAAACAACACGGTATAGGCCACGGCCTTGGTGGCGGGTGCCGGCGTTTGCGCATTGCCGGCCGGCTGGGCCTGGCTGGCTGCGGGCGCGGGCAGCACCTGGCGCACCTGGCCCTTCCAGCGCCGGGGCTTGGTCTGGCCGGCGCCCCCCAAGGTGGTGAAGTAGACCGGCATGCCCTCCTTGACGCGGCGCACATCGGCTTCGGACACCTCGGTCCAGACCGTCATTGCCGACAGATCGGCAATGCGCAGGATATTGGGCGTCTGGTAGGTCGCATTCAGAGTCTGGCCCTCGCGTGCCTCGACCGACACCACGGTGCCCGCCATCGGCGCATAGATGCGGGTGTAGCCCAGGCGTGCCTCGTCGGCCTTCAGCGATGCCTGGGTCTGGCTGATCTGGGCCTTCAAATGGTCCATGCGCGCCACGGCCATCGCCAGGTTGGCCTGGGCGGTCTGCAGGTCTTCCTCGCGCGTGGCCTCGTGTGCGCTCAGCTGCTGCTGGCGTTGCAGCTGCTGGCCCGCCAGCCGGTGCTGGGCCTGCTGCTCGGCCAGCTGGGCGCGCAGGCCCGCCAACGAGGCACGGCCCGCATCCACCGTCGCACGCTGCACGCTGGGGTCAATCTCCACCAGCAGATCGCCCTTGGCCACCTCGGCACCGGGCGCCACCTTCAGCTTCAGGATCTGGCCCGAGACCTGGGCACCCACATCCACATAGCTGCGCGGCTGCAAGGTGCCAATCGCCGTCACCGTGGCCTCGATATCCTGGCGCGCCACCGGCTCGCTCTGGTAGGCCATGGCCGGGCGGCCCGACCACCACAGCACCGCCGCTGCCACTACCGCCGCAACGGCCACCACGGTCACTCCGACACGCGGGGCCTTCATGAGATATGTCCCTCAGCCACGCCCAGCCACTGCTTGTGCACACCCGTCATTGCTTCCCCCACCATCGTCCCCTCCACGGTTCTTCAACAGGCCTTCAGGCCCACCACCACCAACCCAACAAGGCCAGCGGCGCCGCTGCAGCCGCTGCACGCGCCGCCCAGCGCGGCGCAGCCGCAATCCACAGCACGGCCACCAGCGCCCCGGCCGATATCCAACCCAGCCAGGCCACCACCCCCACGGTGGCGCCCCAGCCGCCCACACTGGGCAGCACGGCGGCTGCCAGCAGCAAGCTGCCCAGCAGACGCAGCAAGCGGCTGCGCCCTCTCGCAATCTCTTGTTCGCCCGTCAACTGCGCATGGTGGCGGTCCATCGCAAAGGCCAGTGCCGTCATGCCGGAAAAGGCCAGCGCCAATGCGTATCCAGATGCTTGCCAACTGGTCATGCGCCCACCTGTACTTTGTTTGCGGTTGAAGATGCCGCCTTGCCCGCCACCAACGCGCGGCGGCGCCACAGCACACGGCAGGCCCAGACGGCGGCCAGGCCAAAGGCCCAGGCGCCCAGCTCCACGCCGGCGCTTTCCCAATCGCCGCGCAGCAGTTGCGCGGGCCAGTGGTCACCCACGGTCAACGCATTCAGCACCGGCAGCAGCAGGCAGAGCGCAGCCAGCAGTGCCATCTGCTCCAGCCAGGCCTTGACCGGGGCGCGCACAAGGCCATGCAGCAGCGCGGCCAGCCACAGCCCAAAGAAGACGCCCAGCTCCCACTGCGCGCGCTGCGGCAGCTCCAGCGGCAGCAGGCGGTTGGCCCAGAGGTAGCCAATGCAGGCCACACCCAGGCCGGCAATGGCCGCCACATTCAGCCCCTCGATCAAGCGGTAGACGGCGGCCGTGGCGCTGCCAAACTCGCCCATGTGCTTGCTGCGGCGCTTGACGACAAACAGGATGGCGCCCGTGGCCATCATCGCGGTGCCCGCCAGCCCGCAGACAAAGTAGAGCCACTTCATCGGCCAGCCGCCAAACTTGACCATGTGCAGCCCGCCCATTACCGACTGGGCGAGCGAGGCGCCCCCGCCTTCGGCCTTGCCGGGCAAGCGCAGCTGCAGCAGCTCGCCACTGGCGGCCGAGAACATGGCCATGCCGGTATTGGGGCTCAGGCGCTTGTCCGCATCGGCATCGCTGTTCCAGCCATAGATGCCCACGCGCGCAGCCGCATCACCGGGATGGTCTACCACCACCGCACGCACCGGCTGGCCGATCAGCGCCTGGCCGCGTGCGGCAAAGCTTTCCAGATCGGGGACAGCCATGGCCTCGCCCGAGCGCGCTGGTTTGCCCGGCTCAGCCAGCTCGGCCGCAAAAGTCTGGCGGTCATGGGGCGCCATGCCGTACTGGCTCCAGATGCCGGCGGGCATAAAGGTCAGGGCCGATATCGCCACGCCGGTGTAGGCAATCATCAGCTGAAACGGCAGGGTCAACACCGCCACCGCGTTGTGCGCATCCAGCCAGCTGCGCTGGCCCTTGCGGGCGCGGAAGGTGAAGAAGTCCTGAAAAATCCGCTTGTGCGTGACCACGCCGCTGATCAGCGCCACCAGCATGGCCATGCCGGCAACACCCACCACCCACAACCCGGCCTGGCCGGCATGCAGCTCGTAGTGGAAATGCACAAAATGCTCGCCGCCCATCGTCGCCCGCATCGCGCCATGGTGGCCCTCGTCCAAAGGCTCGCCGGTGCGGGTGTCCAGCTCGGCATCGGCGTATTGGCGCTTCTGGTCAAACCAGTAGACCTTCAGGTCACCGCCGCCCTTGGCGTCCGTCGGCCAGATCTCCCACATCTCAGCGCCCTGGTGGTACTTCTCCATAAAGGCCGCACCCCAGGCCAGGCGCTGGCCCCGGCTGGAGGCCAGGCCTGCTGCCTCGGTGGCGGCCTGCTCGGCCGCATGCGCCGCTTCTTCGGCATGGTGCTCGGGCGTCATCCAGTGGCCAATGGCCTCCTGGAACACCGCCAGGGTGCCGGTCAGGAACACCGCATACAGCAGCCAGGAGAACCACAGCCCGCACCAGGTATGCAGCCAGGCCTGCGCCTGGCGAAACCCGCCGCGCGCTGCGCCGCTGCCCGGCCGCTTGTCGATCACGGTCTTGCCCATGTCAGCGCCCTAGCACCAAGGCACCGGTTGCCAGTAGCGCGCTGGGCAGCGCAATCCCCAGCCAGACCTTGCCCGGCGAGACCGGCGAGAACGCCCACACCGCCGCCAGCGCATGCAGCGCAAAGCTCCACTGCATGCCGGCCAGCACGGCCTCAGCCCGGGCAGCCGGCAGTACGGCCGCCAGGAAGACGGCCAAGGCGCTGGCCAGCAGGTAGCCGCCGAACACGGCGGCCAGCAAGCGGCTCAGGACGGACAGGCCCGGGTGGGCGCTGGGGGCGTTAGAAATGGGGTTCATGGATAGGGGCATCGTGGTGGTTGCGGGGTAAACAATTTTTTGGGTCGCCGATGGGCCTTTTCAGGCCCCTCCTCTTACATGACAAACGAGATGCGAAAAAGGGCCATTTGGTTTGTAAGCACCTGTCGAGGATCCTCCCGCCTGTGGCAGCGGGTGGGCCCTCAAACGGTACTGGTTCAAGCCAACGCCCCGGCGCTTTTTTGTTTAGAAGGTCCCCCGCAAAGTCAGCATCGCGCTGCGCGGGCTGCCGTAGTAGTTGCTGCCGCTCGCATAACCTACCGACTGGTAGTAGGTCTTGTCGAACAGGTTGTTGATGTTCAGGGTCACCGTCCAGCGCGGGTCGACCTTGTACTGCAGCATGGCATTCCACACGGCGTAGCCGCCTTGGGTGAAGTCATAGCTGCGCACCGGGTTCCAGTCCGCGTCATACAAGGTGTCCTTCACATTGTGCTTGCTCTGGATGTGGGCGCTGGTCCCCACGCGCCAAGCAGACAGCTCGCCCGGCAAGGTATACGCCGTGCTCAGCTTGAGCAGATGGCGCGGCGTGATGCTGCTGAAAGGCGCACCTTCGGTCTCATCGCGGGTGGAAACATAGGTGTAGCCCGCCGAGGCTTGCCAGCCCGGACGCAGCTCGCCGCCCACTTCCACATCAAAGCCCCGGCTGGTGACCCGGCCCTGTGGCAGGTAGCAGCAGTTGCCCGACCATTCCTCGTGGTTGCTGGGGTAGCGCGTATCGAGCACCGCCGTGCCCGTGCGCGCCACATGGAAGACGCTGAAGGTGGCATTGAGCTTGCCCTCCATCAGCTCGCCCTTGAGGCCGGCCTCATAGCTCTTGCCCTTGACAGGTGCCAGCGAATCGCCGGGCGGCGGGCCGGACTTGGACAGCGCCTGCGGCTTGAGGATGGACGCATAGCTCAGGTAGGCAGACCATTGGCCGTTCAGGTCATAGATCACGCCACCATAGGGGCTGAACTTGCCCGGCTCACTGAAGCGGCTGCCCGATGCCAACTCCCAGTTGCCGGCCCCATCCATCGACTCATACACCTGGTTGAACTTGTACTTGGCGTAGCGCCCACCCAGGATGACATGCAGCCGGTCGGTGGGATGCAAGCGCAGCACGCCATAGCCGCCCAGTTGCTTTTGCCCCCAGGGGTTGTAGCGGCGCGAGACCGGGCCCGCCGCCGCTGGCTGCCAACTGCCGGGGTTGAACACATCAATCGGCACCACGCCGGATGGATCGCTGGAGTAGCCCACATTCCAGAAGCTCTCGACGCTCTGGCGGTCCACGCCCAGCACCAGCTCATGGGTGCGGCCCAGCAGCGAGAAGTTGCCCGACAGGCTGGCATCCACCACGGTCTGGGTGTTCTTGTACAGGTAGTGGCCGCCGCCGTTCCAGGTCACGCCGGTGCCGGTCTCGCGGTCCAGCGCGCCATAGCCAAAGGCGGTGGTGCCGTCGTAGTCGGACGAGGTGCGGGTCACGTTCAGCTTGGCGCGCCAGTTCGGGTTCAGCCTGTGCTCCAGCGCCGCAAACAGCTCGGAGTTCTGCGTGAAGCCGGTGGACCAGGGCTGGGTCAAGCTGGTGTTGCGCGGCAGGCCGATGTCGCTGCCATCGTTGTAGCGCGGCACATCGCCACCGCCCTCGCCGCGCCTGCGGATGTTGGCGCGGCTCAGGCCCGCCGTCAGCAAGGTGTCGGGGCCCAGATCGGCCTCGATGATGCCGTAGAACTGGGGTGAGCGTTGGTGCTTGATATCGATGAAGGAGTCGCTGTCGGTATAGGACAGCACCGCCCGGCCCCGCACCCGGCCTTCCAACGCCAGCGGCCCGGTCACGTCGAGCATGCTGCGGTAGTTGTTCCAGCTGCCCAGCGACTGCTGCACTATCACACGCGGTTCGGCCAAGGGCTTTTTGCGCACGATGTTGATGATGCCGCCCGGATCGCCCACGCCGCCCAGCAGGCCGGATGCGCCCCGCATCACCTCGACCCGGTCGTAGAAATCCATGTTCTGCGCGGCACTGTAGGTGAAGTTGGAGATGTTCAGCGGCGCGCCACCATCGACCTGCATGCTGTCAATCTGGAAACCGCGCGAGAAGAAGTTCGCGGCCTCGGCATTGGTCAAGGTCGTTGTGATGCCCGGCGTGGCGGCCAGCGCATCGCGCACCTCGGTCAGGCGGCGGTCATCGAGCTGCGCCCTCGTCACCACCGATACCGACTGCGGAATCTCGCGGAAAGCCAGGTCGGACTTGGAGGCGATGCTGGTCACCCGACTGGTGTAGGAGCCGGTGTCTTCGGTGGTGCCGTCCACCGCGCGGCGCGCCTGCACCCGCACCTCGGCCAAGGTGCTCTCGCGCGTGGGCGCCGTCTCTACCGTCAAGGTGCCATCCTGCATGCGGCCATGCAGGCCGCTGTTCTTGAGCAGGCTGTCGAGCGCCTCGCGCAGCGGCAGCTGGCCATGCAGTGCCGGCGCCTGGCGGCCAGCGGCCAGCTCGGGGGCAAATACCAGCTGCAGGCCGGCCTGGCGGGCAAACTGGTCCAGCGCAGCGGCCAGCGGCTGGGCGGCCATGTCAAAGCGCTGGGTCTGCGCCGGGGCGCCGGATTGCGCCAGTGCGCCCTGCAGCGGCAGCGCCAAAACCAGCAAGAGTGCGGCATGGGCCAGCGGTGTGTGCCGGGCACGGAAAAGCAATGAAGGCATGAAAATCGTCCTTGTGAAGAGGGGGTGAAAGCAGACGCTCACCACAAGGACGATCGGCCCTGAAAGTTCCTGAAAAATAATTCGATCGCGGCTGCCGTAGCCCGCGTAGTGCAGTGCCATACCGTGCCCTGCTCCATCAAGACCGGCTGCGGCGGCTGAGCAGCAGGCTGCCATCGCTTTGCTGCTGCACCTGCACCGGCAAGGCCCGGGGCAGTGCCTGTATCCAGGCCTGGGCCTGGGCAATACGCACCCGGCCGCTGAGCGGCAGGCGCGCGGCATCCGGGGTGGCTTCCATCGCAAACGGCGCATAACGCGCCAGCCGCTCCAGCGCTTGGCCCAGGGTGGCATGCTGGAACACCAGCTCGCCATGGCGCCAGGAGGCAGCCGACTCCACCGGCGACAGCTCGGGGCTGCGGTCGCCCGCCGCCCACTGCAGCGCCTGTCCGGCCTCCAGCGTATGCACAAAGCCATCATCCTGCGGCGTTTCTATGGCGTCGCCCTCGGCCATCGGCTCCACACGCACCCGGCCGGATTCGACCTGCACGCTGACCCGGCTGGGCCCCCGGCCCATCGGCGTGATCTCCACGCCAAAGCGCGTGCCCAGCACGGTGATGCGCAGGCCGGCCGCCTGCACCTCAAACGGCCGGTTCTCATCACGCGCCACCTCAAAAAAGGCCGCGCCCTGCAGCAACTGCACCGATCGGCGCGCCGCAAAATACTGCAGCTGCGCCTGGCTGAGGGCATCGAGCAGCAGGCTGGAGCCATCGGGCAGCGCATGCCGCACTTGCTGGCCGCGCGGGCTTTGCCAGCTGGCCTGCCACTGCACATGCTGCTGGCGGTAAAGCTGCCACTGCTGCCAGCCCAGATGGCCGCCCAGGCCCACACCGGCAAAACTGAGCAGCGCGGCCAGGCTGCGGCGCCTGCCGGCACGCCGGGCGCTGCCCAGGTGGTTGCCGCGCCAGCGCTGCAATGCGTCTTCCACACAGGCACTGGCCTGGATCAGATCGCGCTCGATGGTGTTCAGCGATACGCCAAACCGCTCGGCAATCAGCGGCTGCTTGTCGCCATGGATGCGGTGGGCCACAAAGGCGGCGCGGCTGCGCTCGGGCAGGCCGGCCAGTGCCGTCTCCAGCACCGCCAGCGCCTGGCGGTACATCACGGAATCGGCCACATCCGGCGCATGGCTGGGCGCCAGCTGCTCCTGCAGCACAGCGCCTTCCACATAGCGGCCGTGGCGCTGGCGGCGGCGGTGCGCATCCAGCGCCAGGTGCTGGGTCATCACCGCCAGGTAGGCTGTGCTGTCATCGGGCTGGTCGCCTGCGGCCTCCGCCTGCCCACTGGCCTGGGCATGCTCAGCCAGCTTGAGCCAGGCCTCATGCACCAGCTCGCCCGCCTCATCGCGGCTGCCGGTGCTGCGCGTCGCCACCCGCACCAGGTCGGCATAGGCCCGGTCAAAGCCGGTCAATAGCGCGCGGGTGAAGGAGGCTGACAATTCCATGGGGCTGGATCATAAGCCATGTAAAGAGAATCATTCTCAATAGCCATACTGATTTTCTGTCCTCTGGTCCCAGGAGCGGCGCTTTTATCACTACACGTACTTAGAAGAAGTACTTGAAGCTCACAGTCGCCTCACGGTCCACGCCACGGAAGATGCCCGCGTAGTAGGTCTTGTTGAAGAGGTTGTTGACGTTGAGCGCCACGCGGTACTGGGGCGTTTCATAGGCCAGCGCCAGATCGGCCACGGTCACCGCGTCGTTGTAGTTCAGGCTGCCATTGGAGGCCAGGTTATAGGGCGAGCGGCCCTTATAGCGCAGGCCGGCCCCTACCATCACGCCCGGCAGGCTGCGCGGGCGGTAGTCCAGCCAGAGGCTGGCCATGTGGCGCGAGGTCTGCAAGGTTTGCTGGCCGATCTCAGCTGGCCGGTTGCTTTGGGTGGTGCGCGGGTCCAGGTAGGTGAAGCCAAGCATGCCCTGCACTTCTGGCGTGAGGGCCATCTGCGCTTCCAGCTCAAAGCCGGTCGAGCGCACCTCGCCGGTCTGCACGCTGAAGCGCGGGTGGTCCGGGTCCTGGGTGGTCACATTGGTCTGGCGCAGGTCAAACACCGAGGCGGTGACCACGCTCTTGCTGCCGGGCGGCTGGTACTTGATGCCGACCTCGTACTGCTTGCCCTTGCGTGGCGCAAAGGCACTGCCATCAAAGGCCAGGCCGGTGGTCGGGTCGAACGAGCTCGCGTAGCTGGCATACGGCGCCAGGCCATTGGCCATCTGGTAGAGCAGGCCCACGCTGCCGGTGGTGGCGTTGTCGCGCATGCGTGGCTGGCTGCTGCTGTTCTGCGTGGTGCGGGCCACATCATGGCGCAGGCTGAGGTTGGCAATCCAGGGCCCGCGCTTGAACTGGTTGAGGGTGTAGATACCGGTCTGGCGCAGGTCGCTGTTGCTGTCTTCGAGCTCAGGCACCGCAATCGACTGGCCATAGACGGGCGCGCTCAGGCTGAGGTTGGGCACATCCCAGCCAAAGCCCAGGCCGCCGCGCTCCTTGTACTTGGTGATATCGACGCCCCACGCCATGCGGTGCTCCACATCGCCCCAGCGCAGGTCCTTCTGCGCCCGGCTGTCCATCGCCAGGGTCTTGCCCTTGGTGCGCTGGGCCAGGTTGGCGCGGGTCACGCTGTCGCCATCGGCCAGCACATCCATCGCATAGATGTGGCGGTAGTCGATGTCGATCGTGGAGTAGCGCAGGTTCTGCGTCAGCGTCCAGCCGCTGTCGGTCTGGTGCGAGAACGCATAGCCCAGCGAGCGCGTGTCGCGGTCAAAGCGGTCAAACGCCGGGTCGCCCGCTGTTAGCTTGGGCGACAGCTGCTTGATCTGCGGATAGGTGAACAGGCTGGGCCACCAGGGCTTGGGCGTGCTGCGCTCGCGTGAGTAATTGGCCAGCACCGTCAGCTGGGTCTGGTTGGAGATATTCCACAGCAAGGATGGCGCAATGGCCAGGCGGTCGTCGCGCGATCCGATGGAGCGGCCATCGCTGTCCCGGCCCTTGAGGTTCAAGCGGTAGAGCAGCTTGCCGTCGGCATCCAGCGCACCGCCCAGATCGGCCGTGAGCTGGGCGCGGTGGTAGCGTCCATACGAGGCGCCCACGCTGTTGACATGGTCCGCCTCGGGCCGTTTGGACAGCATATGGATGACACCACCGGGCCGGCCCTGTCCAAACAGCATGGAGGCGGGGCCCTTGATGACCTCCAGGCTCTCGATCTCGTCGATCTCGTCGTTCCAGGAGCCATAGGTACCGGCGGCAAACTGGCGCAGCCCATCCTTGTAGTACGAGCTGCCATCGCTGAAGCCCCGGATGATGGCGCCCGTCATGCGCACATCGGCGCCGGTGACCTCGGTGGCCACGCCAGGTGTATAGGACAGCGCCTGCTCGATGCTCTTGGGCGCCTGGGCCTGCAGCTGCGCCTGGCTCACGACCGAGATGCTGCGCGGCGTCTCCATCAGGCTGGCGCCCAGCTTGGTGGCAGACACGGGGCCGGGGCTGGCATAGCTCTGCTGCGCCTGGCCGCGCTGCGAAGTCACCGTGACTGCCGGCAAGGTGGTATCGCCCGCCTGGCCGGCGCTGGCGGGTGCCACGGCCGGGCGCGGCGCGGCTTGCAAGATATAGGCGCCAGCGGCGGTGCGCTGCAGGGCCAGGCCGGTGCCGGCCAGCAGCCGCTGCAGTGCCTCATCCGGCGCATAGCTGCCCTGCAGGCCCGCGCTGCGCAAGCCCTGGACCTGCGCTTGCGTGAAGGACAGCAGCAGGCCCGATTCGCGCCCAAAGCGGTTCAGCGCATCTTCGAGTGCGCCGGCCGGGATCTGGTAGCTGCGGCTGGCCCCCACGGCCTGCG
This sequence comes from Comamonas sediminis, assembly GCF_041107495.1. Classification (NCBI taxonomy): domain Bacteria; kingdom Pseudomonadati; phylum Pseudomonadota; class Betaproteobacteria; order Burkholderiales; family Comamonadaceae; genus Comamonas; species Comamonas sediminis. The sequence goes on from NZ_JBGBDC010000001.1 coordinate 568,187, forward strand.
ATGCAGCAGCGGGCTGGGCATGGCTGCTGGCCATGCCGGCACAGGCCAGCGCCAGCACCAGGCTGCGGCAGGCCCAGACATGGGTTGCGGAAGAAGCGCTCAACGCAGACAGCCCGGCAGCGGGACGCGGGTGGACAGAAGACTTGGCCATGGTGATCACAAAGAAAAGAGGACGGGTGGCAGGAGCGCCGTGCAAGACGGCGCCATGCCGCTTTCCTTTGACATGTCCCGCGAGAACGAAAAACAGACCAGGCTGGCTCGAAATTTTTAGAAATTTTTATGGCAGTTAGACCGCCTTCTCTACCACCACCTCGCGCTGGCCCCACCAGCGCACCAGATTGCGCACCCGCAAACCTGGCAAGGCATCAAGTGTGGCCAGCACCCGCGCCACATCGGCCAGCGGGTAGCTGCCCGACATGCGCAGGCCCGCCACTGCCGGATCACAGACCAGGCGCTCCACGCTATAGGGCTGCAGCGCGGCCAGCATGTCGGCCAGCGGCATGCCGCGCGCCACCAGCATGCCGTCCGTCCAGGCCAGGCTTTCTTCGTACACCGCCTGCGGTGTCGATACCGACGCGGCTTGCAATACGGCGCTAAAACCGGCCTGCAGCACAGGCCCGGCCCCGGCACTGTGGGCCGGGGTCAGCCGCACGGCACCATCAAACACGCTGACCAGGCTGCCCCCACCCGCCAGGCTGCGCAGCGAAAAACGGGTGCCCAGCGCCTGTGCCAGGCCTTCGCGTGTCTGCACGACAAAGTCGCGCGCAGGTTGCTGGGGATCGGCTGCCGTGGTGATCAGCACCTCGCCCTCCACCAGCTGCAGGCGGCGCAGGCCTGCGCTGTAGTCGATGTTCAAGGCCGTTGCGCCGTTCAGCACCAGCTGGGTGCCGTCTTCCAGACGCATGCGCTTGCGCTCGGCACGGGCCGTGCGCACATCGGCACTCCAGCGCCGCCAAGGCAGTTGCTGCTCTGCCTGCCAGACGATGCCCGCACCAAACACCAGCAGCGCCAAGGTCTGCACCACCTGGCGGCGGCGCGCCGATCCCCGGGGCGCCAACGCCGCCCGCGCCACCTCGGCCGCGCCGCTGCTGCCAGGCGCCGCCAGCGCGCTGAGTTTGTCGTTGACCCGGGCCAGGTGCTGCCAGGCCGTTTCATGCAAGGGGTCCGCACCGCGCCAGGCCAGCCAGGCCTGGTGCTGGCCTTCCGTCAGCGCGCCCTCTTGCTGCTGCAGCCACCACTCCACCGCGCTGCGCGCTACCTCGGGCGGTACGGCCAAGGCACCGGGGGCCGTCATGGCGCCACCGCAAAAAAGCAGCGCATGCCCGCCTGCAGCAGGTAGCGCTTGACGGTGGTGAGCGACAGGCCGAGCGCCTGCGCAATCTCGGCCTGCTTCATGCCATCGAGCTGGGCCATCAAGAACGCGCGGCGCACCGCGGGGGGCAGGCCATCGAGCATGCGGTCGATCTCGTCGAGCGCCTCCAAGAGCAGCGCCCGCTCTTCCGGCGAGATAGCCGTGGCCTGCGGCACCTGGGCCAGCGCCTCCAGATAGGCGCGCTCCAGCTGCTGGCGGCGGTAGTGGTTGGCCAGCACACGCTGGGCCACCGTCGTCAACAAGGCCCGGGGCTCGCGCGCCTGCACCGGCTCCTCGCGCGTGAGCAAGCGCATGAAGGTGTCCTGCGCCAGATCGGCCGCCTGGTGCATATCGCCCAGCTTGCGGCGCAACCAGGCCTGCAGCCAGCCATGGTGGTCGGCATAGAGCGTGGCGACTTCTGAATGCACAGGGGGTTCGGCGCTGGACATAGGGCTGGGGGCATGCAGAGATGCCCAGAGACAATGCAAATAGGAATTAATCGCATTGTAACCAGTGGTATTTGACCCCTCTGCCGTCCGCACCACGGGCACCCTGCCTTCAGCAGTGTCTTGGCCCAAACCCGCAATGCCAAGCAGGGAAGGCCGGGTGGCGACAATATCAGCCAAATTTGGCTATTCAAAGATTTCGATAAGCATGCGAGATATCAAGAACATGGACCTCAACCTGCTCAAGGCGCTGGACGCACTGCTCGATGAGCGCAGCGTGACCCGTGCCGCCGGCAGGCTGGGGCTGACCCAGCCGGCGATGAGCGGCATGCTCCAGCGCCTGCGCGAGAGTTTTGCCGACCCCTTGTTTGCGCGCGTCCAGCGCGGCATGGTGCCCACGCAGCGCGCGCTGGATCTGGCCTTGCCGATCAAGCAGATGCTGTGCGAGATCGATGCACTGCTGCAGCCACCGGTGTTTGACCCCAGCACCGCCCGGCTCACCTTCCGCATTGCCGCGACCGACTATGCGCTGCGCGCCATTGCCGTGCCCTTTTTGGCGGCCTTGAAACGCCAGGCGCCGAGCATCCGCGTATCACTGATCCCGCTGGAGCCGCGCCTGGTGCAGGGCCAGCTGGAGCGCGGCGATATCGACCTGGCGTTTTTGACCGGCGACAACACGCCGCAGGACATGCATGCGCGCCAGCTGTTCCAGGAGCACTATGTCTGCGTGATGCGCGAGGGCCACGCCGCTGCGGGCCGCAAGCTCAGCGTCAAGCAGTTCTGCGCGCTGGACCATGCGCTGGTGTCGTATGAGGGCGGCGGCTTCCACGGCGTGGTGGATGAGGCGCTGGAGAAGCTGGGCCAGCGCCGTGAGGTGAGCCTGTCGCTCAAGTGCTTTGTGGTGTTGCCCGACATCCTGCGCTCCAGCGACATGGTGGCGGTGCTGCCCAGCCGCCTGGTGGCAGGCATGGATGGACTGTCGGTCTGCAAGCCGCCGGTGGAGGTGCCAGGGTTCAGCCAGTTGGCCGTCTGGCATGAGCGCAGCCACCACGACCCGGCACAGCGCTGGCTGCGTGAGTTGCTGTTTGCATCGATGCCGGCGATGCAGTAGTCCCGCAAACGCGGGGTCACAGAGGTAGCGCAGGAAGGGGCTGATATCAGCCAGCCAGATGGCTGCCATAAAAAACCAGCATTTGGTTTATGGCCAGGGCGCCTCAATTGCGAGCAGTGGACGGCCTGCGTGAAGCCCTGCCCGGGGCAGCCAATGCCTGCCCTGGCAGATGCCAAACAGTCTGCGGCGCGGCAGGCTGCACGGCCGACCCATTCCCTCTTTTCTTTTGTATATCCAGCATATCCATGTCTGCCCTGTTTACCCCCTTCACCCTCAAAGACGTCACCCTGCGCAACCGCATTGCCGTGCCTCCGATGTGCCAGTACAGCGCCACCGATGGATTCACCAACGAATGGCACCAGGTGCACTACCCGTCGATCGCCCGGGGCGGCGCGGGCCTGGTGATTGTCGAGGCCACCGGCGTCTCGGCCGACGGCCGCATCAGCCCTGGCTGCCTGGGCCTTTGGGATGACGCCCATGTGCCCGGCCTGGCACGCATCGCTGCCGGCATCGAGGCCGCAGGCGCTGTGCCCGGCATCCAGATTGCCCACGCCGGCCGCAAGGCCAGCGCCAACAGCCCTTGGGAAGGCGACGACCATATCCCCGAGAGCGACCCGCGCGCCTGGCCAACCATTGCCCCCTCGGCCATTGCCTTTGGTGGTGATCTGGGCCGCGTGCCGCGCGAGATGACCCTGGCCGATATCGCGCGCGTCAAGGCTGACTTTGTCGCCGCCGCCCGCCGCGCACTGGCCGCCGGCTTCAAATGGCTGGAGCTGCACTTTGCCCATGGTTACCTGGCCCAGAGCTTTTTCTCGGCCCATTCCAACCAGCGCCAGGATGCCTATGGCGGCAGCTTTGACAACCGCGCCCGCTTTGCGCTGGAAACGCTGGCCGCCGTACGCGAAGTCTGGCCCGAGAACCTGCCGCTGACTGCCCGCTTTGGCGTCATTGAATACGATGGCCGCGATGAAGAGACGCTGGCCGAATCCATCGAGCTGGTGCGCCGCATGCGCGAAGGGGGCCTGGACCTGCTCAATGTCAGCGTGAACTTTGTCATCCCCGGCGTGCAGATCCCGTGGGGCGAGCCCGCCTTCCTGGCCCCGATTGCCGCCCGCGTCAGCCGCGAAGCCGGCCTGCCCGTCGCATCGAGCTGGGGCATTGACGACGCCGAGCTGGCCGAGCGCGTCGTGGCCGACGGCCAGATGTCGCTGGTGATGATGGGCCGCTCGATGCTGGCCAACCCGCACTACCCCTACACGCTGGCCCAGCAACTCAAGGCAGCGCGGCCTGACTGGGTACTGCCGGCCCCCTACGCGCATTGGCTGGAGCGCTACCGGGGCGCCGGCAAACGGGCAGCCACCGCCTGATCGTTGCATCCCTGCGCGGCCGTGGCCGCGCAGGCCTTTGCCCGCTTAACGGGTACAGCGGGCGCAGCACAGGGCGCAGTTGCCGCCCGTCCAAGCCCATGCCCGCCGGGCTGTACAGCGGGAACTGCTGGCGCCATGGTGCAGCCGGTGTGCGGGGAGACCGGGGGCCAAAGCGCGGCCTGGGGCTCACCGCGCCGCGCGGCCGTCGATGGCGCTCTCCTCGCCGGCGATTTATCCAAAAGCCATTAAAGCCAATCCAAACGACGCATAACCATCGCCATTGATGTGGCAAGAATGCATCGGCACCGCACTATTTCCTCGCCCCCCGGTAAGCCGGGCCAGTACCGGCATGCGTTGCCTACCGAGGTGTCTGCTTACTGCGTGTTCCAGCCTCCGTCTTCGCGCATGGCAGGCCGGCGCTGCACCGGACCTGGCGTCTGGGCATGGCAAGGCGTTATTTGATCTGTATCAACAACGGGCCGCTGAAAGATTTTGCCTGTGCTGTCCTACATGCAGATTTTTTCCGTCTCAGTTAATGTGGTCGGCGCCCAATGCAAACAATTCTTAACACGCTGTACACCGCTTTGATGGCTTCGGGGCGGTAGGGCAACGTTCTCTTGACCTGAAAGGCTCGTATGGATTGGCTCAGAGGTATCTTGCACCAGGCGCCGGAGATTGCGCTGTTTGCAGCGCTCGCACTAGGCTACGGCATCGGCAAGCTGCGGTTCGGCTCGTTCCAGCTGGGGGGGGTGGCAGGGTCGCTGTTGGCAGCGGTGCTGATCAGCCAGGTGGGGGTCCAGATCGATTCAGGCATCAAGGCAGTGCTGTTTGCGCTGTTCATCTATGCGGTGGGTTTCGAGAGCGGGCCCCAGTTCTTCCGCTCTCTGGGGCGGCAGTCGATCAAGGAGATTCTGATGGCGGCGGTGGTGGCTCTCTCAGGCTTGGTCACCGTCGTGGTGCTGGCGCGGGTCTTCCACTTGGACAAGGGCCTGGCCGCAGGGCTGGCCGCTGGCGGCATGACGCAGTCGGCCATCATTGGCACGGCGGGCTCGGCCATCGAGAAGCTGGGCCTGGCGGCCGATGAGGTGCAGCGCATGCAGGCCAATGTGGCCATCGGCTATGCAGTGACCTATATCTTTGGCTCGTTCGGCGCCATCTTGCTGTGCGTGAATGTGCTGCAGTGGCTGAACGGCCGCAAGATCCATGACGACGCCATCCAGGCCGAGCAGGAAATGCTCAAGGGCGTGCATGTCTATGGCGCTGGCGAATCGCCTGCGGCGCCCGATCTGGTGGGCCGTATTTTCAAGGTCAAGCAATCAGGCCGGACCGTGGCCGAGCTGGAGGCCAGTGCGCAGCAAGGCTCGGTCACCATCGAGCGTATCCGCCGCAAGAACGCCTTGGTGGGGGTGGACCCCCAGCTGGTGCTGGAAGCGGGCGACATAGTGCTGCTGGTGGGCCGGCGTGCAGCGGTGGTGGCGCTGGGTGCCAGCATTGGCGATGAGCTGCAAAGCGCCGAAGACATGGACGTGGTGATGGTGCGCCGCGATGTGTCCATCACCAACAGCCAGTACCTCAACCGCAGCGTCAAGGACATCCTCGACAGCCTGACGCCCGAGTTCAAGCACGGCGTCTATGCGGTGGCGCTGACCCGCTCGGGCTCGCCGTTGCCGATCACCCCCACCACCTTGATCGTGCCCGGCGATGTGGTGACCCTGTTTGGCACGCCGCAGGATGTGCAGAATGCCGCGCAGTCGGTGGGGCCCATCCTCATCCCCAGCGACAAGACGGACTTCGTCTTCCACGGTCTGGGCATCACCGTGGGGCTGCTGATCGGTCTGCTGGTGCTGCGCATCGGCTCGATCCCGATCACGCTGGGCAGCGGCGGTGGCGCCCTGCTCGCGGGGCTGCTGTTTGGCTGGTGGCGCAGCCGCAAGCACACCTTGGGCAATATGCCCACGGCCGCTTCTACCCTGCTGCGTGATCTGGGCCTGGCCGGCTTTGTGGCCATGGTGGGCCTGCAATCGGGCCAGCAGGCGGTAAGCACGGTGATGGAGCAAGGCCTGAGCCTGTTCCTGATGGGCATGGTGGTGACCATCGTGCCGCTGCTGATTGCGATGCTGTTTGGCAAGTATGTGCTGCGCTATGAGAACGTCGCCATCTTTGCAGGGGCCCTGTCGGGCGCACGCAGTGCCAACCCCGCCTTTGGCGAGGTGCTGGACAAGGCGGGCAACGCCATCCCCACGGTGCCGTTTGCGATCACCTATGCGCTGGCCAATGTGTTTCTGACACTGCTGGGCCCGCTGGTGATCGCTTTTGCCTGAGCGGCGCTGCGCCCTCTCACTGATCCAGTGACCCACCGGCGGCACCGTGCCGCCCCCCGTTTCCCGTTTATCCCGTTTTTCAACGACTGCAAGGAGTTGCACCATGTCTCAGGACTACCAGCGTCTGGCCCATTTGAGCCCGTTCGAGCTCAAGGATGAATTGATCAAGGTGGCATCGGGCAAGGCCAACCGGCTGATGCTCAACGCCGGGCGTGGCAACCCGAACTTTCTGGCGACAACGCCCCGGCGCGCCTTCTTCCGCCTGGGGCTGTTTGCAGCGGCTGAGTCCGAGCTGTCGTATTCGTACATGACGGCCGGCATCGGCGGCCTGGCCAATATCGAAGGCATCGAAAACCGCTTCGAGCGCTACACCGCCGAACACCGCGACCAGGAAGGTGTGCGCTTTCTGGCCAAGGCGCTCAGCTATGTGCGCGACCAGCTGGGCCTGGACCCGGCCGCCTTTCTGCATGAGATGGTGGACGGCATCCTGGGATGCAACTACCCGGTGCCGCCACGGATGCTGACCGTGAGTGAGAAGATCGTGCGCCAGTACATCGTGCGCGAGATGGCCGGTGGCGCCGTGCCGGTGGAGTCGGTCGATCTGTTTGCGGTGGAAGGCGGCACGGCCGCGATGGCCTATATCTTCGAGAGCCTGCGCATCAGCGGCCTGCTCAAGGCCGGCGACAAGGTCGCCATCGGCATGCCCGTGTTCACACCGTATATCGAGATCCCGGAGCTGGCCCAGTACGCGCTGGAGGAGGTACCCATCCATGCCGATCCGGACAATGGCTGGCAGTACTCCGATGCGGAGCTGGACAAGCTGCGCGACCCGGCCGTCAAGATCTTCTTCTGCGTCAACCCCAGCAACCCGCCGTCGGTCAAGATGGACCAGCGCAGCCTGGAGCGCATCAAGACCATCATTGCCGACCACCGGCCCGATCTGATGGTGCTGACCGACGATGTCTACGGCACCTTTGCCGATGACTTCCAGTCGCTGTTCTCGGTCTGCCCGCACAACACCTTGCTGGTCTACTCCTTCTCCAAGTACTTTGGTGCCACCGGCTGGCGCCTGGGCGTGATTGCCGCGCACAAGGAGAACGTCTTCGACAAGGCGCTGGCCCAGTTGCCCGAGAGCGCCAAGCTCGAGCTGGACCACCGCTACCGCTCACTGCTGCCCGATGTGCGATCGCTCAAATTCATCGACCGCCTGGTGGCCGACAGCCGTGTCGTGGCGCTGAACCATACGGCCGGCCTGTCGACCCCGCAACAGGTGCAGATGGTGCTGTTCTCGCTGTTCGCGCTGATCGATGAAGCCGACGCCTACAAGCAGGCGCTCAAGCAGCTGATCCGCCGCCGCGAGGCCACCCTGTACCGCGAGCTGGGCATGCCACCGCTGCACAACCCCAACTCCGTCAACTACTACACCTTGATCGACCTGCAGAGTGTGACCTGCCGGCTCTATGGCCAGGAATTTTCCGACTGGGCAGTGCAGCAATCCTCAACCGGCGACATGCTGTTCCGCATTGCCGATGAAACCGGTATCGTGCTGCTGCCAGGCCGGGGTTTTGGCTCCGACAGGCCATCGGGCCGGGCATCGCTCGCCAACCTGAACGAGTACGAGTACGCCGCCATCGGCCGCGCGTTGCGCAAGATGGTCGATGAGCTGTATGCGCAGTTCCAGGCCCAGGCGGGCGGCAAGGGCGGAGCCGCTTAAGCGCGGCGCAGGCGCAGCGAGGGTGCCGCGCAGGCCCGCGCGGCGCTGCCCTCGCCTGCCCCACCACCCCTGCAGCAGACCCCTGCAGCAGGCCGCTAGAACAGCTCCTGCTGCATCGAGGTCAGGCTGCTGAAGTCCTCCCCCAATGGCTGCAGGATCGAATCGGCAATCGGCTGCAGCTGCTTGCTCAGGTAGTGCTCGTAGTCGATCGGCGACTGGCGCACCTCCAACGGCTCGGGCCCGCTTTTGCCCATCACATAGCGGATCCAGCCACCGCTTTGGTATTGCAGCGGGCGGCCCAGGCGCCGGTTGTAGTCATCAGCCATGCGGGCGGCGCGCACCTGCGGCGGCAGGTTGGCCACATAGGCATCGAGCCGGTGGCGCAGGCGCTTGCGGTAGACCAGCAAATCATCCTTCTGGCCCGCCAAGGTGGCCTGCGCATAGCCGATGACAAAGTCGCGGTAGGGCAGCCCCTGGAAGACGCGCGAGAGCAGCCCTTCCTGGAACTGGCGCGCCAGCGGCGTCCAGTCGCTGCGCGCCATCTCCAGGCCGCGGTAGACCATGGCCTCCTTGCCATCGGCATCCACACTCAGGCCCGCATAGCGCTTTTTGCTGCCCACATCCGAGCCCCGGATGGTGGGCATGAAGAACTTCTTATAGTGCGTGTCGAACTCGATCTCAAGAAAGCTCTCCAGGTTCTGTTCCTGGCGCAGGCCTTGCGTCCACCAGGCATTGATATCGCTGACCAGCGATGTGGCGACCGCATGCGCTTCCTGGTTGCTGTGGGCGCACCCCAGCCAGATGAAGATCGAATCCGTATCGCCGTAGATGACCTCGTAGCCGCGCTGCTGCACCAGCGCCTTGGTGCGCTTGACCATCTCATGGCCGCGCAAGGTGATCGACGAGATCAGCGCCGGGTTGAAGAAGCGGCATTCGGTCGCACCCAGCACCCCGGCAAAGGAGTTCATCACCAGCTTGAGCGCTTGCGACAGCGGCTCGTTTCTGCTGCGCTTGGCCTCATCGCGTGCGCGCCATAGCGTGGTGACGATCTCGGGCAGGCAGTGCTTGTCGCGCGAGAAGCGCGTGTCCATCGGCCCGTGGATCAGTGACGCGGTATCGCTGGCATGCAGGCCTTCGGCCAGGCCCACCGGGTCGACCAGGTAGGTGCGGATGATCGAGGGGTAGAGACTTTTGTAATCGAGCACCACCACCGAGTCATAAAAGCCCGGCCGCGAATCCAGCACATAGCCGCCCGGCGAGGATTTGCCGCGCACATCGCCCACATTGGGCGCCACATAACCTTGGCGGTGCATGCGCGGCAGGTAGTGGTGGCTGAACGCCGCTATCGAGCCGCCAAACTGGTCCAGCTGCAGGCCGGTCGCATGCGCCCGCTCCATCGCAAACTGCAGCAGTTGGGCCTTGTCAAAAATGCGCAGCACCAGCTCGCAATCGCGGATGTTGTAGACCGCCAGCGCAGGCTTGTCCTCTTGGTAGCGGCGCTCGATCTCGGCCATCTTGTCGTACTCGTCGCCAATGTCCTTGCCCTCGCCCAGCAAGGCCTGGGCCACGTTCTCCAGGCTGAACGACGGAAAGCTCCACACCGCCGCCCGCAAGGCCTCGATGCCATCGATGACCGCACGGCCCGGCATCGGCGCAAACCAATAATCTTGCTTGCCCGGATGCGCCCGCCAGGCAATGGGCCGGCCCTCGCGCCCCAGCACCAGCGGGGTGGCGCAATCGTCTGCGGTCTTTTGCAGCACCCGCAGGTCGAACTGGACCACATTCCAGCCGACGATGACATCCGGGTCATGGCGCGCAAACCAGTCGTTGAGTTGCTCGATCATCGCCTTGCGGCTGGCGCAATAGATCAGCCTGAAATCGCGGGCGGGTTCGGGGGGTTCAGCCTGCCCACCGGGCGCCGGCGCATCGCCGAGCATGAACACCACCCGCTGGCCTGCGCCATCGAGCGCAATCGAATACAGATCCTGGTGCTGGCTGGTTTCAATATCGAGCGACACCAACTTGAGCGCCGGCCGGTATGCCGCTGCGGGCAGCAGCTTGCAGTCCACCACCGTGCTGCCCTGCAACAGCCCGCCTTCGACCTGCACGCCAGCGGTGATGAAGCGCTCCATCAAATAGCGTTCGTGGGGGCGCACATCGGCCTCCAGCAGCGATACCCCTATCTGCTTCAGGCCCCGCGCGAGCTTGCCCAACTGCCGGTAGTGCTTGGCATAGACGCCCAGCACCGGCTCCTGCTGAAAACTCCTGAGGGCCAGCTCACGCAGATTCGTATCGGGCATCGCCAGCAACTGCGTCTGCACCACCACCCGGTGCCGCGCCTCGACAAACGCCACTGAGGCCTGCCGGGTCAGCAGCACTTTCAGCGGACCGCCATCGGTCGCCAGCCAGTACTCAATCTCGGTGCCCGCAGCCGTGTCCCGCCAATGACGGGTCAGGATGAAACCTTGGAGGGGGGTGGAGGGCACGGTAGATCAGGCAAAGCAAAAAGATGCGGGCCACAGCGACCGACGTTGCATGGCTTCAAGAGCCAACAACCTCGCGTGGCTTGCGCACCGATGATATCGCCGGAGTACCGCCGCGCCTGTACATGGGAGCAGATATTGGCGTCAGCGCCTGTCTGGACAAAAGAAAAAAGGACTTAGCTCTTTCGAGGGGAATGTGCCGAAGCAACCCGCACCCACCCTCGATACCGTCACCCTCAAGGAACTGCGGGGCGAGATCGACAACGCCCTGGCCTTCAGCAAGAAGCAAGACGCACAGGAACAGTTCAACTCCCAGCGTAGCGCCTTTAGTCAGATTGCACCGACCCAGCAACACCATTTTGGACGTGGTGGTCCTGGGGATGCGTGGAGCCTCCGTAACCATGGTGCTCAACTGGCTGTGCAGCTTCTCGGAGGCACAGACAAACCGCCCGACAAACACCGCTTTCCGCGCCTTCTCTGGAGACGCCAGCAAGGCTGCTCAGGGGGAGGCATCACCCACACCGCCGACACCATTCGCTCCTACCCCTGACCTTCTCCAGCCCTGACAAACAGCCGCGCTATTCCAATATGGGCGAACGCTATTCCACAGGTTGAAGTACCCATAAAGAAGGTGAAGCCATGACCATCGCCTATTCCAAGCCGACCCCGCAAAAACTCCTGTCAAATCGCCAGATAAAGGCCGTCATTGCCTTGGCAGAAGGAATGACTCAGGCAGCAGCAACCAAGTTTGCGGGCACCAGTCCCCAGACAGTCACAGCATGGATGCAAGACCCCACATTCCAGGCCCGCCTGGAGAACGAAATCTACTCGCGCTCCATGGATGACCTCGCATTCCACAAGCACCTACGTCGCAAGGCTCTGCGAGTGGTCACGGATGGCCTCGACTCTCCGAACCCATCGCAACGCATGTGGGCAGCGAAGGAAGTCCTTGCCCGTATCCCTGCCGATCCAGAAGAGGAAGAGGCAGCATTGAACAGGGCAATCTGTGAATCCGTCATGGAGACTGAGAGACCATAACCAAGACCATTCCCATACTCATCACCACCGACCCAACCCTCGCCCCAACCATGAAGCTCTTGTTGTCCGTCTATGGCTTGATCAGGCTACTCAAGAAGCGCTATCCATTGACTAAGTTCAGGTGCTGCACCACCGAAAATCGTACCCACAAGCAGCAGGACAACACCCACCGCAGAGACATGTACACCACCTGTGGCCGTTGTCTCGATCTTCTTTGAAACTCCGGCAATCAAGTTGGTGAACCGGCTTACCTCTGCGTCCAGCGCTTGTTTCGCCTTCTCATCAGATTCGAGGAGCAATATCTCCAATTCCTTGTGTGCTCTTTCCAGCTTGTCAGCTATACCCTCCAGATGCGTGAGCCGCCCGTCAACCGTCCGATCAATAGAGGGGCCGCTACCTGTGACTAGGTGAGCGCGACCCGACACCACAAGGCCTACCCCTTCAGGAGACAACACAATGGGAGGTGGGTTCCATTGGGGAAACTGTTTGAACCAAACCCCAAACTGCGTCTTCACAGCAGGTTGTTGAAAGTCCTCCCGCGTCTTCACGATGCCCCACACCACGGTCAAAACACCACCGAGTTGCAAGAACATCCCAGTGATACGAAAAGCCTTCTCAGACCACCCACACATCCACATCACGACCAGGGATGCCATCACCACGGCAACGACGCACCAGTAGTAGGGCGCGACCGGGACCTTACGTATCCAGTGGCCCACGTAGCTCAACCAGCGCACAAATTTAGCCATAGCCCTCCTACCAACTCAGTTTGTATGGGACAAATGCAGAAAAGAAAAAGGACTTAGCTCTCTCGAGCTAAGTCCTTGTCTTTTTGGTCGGAATGGCGGGATTCGAACTCGCGACCCCTTGCACCCCATGCAAGTGCGCTACCAGGCTGCGCTACATTCCGAAGACTTGAATTATATACCTAGTTTTCCGGGTCTCCGGAAAGAATGCGACGAATTTCTTGCAACTCGATCGCGGCCTGCTGCCAGCTCAGCGGTTCAGCGCTTTCGGGCATGCCGGCAGCCAGCGCATCGGTACCCTCTTCCTGCAGCGCGAACATGCTGTCGTCTTCCAGCGCATCGAGCATGGCCTGGCCGCGCGGCAGCGACTGGAGCTGGTTGCGCGCGCCGCTGATCGTGAAGCCGCGCTCATAGAGCAGCTCACGGATGCGGCGGATCATCAGCACCTCATGGTGCTGGTAGTAGCGGCGGTTGCCACGGCGCTTGACCGGGCGCAGCTGCGTGAACTCCTGCTCCCAGTAGCGCAGCACATGCGGCTTGACGTCGCATAGCACCGATACCTCACCGATGGTGAAGTAGCGCTTGGCAGGGATGGGGGGCAGCTGTTTTTCCATGGATAAATTGTAAACAGCCGCGAAAGCGGCCGTGTTGCATATAGGCGAAAGCGGGCGACGGTTTGACCTTCAGTGCCAACGCACTGCAGGGAGCCGAGCGCCCAGGGCTTGCGTCATCCCATGTCGGCGGGGGCCTGCACCGAATCCTTGAGCTTGCCGCTGGCATGGAAGGTCACCACGCGGCGCGCCTCGATCGGCACCTCTTCTCCGGTGCGCGGATTGCGGCCCGGGCGGGCCTTCTTCATGCGCACTTGGAAGTTGCCAAAGCTCGACAGCTTCACATCTTCGCCCTTGATCAAGCTCTCCGAGATCAGGTCGAAAAAGGCATCGACCATGTCCTTGGCTTCGCGCTTGTTCAGGCCGATGTTGTCAAACAGCATGTCGGCCAGTTGCGCCTTGGTCAGCGCAGGTTGTTCCAGGCTCTCAACGGTGAATTCCATATAGCAATCCTCGCGTGTGGGATCAGCGCAGACGCGCACCCAGGCTTTGTGTGAGTTGTTCCACCACGGCTTGCACGGCCGCTTCGATCTCGGTGTCTTCCAGCGCGCGCTCGTCATGGCCCAGGCTCAGACGCACGGCCAGGCTCTTCTCGTCCTGGGCCAGGCTGCCGGCGGCGGCCTCTTCACCGGCCTTGAGCTTCTTGGGCCGGAACACGTCGAACAGCACGGCACTGCGCAGGATAGCACCTGCGCTGGCAGCCGTGATGGCCTGCATGACCTGGGCGTGGGTAACGGCTTCCTTGACGACGACAGCGATGTCGCGCTCGACCACCTGGTGCTTGGCCACTGGCGCGAACACCGGCACCTGGCGCGCCAGCACGGCATCGAGTGCCAGCTCGAACATCACCGGCGCCTGGGCCAGATCCCATTGCTGGCGCCACTGGGGGTGCAGCTCGCCGACAAAGCCGATGGCCTTGCCGTCCAGCAGCACGCGGGCGCAACGGCCGGGGTGCAGCGCGGGGTGCTCGGCCGCTTCAAACACCGGCTTGAGCGGCGCGAGCAGTGCCTCGACATCGCCCTTGACGTCGTAGAAATCGACCTTGGTCTCGTCGCGGCCCCATTGCAGCTGGTCGGCTGCGCCGTAGGCCAGGCCGGCCACGCGCATGGGCTGGTGGAAGCCCTTGACGGTGGTGTCGGACTCGGCGACCGAGTCGTCCTTGAAGAACACGCGGCCCAGCTCGAACACGCGCACGCGCTGTGCCTTGCGGTCCACATTGAACTTGAGCACCTGCAGCAGCGAGCCCAGCAAAGACGAGCGCATCACGCTCAGGTGGCTGGCGATGGGGTTGAGCAGCTTGATGGCATCTTGGTTGCCGGCCAGCTCTTGCTCCCACTTCTCTTCGACAAAGCTGAAGTTGATGGTCTCCTGGTAGCCCAGGCCGGCCAGCACATGGCGCACGGCGTAAGGGCTGCGGGAGTTCTCGGCACGCAGCTTGGGCGAGATCGGCGCCAGCGGCTTGCTGGTGGGCAGGTTTTCGTAGCCAATCATCCGCGCGATTTCCTCAACCAGGTCTTCTTCCAGGTTGATGTCGAAGCGGAAGGTGGGCGCGGTCACGCTGATCACGCCTTCTTGCACCACGGTGGCAGGCAGGCCCAGGCCGTTCAGCGCATCCAGGCATTGCTGCTGGGTCACCGGCATGCCGATGACCTTGGCCGCACGTGCCACACGCAGCTGCACCGTCTTGGGCGCAGGCATGTTGGGCTGCTGGTCGTCCATGGCAGCCACCTGCGTCTCAGGCGTGCCGCAGATCTCCAGCACCAGCTGGGTGATGCGCTCGATATGCTCGGTGGTGAACTGGGGGTCCACACCGCGCTCGAAGCGGTGGCCCGCGTCGGTCGAGAAGTTGAAGTGGCGCGAGCGGCCGGCCACCGCCTTGGGGAACCAGAAGGCCGCTTCGATGTAGATGTTCCTGGTGTCATCGGACACGGCCGTGGCGTCGCCACCCATGATGCCGGCCAGCGACTCCAGGCCGTGCGCGTCCGCGATCACGCCGACCTTGAGGAAGTCGTCAATGGTGATGGTGTTGCCGTTGAGCAGCTTGAGCGTCTCGCCCTGCTTGCCCCAGCGCACGCTCAGGCCGCCGCTGATCTTGTCCAGATCGAAGATGTGGCTGGGACGGCCCAGCTCGAACATCACATAGTTCGAGATGTCGACCAGGGGGCTGACAGCGCGCTGGCCGCAGCGGGCCAGGCGGTCCACCATCCACTGCGGGGTCTTGACCTGGGTGTTGACGTTGCGCACGATGCGGCCGGAGAAACGGCCGCACAGGTCGGTCGCCTCGATCTTGACGGGCAGCTTGTCTTGCGAAGCCACCGCAGCGGCCGGGAAGGACAGCGCCTTGAGGGGCGTGCCGGTCAGTGCCGACAGCTCGCGCGCCACGCCGTAGACCGACAGGCAGTGCGCCAGGTTGGGCGTGAGCTTGAGGGTGAACAAGGTGTCGTCGAGGTTCAGGTACTCGCGCACGTCCTGGCCCAGCGGCGCATCGGCGGGCAGCTCCAGCAGACCGCCGTGGTCATCGGCAATGCCCAGCTCCTTGGCCGAGCACAGCATGCCAAAGCTTTGCACGCCGCGCAGCTTGCCGATCTTGATCTTGAAAGGCTTGCCGTCTGCGCCGGGTGGCAGCTCGGCGCCCACGGTGGCGCAGGGGATGCGGATGCCGACGCGCGCATTGGGCGCGCCGCAAACGATGTTCAGCAGTTCAGGGCCACCCACATCGACCTGGCAGACGCGCAGGCGGTCGGCATCGGGGTGCTGCACGGCTTCTTTGATCTCACCGACAACGATGCCGGTGAACGGAGGCGCGACGGGGTCGAGCTCTTCGACCTCGAGACCCGCCATGGTCAAGGTATCGGCCAGCTCTTGGGTGGTCAGCGACGGGTTGCAGTATTGGCGCAACCAGGATTCAGGAAATTGCATAGTCGGACTCTTTGGCGTTCAGGCCTGCAGTGCCATGTCGGGCATCGGCAGGCAGGGCGTTCTTGCGTTTCAATGGGGAGCGGGTGGCAGCACCTGCTGCCCGGGCGCTGGGGATGGCATCGCCCATCTGCAGCACCGCCCGCTCCGTTTTCATGACTGGAACTGCGACAGGAAACGGATGTCGCCGTCAAAGAACAGGCGCAGGTCATTGACGCCATAACGCAGCATGGTCAGGCGGTCAGGGCCCATGCCAAAGGCAAAGCCAATGTATTTCTCGGGGTCCAGGCCCATGTTGCGCACCACGTTGGGGTGCACCTGGCCAGCGCCCGAGACTTCCAGCCAGCGGCCGGCCAGCGGCCCGCTCTGGAACTGGATGTCGATCTCGGCCGAGGGCTCGGTGAACGGGAAGAAGCTGGGGCGGAAGCGCAGCACCAGGTCATCCTGCTCGAAGAAGGTCTTGCAGAAGTCGGTGAACACGACCTTGAGGTCCTTGAAGCTCACGTTCTCGCCAATCCACAGGCCTTCGCACTGGTGGAACATCGGCGAGTGGGTGGCGTCCGAATCCACGCGGTAGGTGCGCCCCGGGGCGATCACGCGGATCTCGGGCATGGTCTGGCCGGCGTCGATCAGGTTGCGGTAGCGCTTGACGTGCTGCACGGCATGGCGCACCTGCATCGGGCTGGTGTGCGTGCGCAGCAGATTGGGCGCGTGCTGCGTGCCGCCTTCCACATAGAAGGTGTCGTGCATGGAGCGCGCGGGATGGTCTTCCGGCGTGTTGAGCGCGGTGAAGTTGAACCAGTCGGATTCGATCTCGGGGCCTTCGGCCACATCGAAGCCCATGGAGCCGAAGATGCCTTCGATGCGCTCCATCGTGATGGACACCGGGTGCAGACCACCGCTGCCACGGCGGCGGCCGGGCAGGGTTACATCCAGCACTTCGGCCTTGAGGTGGGCTTGCAGCTCGGCATCGGCCAGCGCCTTGCGGCGCGCCGTCAAGGCCGTCTCAATCGCCTGCTTGGCCACATTGATGGCGGCGCCGCGCGATTTTTTCTCTTCGACGGAAAGCTGTGCCATGCCCTTCATGAGCTCGGTCATCCTGCCCGACTTGCCCAGAAACTGCGCCTTGGCGTTTTCCAGATCAGCGGGGGTATGGGCCTGCGCAAACAACTGTTGCGCGCTTTCGACCAGAGAATCCAACTCGTTCATATCGACTCTTATCGACTTTGGTGCCGGGCCGCAAAAAACAGCCTGGCGATAAAAAAACAAGGGCTAGCGCCTTTTCAAGCCCTAGCCCTTGCTGTGTGTGCACCAGCAGCTACCAAATCAACAGTAACTACCGATCGTGACCTTAGGCAGCCAGCTTGGCCTTGACTTGGTCGACGATAGCTGCAAAAGCAGCCTTGTCGTGCACGGCGATATCGGCCAGCATCTTGCGGTCGATTTCAATGGCAGCCTTCTTCAGGCCGTTGGCAAACTGGCTGTAGGTCAGGCCCAGTTCACGGGAAGCGGCATTGATACGGGCGATCCACAGTTGGCGGAACACGCGCTTCTTGGTACGACGGTCACGGTAGGCGTACTGGCCTGCCTTCATTACCGCTTGCTTGGCAACGCGGAAAACGTTACCACGGCGACCGCGGAAACCCTTAGCAAGGGCCAGAACTTTTTTGTGACGGGCGCGTGCCGTTACACCACGTTTGACGCGAGGCATGTGTTTTCTCCTAGTTCGTCAGTGAATTACAGGCCCATGCCGGGCAACATTTGTGCCATGTGACCCATGTTGGTCTCATGCACAGCGGTTGCACCACGCAGATGGCGCTTGTTCTTGGTGGTCTTCTTGGTCAAGATGTGACGCTTGAAGGCTTGACCGCGCTTGACGGTGCCACCTGGACGAACGCGAAAACGCTTCTTCGCGCTGCTTTTGGTCTTCATTTTGGGCATGTGAATGCTCCTTATGTTTGTGCTCGTGAGGCGTTCCATCGCCATGACGGAACTTGTTTTGGCCCCGAGCCACTTCTGTGACAGACCTAGATTACATCTACTCTATCAATGCGCAGAGTGTTGACTGCACCCCTCCGAGGCACCTGGGTCAAGACCCCGGAATCCGGCAAGCGCCGCCGCTGCTCTGCTAAAAACCGAAAGCGGCCTAAGCCGCTTGTCGGTAATCCGGTATTCTAACCGCTTCTTTAAGCTGTGGCTACTGGGGAGGAATTTCCCTCCACCGGCTTGCCAGCGGCAGCGCCACCGGGCTTCTTGCGCGCCGGGGCGATCATCATGATCATCTGGCGGCCTTCCAGCTTGGGGAACTGCTCGACCTGGATCAGGTCGGCCAGCTCGTCGCGGATGCGGTTGAGCAGGTCCATGCCCAGGTTCTGGTGGGTGATTTCACGACCACGGAAGCGCAGGGTCACCTTGACCTTGTCGCCTTCAGCCAGGAAGCGGCGGATATTGCGCATCTTGACGTTGTAGTCGCCATCATCAGTACCGGGACGGAACTTGATTTCCTTGATTTCGATGACGGTTTGCTTGGCCTTGGCCTCGGCCGCCTTCTTCTGCTCCAGATACTTGAACTTGCCGTAGTCCATCAGGCGGCAGACTGGAGGCGTGGCCGTGGCGACGATCTCGACCAGGTCAACATCCAGCTCTCCGGCCATGCGCAGCGCTTCCATCAGCGGCACGATGCCCAGGGGTTCATTATCAGGACCGGACAGACGCACTTCAGGTGCCTGAATCTCACGGTTCAGACGGTGTTTGCGCTCTTCGCGGTGGCGGCGATCACGGAATTCAGTAGCTATGGCTTTCACCCTAAAAATTTAAAAGCTACGACAGCGTAGCTGCTATTAACGCAGTCCACGCTGTCCAAAGCCTTTCAGTGCCTGGGTAGGCTTGTTACGCTTTAGCGGCGATGTCCTGGGCAATCAGTTCTACGAATGCATCTACGGACATCACACCGAGGTCTTTACCGCCCCGGGCGCGCACTGCTACGGCTCCGGCTGCCTTTTCCTTGTCGCCGGCGACAAGAATATAGGGCAGCTTTTGCAACGAATGCTCCCGTATTTTATACGTAATCTTCTCATTGCGCAGATCGGTAACCACACGCAGCCCTTGGAACGGCAAGGCCTTACGCAGTTTGTCGGCCACTTCCTGCACGTAGGCGCCATGCGCGTCGGTGATGTTGAGCACCGCTACTTGCGTGGGCGCCAGCCAGGCGGGCAGCGCGCCGGCGTGCTGCTCGATCAGGATGCCGATGAAGCGCTCGAGCGAGCCGACGATCGCACGGTGCAGCATGATGGGGCGGTGGCGCTCGCCGTCTTCGCCGACGAACTCGGCATCGAGACGCTCGGGCAGGTTCGGGTCGACCTGGATGGTGCCGCACTGCCATTCACGGCCCAGTGCGTCCTTCAAGGTGTACTCGATCTTGGGGCCGTAGAACGCGCCCTCGCCCGGCAGGTATTCGAACTCGCAACCCGAGGCGCGCAGGCCTTCGGCCAGTGCCGCTTCGGCCGCATCCCAGCTCTCGTCGGTGCCGATGCGCTTTTCAGGGCGCGTCGACAGGCGGTAGAGGATGTTGGTGAAGCCAAAGTCTGCATAGACCTTTTGCAGCAGCGCCGTGAACGCGGTCACCTCGGCCTGGATCTGCTCGGGCAGGCAGAAGATGTGGCCGTCATCCTGCGTAAAGGCACGCACGCGCATGATGCCGTGCAACGAGCCGGTGGGCTCGTTGCGGTGGCAGGCGCCAAACTCACCAAAGCGCAGCGGCAGATCGCGGTAGCTCTTGATGCCTTGCTTGTAGATGAGGATGTGGCCGGGGCAGTTCATCGGCTTGAGCGCGTATTCGCGCTTTTCCGACTCGGTCGTGAACATGTTCTCGCGGTACTTGTCCCAGTGGCCAGTCTTCTCCCACAAGGTCTTGTCCAGAATCTGCGGGCCCTTCACCTCCTGGTAGCCGTTGTCGCGGTACACCTTGCGCATGTACTGCTCGACCTCTTGCCAGATCGACCAGCCCTTGGGGTGCCAGAACACGGTGCCGGGCGAGTGCTCGTCGATGTGGAACAGGTCGAGCTCGCGGCCCAGTTTGCGGTGGTCGCGCTTTTCGGCCTCTTCCAGCATCGTCAGGTACTGCTGCAGATCGTCCTTGCTGGCCCAGGCCGTGCCGTAGATGCGTTGCAGCATCTCGTTGTTGTGGTCGCCACGCCAGTAGGCGCCTGCCACCTTCATCAGCTTGAAGTGCTTGAGCTTGCCGGTGCTGGGCACGTGGGGGCCACGGCACAGGTCTTCAAACGCGCCTTCGCGGTACAGGCTCACATCTTCATTGCTGGGAATGGAGGCGATGATCTCGGCCTTGTAGTTCTCACCCAGGCCCTTGAAGTAGGCCACGGCTTCGTCGCGCGGCAGCACGCGGCGCACCACGGGCTCGTCCTTGTTGGCCAGCTCGGCCATGCGCTTTTCGATCGCCACCAGGTCTTCGGGCGTGAAGGGGCGCTTGTAGGCGAAGTCGTAGTAGAAGCCATTGTCGATCACCGGGCCGATGGTGACCTGGGCTTCCGGGAACAGCTCCTTGACGGCGTAGGCCAGCAAGTGGGCGGTGGAGTGGCGGATCACTTCCAAACCATCAGCGTCCTTGGCCGTCACGATGGACAGCGGCATGTCGCGGTCGATGACAAAGCTGGTGTCCACCACCTTGGCGTTGTCGCCCAGACCCACCTTGCCAGCCAGCGCAGCCTTGGCCAGGCCGGCGCCAATCGATGCAGCGACATCGGCCACCGACACGGGGCCCGGATAGTCGCGCTTGGAGCCATCGGGAAGCGTAATTTGAACCATGAGAAATCCTAAATAATCGTGCTGTACAGAGCCGCGCCGCCCAGAAAAGCAAAAAGCGCGGAGCTTGTCCGCGCTTTGGTGTGAGGAGACGAAATCGTCGTACAGGCGCGAACCACCGACCTTATTGGCCAGTCAAACCCCAAGTGGTTGTAGTTCGCGGTGTCATAACCGATGTTGCCTTTCTCGCTCTTACCAGTGGATGAAATCTAAAACGACTGTCATTTTCCCACATTCTGATGCAATCTGCTGGTCTTCCCGCAATCCAGCCGCCACCGCGCTTGCCATAATCAAAACGATAGCAGACCTTGACGATTAGATATGCCCTATCGCTACGCCCGATCTGTTGGAATGTCCGCCTGCCTGGCTGCGCTATTGCTGCAAGGGGGCTGCACCAGCACCCCCGCTACCCGTGGCAAAGTCCCCGAACGCGACATGCAGGCCCAGGAATGGGGCCAGTCCGATGTGAACCGCATGGCCACGTTGAGCATGCGCGCCAACCTGCAAAGCCTGTATGTGCTGATGGACAAGCTCTACCGCCGCAATCCTCAGGAGTGGCGCAAGGGCGGTTTCGACAACCGGGAAGCAGCGATGAAGGCCGTGCGCGAAGCGATAGAAAACCAGCAACCCTGGCCGGATTTGTTGGATCAACGCGACATTGCCGGCATGAGCATGGCGCTGGCACCCGAATTCGCGGGCGACCGGGTCGCCGCCTTCACCTGGGCCACGGCCGACATGCTGATCACCGCCTATGGCGGCCGCACCACCTTCTATCTGATCCATGGGCTCGATGCCCAGGCGGTCTACAACGCCTCGCGCAATCTGGAGATTGCCAACTGGATGCTCACCCACCGCAAGCTGGGCAATGGCCAAGCGATGCTGCTGAGCAACGAGCTCAATGCCAACGAACGCAACCTGAGCTTCGAGCGCGAGTTTGGCAAGATGATCGCCCGCAATGACCTGATGGCCGATGTCGTCTCCGAGAAATACCGGCGCGCGGTGATTGGCTATGTGCAGGGGCTGGCCGGCGGCAGCCTGCTGCAGTTCCTGCCGGTGCAGGCGGTGGCGCATTAAGGACCCTCTTCGCGTCGCTGCGCCCCACCCTGCTCGCCCAAAACAGCCGATTCAGCGCGCAGGCAGCGGCAAATGCAGGCTGCGTTTGAGGGTGGCCAGCGCAATCGAGGTGTTGAAGCGCTGGATATTCTGGTCGCCACCGAACAGCCGCTGGGTGATGGCCTGGTACTCCTGCATGTCGCGGGCCGTCACCACCAACAGGTAATCGGTCTGCCCGGTGACCATGTAGCACTGCTGCACAGCAGGCTCGGCCGCCACGCGGGCGCGAAAGCCCTGGGTCAGCGCATCGAGCTCATTGACCAGCTGCACCTCGATAAAGATGGTCAGCGGCCGGCCCACGGCCTCCGGACTGAGCTGCGCCGTGTTGGTGGCGATGACCCCGCTGTCCTGCAGGCGGCGAATGCGGCGCTGCACAGCCGCCGGCGACAGGTTCACCAGCTCGGCCACCTCACGCTGGGGCCGCAGGTTGTCGCGCTGCAGGATGCCCAAGATAGCCAGGTCGAAAGCATCGAGTTCAGTGTTCATCGCAAAGGCCTGGAGGAGAAGCGCACAGCAAGAGCGAAACTTGCATTTGGCACCGAATTTTCGAGCAATTTACTTCGCTCAGCTGCAATATTATCTCGGCCATGCAAGATTCTCTCTGGCAGCGCCTGCTGCCCTCGTTGGCGGTATTGGGCTCGGTCAGTGCGCTGTGCCTGGGCACCAGCTTTGCCAAACACCTGTTCCCGGTCGTCGGCGCCCAGGGCACTACCGCCTTGCGCGTGGGCTTTTCGGCGTTGCTGCTGCTGCTCATCTGGCGCCCTTGGCGCTTTGGGCCCACCAAGGCCAACCTGGGGCAGATTGCCATCTTTGGCGTGGTGCTGGGTCTCATGAACCTGCTGTTCTACATGGCCATCAAGCGCCTGCCTTTTGGCGTGACGGTGGCCATCGAGTTTGTCGGCCCGTTGTCGGTGGCGGTCTGGACCTCGCGCCGCGTGCTGGACCTGGTCTGGCTGGGGCTGGCGGCGCTGGGCTTGTTTTTGCTGCTGGTGCTGCCGATGTTTGGCGTGCAGACCGCCGCGCTCGACCCGGTGGGCCTGTGCTATGCCGTCATGGCCTCCGCCTGCTGGGCCGGCTACATCGTGCTGGGCAAACGCGCCGGCCATATGCATGGCGGCATGGTGGTGTCGCTGGCGCTGCTGACCGCCGCCATCGTGGTGGTGCCCTTTGGCATTGCCGAGGCGGGCGCCAAGCTGCTGCAGCCCTCCATCCTGCTCTATGGGCTGGCGGTGGCCGCTGTCTCCAGCGCCATCCCCTATACCTTGGAGATGTTCGCGCTCAAACGCCTGAGCTCGGGCGCTTTCTCCACGATGCTCGCCACCGAGCCAGCCATTGCAGCGATTGCCGGCATGCTGGTGCTGGGCGAGCTGCTGACCGCCACCCAGTGGTCGGCCATCGGCCTGATCATGGTGGCAGCAATGGGCAGCGCGCTGACGGCCAAGCCCTCTGCACCGCCGCAGGCAGCAGCGCCCAAACCTGAGGGCCAGGCCGTCGCCTGATTGCAGCAGCCCCCAGCCAAGCAAAAAGCGCTTGCCGCATAGACGGCAAGCGCTCTTTTTTAATGCGCAGCAGAAGGCTTAGTTCTCGCCCGCCCACTCCACCTTGGCGCCCAGGCTCTGCAGGTTCTCCACAAAGCGGGGGTGGGCGCGCTTGATGGGCGCGGCATTGCGGATCTCGGAGCGGCCCTCGATGCTGGCAGCCACCATGAACAACGCAATGGCCACGCGGATGATGTAGGGGCTCTCCACCACCGCAGGGCTCAGCGGGTTGCCGCCGAGGGTGACGATGCGGTGCGGATCAGACGAGAACACATGGGCGCCAAACTTGGACAGCTCGCCCGTCCAGCCCAGCGCGCCGTCATAGACCTTGTTCCAGAACATCGCATTGCCCTCGGCGCGCACGCCCAGCGCGATGAAGATCGGCAGCAGATCGACCGGGAAATAAGGCCAGGGAGCGGCCTCGACCTTGGTCAGCACATTGCGGGTAAACGGCGTCTCGACCTTGAGCGGGCCCTTGCGGATGGCGCGTGACCAGCCGTCCTTGTGCTCGATCTGCACGCCAAACTTGGCAAAGGTGCGGTCGATCAGCGGGAAGTTGTCGGGCGTGCGGTTGCGCACCTGTACATCGCCACCCGTGATGGCACCCAGCGCCAGGAAGGTGGTGATTTCGTGGAAGTCTTCCTCGAAATGGAATTCACCGCCGCCCAGCTGCTCGACGCCATGCACCGTCAGGCGCGAGGTGCCGATGCCCTCAATCCTGGCGCCCAGCATGACCATGAAGCGGCAGAACTCCTGCACATGCGGCTCGCAGGCGGCATTGGTGAGCACCGAGCTGCCCTGGGCAGTGGCCGCGCACAGCACAAAGTTCTCGGTGGTGGTGACCGAGGCATAGTCCAGCCAGTGCTGGGTGGCCTGCAGCGCGCCATCGCAGCGCACGATCAGCGAACCCTCGCCATGCTCGACCCGGCCGCCAAAGCGGCGGAACACCTCGATATGCGGATCAATCTCGCGCACGCCCAGGGTACAGCCCTTGACGTTGTCCTCCAGCCGCGCCACGCCAAAGCGGGCCAGCAGTGGCGGCACCAGCATGATGGACGAGCGCATTTCTTCGGGCAGGTGGTGCTTGCAGGCATCAAAGTGCGTATCCCGGTGGTGCAGCTTGAGCACGCCGCTGGCGTAGTCCATCTGCACGCTGGAGCCCAGCTTGCCGAAGATGTCCAGGATCTTGCGCACATCGGTGATGTCCGGAACCCCATGGAGCACGAGCGGCTGCGCCGTCAACAATGTGGCGCACAGCACAGGCAGAACGGCATTCTTGTTGGACGAGGGAATGATGCGGCCCTGCAAAGGGGTGCCGCCGTGCACGATGAGTTTGGACATGGATGGGGGGAGGTCGCGAATTCTGGAGTGGCCCGTGGCAGTGTGCGCCATCGGGGCCGACCCTGCATGTTACAGCGTCAAAAACAACAAAAGGCACTCGGGTGGAGTGCCTTTTGTAAATACCCGTCAACAAATGCTGCGGGATGGTGTTATGCGCTGCCCGGGCAGCTTCTTAGCCCATCAGAACGCGGGAACCACCGCGCCCTTGTACTTGTCCAGAATGAATTTCTTCACATCGTCGCCATGCAGCGCACGGGTCAGCTTGGCAATGGCCTCGTCATTGGCGCGGTCGGCACGGGCGGCAATGATGTTGGTGTAGGGCGAGTCGGCACCTTCGATGAACAGCGCATCCTTGGTGGGGTTGAGCTTGGCTTCGATCGCGTAGTTGGTGTTGATCAACGCCAGATCGACATCACCCAGCGCACGCGGCAGCAAAGGCGCTTCGAGTTCCTTGAACTTGAGCTTCTTGGGGTTCTTGGCGATATCCAGTGGGGTGGAGGTCAGCTTGGATGCGTCCTTGAGCTCGAGCAGACCGTTCTTTTGCAGCAGCAGCAACGCGCGGCCACCGTTGGAAGGGTCATTGGGGATGGCCACGGTGGCGCCGTCCTTCAAGTCCTTGATGTTCTTGATCTTGCTGGAGTAGGCGCCAAAGGGCTCCACATGCACCTTGCCATTGGGCACTTGCACCAGCGAGCTCTTGCGGTCCTTGTTGTAGCTGTCCAGGTAAGGCTGGTGCTGGAAGAAGTTCGCATCGAGCTGCTTGTCTTCCACGGCCGCATTGGGCTGGATGTAGTCGCTGAACTCGCGCACTTGCAGATCCACCCCTTCAGCCTTCAGCTTGGGCTTGATGAAATTGAGAATCTCGGCATGTGGCACCGGCGAGGCCGCCACTTTCAGCACTACATCCGCCGCATGGGCAGACACGGCCAGGGCCGCAACAGCAAGAACGGAAAGCGTTTTTTTGAACATGGTGTTTTGACAAATGAGAAAGACCAGCCCCGGCAACTACTTGGATTTCTCTTGATGGGACTGAACCAAGATGGTGCAAGTCTAGCCTTATTCGGCATATCACCCAAAGAAAATAAAGAGATTTGGTTATAAAGAATTTGATCTTTATGCCAGCCCGCTACAGCCTGCGCCTGCACCGGCGGGCTATGCTTGAACCATGTCTACCCCGTTCGACCCCGATCAGCTGCTGCGGCTGCTCACCACCACCATGCCTTTTGGCAAGTACCAGGGCCGCGCCATCGCCGACCTGCCTGGCAACTACCTCAACTGGTTTGCCCGTGAAGGCTTTCCCAAAGGCGATCTGGGCCGGCTGCTGGCACTGATGCACGAGATCGACCACAACGGCCTGGGCGAGTTGCTGCGCCCGCTGCGCGCCAGCCTGCAAGCGAGTGGGCAGGCGGCTGTCCAGCCACCGCGACAATAAAAAACCCGCAGGCTGCAAGCAGCTGCGGGTTGGTTCAGGTTGTTGAGACGCTGATTACTTGACGGCGGAGCGGGCTGCGTCAGCCTTGGCCTTGGCTTCATCGGCCTGCTTTTGCAGCGCGGCGGCTTCGGCTTCTGCCTTCTTGGCTTCCGCTTCCTTGGCGGCGGCTTCTTCCTTGCCCTTGTCACCGCCCATCGCGCCAGCCATCGCACTGCCGGCCATCGTGCCAGCGACGGCGCCCACGGCGGCTGCGCCCATGGTGCCCATGATGCCGGAGCCGCCGGCGGCCGGTGCCGCGGCAGCCGGTGCTGCTGCGGCAGGGGCTGCGCCCGCTGCTGGAGCGGCGGCAGGTGCAGCAGCGGCTGGCGTAGCAGGCTTGGCTGCAGGCGCGGGAGCTGCCTTTTGGGTCGCTGCTGGACGCTTGACACCGCCACCCAGGCGCTTGGCATGGGCCAGGCCTGGCAGAACCAGACCGGCAATGGTCAAAGCAAGAACGGATGCAGAGGTGCGAAAAGAGGGGTTCACTACGGTATTTCCAAATAAAAGGCCGGGGCTACAGGCCGATTGCCTGTGCCTACCCTTGGTACATGAGGGGAAACGCTGCAAATTCAAGTGCTTGGCAGCACGGCTTGCAGCGGTATGGCTCGGCTTTGGTTATTCGTTATGCGTAGCGCGCAGCTACAAATATTGTAGAGCAGCGCTGGCATGCACGGGGTGTACAAGACCTTGGGCACCGTCAGCCATCGCAGGCATCAGGCAGCGCCTATGTTCTCCAACCCGCTGTACACCCACCAGGCCAGGGCCAGCATCATCACGCCGGTAAAGCCATCCATCACGCGCCAGGCCTGGGGCTTGGCAAACAGGGTTTGCAGGCGCCGGCCGGCGCTGGCCAGCATCACAAACCAGGCCAGGCTGGCACAGGCAGCACCCAGCACAAAGATCCATTTCAGGCTGCCATCCTGGCGCGCACCGATCGAGCCCACCAGCACGACGGTATCCAGGTACACATGGGGGTTGAACAAGGTGATGACGACCAGCGCCCCCAGCACGCGCCACAGGCCGCGCCGGGCGGCGGTGGCGGGCGCAGCCCCGTCAGCATCGGCAGCGGGCGCAGCGCCAACGGGCATCGCAGCCCGCCACAGCGCCATCAGCCCATAGCCCAGCAGGAACAATGCGCCGCCCAAGGTCAGGTAGTAGGCCAGGGTGGGCGAATCTCCCAGCACCTGAGCCATGCCGGCCACGCCGATGCCGATCAGCAGTGCATCGCTGAACACACACCAGGCGACGCAGGCGCGCACATGCTCGCCGCTCACGGCCTGGCGCAGTACATACAGGTTCTGCGCGCCGATCGAGACGATCAAAGAAAGGCAGACGGTAAAACCGGCCAGCCAGGTAGAAGTCATGCTTGTTGTCCACATGGCAGCTATTGTGCGGCGCACCAATAAATAAGTAAAATTAAACAATCTTAGCCAAATGAAGCAAAACTAAATGCTGGACTACCTGGGACTGGCCGCACTGGCGGCCGTGGTGCGCGAGGGCAGCTTTGAACGCGCCGCCAAGAAACTCCATGTCACCCCGTCGGCGGTGTCGCAGCGCATCAAGCAGCTGGAAGAGCGCACCGGCCAGGTGCTGGTGCAGCGTGGCAACCCCTGCACCGGCACCGAGGCCGGCCAGCGCCTGTGCCTGCACCTGGAGCAGGTGGCCTTGCTGGAAAACGCCCTGCGCCGCAGCAACCCCGACCTGCTGCCCGATGCACCGGTGGCGCCGACGATCAAGCTGGCGGTCAATGCCGATTCGCTCTCCACCTGGTTCATGGAGGCAATGGCCGAGTTCACCGCCTCGGGCAATGAGCTGCTGGACCTGCGCGTCGACGACCAGGACCACACCGCCCAGGCGCTGCGCGAAGGGGCGGTGCTGGGCGCCGTGACCGGCACCAGCGGCCAGATCCCCGGCTGCAACAGCTGGCCGCTGGGCACGATGCGCTATGTGGCCGCAGCCAGCCCCGGCTTCATGGCGCGCTACTTCGCAGAGGGCGTGAACACGCAGACCCTGGCCCAGGCGCCCATCATGACCTTTGACCGCAAGGACCGGCTGCAGGACCAGTGGCTGCAAGCCCAGGGCATGGCCCCCCGGGGCAGCGGTCCCCGGCATTTTCTGCCGTCCAACCAGGGCTATGTGCGGGCCTGCGAGATAGGCATGGGCTGGGGCATGCACCCCACGGTGCTGATTGCCGACCAACTGGCACGTGGCAGCCTGGTGCCGCTGGTGCCCGATAGCCCGCTGGATCTGCCGCTGTACTGGGCGCTGCCGCGCAGCGCGCAGGCCAGCCTGGCCCGGCTGACCGACTGCGTCATGCGCGCGGCCAGCCGCGTACTGACGCCAGCCGCCTGAGCATTGCTGCCGTGGTGTTGTCCGCACAGCGGGGACCGGTGCGCCTATGATGCGAGCAGCTGCAGCGCCAGATAAGCAACTGGGGCACTGCTGCAGAGGGAGGTATCCATGGTTTTCATCAGAAAGAGCACAGCATGATTGAGGTGCAGGAACTCATCGTCGACTACCCCGGCCACCGCGCGCTGCATGGCGTCAGCCTGCAGATCGAGGCCGGCACCGTCACCGCCCTGGTAGGCCCCAATGGCGCCGGCAAATCCACCTTGCTGCGCTGCATTACCGGGCTGGAAGCACCGCTGAGCGGCAGCACCCGGGTGGCGGGCATCGATGTGCAGCAAGAGCCCCGCCGCGCCCACCAGTACATGGGCTACCTGTCGGATTTCTTCGGGCTCTACGAGACCCTGAGCGTGGCCCAGTGCCTGCAATACGCCGCAGAAAGCCAGGGCCTGAGCCGCAAGGACGCCATCGCGCGCGTGCATGCGGTGGCCGAGCAGCTCGCCCTCAGCAGCAAGCTCGGCCATGCCACGCGCAACCTCTCGCGCGGCCAGCGCCAGCGGGTCGCCATTGGCCAGGCCATCATCCACCAGCCCCAGGTGCTGCTGCTCGACGAGCCCGCCAGCGGGCTGGACCCTGAGGCGCGCAGCAGCCTCTCGACCTTGTTCCGCCAGCTGCAGGCCCAGGGCATGACGCTGGTCGTCTCCAGCCACATCCTGAGTGAGCTCGATGAGTACTGCAGCCATATCCTGTCGATCCGCGAAGGCCGCATCACCAGCCACGGGCCGTTGAATGCCGCCAGTGGCCCTGGCGGCAACGGCGCGCTGCCGTCCGAGCTGGTGATGCAGGTCGAGCTGGCCGTCCCCCTGCCCCAGCCGGATGGGGCGCTGGCCGGCTACCGCCTGGTCGACATGCGTGCCGGCCGGGACGGCGGCGATACCCACCTGCTGTGGATTGCGCTGCCCGCGCAAGACCGTGCTGCCCGCGTGCAGCTGCTGCAGCAGTTGGTGGCCCATGGCGCGCAGGTGCTGGGCTACCAGGAGGCGCGCACCAGCCTGCAGGAGCGCTACCAGCAAAGTCTGGAAGCACCCGTCGATCCCCAAGCGCTGTTTGCCAAGGAGTGGCCATGAATCCGGAATTTCGCCGCCAGCTCAGCCTGGAGCTGAGCCCTGCGCGTTTGGTGCTGATGCCCGCCATCTTGCTGATGCTAGCCATCTGCGTGTTTGTCATCGAGGGCAAGCAGCCCCTGCTGTACCTGCACAAGGGCGCCCTCAGCCTGGTGGGTCTGCTGGCCGCCTGCGTGGGCACCTTCACGGCGCTGTCCAGCATCAATGACGAGCTGAACGAGCGCACCTGGGACCAGCAACGCATGAGCGCCATGGGCCCCTGGCGCATGGCCTGGGGCAAGCTGTTGGGTGGCCCCAGCTATGCCTGGTATGGGGCTTTGCTGTGTACGGCTGCGGCACTGCTGTGCGGCTTCTGGCTCGGCGAGCTGGCAGATACGGTGCTGGTGCTCGTACTCACCATTCTGGGCGCCTGCGCCTTGCACTGCGCGATGATGGCCAGCCGCCTCTACAGCATGGACCCCAACAAACCCGCCACCAGCCGCAATGTCTGGGTGCTGGTGGTGCTGGTGTTCCTGCTGCTGCAACTGGTCAGCAGCGTGGTCGTGGGACTTGACAGCCTGCTGGGCGGCAGCGGCGGCGGCGCTTGGTGGGGCCTGCCGCTGAACGCGGCCAGTCTGCTGCTGGTCTTTGCCATAGCGGGCCTGCTGCTGGGCCTGCTGGCACTGTGGCGGGCGATGTCGATGCAGCTGTCGGTACCCACCACACCCTGGGCCTGGGCACTGGGCAATGCGGCTGGCTGTTTGCTGCTGGTGGGCCTGGTGCCCACCGGCACCGGCCGGGCGCTGACCGCGATGATGCTGCTCGCCCTGGTGACCTACTATGCCGCTGCGCTGGAAAGCCAGGTCGCGCAGCGCTGGCGCGCCCTGCTCTACAGCGCACGGCACGGCCAGTGGCGGCGCTTTTGGCAGAACATGCCGCTGTGGCCCATCAGCTGGTGCATGGCCTTTGCGGTGCTGCTGCCGGCCTATTTGCTGTGGAATGCCGACCCGCTGTCCAACCGCTCGCAGCTGGGCCCCCTGGCCTTCATGGTGTTGCTGCATGTGCTGCGCGACTGCGGCATCTACCTGGTGTTCTCGCTGCGCAAGAGCAGCCGCTCACCGCTGGGCATGACCTTGCTGGTGGTCTTTGTCCTCAGCGCCCTGTTGCCGGCCATGTTCTGGTCGCTGGGCCTGGCGCCGCTGTTCGAGCCCCTGTTTGGCGCGTTTGACCCGCGCCTGTCGTCCAACTTTGCGCATGCACCGGCCCTGGGCTGGCTGGCCTGGGTGGGCATGCTGCTGCAGCTGGCGGTGCTTGCCGTCGTGCTGGTCTGGCGCTTCCAGGCCATCACCCCCCAGGCGGGCGGCAAAGACCTGTTTGCGCGCTAGCCAAACACCCAGGCGCCGACCCAGGGTGCAGCCAGCACATTGAGAGCGCCGGCAATCATCATCACCAGTGAGGCGGCCACACCTTGCTTGGGGCCGGCCATCTGCGCCTTGGCAACCCCCGAGCCGTGGGCCGATCCGCCCAGCATGGCCCCCGCTGCGACCCGGCTGCGCAGCCGGGGCAAGAGGCGCAGTACCAGGCCACCGATCAGCATGCCGGTCACTCCGGTGAGCAGCACAAACAAGGCAGCCAGGTCCAGCGGGCCGCCGATGGCACGCTCGGCCTCCACCGCAAAGGGCGTGGTCACGGAGCGCATTGCTAGCCCTTTTTGCAGCAGCGGCGACAGGCCCAGCCAGCGCGCCAGCCACACCGACGTCAGGATGGACACCGTGCTGGCCACCAACACGCCGGCCAAAATGGACATCCAGTGCTTGCGCACCATCTGGCGGTAGTCATACAACGGCAGCGCGAAGGCGACGGTCGTCGGGCCCAGGAGCCATACCAGCCAATGGGTATGGGTGCGATAGTCGTCGTAGCCAATGCCCAGCAGCAGCAGTGCGGCCACCAGCACCAGGGGCGTGCCGATGATGGGCATCAGCACCGTATGCGGATGTCGCTGGTACAGCCGCTTGTTGAGGTAATAGCACAGCAGGGTCAGCAGCAGTGACAGCAGCGCTGCGCTGCCATGGCTCAGCGGCCACCGCGGCAACGACGATGGCAGGGTTGCAGGCGCAGCAGTCATCGCACCCCTCCGGCAGCGGCCTTGGCGCCACGCTCCTGGCGGCGCTTGCGCTGGGCCAGGTGCAGTTCCAGCCGGTAGACCGCATCGACCACCAGCGCGGTGGCCACCATCACGCAGGCAGTGCTCAGCACAATCACGAGCACGATGCGCAGCCCCTGGCTGCGTACCAGGTCGCCATAGTTGATGATCACCAGCATCGCGGGGATGAAGAACAGCAGCATGTCCGACAGCAACCAGCGCGTGCCCTGTGCCAGCCAGCGGCCGGGTACGGCGCGGCTGAACAGTCCCAGCGCCAGTGCGGCAAAGCCAATCAGGCCCGCCGGGATACGCCAGCCCATATGGCTGCGCAGTGCCTCGGCCACCAGCCAGATGGCACAGAGCAGCGCCACCTGCCACAGCGTGCGTGCCGCCTGGCGGGCCTGCCTGGGCAGCCCCTTGTCGGTGGATCTGCCCTCGCCCGCCACCCATTTATCGCTTGTCATGCCATCCTTGTGCTGGCTCGTGGGCCAGCGGCAGTGGCGGCGGTGCGGCCCCTTGCCTCACCATGCTGCACTGCACAAAACGGATTGTAGAAACGGCATAATCATTCGTAAAATGACTTATTTTTATAAATTTCATTCCATCTAGGAATTCACCATGGACCTGCGAGCGCTGCGCTACTTTGTCGAGGTGGTCCACCGCAACAGCTTCACCCGTGCGGCAGAGGCGCTGTATGTCACCCAGCCCACCATCAGCAAGATGGTGAAGGGTCTGGAAGACGAGCTCGGCGGCCCCTTGCTGCTGCGCGAAGGCCGCAAGCTGCAGCTGACCGATGCCGGGCGCGTGGTGTTTGAGCGGGGCCAGGCGCTGCTGCAAGAGGCCAGCCGCCTGCGCCAGGAAGTGGCCGAGGTGGACGGCATCGCGCGCGGCACGCTCAGCGTGGGCGTGTCCCCCACCACGGGCCACTACATGGCGCCCATCTTTGCGCAGTACCGCAAACGCTACCCCGGCGTCCAGTTGCAGCTGCATGAGCGCGGCGCCCGGGCGCTGGAACAGGCGGTGGCAGAGGGCGAGATCGATGTAGCCATGGGCCTGCTGCGTGCCGGCAGCCCCCTGGCCAGCCTGCGCATACAAACCCACCATACCGTGGCCGTTTTTGCCCATGCGCGCGCGCCCCAGGGGCAAAGCCAGGTGCGCTGGCGGGAGCTGGCTGCCCTGCCCTTTGTGATGTACGAGAGTGATTTTGCGCTGTACGAAGGCGTGCAAAGCTGCTGCGCGCAAGCGGGCTTTGTGCCGCAGATCGCGCTGCAAAGCCGTTACTGGGACTTGATTGGCGACCTGGTCGCCGCCGATGCAGGCATTGCCATCATGTTCGACCATGTGGCCAGCCGCTTTGACCCGGCCCAGGTGCGCTGCCTGCCCGTGGCTGAGCCCACGCTAAGCCATGATTTCGGCCTCACCTGGCGGCCCCAGCACCTATCCAAGGCCGCCAGCGCTTGGCTGGCGCTATGCCAGGCGCGCTATCCGCAGACCCCGGCATAGACCCAAGGCCTCAGACCTGGGGCATGAAGGCATCCTGGCGGCCGGGCTCGGCAACCACTTTGCGGGGTGCCGCACTGGGCGCGGTGGCCGCGGCTTGGGCCGCTGCCATACAGGGAATCGTGGCCGGCTGGCGCAGCGGGTGGAAGTTCAGCAGCTGCGTGGCCATCATGGTCTCGACCATGAAGCAGCACAGCGCCGAGACAAAGCTGACCACGCCCAGCCCGAAGCTGAACATCGCCGCCAGCGACCAGCTGTTGGCGTCGATCTCGGTCTTGGTGGTCTGGCCGACGAAGAGCAGGATGATGGTCAGCGCAATCAGCGCGCCGCACAGGGTCAGCAGCCCGATGCAGAGGTTGGCCAGGCGTCCGCGCCGGCGCAGAAAGCTGAGCTCCAGCAAGGACCGCTGCACATAGTCCTCGTCCTTGGAGGCCATCATGCGGTCTTCCAGCACGCGGCCCCGGTCGATGATGCGCGCCAGCCGGCCGGCGACGGCACCGATCATGCCCGCCACGCCGGTGAGAAAGAAAACGGGAGCCACAGCCAGCTGGATGCTGTGGGTGATGTTGCTGACGTCGATGGACATGGTGTTGGAGCAGAGAGGTTGGACAGACTGCGCTGCAGCACACGCCTAGGGACCCTCTGCAAAACTCCCTGCCGTGGTCTGAACGCGGGCTCGGGCGATCCGCTGCGTTGTCTTCCTTGTCAATAGCTACGGCTATTGACTGCAAAAGACGCCTTGCGGCTCGTCCCGATCCGCGTCCATCCCGCTTGGCGAGGGTTTTGCAGAGCATCCCTAGTGCAGGCTGCGACGCCTGCGATGAACACTGCAAAATTCAAGCCAACATTCTCGCACCAAATAGGTGCAAACCCTAATACCTTTTTTGCCCTGTTTCCGGGCTGATTTGAAGCAAATTGTGTGCTTCCTGAGGCAGAGGCCTGCGTTCAGTAGTGTGGCGGCAGCTCGTCGCGTGCACCTGGCGCAACAGCTCCGGTCTCGGGCATGCGCTGCTGCAGGTCCTTGACCAGGTGCAGCAAGCGGTCGATCTGCTGCTGTTGCTTGTAGATCGTCAGGTTGAGCTCTTCGAGCAGGTCGTCGGCATAGGCCGCCTTGATCTCCAGGGCTTCAAGGCGCTGCTGCAGGCGTTCGGGCATTGTCGTCATGGCGTCTCCTGGCATCGGATGGGGAGGGAGGGGAAAGAATAACGCCGGCATATGACAGCGCATATGCCGGCGTGGAGAGCGAGAAGGCGGGCTTACAGCGCCTTGGCCAGGCGGGCAATGCCCTCTTCGATGCGGGCGATATCAGCGGTGGCAAAGGACAGCCGCAGGGTCGAGGCATCGGGGTTCTGGGCAAAGAATGGCGTGCCCGGCACAAAGGCCACCCCCTGCTCGATGGCGCGCTTGGCCAGCGCATTGCCATCCTTCTCCTGGCCCCGGGCGCCCGTCAGCTGCACCCAGATGAACATGCCGCCCTGGGGCTGCACAAAGCGTACCGCATCGCCCAGCTGGCTGCGCAGGCCGTCGCCCATGGCCTTGCTGCGCGCCGCATAGGTGGTGCGCACGCGGTCCAGGGTGGCGGGCATGCGGCCGGCCTTCAGGTACTGGGCGGCGGTCGCCTGGCTGAAGGTGCTGGTATGGGCATCGCTGAACTGCTTGCACATGACGCACTTGCCCAGCAGCTCGGCCGGGGCAATCAGCCAGCCCAGGCGCAGGCCGGGGCTGAGCACCTTGCTCATGCTGCCGCAGTGGGCCAGGTAGCCACGGCTGCCGGGTACGCTGTCCGACAGCGCCAGCAGGCTGGGCGGTGGCGGTGCGTCAAAGTACAGGTCGCCATAGGGATCGTCCTCGACGACCAGGGTCTGGTAGCGCACAGCCATCTCGAGAATCTGGCGGCGGCGCTCCAGGCTCAGCAGCACACCGCTGGGGTTGCCAAAGGTCGGGATCAGGTAGACCAGCTTGGGCTGGTGTTCGGCTATCAGCTGCTCCAGCGCCTCGGGGATGACACCGTTCTCGTCGGTGGGGGCGCTGATGACTTCGGCGCCATAGAGACGGAAGCACTGGATGGTGGCCAGAAAGGTCGGGCCCTCGACGATCACCTTGTCACCGGGCGAGATCATCGTCTTGCCCAGCAGGTCGAGCGCCTGCTGGCTGCCGGTGGTGACGATCAGCTGATCGGGCGTCAGCGACTGCACGCCCTTGGCCACCATCAGGCCGACGATCTGCTCGCGGAAGGGCTGGTAGCCCTCCGTCGCGCCGTACTGCAGCGCAGCGCCCGGCTCCTCTTTCAACGCCGCATTGGCCGCTGCCTGCACACCGTCCACGTCGAACATGGCTGCATCCGGAAAGCCCCCGGCAAAACTGATGATGCCGGGCTTGCCCAGCAGCTTGAACAGTTCACGGATGGCGGACGTCTCGACATTGTCGAGGCGGGAGGCAAAGCGCAGTGTCATGGAATGTTCTCTCAAGTCAAAAAGCGCAGCCCGGTCGATCGCCGGGCCGCCCTGGCATTTTGCTACTTTTTACCGGCCCCATGCGTCGCTCTGGCATCCCTGAGCCCGCCATTGCCCCCCGCTATCGACTATGCTTGCGCCCTAAAGGACTGGGTCACCATGCGCATCGCCGCTTTCTTCATTGTTTTGGTCAAATTGCTGGCCTCGTTGCTCATGCTGATGGGCGTGGTCTGGGCCTGTGGCGCACTGTGGTTTCAGCTGGCGCAATCGGTCAAGTCGGGCTCGGCCCGGGGGCTGCTGCTGGGGGTCTGGGTGGGGGTCGGCCTGTACTGCATCTACCTGCTGTGGCAGCAGCGCATGCCCAAGGGCCTGCTGATCTACGGGCTGCTGCTGGCAGCCATCCTCGCCTGGTGGGCCAGCATCCAGCCCTCTAACACACGCAAATGGGCGCCCGATGTAGCCCGGCAGCTGTCAGGCACCGTCCAGGGTGACCTGGTGCAGCTGCACAATGTGCGCAATTTTGACTGGCAGACCGACAGCAAGGCCACCGTGCGCTGGGAAGACCGGGACTACGACCTGCGCCAGCTCGTGTCGGTGGACATGAGCACCTCGTACTGGATGGGGCCGGCCATTGCCCACACCCTGGTGTCCTTCGGCTTTGACGACGGCAAGAGCCCGCGCCGCTATGTGACGTTTTCGGTGGAGATCCGCAAGGAACAGGGCGAGCAGTTCTCGGCCGTGGGCGGCTTCTTCAAGCAGTTCGAGCAAAGCCTGGTCGCTGCCGATGAGCGCGACATCCTGCGCGTACGCAGCAATATGCGGGGAGAAGAAGTCTACCTGTACAGCGTGGCCATGCCGCGCGCTGCGATGCGCTCACTGTTCATCGCCTATGTGGACAAGGCCAATGCGCTGGTCGAGACGCCGCAGTTCTACCACACGCTGTTTGCCAACTGCACCACCATCGTGTTCGACATGGTGCGCCGCATTGTGCCGGGCCTGCCGATGGACTGGCGCCTGCTGGCCAGCGGCTACCTGCCCCAGTATGTGGACAGCCTGGGCGCCCTCGCCCGCCCGAACGACTTTGAGGCCATCCATGCGGCCGCGCACATCAATGCCCGCGCCAAGGCGGTGCGGCCGGGCGAGGATTTCTCGGCCGCCATCCGCCAGGGTGTGCCGCAGGCGCCGCTGCAGCCCTGATGCAGGGATCCAGGCTCAGGCCTTGCCAGATAATGGCAGCCGAGCCTGCACCACCACACGATGAAAACCGCTGATATCCAACCCTTCTTCGCCACCTTGAAGGCGGCCAACCCTTCGCCCCAGACCGAGCTGGAATACACCTCGGTGTTCGAGCTGCTCGCCGCCGTGCTGCTGTCGGCCCAGGCGACCGATGTGGGGGTCAACAAGGCCACCCGCAAACTCTTCCCGGTCGCCAACACGCCCCAGGCCATTCTGGCGCTGGGGCTGGAAGGCCTGGAGGGCTATATCAAGACCATCGGCCTGTACCGCAGCAAGGCCAAGCACCTGATGGAGACCTGCCGCATCCTGGTGGAACGCCACGGCGGCCAGGTGCCCGACACGCGCGAGGCGCTGGAAGCGCTGCCCGGCGTGGGCCGCAAGACCGCCAATGTGGTGCTGAACGTGGCCTTTGGCCAGCCGA
Source organism: Comamonas sediminis (assembly GCF_041107495.1). NCBI lineage: Bacteria > Pseudomonadati > Pseudomonadota > Betaproteobacteria > Burkholderiales > Comamonadaceae > Comamonas > Comamonas sediminis. The sequence goes on from NZ_JBGBDC010000001.1 coordinate 605,774, forward strand.
CGATGGCGGTGGACACCCATATCTTCCGCGTCAGCAACCGCACCGGCCTGGCACCCGGTAAAAATCCGCTCGAAGTGGAAAAGCAGCTGATGCAGCGCGTGCCCGACGACTATGCCGTCGATTCGCACCACTGGCTGATCCTGCTGGGCCGCTATGTCTGCCAGGCGCGCAAGCCGCGCTGCTGGGAATGCCTGGTCAGCAGCTACTGCGATTTCACGCCCAAGACACCGCCACCCCAAGGCCCGCTGCGCTGATCGCGGCGGCGAGGCATCACGTGCTGCTCTGGGTGCTGACCCCGGCCGACGCAAAGCTGGCCATGTCACGCAGCATCGCGCAGGCGGATTCCAGCAGCGGCCAGGCCAGCGCCGCACCGGAGCCCTCGCCCAGGCGCAGCTGCCAGTCGAGCAGCGGCTGCGCCTGCAAGGCCGCCAGCAAGTGGCTATGGCCCGGCTCGCCCGAGCGGTGGGCATAGACGCAGCGCTCCAGCACCGCAGGCTGCAGGCGGGAGGCCACCAGCACTGCGGCACTGGTGATGAAGCCATCGACCACAATCACACGGCGCTCCAGCGCGGCCTGTAGCACCGCGCCCACCATGGTGGCCACTTCCAGCCCGCCCATCGCAGCCAGCACGGCCAGCGGCTCCTGCACATCGGCATGGCGCGCCAGCACCCGGCGCAGCACCGCGGCCTTGCGGGCCACGCCCTCGCCGCTCAAGCCCGTGCCTGCGCCGGTCACCGTCTCCACATCCAGATTGCAGAGCCGCGCCAAGAGCAGCGATGCGCTGGAGGTATTGCCAATGCCCATCTCGCCCAGCAGCAAGGCATTGCCAGGCAAGGCCTGCAGCAGCGCGCGGCCATTGGCAATCGCGGCTTCGCACTGCGCCATGCCCATCGCAGGGCCGAGGCTGCTGTCCTGGGTGCCGGGGGCAATCTTGCGCAGCCACAGGCGCGGCGCGCCTGCGGGCAGCGCATCGCTCTGCGGTGCAAAATCACGGGCCACGCCGCAATCGACCACATTCAGCGCCACGCCATGCTGGCGCGAGAGCACGCTTACTGCCGCGCCACCGGCCAGAAAATTGCCCACCATCTGCCAGGTCACATCGGCCGGGTAGGCTGACACGCCCTGCGCCACCAGGCCATGGTCAGCCGCAAACACGACCATCTGGGGATCGGCCAGGCGGGGCTGGCTGCTGCCCAGGATGCAGGCGATGCGCAAAGCCAGCGCTTCAAGCAGGCCCAGTGAGCCCAATGGCTTGGTCTTGTTGTCCAGCAGCTGCTGCACCTGCTGGCGGAAGGCGGCATCGTCCATCGATGCGATAGAGGGAATAAGCGGAGAGAACGAGGATTCGGACATGGTCAGGGTACGGAGCGGGAGCACGGCGATACGCCAAGCCGCCAGTATCGCGCTGCCTGCCCCGGTTTGCAGCGCCCTGTGCGCAAACCAATGAAAAACGCTCTGCGCAGCCAAAGCTGGGCAGAGCGTGGATCAGCTAAATCAGTCAGCTTACTTGGCAGGCACCGTGTAGGTGTACTCACGCAGGATGCCACCGCCTTGCACCGAGCCGCTGTCCTGGCCCTGGGCCACGCGGCCCACGCAGGCACGGCGGTCCTCTTCAGTCTTGAAGACCGCGCAGCGTGCGGTGGCGTTTTCGCGGAAGCTGGAACCTGGATCCGTCAGCTGGCCCTGGCGCGCGGCCTGGCGAGCGGCTGCCGCTTCGCGGGCACTGGAGCTGCCTTCGGCCACATCGGCATTGGCGCGGGCGTCGCCACGCGCTTCACCACGCTTGTGGTGGGCGCCGTGCGGGCCATGGGGCATGGGCTTCACATGCTTGGCAGGGGGTGGTGGGGGTGGCGGTGCGGATTGGGCGCTGGCATAGCCTGCGGTGCCCAAGGCGAGGGCCATCGCGGCCATTTGCAAAGACTGGCGGAACATGTTTTTCATAGCGATCATCCTTATCGGTGATGAGAAGCAACACGAACAGCATGCCTGCGCAGCAGGCGCACCCCTATCGGCCCAATCCGCCAGTGCTTGCAATATTTGGCCTACAGGCAAAGGTGTTGGTCATTCAGGGCAAGCGGTCCCCAAACCATTCACCCACGCCTTGGGCCATGCGCGCAAACACCTGGTCCAGGCTGGGCGCATCGTGACCAAACAGCGCATGGATGACGGCGGCGTTCTCGAACAGCCCATGCACATAGGTGCCCAGCACCTGCGGCGCGCCGCCCTGCCACAACAGGCCCGGCAGCAGCTCTTGCGCCGGCTCGGCTGCACCGGCCTGCATATCGGGGCGCAGTTCGGTCTGGCCATGGTGGATTTCATAACCGGTCACCACCAGGCCGCTCAGTGCCTGCCAGGGTGCCTGTACCTCAGGCAGCTCCAGGCGCGCAGGCTGCACATTCTTTTGCGGTGCAAACAAGGTCACCAGCGGCAGCAGTCCGAGGCCGGCGGCATTGCCGTCCACCCCATGCAGATCGACCAGCGCCTCGCCCAGCATCTGCAGGCCGCCGCAAATACCCAGCACCCGCTTGCCGGCCTGCGCATGACGGGCGACAGCGGCATCCAGGCCCTGCTGGCGCATCCAGCCCAGGTCGGCAGCGGTGGCCTTGCTGCCCGGCAGGATCACCCAGTCCGCATCGCTCAGCTGCGCGGGCGTGCGCGCCCAGACCACGCGCACACCAGGCAGCTGCAGCAGCGGCTGGAACTCATCGAGGTTGCTGATGCGCGGGTAGGCCACGATGGCGATGCAGGTGTGCACGGCCTGCCCCTGGCCGCCACTGCCCCGGTCGTCAAACACGCCATCTTCCTCGGGCAGGCCGTGCTGGAACTGCATCGGAATGCAGGCCACCGTCGGCACACCGGTCTTGTCTTGCAGCATCTGCGGCGCCGGCGCCAGCAAGGCCGCGTCGCCCCGGAACTTGTTGAGCACAAAGCCCTTGATCAGGCCTTGCTCCTCGGGCGGCAGCAGCGCCCAGGTACCGTAGAGGTGGGCAAAGGCCCCTCCCCGGTCGATATCGGCCACCAGCAGGCAGTGGGCACCGCAGTGGCGCGCCACGCGCATATTGACCACATCGCTGCTGTGCAGGTTGATCTCGGCGGGCGAGCCCGCGCCCTCGATCACCACCACATCGTTCTCGGCGCGCAGTGCATCGAGCGCCTGCGCGATCTGTGGCCAGACCTTGAGACTGCGGCCGCGCCAGGGCATGGCCGACAGCGCCTCGTCCACCTGGCCAAACAGCACCACCTGGCTGCGGGTATCGGCCTCGGGCTTGAGCAACAACGGGTTCATGCGCACATCGGGCACGGCGCCTGCGGCCAGCGCCTGCAGGTACTGGGCCGTGCCGATCTCGCCCCACTGGCCATCGGGCGTGGCTACGACGCGGGCGTTGTTGCTCATGTTCTGCGCCTTGAAGGGCGCCACCTTGTAGCCCTGGGCCCGGTACCAGGCGCACAGCGCCGTGGCCACCCAGCTTTTGCCGGCGCCACTGCTGGTGCCCAGCACCATGATGCAGCGCGCGCTCATCGCGGTGCACCGCCCAGCGGCAGCACCATGCGCGCCATGATGCGCTCCAGCGCCGAGCCCGCATCGGTGCACAGGCCCGTGTGCACCGGCGAGGTCTGGATCATGCTGCTGCGCTTGGCCGTGAGCCAGTGGAAGCGCGCGCGGTACGGCAGCTGGCCGATGGGCCCGGCCTCGGGCACGCCAGCGCAGATCGCGACGATGCTGCCCAGGTGGCGGTAGACGGCTTGCAGATCGACTTGCGGATCCAGCGCCAGCAGGCGCGCCTCATCGAGCGCCATCGCTGCCTGCAGGTAGCCGCTGCGCTGGCAGGACACGATCACGCCGGCGTTGATGAACTCCTCCCGCTCGACCCGGGGCACCACGCGCACGATAGCGTAGTCATACACATCATGCGCGTGCATCGATGGCTCCTTGCAACCAGCGGCCACGCGTTTGCAGGCGGGCCAGAAAATAGTTCACATACGCGGCGCGGTGCGCCTGCGGATCGGCCAGCAGCGGGCTGTTGCGGTCCTCTGCGGCCTTGGCCAGAAAGCAGTCCGGCACCGTGGCCAGAATGGCGGTCAGCACCGGCTCGGTCAGCTGCGCGGCCAGCGCTTCGTCCACCTCGGCCAGCTGGCTGGCCTGGGCCAGCAGCACATGGTCGGCAATCGGCGCAAAGGGCTTGCCCGGGTCGGCCACCGTGCCATCCCAGGCATGGTGGAAGGTCAGCGTCGCGCCATGGTCAATCAGCCAGGGCTTGCGCTGCCACATCAGCATATTGGTGTTGCGGGCCGTGCGGTCCACATTGCTGACCAGCGCATCGAACCAGACCAGGCGCGAGGCGAAATCGTCGCTGACCGCATCCACGGCCGGGTCAAAATTGACCGAGCCGGGCAGGTAATCGAGGCCGACATTGAGGCCATCGCTGGCGCGGATCAGGTCCTGGATCTCGGGATCGGGCTCGGTCTGCGCGAGCTTGGCGTGCAGCAGGGCCAGCACCAGCTCGGGCAACGGCAGGCCCAGCGCGCGGGCAATGCCGCCGCAGATGAGCTCACCCATCAGCGCGCGCACGCCCTGCCCAGCCCCCCGGAACTTGAGCACATACATGCCCAGATCGTCCGCCTCGACGACGGCCGGCATCGAGCCTCCCTCGCGCAGCGGCGTCACATAGCGCTCCACCAAGACGGTGCGCAGTTGCAAAGTTTGTAAATCCATACCAAATGGTAGCGGTTGCCGCATGTCCTCGCCGGGCCTAAGCATCTGCCAGCGACAGCCAGGCCCGCGCCAGCGCCGCCTGCGCCACCGGCGCCATCACGCCCAGGCGCACATGGCCGGGCAGGCCAAAGCTGCGGGCATCGCGCAGCTTGATGCCCTGGCTGCGCAGTGATGCCAGGCACGCGGGCAGGTCCGCCGGGTCCAGCGGCAGGCGCGCGACAAAGTAATTGGCCTGGTGGCCGGGCAGCACCGCCCAGCCCAGGCGCTCGCACAGCGCCAGCTGGCGGGCCTTCCAGTGGCGCAACGTATCCAGACTGCGGGCCAGCCAGGCCTGCACCTCCGGCGTGACCCAGGCCTGCAGCATGGCCACACCATGGGCGCCCACCACCCACGAAGGCGCCAGTGCCCGCAGCGCATCGATTTGCGCCTGCGGGGTGCCCTCGGGCGCAATCGCATAGGCTGCGCGCACCCCCGTCATGCCCAGCGCCTTGTTGGGCGTCCACAGCTGCCACAGCGCGGCCATGTCGCGCGGCGGCGCAGGGCCTTCCAGCCACAGCGGTCGGTAGGCGCAATCGAGCACCAGGCCATGGTGGCTGGCATCGGCGGGCAAGGCTTGCCAGATGTCCTCTTGCGCACCCAGCGGGCTGGAGGGCTCGCAGGCCCAGTGCAGGCCTTCGCCCCAGGCCGGGCTGCGGGCGCCGGTGCGCAGGCCCCATACCTGCGCCGCCTGGGCGTAGTCGCCATAGCAATGGTTGGGCAGGCTGACACGGGTGGCACCCTGGCGCAGCGCATGCTGGGTCAGCCGGTGGATCAACTCGCTGCTGCTGCCGCCGATGACCAGGCGCTCAGGGGCGACCGCATGGAAGTCCGCCAGCTGCAGGCGCAGCGCTGTGTAGTGCGGGTCGGGGTACTGCGCCAGATGCGCGGCCTGCAAGGCCGCCACGGCCTCCGGGCAGGGGCCGCAGGCATTGCGGTTGGTGGAAAAATCATGCGCCGGCACGCCCAAGGCGTCGGTACCACCATGCTCGTTATCAGCCATGGGCCAACACTCCTTGCGCCATCGAGGCGATTGCTATCTTTGCCGCCAAACCCAGGGCCAGCAACAAGGCACACAGCGCCTGCACCCACACCACGCGGCCCGCCAGGGCCAGTGCCCGCTGCACATCCCGGGCCTGCGGCGGCCGGCCTTGCGGGTGGAGCTGGTACACGCCGGGTTTGGACAGATGCACGCCCAGCGCCCGCGCCATCGCGCCCATGGGCCAGCCGCCATTGGGCGATGGCGTGACCGCCGCATCGCGCCGCAGCCCGGACCAGGACAGGCCCCCAGCCAGCAGCGCCAGCCAGGCCGCTGTGATGCGGGCAGGCACCCAGTTCAGCACATCATCGGCCCGGGCCGCCCATTTGCCCGCCCATTGCCAGTGGCGGCGCTGCGCGCCCTGGCCGCGCCAGCCGGGGTAGCCCCACATCGCATCGGCCGTGTTGGCCAGCCGGTACAGCGCCGCGCCCGGCAGGCCAGCCACCGCAAACCAGAACAGCGGCGCCAGCACCGAGTCGCTCAGGTTCTCGGCCAGGGTCTCGATCGCGCTCTCGCGCACTGTCGCTGCATCAAGCTGCGCGGTATCGCGGCTCACCAGCCAGGACAGGCGGGCGCGGCCCGCTTGCAGCGATTCGCCGAGCGCCGCCTCGACCGCCAGCACCTCGCTGCGCAGCATGCGCCAAGACAGCAGCGGTTTGAGCAGCAGTCCGGCCACAAGGCCATTCAGCCACCAAGGCACTGCCTGCAGCAGATACATGAGGGCCGCATACACCAGCCAAGCACCGCCCGCCAGCAGGCACCAGGCCAGCGCTGCCAGCACAAAGCACCCATAGGCGCGCTCGTCCGCCTGGCGCGGTGCAATCGCCTGGCCGAGCAGGCCCAGCAGCTTGCCCATATAGACAACCGGGTGCAGCCGCAGCGGCGGCTCGCCCCAGAGCCAGTCCACCAGCAACGCCACCAACACGGCCAGCAAGGCCGCCATCGGCGCCTGCCAGTGCAGCGCAGGGCCAGCATCCATCATGGCCTGAGCCAGTTGCAGCAGCGGGCTGCCACCGGCCAGCGCCAGTGCCCACAGGCCGCCATCGCTCATGGCTGCGGTCCTTGGTCTGCCGATGCACCGGCGCCAGCATCCTGCCAGCACTCGTCCATCAGCATGTGCTGCAAGGGCGCACGGCTCGCCCAGCGTTCCTGCTGCAGCATGGGCTCGGCATAGTAGGCCTCCACAGGGCCCAAGCACAAAACAGCCAGCGGGTGCGCGTCGGCTGGCATGCCCAGCAGTTGCGCCAGCGCCTGGGGCTCGAACAGCGACACCCAGCCCATGCCCAGCCCTTCGGCGCGCGCGGCCAGCCAGAGGTTTTGGATCGCGCAGGCGGTGCTGGCCACATCCATCTCGGGCAAGGTGCGGCGGCCAAACACATGGGCTTCGCGCCCGGGCGGCATGGCCACGACCAGCACCTCGGCCGCCTGCAGCACGCCCTGCACCTTGAGCTTCATGAAGTCCGCCTCGCGCTCGCCCAATGCCTGGGCAGTGCGCAGGCGCTCGTCTTCCACCAGCGCATGGATGCGGCTGCGCATCTGCGCATCGCGCACGCGGATGAAGCGCCAGGGCTGCATAAAGCCAACGCTGGGCGCATGGTGCGCGGCCCGCAGCAGGCGCAGCAGCACCACCTCGTCGACCTGGCCGCCGGCAAAGTGGCGCATGTCGCGCCGCTCGTGGATGGCGCGGTAGACCGCCGCGCGCTCAGCCTCGCTGAAGGCCGTGGCGGCGATGGTGGGGGCGTTGAAAGGGGTATCGCTCATGCCAGCAATCGGCTGCCTTGTCTCAGTCTTCAATGCCGCGCTGCGCCGGGATGCCGGCCTTGAACGCATGCTTGACCATCGTCATCTCGGTGACGGTATCGGCCATGTCAATGATCTCCTGCGGACAGCGCCGGCCGGTGAGGCAGACATGCACCTCCTTGGGCCGGGCGGCCAGGGTGTCCAGCACCTCCTGCAGCGGCAGCCAGCCATAGATCAGCGGGTAGGTGATCTCGTCGAGCACCACCAGAAAATACGCGCCTGACAGGATCGCCGCCCTCGCCTTTTCCCAGCCTTCGCGCGCCAGCTGGCCGCTGTGCTCGAGGTCGCGGCTCTTCCAGCTGAAGCCATCGCCCAGCCCTTCGACCGGCAGGCCCACTTGCTCGGACAGGCGGTGCTCGCCAAAACGGGCGGTCGGCACCTTCATGAACTGGTAGACCTTGACGGCCTTGCCCCGGCCAGTTGCGCGGAATGCCAGGCCAAAGGCTGCCGTGGTCTTGCCCTTGCCGTCACCGGTGTTGACGATCACCAGGCCACGGCGCTCGCCCTCGGGCTTTTCATAAGGCTTTTCGCTGGGTGGCGTTTCAATCTGCATTGCAATCTTTCCTTGTTTCGTTGTGTTGTTGGAAGCGGGGCCAGGCCCGGTTTCGCAGGGGTTCAGCGCCCGCGCTGGCCGGCCTGCGCGGCAGTGGCGGTACGCGGCAAGGCCATCCACACGCCATCGATGGCGCGCACCTGGATGCGGTGGTCAAACACCGCCTCCAGCGCGGCATGGGTCGCCGGGTCATCGCAGCGGCCCTGGTGCAGCACCCGGCCTGCCTGCAGCACCAGCATATGGTCGGCCAGCAGCGCCACCGATATTTCATGGAGCACGCTGACCACCGTGGTGCCCTGGGCCGTCAAGGCCCGCATGCTGTCCACCCAGTCGGTCTGGTGCGGCGGGTCCAGGTTGGCCAGCGGCTCGTCCATCAGCAGCACGGAGGCCTGCACAGCCATCGCGCGGGCCAGCAGCACCCGCTGGCGCTCACCGCCCGAGAGCTCGGCCACCGGCCGGTGGCGCCAATCCCAGGCATGCGCCGCCCGCAGGCATTGCTCCACCACCGCATGGTCTTCGCCGCTGGGTGCTGCAAACCAGGGCTGGTGCGGCAGGCGGCCCAGCATGGCCACGTCCATCACCGTCAGCTCCTGCGTCACCACCTCACCCTGGCCCAGCCAGGCCAGCGCCTGGGCGCGCTGTTTGCGTGGCCAGCGCTCCAGGCTTTTGCCCAGCAGTGCCACCTCGCCCTGCAGCTGTGCCGCCGGCCACAGGCCGCCCAGCACCTTGAGCAGGCTTGATTTGCCCGCGCCGTTGGGGCCGACAATGCTGGTCCAGCGGCCTTGCACAAACTGGGCGTTGACGCCTTGCAGAATCGGCCGCGCATGCACAGCGGCATGGATATTGGTGGCAGTCAGCGCAGCCGTGGTCGCAGTGGTCGGCATCACAGGCCTCCTGCCGAACGGGTGCTGCGGTGCATGCGCCACAGCAGATAGGTGCCGCCCAGTGCCGCAGTGAGCACGCCCACCGGCAGCTCTTGCGGGGCGACCAGCCAGCGCGCCAGGATATCGGCCGCCAGCAGCAGCACGCCGCCCATCGCGGCGGCCAGCACGGTGCTGCGGCCATGGCCCACCTGCACCAGGCTGCGTACCAGGTGCGGGGCGGCCAGGCCCACAAAGGCGATCAACCCGGTCTGCGCGACCGAGGTGCCGGTGGCCAGCGCCAGCACTGCCACCAGGCCATAGCGCAGCGGCGCCAGCGGCAGGCCCAGGCTGGCAGCAGTCGCCTCGCCCAGGGTCAAACCATCGAGCACCCGGGCGCAGCACCAGGTGGCCAGCACACAGACCAGCAGCACGCCGGCCATCAGTGCGCAGCCTTCCCAGCCGACAAAGGCCGAGGTGCCCAGCGTAAAGGCCTGCATGGCCTGCAGAATATCGGGGTGGCGCAGCTCCAGCAGATCGCGCATGGCGCCCAGCACCACACCGACGATCACGCCGGCCAGCAACAGGCGCAAGGTGTTTTGCACATGGCGCGCCAGCACCACCGTCAACGCCACCGCACAGGCCGCGCCGACAAAGGCCATGCCGGTCATCCCCAGGCGGTAGAGCAGGTTGAGGCTGGTGACGGACGAGCCCAGCAGCACCAGACCCAACGCACTGCCCAGCGACGCGCCGGAAGCACTGCCCAGCAGATAGGGATCGGCCAGCGGGTTGCGAAACAGGCCCTGGGCGACGGCCCCGGCCAGGCCCAGCAGGCCACCGGCGAGCCAGGCGCCCAGCGAGCGCGGCAGGCGGATATCGACCACGATCTGCCACGAAGTGGCGTCATCGCGCATGCGCAGCACACTCTCCCAACCGGTGCTGCCGACACTGGCGCCCACCAGCAGCAGCACGGCACTGAGCACCAGCAGCACCAGCGCCAGCCAGGCACTGCGGCGCAGGCCAGGAGCCGCTTCGCGCCGCGCTGCCGGTGCAGAGGTGGGCGGAGCAGCCATCAGCGCGCCACCGCCGCCTTGCCTGGCGCCTTGTCGGCCAGGCAGCGTGCCATCAGCGCCGCCGCCTGGGCCATGCGCGGGCCGGGCCGCACGATGGCATACGACTCTTCATCGCTGAACACGCAGACCCTGCCCGCCTTGACGGCCTGGAGGTTGTGCCAGCCCGGGTAGCTGGTAGCAGCCTGCATGCTGCGGTTGCCGAGCATGATCACCTCGGGCTGGGCGCGCAGCAAAAACTCCGGGCTCAGCCGGGGAAAGGGACCCAGCTCGGCTGGCACGACATTGTCGGCGCCCAGCTGGGTCAGGGTCTCGCCGATAAAGGACTGGGGGCCGGCCGCATAAGGGCCTCGGCTCACCTCAAAGTAGACCCGGGTATGGCGCGTGCGCTCGGGCAGCTCGCGCACCACGGCATCAATGCCCGATTCCAGGTCACGCCAGACCCGCTCTGCGCCGTGCGCCTGCGGCACGCCCAACAGCTGGCCCAGGGTGCCCAGCACGCGGTGGATGTCGGCCTTGGACTTCACATCCAGCGCCACCACCTTCAGGCCCAGCGCCTGCAGCCGCTCGGCCGCCTTGGAGGCATTGGACAGCAGCACCACATCGGGCTTGAGCGCCACGACCGATTCAACGCTCGGGTCCAGACCGCCGCCCACCACCGGCAGCTTCTTGACCGAGGCAGGCCAGTCCGAATAGCGGTCCACCCCCACCAGGCGCTCGCACAGGCCCAGCGCGCAGGTGCTCTCGGTCAGCGATGGCAACAGGCTCACGATGCGCTGCGGCAGTTGGCCCAGCTGCACCTGGCGGCCCCGGTCATCGACGATGGCCGCGGGCGTGACCAGGTCCTGGTCCTTCCAGACCGGCGCATTCGCAAAGGGTTGCAGGCGCAGTTCATCGATGCTGGCAGACGGCGCCGCATGCACCATCGGCCATGCGGCCCCCAGCGCCATGCAGGCCAGCGCTTGCCGCAGACGGGGTCGGAGAGCAAAAAACCAAGCCATCATTTCATCTGCAGCGGCAAGCCGGCCGCCATCAGTTGCACGCGGTTGCAGGCCGCTGCCGCTTGCTGGTTCAGCAGACCGAGCGCATCGACAAACGCGCGCACCTCGCGGCCCATCGGAATCACGCCCAGGCCAATCTCATTGCTGACCAGAATGACGGGGCCAGTGGCGGCCTGCAACGCAGCGATGAAGGCATCGCACTGCGTCTGCCAGGCTTGCGCAGGTGCTGGCGCAGTGGCGGGCGCTGGGGTTGGCGGCTCCATCGGCATCAGCCAGTTGGTGAGCCACAGGGTCAGGCAATCGACCACCAGCAGGTGCTCTGGCCGGCTGTGGGCCTGCAGCAGCTGGGCGACGTCGCGCGGCGCTTCCAGGGTCGCCAGTTGCGGCACGCGCTCGCGGCGGTCACGCTGGTGGCGCGCAATGCGCTCGTGCATCTCGAGGTCATACGCAGTGCCGGTGGCGACCAGGCTGGCGCTGCGGCCGGCATCGGCCTGCAGCCAAGCGCGCGCCAGCAGCTCGGCCTGGCGCGATTTGCCCGATTTCTGCCCGCCCAGCAGCAGCAGCTTCAGCGGAGCTCCATCGATATGGAATATAGATTGATCCATGCCGCGCATCTTAGGCGTTCAGCGCCCCGCTGTGCCAGGCCTGCGGATCGACCACCGGCATCTCCACCCCGAGCAAGGCGGCCACCGCCTGCGGGCACGAGGGGAACCAGGCATGGAAATAGCTGGCATGGATGCTGCCCTGCTGGTAGACGGCTTCGCCCGTGCCGCTGTCGGCCGCTTGGCCCGGGCGGCTGCTGCGCGCCACTTGCTGGGCTTCGCTTTGCAGCTTCGAATAGTGAAAGGTGTGGCCGCGCAGCATGCCCCAGGGCGTCTGCAGCTGCTGCATGCCCAGGCCGGCCAGGCGCTGCTGCATCACGGCCTGCGCCGGCAGCAAGCCCCACAGGCTGTGCCAGCGGCTGTCCAGATCGGTCAGGCCTTCGGCCAGCGCCACCATGCCGCCGCATTCGGCCCAGACCGGCTTGCGCTGCTCTACGTGCGCCTGCAGATCGAGCTGCAGACCGGCATTGGCCTTGAGTGCCTGCAGGTGCAGCTCCGGGTAGCCCCCGGGCAGCCACAGCGCATCGCAGGCGGGCAGGCGCTCCCCGGCGACCGGCGAGAAAAAGGCCAGCTCGGCCCCCATGGCCTGCAGGCATTCCAGATTGGCAGTGTAGATAAAGCTGAAAGCGGCATCGCGGGCGATTGCAATGCGCCGCCCGGCCAGCCAGGCGGGCACCGGGGCGGTGGGCGCAGGCGCGGTAAAGGCCACCGTCCAGCGCTGCTGCCACTGCTGCCAGGCCAGCTGGCCCAGCGGCGTTTGCGCCAGCACATCGGCAGCAGCATCCAGGCGCTCGGCGGCGTCGTGCAGCTCATGGGCTGCCACCAGTCCCAGATGGCGCTCGGGCAGCAGGTTGGCGCGCGGCTTGGCGGCATCCAGGCTGACCTGGTTCATCGCGCCCAGCCACAGGGCCGGGTCGCGCAGGCCGCTGCGCAGCATCTCGCCATGGTGGGCGGTGGCCACCCGGTTGGCCAGCACGCCGGCCAGTTGCAGGCCCGGGTCATAGTGCTGCAAACCATGGGCAATGGCGCCAAAGGTAGCGGCCATCGCCGATGCATCGACCACCACCACGGCAGCGATGCCCAGCGACTTGGCCAGCTCGGCGGCGCTGTTGGCGCCATCGAACAGGCCCATCACGCCTTCGATCAGCAGCACATCGTTGCACTGCGCGGCCTGGAACAGGCGCGCGCGCACATCCGCTTCACCGTTCATCCAGCGGTCCAGCGCATGCACCGGCTGGCCGCTGGCCAGGCGCAGCCACTGCGGATCAAGAAAATCCGGACCGCACTTGAACACCTGCACCCGCCGGCCCTGGCGGGCATGCAGGCGGGCCAGGGCCGCTGTCACCGTGGTTTTGCCCTGGCCGGATGCGGGCGCCGCAATCAGCAGCGCCACACAAGAGGCCGTTGGGCGGTCCTGAACCGTCATCTCTGTCATGGCTCGCTTATCCCCTCTGCGCTCAGCGCGGCATCCACTTCACACCCACATACACGCTGCGCCCTTCGGTGGCGTAGGTGCGTGCGGTCTGGTAGCGCTTGTCCGCCAGGTTGTTGATCCGGGCGATCAGGTTCACATCCTTGGCCACCTCGGTCTGCGCCGACAGGTTGAACAAGGTGTAGCCGCCCAGCACGTTGGTGTTGGCGGCATTGTCAAAGCGCTTGGCGCTGGTCTGCAGGTCGGCGGCCCAGGTCCAACCTGCGGCACGCGTCTCGGCGCCCAGGGTGGCATAGCGCTTGGCGCGGCGCGCCAGCAGCTTGTCGTTTTCGGTGTCGCGCGGGTTCTGGAAATCAACCGAACCATGCAGGTTGAAGGCGCCCAGCTTGGTGGTGCCCGCCAGGGTGATGCCTTCCAGGCGTGCCTTGCCCACATTGGCATAGCAGCCGAATGGGCTGTCGCAGCTGCCGGGTGACGAGAAGTTGATCAGGTCGGTCACCCGGTTGCGGTAGGCCGTGGCCGAGAAGCTGTGCGCACCTTGCGCCCAGCGCAGGCCCAGCTCGGCATTGCGGCTTTTCTCGGGCTGCAGTGAGGCATCGCCATATTCGCTGAAGCGCTGGTAGAGCGTGGGCACACGGAAGGCGGTGCCCACCGTTGCCGTGGCGCGCCAGTGGGTTGCAAACGCATAGCCGTAGGCGGCGCTGCCGGTGGTCTTGCCGCCAAACTCGCTGTCGTCATCCCGGCGCAGGTTCAGCTGCACCGTGTGCGGGCCGGTGTTCAGGCCATAGCCCAGCGCCAGCGCATTCTGGTGGCGGTCGCGGTCAATGCCGCCATTGGTCAATGCGTCGTCACGCCGCTCCAGCGCGGCTGTCAACGTGTGCACACCCAGGCGCCATTCGTTCTGGAACAGGTAGTTCTGCAGGCGGGTGTCCGTCTGGTAGGGCGAGGGACGGGTTTCGTAATAGTCGCGAGACTGGGTGAACTGCAGCTTGGTGCTGTATTGCGCGGTCCACTGCGCCTGCCAGTTCAGGCCCAGCGCATACATCTTGTTGAGGCTGCGGTCGTCCTCGGTCAGGCTGTTGTCATAGCCCGAGTTCACATCGCTGGCCAGCAAGGTAGCCTCCAGCCGGTGCTGGCGGTTGAGCTGGTAGCCCAGACGGCCGCTGACCGCATTGCTGCGGTAGTCGTCCTTGTCCGGGTTGGCGGTGGCGGCCGTACGGGCATTGAAGCCATCGGTCTGCGAGCGGTTGAGGCCCAGCGCGTAATCCCACCCGCCCGCGCCGCCGGAGATACCCGCCTCTGCAGTGAACGTGCCCCGGCTGCCCACCCCCAGGCGGGCATAGGGCTGGGCGGGGCCGTCGCCCTTCTTCGTGAAGATCTGCACCACACCGCCCATGGCGTCCGAGCCGTAGACGGCAGCAGCCGGGCCGCGCAGCACTTCGATGCGGTCGATCAGCGCCAGCGGAATCGATTGCCAGGAGGCGCCGCCAGTCGATTGCGAATCCATGCGCACGCCGTCAACGTAGACGGCGGTGAAGCGCGAATCGGCGCCGCGCAGAAACACGCTGGTGGCCGTGCCGGGCCCGCCGTTGCGCGTGATCTGGATACCCGGCACCCGAGCCAGCACATCGGCGACGCTGCCCGGGCCCTGGCGCTCAATGGTTTGCGCATCGATGATGGACATATCGGCCACCAGATCGGACAGCGGCTGCGCGATGCGGTTGGCGGTCACCACCATCTCCTGCAGGTTCTTACCCGCTGTTTCCTGGCCGGAGGGCAGCTGCTGCGCCTGCGCGGACAGGGCCACGCAAGGCAGCGCTGCGCTCACCGCCCAAGCGATGGCGGAGCGGGAGGGGAACAACCGGGAACGGGGCGTGCAGACGGGACGCGCGCAGCGGCGTGTCGTGAAAGGCGAGAAAAACATGGACTGAGCTGGCGATGAACCACCCCGCGCCAGCCTCCCCGCCGGCAATGGGGAACACGGAAGCTGTGGCAGCACCTGGGCCACGCACCTCCACTATGTTGGCCGGTATCCGGGCTGGCGATGACACAGCACACGCCTTCCCAAACACTTGTTCAAGGTATTCAGTGGCATAGTGGTGGCTGTGGATGGCGCAAAAGCCAACCATCGCTTACCGTTGCGGGGGCAGCGCAGGTTGCGTAAGGCTTGTAGGGCACAAGCAGCGCTCCTGCTTCCCGTTGAACTGCCCCCATGTGAACCACTGGGGCGAGCACCAACGGGTACAATTTTAGCGTTAAACCCATTGCGCACTTAAGAAGACTGTCTCTCTATGGCCACTACGCCTTCTATGGATCTGATGCTTGAGCGGGTGGAAGCACTGCTGAGCCGTCATGAGGCTTTGCAACGCGCCCACGCCCAACTGCAAGAGCAGGTCACCACCCTTACCCAGGAGCGCGACTCCCTCCAATCGCGCTTGACTGCGGCCCGCGCCCGCGTGGACGCACTGATCGAACGCCTGCCCAAGACCTTTGACCAGGACGAATGATGAAACAGCTGGAAGTACACATCATGCAGCAAAGCTATATGCTGGGCTGCCCCGAAGGCCAGGAGGCACGCTTGCTGGCCGCCGTCAAGCATGTGGATGAGGCCATGAGCGGCATCCGCGACGCGGGCAAGATCCGCGGCCGCGAGCGCATTGCCGTGCTGGCGGCGCTCAATGTGGCCTTTGATCTGCTCGACCTGCAAGTGCAAAACAGCCAGTTAAGCCAGACGGCCGATGCATTGCAAGCGCAGGCCGCCGCCCAATCGGCTGCAATGGCCGAGGCCCAGACCCAGCCCGCCGCCGCTGCGCAGGCCAGCCTGGACTGGGACGAGCCCCGTCTGCAATCGGTGCTGCAACGGCTCGATGCGGCACTGGCTCCCGCCCCCTCCGCGGGTGCCGAAACGCTGGCCGCCAGCGCCTGACAGCAGCGTGTTAGCAGCCGCTAACACCAAATACCGGCGCCATGCAATGCATTGGCTAAAAATACCGTTCCATGCGTTCTACGAGCTGTGTAGGACGCTATCTTTTTTGACCAATCTCAGCACATTGAATTGCGATTTTGGCGGGTGCAGCAGGTGCGAGCGATTACAATGGAAGCGTTCGCAGCCCTGCTGGACTTTATAGTTCCTTGAACCAATGCTCTACGAGCACGGGCTTGGTACATTACCTATTGAGCGTGATCGTCTCGCGTCAGATGAACCCAACGATAGGTTGCCCTCGCCCACCTGAACCCCCGGTTCAGGATGACGGTCCAGTGGATCCGCTGCGAACACCTGATTTTTTCGGGCAGGCTGCCCAACCTGTCTTCTCCTCTCCGCGACAGCGGGGTTTCAGGCCACCTGTTTCAGGTGGCCTTTTTACTGCGCACCATGGCTGATCCTCTCGTTCTGCTGCCGCTGTCCCTGCTGGGATTGATCGGCGGCTTTCTGGCAGGCCTGCTGGGCATCGGCGGCGGCATGGTACTGGTGCCCTTCATCACCTATATCCTGGGCACCCAGGGCGTGGCGCCTGAGCTGGCGATCAAGATGGCGATCGCCACGTCGATGGCGACCATCGTGTTCACATCGATGTCCAGCGTCCGCGCCCACCACCAGCATGGTGCCGTGCGCTGGGATCTCGTCAAACGCCTAGCCCCTGGCATCGTGCTGGGCGGCCTGTTGGCCAGCCTGGGCATTTTTGCTGTGCTCAAGGGCAGCTACCTGGGCTTGTTCTTCGGCCTGTTCATTGGCTACTCGGCACTGCGCATGTTCCGCAAGCCCAACAGCCAAGGGACGCGCCCGATGCCGGGCACCGCCGGGCAGCTGGCGGCCGGCGGCGTGATTGGCTGCCTCTCGGGCCTTGTCGGTGCCGGGGGCGCCTTCATCAGCGTGCCCTTCATGACCTGGTGCAGTGTGCCGATGCACAACGCGGTGGCAACCAGCTCGGCGCTGGGCTTTCCGATCGCCGTCACCAATGTCGCCGGCTTCATGGTGGCCGGCCTGCACCTGCAGGGCCTGCCACCGCATTCGCTGGGCTACATCTGGCTGCCGGGCCTGGCCGCCATCGCCACCTGCAGCGTGCTGACCGCACCGCTGGGTGCCCGCGCCGCACACCGCCTGCCGGTGGCACAGCTCAAGAAGATCTTTGGCGGCATCCTGCTGTGCCTGGCGCTGTACATGCTCTACAAGAGTCTGGCGGCTTGGCAGGTCTGAGACGGGCCACAGCAGGCTAGATGATGCGCGAGAAGCGCGCGCGGTTGCGGTCGGCCTGCAGGTTCTTGTCGAACACCATGGCCACGCCGCGCACAAAGTACCAGCCCAGCTCGGTCACGTTGATCACATCGTCTCGCACGTCCACCAGGCCCTGCGCCTGCAGCTCGCGCAGCTGGGCCAGCTCGGCGGCAAAGTACTGCGCAAAGTCGATCAGCCAGGCCTGCTCCAGCGATTCGATCGCCAGGCTGCCCTGGCACATCAGACCCATGATCACCGCGCGGCGCAGCAGGTCATCGCGCGTCAGCGCCAGCCCGCGCACCACGGGGATCTGGCCCTGGTCGATCAGGTCGTAATACTCCTCCAGCGTCTTGGCATTCTGGCTGTAGGTGGCGCCGATGCGGCCGATGGCCGAGACGCCCAGCGCCAGCAGATCACAATCGGGCTGCGTGCTATAGCCCTGAAAATTGCGGTGCAGGCGGCCCTGGCGCTTGGCCACCGCCAACGCATCCTCGGGCAGCGCGAAATGGTCCATGCCCACGTAGACATAGCCGGCACCCTCCAGCGCGGCCAGCGCCTGGGCCAGCATGGCCAGCTTGTCCGCCGGGCTGGGCAAGTCCTGCACCAGGATGCGGCGCTGGGGCTTGAAGCGCTCGGGCAGATGCGCATAGGCGTAGAGCGCAATGCGGTCAGGCCGCAGCGCATTGACCTGCTCCATCGTGCGGGCGAAGCTGGCCGGGCTTTGCAACGGCAAACCATAGATCAGATCAATATTGATGGATTCAAAGCCGATTGCGCGCGCCTGCTCGACCAGCGCAAACACCTGGTCGGCGGGCTGCTCGCGGTGCACGGCCTTTTGCACCAGCGGGTCGAAATCCTGCACGCCAAAGCTCAGGCGGTTAAAACCCAGTTGGTAGAGGTGCAGCAGGCGCTCGCGGCTCACGGTGCGCGGGTCGATCTCGATCGAGTACTCGCCGCCCGGCTGCAGATGGAAGCGCTGCTTGACCATGTCCATCAGGCGGCTGAGACCCGCATCGCTCAGGAAGGTCGGCGAGCCCCCGCCCAGGTGCAGCTGGCTGATGGTGGACCGGGTGCTGAGGTGGGCGAGCTGCAGATCCAGCTCGCGCTCCAGGTAATCCAGGTATTCGTCGGCCCGCTCGGCATGCTTGGTGATGATCTTGTTGCAGGCGCAGTAGTAGCACAGCGAGGCACAGAACGGCACATGCACATACAACGACAGCGGCGCCAATCTCCCAGCCAGGCCGTGGCCGCGCTGCACCAGCGCCTGCTTGTACTCATTCGCAGCAAAGGCTTCAACAAATCGGTCTGCGGTAGGATACGACGTGTAACGGGGGCCGGGGACGTCAAAACGGCGCAGCAGTTCGGGGGTCAGGGAAATCATGGGCTTTATCCTTGCGGACCCCCAATGTGCCCCAAGGCTTGCCACCCGTCCTTGATATACATCAAGAACCCATTTGGCGCCTGCACGCACAATAGGCCCATACATGGAACGCCGTTCCTACACGAATATTTGTTCACGGGTATTGATACATGACATCCAACTCCATCAAAGTGGCGTGCTCCAACTGCAATCTGCGCGAGCTGTGCATGCCCGTGGGTCTGTCGGCCGAACAAATGGAGCGTATCGACGAGATCGTTGCCACCCGTCGCAAGATCAAGCGCGGCAGTGCGCTGTTCCGCAATGGCGAGACGTTCACCTCGCTGTATGCGATTCGCACCGGCTTCTTCAAGACCAGCATCGCCACAGAAGACGGGCGTGACCAGGTCACCGGTTTTCAGATGGCGGGCGAGATCATCGGCCTGGACGGCATCGTCAATGACCGCCACTCCTGCGACGCGATTGCGCTGGAAGATGCCGAGGTCTGCGTGATGCCCTACTCGACACTCGAGGACCTGTCGCGCGAAGTGACGGCCTTGCAGCACCATGTGCACAAGGTCATGAGCCGCGAGATCGTGCGCGAGCACGGCGTGATGCTGCTGCTGGGCAGCATGCGTGCCGAAGAGCGTCTGGCCGCCTTCCTGCTGAACCTGGTGCAGCGGCTGCACGCCCGGGGCTTTTCGCAGCATGAACTGATCCTGCGCATGACCCGCGAGGAAATCGGCAGCTACCTGGGCCTGAAACTTGAAACGGTGAGCCGCACCTTCTCCAAGTTTGCCGAGGAGAACATCATCGAGGTCAAGCAGCGCCATGTGCGCATTCTCGACACCGACAAGCTCCAGGGTCTGATCAACACCCAGGCCTGCTCGGCCTGAAAAGTGCAGGCCCGAGACACGAATGCGGCCTGATCCGACATCGTTCCGCGCGATAAGCGGCGATGCTTGGAGATGAAACCAGGGCAAGGCAGCAGCCTGTGGCCCTGTCCAGAGTCTGACCCGAAAGGAGCCTGTCATGTACCAACATATCCTGCTTGCCACCGATGGCTCTGAGCTGTCCGAGAAAGCGGTCCGCCATGCGCTGGCGCTGGCCAAGCTGAGCCATGCCACCGTCACCGCCGTCAATATCTCGCCGAACTACCCGCGCAGCTACTTCGAAGGCAGCACGATGCAGAACCCCGATGACATCGCACGCATCGAAGAAGGCTGGCAGCGCGCTGCGCAGAGCGTGGTTGACAAGGTCGTGGCCGAAGGTGCCGCAACGGGCGTGCCGATCAAGACCTTGGTGATCAAGTCCGACCTGATTGCCGAAGCCTTGCTGGAGACGGCCAAGAAGGAAAACTGCGACCTGATTGTGATGGCCTCGCACGGCTACCGGGGCTTGAAGCGTTTGCTGCTGGGCAGCGAAACCCAGCATGTGCTGACCCATGCGACGATACCGGTGCTGGTGCTGCGCTGACCGCCGCATAACTTCAACCCCGATAAAAAACCCTCGCTTGCGGCAGCGGATGCGCTGCAACCAGCGAGGGTTTTGTCATGGCGGCTCCAAACCGCCTCTGCAGGGTATCAGCCCTTGAACAGGCCCTGGTACTGGTCGCGCAACAGGTTCTTCTGCACCTTGCCCATGGTGTTGCGGGGCAGCTCGGCCACGACAAAGCAGCGCTTGGGAATCTTGAAGTTGGCCAGCTGCTTCTTGAGGGTCGCAATGATGGCTTCGGCGTCCAGTTGCTGGCCTGCCTTGGCTATGACCACCGCCACACCGACCTCGCCAAAATCCGGGTGTGGCACCCCCACCAGCGCGCTTTCGGCAACGCCCGGCAGCTCGTTGATGAAGCCTTCGATCTCGGCCGGGTAGACGTTGTAGCCGCCGGAGATGATCAAATCCTTGCTGCGGCCCACAATGGTCACATAGCCACGCGCATCGATCTTGCCGACATCACCGGTCTTGAACCAGCCGTCAGCGGTGAACTCCTGGGCGGTCTTCTCGGGCATGCGCCAGTAACCGCTGAACACATTGGGGCCTTGCACCTGGATATGGCCGATCTCGTCGGCGCCCAGTGCCTGGCCATCATCGCCCTGCACCCGCACGCCCACACCCGGCAGCGCAAAGCCCACCGTGCCGCCCCGGCGCTCATCCTGGCCGCCATGGCGGGCATCGGCCTGGTAGGGGTTGGATACCAGCATGATGGTCTCACTCATGCCATAACGCTCCAGGATGGTGTGGCCGGTGCGGGTCTGCCATTCGCGGAAGGTCTCGATCAGCAACGGCGCCGACCCCGAGATGAACAGGCGCATATGCCGGGTGGCCTCCTTGGTCAGGCCGGGCTCGGCCAGCAGGCGCACATACAGGGTCGGTACGCCCATGAAGACCGTTGCCCGTGCCATCGCGGCAATCACCGCCTTGGGCTCGAACTTGGCAAACCAGATCATCTTGCTGCCGTTGAGCAGCGCCGCATGGATCGCGACAAACAGGCCATGCACATGGAAGATCGGCAGCGCATGGATCAGCACATCGCCCTTCTTCCAGCCCCAGTAGTCCTTGAGCATCACCGCATTGCTCAGCAGGTTGCCGTGGCTCAGCATCGCGCCCTTGCTGCGGCCCGTGGTACCGCTGGTGTAGAGGATGGCGGCCATGTCGCCGGCGGATTTCTGCGCCGGCGTGTGGGTATCGGCACAGTGCACCGCGCGCTCCAGCAAGGTACCGCTGCGGTCATCGCCCAAGGTGAACACGCTTTGCGTGCCGCACTGGAAGGCGATCTTGGAGACCCAGCCAAAGTTGGCGGGCGAGCAGACCACGACTGCTGGTTCCGCATTGGTGATGAAGTACTCGATCTCGGCACTTTGGTAGGCGGTGTTCAGCGGCAAAAAGACATGGCCTGCGCGCAAGGTGGCCAGGTACAGCGCCATCGCCTCGACCGATTTTTCCACCTGCACCGCGACCCGGCTGCCGGAAGGAATGTTCAGCGAATCGAGCAGGTTGGCGATGCGTGCACTCATGCGATCGAGGTCACGCCAGCTGTAGTGCAGCGGCGCGCCGCTGGCCGAGGTGGTCTCCACCGCGATGGCATCGAGGTCGTCAGGAAAGGCTGCGCGCAGCGCGCAGAACAGGTTGTCGTTGGTCATGTTGGTCTACGTGGTTGGTGGTTTCCTTGGCGCCTGCAGCCGGGCCGCTGGCCCGCGCAGGCAGCGTCAAAACTGGGGACTTCTCTTGGCTACAAAGGCGGCAATGCCTTCGCGGTGCTCTGCAGAATCGGCATAGGCATAGGGCTGCTGCAGCACCGGGGCCTGGGCATCGCCGTCGGCCAGCGCACGCAGCAGTTGCTTGGTCATGCGGGCGGCCTGGGGGGCCAGGCCACAGATGCGGGCCACCGTGCGCGCCAGCTCGGCCTGCAGCTGGGCGGCCGGGAGGACCTGGCTCAAAAAGCCCGAGGCCTGCATCTGGTCGGCACCAAAGACCGCCGCCTCCAGCAGCATCTGCCGCGTCTTCGCAGGCCCCACCTCGCTCAGCACCAGCGCCGCCTCCCTGGGCGCCATCGGAAAGCCGAGCTTGGCAATGGGCGCGCCAAACTGGGCCGTGTCTGCCGCCAGGCGGCTGTCGCAGCAGCTGGCCAGCTCCACGCCCGCGCCCATGCAGGCCCCTTCAATGGCGGCGACCAGGGGCACATCGCATTGCAGCATGGCATGCAGTGCAGGCCATACCTCGCCTTCATGAAAGGCGGCCAGGCTCTCGGGGTGAAAGCGAAAGTCCGCGTATTCCGAGATATCGCCGCCAGCGCAAAAGGCCTCGCCCTCGCCCTGGAGCACGATGCAGCGCAGGCCTGGCCGGAGCTGCAATTCCTCGAACACGCTGCGCAGCTGCCGCCACATCGCCCGCGACATCGCATTGCGCTTGCCCGGATGGGCCAGCACCACGCGCACCGCCTGTGCGTCGGCTGCGTCCTCGCCCGCCGTCCACGATTCCACACGAACCTGCCCCGCCATCACATCGCTCCTGCTGTTATTCAATCTTCGCGCCCGAGACCTTGACCACCTCGGCCCAGCGCTTGACCTCATCGGCCACAAAGGCCGCAAACTGCGGCTGCGTCATGCTGCCATATTCCGCGCCGTTCTTGGCCCAGATGGCCTTGATCTCTTCCGAGGTGCCCATGCGCTTGACCTCTTCGAACATGCGCGCCTGCAGCTCGGGCGACGTGCCCTTGATGGCCCAAAGGCCATACCAGGTGGTCACGTTGTATTCGGGCAAGCCCACCTCCGCGGCGCAAGGCACATCGGGCAACGAGGGGTTGCGCTGGCTGCCCGAGACCATCAGGCACTTGATGCGCCCGGCAGCAATATGCGCGGCGGACGAGCCCAGTCCATCGAACAGCATGTCCACATTGCCGGCGATCAGGTCCTGCAGCGCCGGGCCGGCGCCCTTGTAGGGCACATGCAGGATGTCGGTCTGGCTCTGGATCTTGAACAGCTCACCGGCCAGGTGGTGGCTGGTGCCGGCGCCGGCCGAGGCAAAGCTCATCTTGCCGGGGTGGGCCTTGAGCTGGGCCAGCAGCTGCTGCATATTGGCCGCCGTCACCCGCTTGGGGTTGACGACCAGCACCTGCGGCACCGTGGCCAGCAGCGCCAGCGGCACCAGGTCCTTCTGGATGTCGTAATCCAGCTTGGGATAGACCGAGGGCGCAATCACATGGTGGGTGCCGCCCATGAAGAAGTGGTAGCCATCGGCGGGCTGGCGCGCCGCAAAGCTGGCCCCCAGGGTGCCGCCGGCGCCGCCTTTGTTGTCGATCACCAGGGTCTTGCCCGACAACTTCGAGAATTGCGAGGACAGCGGCCGCGCGAAGGCATCGGTGCCGCCCCCTGCAGGAAAAGGCACGACCCAGGTTACCGGCTTGGCCGGCCAGTCGCGTGCCGCAGCTGCACTGGCCCAGCTCCAGGCGGGCAGCGCCGTGCCCGCCATGCCGGCAGCCAGGCCCAGCAAGGTTCGTCTTCTGGACGGCGAAGGTGTATTGCTCTTGGTCATCTTGTCTCCTAACGTTTGTTTTTTAAGATCCACGCACACCCGCCTGCGCGCGCCAACAACAACGCGCAGGCCCTGAATGGTCAGCAAAGCCTGCCCACCACCCAGGCTGCGGCCCTTATGGGGGCCTGCAGTTCTCTCCAGGCCAGCGCAGCACCCGGGGGCGCCATGCTGGCCTGCCATCCATCAAAACAGGTTCAGACCTTGGCCAGCGCCTCGATGCCCGAAGACACCGGAATCTTGCCCTGTGCCAGCAAGTTGCGGTGCTTGTCCAGGCGCTTGAGGTCGTACAGGTAGTTCACCATCAGGCCGTAGGATTGCTTGATGCCCTTGGTCGAGGTGTCCCCCGCCCAGTTCAGGCGCTCGACCCGCGAGCCGTTGCCCAGGTGAAAACGCGCGACCGGGTCCACCGGCTTGTCCTTGACCAGGCTCTTGCCCAGGTAGCGGGCAGCGGCATGCATCAGCAGCTTGGCAGCCGGGTCGCCCGGTTGCCATTGACCGGGTTGCTCCAGCGCTGCGATCCAGTCGTCCGCCGTGGGGTCGGCCTTGTCCAGCGCCTTGCCCAGCTCGGCGCGCAGACGCTTGTCGGCGCTTTCCCAGACATCGGCTGCGTTCTTGCCCAGCCAGCTGCGAAAGCCAGGGATCGGCGACAGGGTGGCAAACTGGCGCAGCTTCGGAAACTCCTGCAGCAGCTGCTCCACCACGGTCTTGATCAGCGAATCGCCAAAGCTCACGCCACGCAAGCCGGTCTGGGTGTTGCTGATCGAGTAGAAGATGGCCGTACTGGCCTTGTTCACGTCGGCTGCGGCAGCGGCCTCGTCCAGCAGCGGCGCAATGCTGTCCGACATCTTGTCGACCAGCGCCACCTCGACAAAGATCAGCGGCTCATTGGGCAGGCGCGGGTGGAAGAAGCCGTAGCAGCGGCGGTCGCTGTCGAGGCGGTTTTTCAGGTCGGTCCAGCTGCGGATGTCATGCACCGCCTCGTACTTGATGAGTTTTTCCAGCAGGGATGCGGGCGAATCCCAGCTGAGGCTGCGCAGCTCCAGGAAGGCGATATCGAACCAGGTGGAGAACAGGTACTCCAGATCGGCATCGACCGCGACCAGCCATTCATGGCTTTTGATCTGCGGCAGCATCTGCGCACGCAGATCCAGCAAAAAGCGCATGCCCTGCGCCGGCACCGCAAAACGCTGGAACAGCCGCATGCGCGGCGTCTGCAAGGCCTTGCGCAACTGGCGCTCGGCAGCGGCCATGCTTGCAGTGCCGATGGCGTCTTCATAGCGCTGGCGGGCCTGGCCGATCTTGGCCACGTCGGGCACAAACTGCTCGCACAGCAGGCGCCAGCAGTCCAGGCGCTGCTCGGGCTGGGCAGCGGCATACCACTGCATCACCGGCTCGGCCAGGCGCCCGCCTTCGGCATCGCTCACTTCACTGGCCGCCACCGCCTGCAGGTCGGCCAGCAGCCGGCGCAACTCGCGCGGCGACAGCGCTTCATTGCCGCGGCGCAGGGTCGCCTTCAGGCGCTCGGTCGTGTCACGCTCGCCATCGGCAGCGCTGCTGCTGCCCAGCTCGGTAGGAATGCCGACCGAGCGCAGCCAGGCCGCACTTTTTTGCAGCCAGCTGTTGGCAGCGCTGTCCACCCCGGCAGCGGGCGAAGTTTCAGTGGCGGTGGTCATAAAGCAATCCTCGACGGTGATAGTGGAGTGGTGCGCAGCAGCGCCTTGCGCTGCTGCAGCAAATGGTTGCGCATGGTCTGCTCGGCGGCATCGGCGTCGCCGGTCAGCATCACGGCGTAGATATCCAGGTGCTCCTGCAAGCTGGCCTGCAGCCGGCCCGGCGCGCGCAACTGGTGCAGCCGCGCCAGGCGCAGAATGCGGCGCAGATCGGCAATCGCCTGGGCCAGCCAGCGGTTGTCGGCCAAGGTAATGAAGGCCTCGTGGATCTGGTGGTTCATGCGGTAGTAGGCGGCAATGTCGCCCGCCTCGGCGTAATCGACCAGCTGCTCGTGCATCACATCGAGCACCGCACGGTCGGCGCTGCTGAGTTTTTTGGTGGCCTCGTAGGCGGCACGCCCCTCCAGCAAGGCGATGACCGGAAAGATATCGTCCAGGTCACGCTCGGTCACGGTCTCGACGAAGCAGCCGCGCCGGGGCTCATGGCGCAGCAGGCCTTCGGAGACCAGCAACTTCAGGGCTTCACGCAACGGCGTGCGCGACACGCAGAGCTGGTCGCACAGCGCCTTTTCGTCCAGCAGTTCGCCCGCCGCCAACGTGCCGGCAAAGATCAGATCCCGTATCTGGATCGCCACCGTGTCGTGCAAAGGCTGTCCGGCAACTGCCATCCGCTTGCTCCTTTGTGAAGGCCATCGTTCTGCGCGGGCCAGCAGCCCCATCTACAGTGCGTGCCTGTAATTATGAGAAATTACAGCGCATTTTGGCACCCGTGTTAATACCCGGTTCGTAGTCCGCAATCACTGTTACCGGTGCAAACCCTCACCTCAGGCATCTTGGGTAAAAAAAAGCAGGCACCGGTTCCACCGGGCCTGCCTGCTCTTGCGCTGGGGCCGTGGGCCCGCAGCATGTGACGAGGTTCTCAGTCCTTGCCGTAGGGGTCAAAGTCAAAGTACTTGTCGGCAATCTTCTTGTAGCGGCCATCGGCGCGGATGGCGGCAATCGCATCATTGAGCGACTTCTTCAGCTCAGGCTGGCCCTTGCGCATCGCAATGCTGGCGCCTTCGCCAAAGATCTTCTTGTCCACCAGGGTGTCGCTGACAAATTCAAAGTTCTGGCCTTCGGGCTTCTTCAAAAAGCCATAGGCAATCTCGACGCTGTCAGCCACCGAGCCATCGAGACGGCCGGAGTTGATATCCAGGTACACCGGGTCACGGCCCGGGTAGGACACCACATCGACGCCGGCAGGCTTGAGGTAGGTCAGCGCCCATTTTTCCTGGATGCTGGCCTTGAGCACGCCGATTTTCTTGCCCTTCAGCGATTCGGGACCGGTGTATTTGAAGCCTTTGGGCATCACGATGCGCGCACCGGTGTGGTAGTACTTGTTCGTGAAGTCCACGACACGGGCGCGGTCCTCGTTCTTGGCCATCGAGCTGATGATGACGTCGTATTTCTTGGCCTGCAGACCGGGGATCATGCCGTCCCAGACCTGCTCGACGAAGACGCACTTGCGCTTGATCTCGGCGCACAGCGCATTGGCGATATCCACGTCGAACCCGGCAGGCTGGCCTGTAGGCAGCTTGTAGGTAAAGGGCTCATAGCTCAGGTCCACGGCCACTTTCAGATCGGGCAAGGCCTGCTGCGCGGACACCGCCGCACTGCCCAGCATGCACACACCGGCCACCAGGCCCAGCACCCATTTTCTTGTCATATCGTCCTATCTCCGCTCAGGCAAAAAACAAAGCCGCTGTGCCAGATAAACCCGGCACAGCGGCTGATCAGTATAGCCCTATAAAACCAGGGATATAAGCGGTTTACGGCGTGGCCAGCACCGGTTGGCTGCGGCCCCGGTTCCACAGGTAGATACCCAGCAGCACCATCGGCAGGCTGAGCCACTGGCCCATGCTGAGGTTCAGCGACAGCAGGCCCAGGAAGTCATCGGGCTCGCGGAAATACTCGGCAATGAAGCGCAGCAGGCCGTATCCGATCAGGAAGACGCCGGCCACCTGGCCCTCACCACGCTGCTTGCGCGAGTACAGCCACATGATGACAAAGAGCAGCACGCCTTCTAGCAGGAACTGGTAGATCTGCGAGGGGTGGCGCGGCAGCATCGAGCCGCTTTGCGGAAACACCATGCCCCAGGGCAGATCGGGGCTGGAGAAGCGGCCCCAGAGCTCGCCATTGATGAAGTTGCCTACGCGCCCCGATGCCAGGCCCAGCGGAATGCAGGGCGCGACAAAGTCGGCCACCTGCAGCCAGGGCCGGCCCTTCAACCTGGCAAACAGCACCATCGACAGGATCACACCGACCAGACCACCATGGAAGCTCATGCCCCCTTGCCAGACCGCCAGGATCTCCAGCGGATGGCTGAGGTAGTACCCGGGTTTGTAGAACAGGCAGTAGCCCAGACGGCCACCGACGATGACCCCGAGCACGCCGTAGAACAGAATGTCCTCGACATCCTTGCGTTGCCAGCGGGTGGGCGTGGTAACCGAGGCAAAAGGCTGGTCCTTGAGGCGGCGAATGCCCAGGAACAGAAACAGGCCAAAGGCGACCAGATAGGTCAGTCCATACCAGTGCACGGCCAGCGGGCCGAGCTTGATGGCAATCGGGTCAAATTGGGGATACATCAGCATGGCAGGCATTGTGCCGCAGTTCGCAGCGGGCAGCGCCAACCGGGGTGGTGGCACAGGACTTACCCGCGCCCATGCGCATTCGATTACACAATCGATATCATCGCGTTCAACAAAAATTTACGTCAAATTAACCAAATAACCAAGACAAAACATTCAATATGACCAAAGCAAAAAGGAATTTGCGATCAATATGACAGCAATCGCCTTGGGTCACGCTATACTGCCAGCGGCGGCAGCAGTCCAGCCACCGCTAGAATCTTCCATCCAGCTTTCAATCCACGCTATGACTTCCACCAGTGTTCCATTGACCGGTAGTATTGTTGCCCTGATCACCCCCTTGCATGCCGATGGCAGCGTGGACTATGCAAGCTTGCGAAAACTGATCGACTGGCATATCGCCGAGGGCACCAACTGCATCGGCGTGGTGGGCACCACCGGCGAGTCGCCCACAGTCACCGTCGAAGAACACATGGAGATCATCCGTGTTGCCGTCGAACAGGCCAACAAGCGCGTGCCCATCATGGCTGGCTGTGGTGCCAACTCCACCCATGAGGCCATCACCCTGGCCAAGTACGCCAGGAGCGTGGGTGCCGACAGCCAGCTCCAGGTCGTGCCCTACTACAACAAGCCCACCCAGGAAGGCCAGTTCCAGCACTTCAAAGCGATTGCCGAAGCGGTGGGCGACCTGCCGATCTTCCTCTACAACGTGCCCGGCCGCAGCGTGGCCGACATGCAGCACGACACCGTCCTGCGTCTGGCCGAAGTGCCCGGCATCGTCGGCATCAAGGAAGCCACCGGCAACATCGAGCGCGCCCAGTGGCTGATCAAGGATGCACCGGCCGGCTTTGGCATCTACTCGGGCGATGACCCCACCGCAGTGGCGCTGATGCTGTGCGGCGGACACGGCAACGTCAGCGTCACCGCCAACATCGCGCCGCGCCTGATGAGCCAGCTATGCCAGGCAGCAATTGCCAAGGATGTTGGTCGGGCTATGGAAATTCAGAATAAACTGCTGCCGCTGCATAAAGCCCTCTTCTTGGAGGCCAACCCCATTCCGGTAAAGTGGGCGGCCAACAAGATGGGCCTGTGTGGCCCAACCCTGCGCCTGCCGATGACCGAGCTTTCCGCCGGTCTGCATGGCACGGTGGAAGCTGCCATGCGCGGAGCCTCCTTGCTCTAAAGCAATCATCCGCGCGTTGCCTCTGTTAAGGATTTGAACGTGAATTCCCTCGCAAAACTCAGCGTGCTGAGCCTGTCTGTCACTTTGGCCGCTTGCGGTACCGGCAATATTCTCGAAGGCGACAAGATCGACTACAAGAGCGCCTCCAAAGGACCAACGCTGGAAGTCCCTCCGGACCTCACCCAGCTGTCCAAGGACTCGCGCTATGTCGTGCCTGGCGGCACCGTTTCGGCTGCGGCCTACCAGGTGCAAAAGGATGCTGCGCCCAAGGGCACGGCCAACACGGCTGCCTCGCAGATTGGCGACGTGCAGATCGAGCGCGATGGCAACCAGCGCTGGCTGGTGATCGACCGCCCCGCAGACAAGATCTGGGAGCCGGTCAAGGATTTCTGGCAGGAAAATGGCTTTGCACTGACCATCGAGCGCCCCGATATCGGCATCATGGAAACCGACTGGGCCGAAAACCGCGCCAAGCTGCCGCAGGATTTCATCCGCCGCTCCATTGGCAAGGTGTTCGACTCGATCTACTCGACCGGCGAGCAGGACAAGTTCCGCACCCGCATCGAGCGCCGCCCTGATGGCAAGACTGAAGTCTATGTCAGCCACCGCGGCATGGAGGAGGTCTACTCCAACAAGGAAAAGGACAGCACCATCTGGCAGCCCCGCAAGGCCGATCCCGAGCTGGAGACCGAATTCCTGCGCCGCATCATGGTCAAGCTGGGTGTGAGCGAAGAGCAATCCAAGGCGATTGCTGCTGCACCGCTGGCCCCTGTCAGCACCTCCAAGATCGCCACCGCAGCCGATGGCTCGCCGCTGCTGCAGGTCAGCGATCCGTTTGACCGCACCTGGCGCCGCGTGGGCCTGGCGCTGGACCGCACCGGCTTCACCGTCGAGGACCGCGACCGCAGCCAAGGCGTGTACTTCGTGCGCTACATCGACCCGACCGATCTGAACAAGAAGCCCGACGGTTTCTTTGCGAAGATTTTCAACCGCAACCCGGATGCACCGGACCCGATCAAGTACCGCATCCAGGTCAAGAGCGAGGCCAATACCAGCAACGTCACCGTGCTCAACGAGAGCGGCAAGGCAGATACCTCGGCGAATGCACAGCGCATTCTCAAGGTACTGGCAGACGACATGAAGTGATGCCCTGCCCGGCCCGTTGGGCCGTGTACAGCCTCAGAGGCCACTGCGCATGCGCAGTGGCTTTTTTTATTGGCGCCGCCGGCCGCTGAAGGGCCTCAGCAGCAGGCCCCTCAGCCCCGCGCCCCCACAAAAAAAGCCCGTGCAAAGCACGGGCTCGTTCAGGCGGATCAGCAGCGCCGGCCCGGTGGTCACCAGGCCAGCGGCTCAGCGCTTACTTGCTCACCGATTCCTTGGCAGCGGTAGCAGCGTTGGAAGCAGCATCGGCAGCGGCCTTGGCAGCATCCGCAGCAGCAGCGCCCGCATCCTTGGCAGCGTCAGCTGCGTTGTGGGCAGCGTCCTTGGTCGCATCAGCAGCATTGCCGGCGGCTTCCTTGGTGGCATCTGCAGCCTTCGAAGCAGCAGCGCTGGCATCGGCAGCAGCATCCTTGGCAGCGTCAGCAGCAGCGTTGGCGGCGTCCTTGGCAGCTTCAACAGCGGGGGCAGGTGCCGGTGCTGGCGCTTCCACGGGCGCAGGTGCTGGTGCTGGCACAGCAGCTTCTTCCTTCTTGCCGCAAGCAGCCAGAGCAACAGCAGCCATCAACGATGCGATAACAAGGGATTTCTTCATTTCGGTATTCCTAACGACGGTGGATTCTTGTGGAACGGGCCGGAGCAAGCAAAGCGCTCCGGCCAAGGGTGCGTAGCACAAAGTAATAACGCCTCAGCGTCTGGAATGAATTATAGGGATTACCCGGGCCGCATGCCTATGCTAACAGCCCCTGCAACGTTGCCGGCCAGCAACGAAAGACACGGTTGTCAACAATGGCCTACAAACCCAGTACGGTCGCCGCAAAATCCGGCGTGCTGGCGGAGCGAATCCACTCCTGCAAACGCTCGCCCAGCGGCACGATGGCACTGCGCTCGGCGCTGGCCACACCCACACAGCGCGCCACATCCAGGCGCTGCACCGCCCACTGCGGCGACCACAGCGCACTGGGGACTTGCGCCACATCGCGGCTCAGCAGCCGCCGGCACTGCAGGCGGTGGTCCCAGGTCCTGCGCCATTGCACCCAGCGCGGGTGGCGCTGCACCAGCCGGTCAAAGCGGTGGGCCAGCACCGTCATCTGCCCGCCCTGCCGCGCCCACTGGTGCAGCAGCTCCACTGCATCGGCGCTGCCCCAGGCCCAGTCGGCAAAATCCGCATCGGCCACGATGATCTGGCGCCAGCCCTGCGCGGCCGCCTGGTGCAGAAAGTACTGCAGCTGCGCATCAAAGGCTACCCGGCCCTCAAAGCGGCCGCTCAGGCCTTCGGCGGGCTGCCACGCCGCAGGTGCAGGGCCGCCGCTGCCCATCACTGCGGCACCGCGTGGGCCCAGCCGTCCTCGCACCACTGCGACAGCAGCTGCAAGGCATCGTCACTGGCACCGCTGATATCGCGGCGGTCCAGGTGGCGGCCATCGGCCAGCTTCTTCATCAGGCTGAAGTCACGGCCAGCGGCGCGGTAGCTTTCGCCATTGATGAACACATGGTGCTCGTCGTACATCATGCGGGTCTTGCGGTCCAGGGCCACGGCTTCGAGCATCGCAGGCGAGTCCTCGGGCTCGAACCAGACGTTGGCCTTGAGCTCGGTCAGTGACTCGCCCAGCGCGCGGGCCAGCGCCAGCGGCTCGGCCAGGCGCTTTTCGATGGCCGCGCGGGCAAAGTCCAGCATTGCTGGCGGAATGGCGCCCGGTGCCTGCACCGCCGTCTGCTTGGGATCCTGGTAGATCGGCGAGGCGGCCTTGGCATGGACCTCGCCATCCATCTCGTCACCCTCGGACATGCGCATCAGCAGCTCGCCGGCCAGCTCCTGCTGCGCCGGGGAGCGAAAGCCGATCGAGTAGGTCATGCACTCGCCTTCGGCCACGCCGTCATGCGCGTAGCGCGGCGGCAGGTAAAGCATGTCGCCGGGCTCCAGCACATACTCCTCCTGGGCTTCGAACTCGGCCAGGATCTTGAGCGGTATGCCTTCCTTGAGCGCCAGGTTCTTTTGCTTGCCGATGCGCCAGCGGCGCTTGCCATGGGCCTGCAGCAGGAATACGTCATAGCTGTCGAAATGCGGGCCCACGCCGCCGCCATCGCTGGCATAGCTCACCATCAGGTCGTCCAGGCGTGCGGCCGGCACAAAGGCAAAGCGCTGCAGCAGCGCATGGGCGGCGTCGCTGTGCAAATCGAGGCCTTGCAGCAGCAAGGTCCACTCCGGCGTCTTGAGCGAGGGGATGGCGCGGCGGCTGAACGGGCCGTGCTTGACACTCCAGGCGCCCGCCTTGTGCTGGATCAGGCGCGACTCCACACCCTCCTCGCCGGCCAGCTCAAACAGCTGGGCGCGCGGCAGCGGCAACTGCAGGTCTTTCCAGTCGCTGACGGCACCGCGCACCAGCAGCGGCTTTTTCTGCCAGTAACGGCGCATGAACTGGGCCGGAGAGATGCCTCCCAGCAGAGGCAGTGCTTGTTCGATTTGCATGGCTTTCTCGGTGATCCTCTGGGCACCCGGGCCCAAACTGCGACAATTGTCCTATGGAAATCACTGATCAATGCGTGGTCGCACTGACCTGGACGCTGAAAGACACCTTGGGCGAAACCCTGGACGTGCTCGACGAGCCCGTGGAGTTCCTCGTCGGAGGCCAGGATTTGCTGGCCCGCGTGGAGCAGGCGCTGCAAGGCCATACCGTCGGTAGCCGCGTGCAGCTGCACCTGGAGCCCGAAGACGCCTTTGGCGATTACGACGAGGAAAAGGTCTTCCTCGAATCGCGCTCGCTGTTCCCGCCGGATCTGGAAGAAGGCATGACCATCGAAGGCCATGCGCTGCCCCAGGGCACCAACCCCGATGCCCCGCGCGACATGATCTACACCGTCACCGAGCTCTACCCCGAGCATGTGGTGCTGGACGGCAACCATCCGCTGGCCGGCATCGCCATTCGCCTGGACATCCAGGTGGCCGGCGTGCGCGAGGCGACGGAAGAAGAGATTGGCACAGGCACCTGCGGCACCGGCTTCTTCCGCGTGCAGCCCCAGGCCCCCGGCAACAACCTGCTGCACTGACGACGGCGCTGGCTCCGCCTGCGGCCAAGCCGCCAGCCAAGCACCCAGACCAAGGCCATCGCACCGCGATGGCCTTTTTCATAGCCTATTTATTTCTGTCTTGACAGAAATAAATGAAACCCTAGAATCCACACCATGCAAATGACCGACATCCAACAACAATTTGTGCTGCACTGGGGCGAGATGGGATCGATGTGGGGCGTCAACCGCACGGTCTCGCAGATCCATGCGCTGCTGTTTGTGCTGGGCAAGCCGCTCAATGCCGAGCAGCTGAGCGAGACCTTGAACGTGGCGCGCTCCAATGTCAGCAACAGCTTGAAGGAGCTGCAATCCTGGCAGCTGGTGCGGGTCACGCATGTGCTGGGCGACCGGCGCGATTATTTCGAAACCAGTGTCGATGTCTGGGAGCTTTTTCGCACCATCGTGCGGGAGCGCAAGGAGCGGGAGTTCGACCCTACCACCCGCCTGCTGCAGTCCCTCGTCAACAGCCCCGACTTTGCCCGCGAGAGCGCCGATGGCCAGGACCGCATCATGGCAACCCTGGAGCTGATGCAAAAGCTGGGCGCCTGGAGCGACGAAATGCTGCGCCTCTCACCTGCGACGCTGGACAAGATTTTGACCCTGGGCGCCACCGTGCAGCGTTTTGTGCGCGGCAGCCCTGCGGCGCACGAGCCCGAAGCGCTGCACAAGTCCTGAGAACACAGGGGCTGTACTCTGAACGAGCACGGCCATTTTTTGGCACCATTATTTCTGTTGTGACAGAAACATCGAAAGGAATACATATGCTGAGCCGTGACACTGCCGATACCCGATTCCCGCTGACCATTTACTACGACGCCAGCTGCCGCATGTGCAACGCCGAGATGCGCCACCTGATGTTGCGCAACCAGGCGGGCAAGCTGATCTTTATTGACGCCAGCACCGCCGACCTGAGCGACGCCCCAGCCGACAAGGCCGCGCTGATGCAGGCCATCCACGGCGTGGACGCCGACGGCAAGGTCTACACCGGCGTCGACTGCCTGACCCGCGCCTACCTGGGCGTGGGCTGGGCCTGGGTGCCGCGGCTGGCCGGGCTGCCGCTGGTGGCGGATGCACTCGACAAGCTCTACCCGCTGCTGGCCCGCAACCGCTACCGCCTGCCCCTGGCTCCGATGGCCTGGGTGCTGGAGCAAGGCCTGCAATGCACGGTACGGCGCCAGGCGCGGCAGGCTGCAGCGCGCAGTGCGGCCTGCGCACGCGGCAGCGATGCCTGCGACATCGACCGCACGCGCTGAAAGCGCTGCAAGCACCCAGGCCCTTGCCTACCAGGAGAGACCATGCACAACCCCAACGCTCCCCAACCCACCGTCTTGCTCTGCGGCGGCCAAGGCTTTATCGGCCAGGCGCTGGCGCGCCAGCTGCGTGCCCAGGGCATGCGCGTGATAGCGGCCAGCAGGCGCTCGCAGCCGCCACTGCAATTTGCCAGAATGCAGCAGCCCGCCGACTGGCTGCCCCATCTGCAAGGCGTGGACCTGGTCATCAATGCCGTGGGCAGCCTGCGCGACCAGCCGGGGCCCAATGGTGCCAGCCTGGAGGCTCTGCACCAGACCAGCCCGCAAGCACTGTTCGAGGCCTGCGCCCAGGCGGGTGTGCGGCGCGTGATGCAGCTCTCGGCCCTGGGGGTGGACGACAACGACACCGCCTATGCGCGCACCAAGCGCGCAGCAGATGCCCGTTTGCTGGCATTGACTGCGCAAGGCCAGCTCGACGGCATCGTCGTGCGGCCCAGCATTGTCATTGGCGCACAGGGCGCCAGCACCCAGCTGTTCATGCGCCTGGCACTGCTGCCGGTGCTGGTGCTGCCGGCGGTGATGCAGCAGCGCCTGATGCAGCCGGTCGCGGTCGACGAACTGGCCGAGGTGATGGTGCGGCTGCTGCAGTCCCCCACCACCGGCATCGTGCCGCTCGGCGGGCCGCGGCGCCTCAGCATGGCGCAGATGATTCTGAGCCTGCGCCGGCAGGCCGGCCGCAGCAAGGCCCTGCAGCTGCGCCTGCCCGACTGGGCCACCCAGGCCAGCGCGCGGCTGGGCGATGCGGTGCCCAGCAGCCCCTGGTGCAGCGCCTCGTTGCAGCTGGCATCGCTGGACAACTGCTGCGATCCGGCGCCGATGGCGCAGTGGTTGGGCCGTGCGCCCACCGACCCTGGGCAGATGCTGGCGCTGATCCGCAACCCGGCAGCTCCCCCCTCGCCCGAAAGCCGCGCATGAACACCACGCCACGCGCTCAGCCCACGCAGCAGCCTTTGCAGCTGCTGCGGCTGAGCCTGGTTGCCGTCTGGTTGTGGACCGGCATCGCCAGCCTGCTGCAGTGGCAGCGCGAAAGCACTGCGTTGCTGGTGGCGGGCGGCATTCAGACACCCGGCATCCACGCCTGGCTGATAGGCGGCGGCGCGGCGCTGGATCTGCTGCTGGGCCTGTGGCTGCTGTGCCGGCCCGGGCGCGCGGCCTATGGCGCGTCGTTGGCCGCCATGCTGGTGATGACCCTGGCCGCCACCGCCTTGCTGCCTGGCCTGTGGCTGCACCCGCTGGGCCCCTTGTCCAAAAACCTGCCGATTGCTGCTGCCCTGTGGCTGCTGTGGCACAGCAGTACCCGCGACGGACGGAGTGGATGATGAACACCTATCTGCTGCTCAAAACCCTGCACATCCTGTCGAGCGTGCTGATGGTCGGCACCGGCTTTGGCTCGGCGTTCTATATGTTCTTTGCCAACCGCAGCGGCAATGTGGCGGCACAGGCGGTGGTCAGCCGCCTGGTGGTGCGGGCTGACTGGTGGTTCACGACGCCGGCGGTCGTCATCCAGCCGCTGAGCGGCTGGGCGCTGATGACAATGGCGGGCTGGCCCTGGCATACGCCGTGGCTGCTGCTGTCGATGGCGCTGTATGTGCTGGCGGGCCTGTGCTGGTTGCCGGTGGTGGTCATGCAAATCCGCATGGCCCATATGGCCGCCCAGGCCGATGCCCAGGGCCAGCCGCTGCCCGACGCGTACCGGCGCCTGGCCGGGCGCTGGGAGGCACTGGGCTACCCGGCCTTTGTGGCGATGCTGGGCGTGTACTACCTGATGGTCAACAAGCCCACACTCTGGAACTAGTGTTTTACAAACCCAATGCGCGCAGGTCAACACGGTCGTCCAACATCGGCGGGCACCAGTAGTAGGCGTTGGTAATGGGGTTGGACATCTGGAACAGGCCATCGGCAATGCCGTCTTCCTCGCCCGCCATGCGGCGCATCTGCGCTTCAAAGGCGTCAAAGCTGCGGCCAAAACCGGCAAAGATGGCGCCCACGGCGTCGCTGCCATCGGGCTGCACCTTCCACCAGGGCATATTGCGGCGCAGGATAAAGGCTTCGGGGCTGAAGCTCTCCTGCGCGGTGCGCTTGACGTGGGCCGACGCAGGCGCATCGTCCAGCTCTTCGTTGTCGCTCAGGCGCCGGCCAATCATGTGGTCCTTTTGCAAGGCGCTCATGCGGGCAAAGGCATCCATGTCATGCTGCCACTGCTGTACGGCAAAGTAGCTGCCGCCGTCCAGTCCCGGTCCCATGCCGTCGGCAATGGCGGCATGCACCGCGTCGTCGTCCTTGGGGTTTTCTGTGCCGTCTTCGTAGCCGGTCAGATCGCGCACCGCATCCTTGCCGTTCCAGCCGTGGCGGAAGCAGTCCACCACCTTCTCGCGGCTGAAGGCCGGCGCCAGCAGCGCTGCAGCCTCGCGCGACAGGCGCAGCACATCGCCCCGGTCATTGCCGCGCAGCCACAGGCACAGCGCATGGGGCGTCAGCGCCAGCGGCCCCTGTGGGCCGGTGATGGCCGGAAAGTTGCGCAGACCCGGCACCTGCACGCCCAGCAGATCGGCCACCGGCTGGCCGATGCAGACGACCACCTGCTCGCCATCGGCCCATTGATGCAAGCGCGCCAGCGCGGCGCGCACGGCCGGTGCATCGCCTGCGAGTTTCCACAGTTGGTAGCGGCTGGCGGCGGGTAGCGCCAGCAGGATTCCTGGTTGGTTCAAAGCGGTCATCGTGTTCGGGACGCGCAGCTGTGCCGCTGCGTCTTGGCTGTTGGATTGCAATCAGCTATTGTCGCGCAGCTGTCCTACAAACAAAGTCCTTGGCCATTCGCATTCCCCAATCATGGCCATAGGTGTTGCGCTTTCACTGCAGCTTGGCAGAATCTGTGCGATCAATGTCATTGCTGCCAGATTGCCGTGCGTGCACACTGGGCGCATGCCTCCATCCCGCACCACCGCCGCCCACAGCGCCCAGCCCGGCCACCGTGTCATCTGCATTGCCTACCCGCGTGCGATGAGCCTGGACATCACCGGGCCCATGCAGGTGTTTGCCACGGCCAACGATGTGCGCGAGCGCCAGGGCCTGCCCGCCTTCTACCAGCTGGTCTTCGCCGGGCTGGAAGCCGGGCCGGTGAACTTGTCCTGCGGACTGCAGATGGTGGCCACCCAGGGTTTGGCCCAGCTGCGCCCGCCCCCCAACAGCACCGTGCTGGTGCCCGGCGGCGACGGCGTGGTCGAGGTGCAGCACCACAGCGGCCTGCGCCAGTGGCTGCAGCGCACGGCGCCCAAGGTGTTGCGCCTGGGCTCGGTCTGCTCGGGTGCGCTGATCCTGGCACGCGCCGGCCTGCTCGACGGCCTGCCTGCCACCACCCACTGGTGCCGCCTGGCCGAACTGGCGGGTATGGAGCGCCCCATCCAGGTCGATGGCGACCGGCTGCACACCTTTGATGCCAGCCATCCGCAGCAGCGCCATATCTTCACATCGGCCGGGGTAACCTCGGGCATCGACCTGGCGCTGAGTTTGATCGAGGCCGACCTGGGCCGCAGCATGGCGCTGGCCGTCGCCCGGCATCTGGTGATGTTTGTGCGCCGGCCCGGCGGCCAGGCGCAGTTCAGCCCGCTGCTGGCCGCAGAGACCACGCAGGCGCCACGCCTGGCCGGGCTGCTGGAATGGATTCCCGGCCACCTGGGCGAACGCCTCAGTGTGGAGCAACTCGCAGCGCAGGCCTGTCTGCCGCCGCGCACCCTGGCGCGCGTGTTCCAGCAGGAGCTGGGCACCACGCCGGGCCGCTATGTGGAGCGCGTGCGGCTGCAGGCCGCCACCACCTTGCTGAGCCAGCGCCAGGCCTCTGTCTCCACCGTGGCACGGCTGTGCGGCTTTGGGCACCCGGAAAACCTGCGCCGCAGCTTTCACAAGACCTTGTCCATCAGCCCGCAGGCCTTTGCCGAGCGCTTTGGCGCCGGATAGCGAAGGCCAGCCGCACAGAGGCTGACCCGCTCAATCAGATACCCCATGCGATCCGGACAGCCTGTGCTGCCCGGCGGCACCCACACGTCCCACCATTACCTGATCCCCGCCCATGCTGCTCCAACACCACCCCCAACTGCTCACCCTCAGCATCGCGCAGGCGCTGTACTGGTCCTGCTCCATCATCGGCATCGCCCTCACCGGCCTGGTGGGCCGACAACTGGCGCCCTGGCCGGTGCTCGCCACCGTGCCGCTGACCTTGCTGGTGGCAGGCAACCTGCTGTCGATTGGCCCCCTGGCCCGCTGGATGCAGCGGCATGGCCGCGCCCGGGGCCTGCAATGCGGCACGCTGCTGGGGGTAGCCGCCGGCCTGCTGGCCGCCTGGGCGGTGGTGCAGGCCAGCTTTGGCTTGTTCTGCCTGGCGATGCTGCTGCTGGGCGGCTACCAGGCATCTGCCGGTTTTTACCGCTTTACCGCGCTGGATGGCATGCCGGCCGAGCACAGTGGCCGTGCCGCAGCCTGGGTGCTGGCCGGTGGCATCGCAGCGGCCCTGCTCGCGCCCAGCCTGGCCATCCATGCGGCCGGCGCCCTGACCACACCGCTGGCAGGCGCCTACCTGGCGATTGCCGTGCTGGCCTTGCTGGCCTGCGCGCTGCTGCAATGCCTGCCAGCGCGCCTGCACCTGCCGATGCAGGCCAGGTCAGCCGCCCCGCCGGTGGTATCGCGGCGCCAGCTTTGGCAGCGTCCCGCGCTGCGCCAGGCGATCATGCTGAGCGCCTGCGGCCATGGCTTGATGGTGCTGGTGATGAATGCCACCCCGCTGGCCATGCATGGCGCGGGCCACTCGCTGGCCAGCTCCACCCAGGTCATCCAGTGGCATGTGCTGGGCATGTTTGCGCCCTCGCTGTTTGCGGGCCGCGCGGTAGACCGTTTTGGCGCGCGGCGCCTGGCCTGGCTGGGTGCCGCCCTGCTGGCGGCCAGCGCAGCGGTGGCGCTGATCGGCCTGCAGTTTCTGCCGTTCCTGGTCAGCTCCTTGCTGCTGGGCGCCGGCTGGAACCTGATGATCCTGGCAGGCACCAGCCTGCTGAACCAGGCCAGCACCCCGGAGGAACGCCCCCAGGCCCAGCCGATGATGGAGTGGACCAACAACGGCAGCGCCGCGCTGATGTCGCTGAGCTGCGGCGTGCTGATCCAGACCCTGGGTTGGCAGGCGGTGAATGTCGCAATGCTGCTGACCCTGGCGCTGCTGGCCTGGCAAGGCGGCCGCGCGGCCTGGGCGGCGCGGGCGCAGGCCTGAGCGCAGCAGTTGCGCGGACACGGCTGAGCAAGAAAAAGGCCCGCAGTGATGCGGGCCCTGGAACGTTTAAGCGACTGGCTAGCGTTTACAGATTGCCCACCATGTGCTCGGGCACGACCCACTGGTCAAACTGCTCGGCGGTCACATGGCCGCTGGCCACAGCGGCATCGCGCAGGCTGCTGCCTTCCTTGTGCGCCTTCTTGGCGATATAGGCCGCCTTGTCGTAGCCGATATGGGTGTTCAGGGCGGTCACCAGCATCAGCGAGCGGCTCACCAGCTCGGTGATGCGCTCGCGGTTGGGCTCGATGCCCACGGCGCAGTGGTCGTTGAAGCTCACCATGCCATCGGCCAGCAGGCGCACGCTCTGCAGGAAGTTGTGCGCCACCATCGGGCGGAACACATTCAGCTCGAAGTTGCCGGAGGCGCCACCCACGTTGATCGCAGCATCATTGCCGAACACCTGGGCGCAGAGCATGGTCATCGCTTCACACTGCGTGGGGTTGACCTTGCCCGGCATGATGGACGAGCCGGGCTCGTTCTCGGGGATGGAGATCTCGCCCAGGCCGCTGCGCGGGCCCGATGCCAGCCAGCGCACATCGTTGGCGATCTTCATCAGGCTGGCCGCCAGGGTCTTGAGGGCGCCATGGCCGAACACCAGCGCATCGCAGGAGCCCAGCGATTCGAACTTGTTGGGCGAGGTCACAAAGGGGTAGCCGGTCAGCTTGGCCAGCTCTTGCGCCACTCCTTCGGCATAGCCCTTGGGCGCATTCAAGCCGGTGCCCACGGCGGTGCCGCCCAGCGCCAGCTCATACAGATGGGGCAGTGCCGACTTGAGGTGCTTGGCGCCATGCTCCAGCTGGGCCACCCAGCCGGAGATCTCCTGGCCCAGGGTCAGCGGCGTGGCATCTTGCAGGTGGGTGCGGCCGATCTTGACGATGTCGTTGAACGCTTCGCTCTTGGCCTGCAAGGTGCGGCGCAGCTTTTCCAGCGCCGGCAGCAGCTTGCGCTCGATGGCGGTCACGGCAGCCACATGCATCGCGGTGGGGTAGACGTCGTTGCTGGACTGGCTTTTATTCACATCGTCGTTGGGGTGTACCAGGCGCGACTCGCCGCGCTCGCCGCCCAGCAGTTCGCTGGCGCGGTTGGCCAGCACTTCATTGACGTTCATGTTCGTCTGCGTGCCCGAGCCGGTCTGCCAGACCACCAGCGGGAACTCATCGGGGTGCTGGCCGGCAATCACCTCGTCGGCGGCCGCATTGATGGCCTTGGCCTTCTTCTCGTCGAGCAGGCCCAGCGCGTGGTTGACGGTGGCACTGGCCTTTTTCACCTGCGCCAGCGCATGGATGATCTCGCCGGGCTGCTTCTCGCCACTAATGTCGAAGTTCTGCAGCGAACGCTGCGTCTGGGCACCCCAGAGTTTGTCGGCGGGCACATCGATCAGGCCGAAGGTGTCTTTTTCCTGGCGGGTAGCTGTCATGTCTGGATCACTCCTTGTATCTCAACAATTGCAACGCGGCTCGTCTGGCTGGTAAGCGTATGGCTGGTGGGCCGCAGGATTCGTCAATAGGGCGCCGCCCGCTTTGGGGCAAAGCGGGCGCGGCACCGCATCCTAACGCAGTCAATGACAGCCGTTCTCATCTGCGCCGAGCAGCCATGCTGCGCGCATGCTCATAGCGCAGACCGACACCTGAGCGACACCTGAGTCTTCTAGAAGACTTATCAGGCATTTGCCACCACCGGCCTGGCGAAAGGCCGATAATCGCTGCCGTGATACCGAGCGCCAACGGCACCATAGCCTTGCGCAATCCAAAACCCACCCCACAAGCACGATGACCACCTCCATCCGTCAGCAGGACCTGATCGACTCGATCGCGGGCGCCCTGCAGTACATCAGCTACTACCACACACCGGATTTCATCCAGCACCTGGCACGGGCCTACGAGCGCGAGCAAAGCCCGGCGGCCAAGGATGCGATGGCCCAGATCCTGACCAACTCCAAGATGAGCGCGACTGGCCAGCGTCCCATCTGCCAGGACACCGGCATCGTCAACGTGTTCCTGAAGGTGGGCATGGATGTGAAGTGGGAAGACTTCACGATGGGCCTCGAAGACGCCATCAACGAAGGCGTGCGCCGTGGCTACAACCACCCCGACAACACCTTGCGTGCCTCGGTGGTGGCCGACCCTCAGTTCGCCCGCAAGAACACCAAGGACAACACGCCTGCCGTCATCAATGTGCAGATCGTGCCGGGCGACAAGCTGGATGTGACCGTGGCGGCCAAGGGCGGCGGCTCGGAGAACAAGTCCAAGATGATCATGATGAACCCCAGCGACAACATCGTCGACTGGGTGCTCAAGACCGTGCCGACCATGGGGGCGGGCTGGTGCCCACCGGGCATGCTGGGCATCGGCATTGGCGGCACCGCTGAAAAAGCCGTGCTGCTGGCCAAGGAAAGCCTGATGGAAGACCTCGACATGTACGAGCTGCAGCAAAAGGCTGCCAGCGGTGCCGAGCTCGATGAGGTGGAAAAGCTGCGCCTGGAGCTGTTCGAGAAGGTCAATGCGCTGGGCATCGGCGCCCAGGGCCTGGGTGGCCTGACCACCGTGCTGGATGTGAAGATCAACATGTACCCCACGCACGCGGCCTCCAAGCCTGTGGCGATGATCCCCAACTGCGCAGCTACCCGCCACGCCCATTTCGTGATGGACGGCTCCGGCCCCGTGTACCTGGACCCGCCATCGCTGGACACCTGGCCCAAGATCGACTGGGCTCCCGACTACAACAAGTCCAAGCGCGTGGACCTGAACACCCTGACCAAGGAAGAAGTGGCCAGCTGGAAGCCCGGCGACACGATCCTGCTCAACGGCAAGATGCTGACCGGCCGCGATGCTGCGCACAAGCGCATCCAGGACATGCTGGCCAAGGGCGAGCCGCTGCCCGTCGACTTCACCAACCGCGTGATCTACTACGTGGGCCCGGTGGACCCGGTGCGTGACGAAGTCGTAGGCCCTGCCGGCCCGACCACCGCCACCCGCATGGACAAGTTCACCGACATGATGCTGTCGCAGACCGGCCTGATCGCGATGATCGGCAAGTCCGAGCGCGGCCCGGTCGCCATCGAAGCCATCAAGAACCACAAGTCGGCCTACCTGATGGCCGTGGGCGGCGCCGCGTACCTGGTCTCCAAGGCCATCAAGCATGCCAAGGTGGTGGGTTTTGCCGATCTGGGCATGGAAGCCATCTATGAATTCGACGTGGTCGACATGCCGGTGACCGTGGCCGTGGATGCCGGCGGCACCAGCGCCCACATCACCGGCCCCGCGATCTGGAAGGAAAAGATCGCCACCGGCCAATTCAAGGGCATTGAAGTCGCAGGCGCCTGATTTGCTCCCCGCCCTCCCCAGGGCGATCGACCCACGAAACCGCCTCCGGGCGGTTTTTTGCTGCGCTGGAGGCCAGCTTTACCCTTCCCAGCCCTCAAACATGACTATGCTTGGCCCCCAGGTACGGCGCATGCTGTATCGTGGAGGCTGAACACCGCTAAGGAACAAAAACATGGCCAAGCCGAATTACCAGTACGAAAAGCGCCAGCGCGAGCTGGAAAAGAAGAAGAAAAAGGAAGAAAAAGCCCAGCGCAAGGCCAGCGGACACTCTGCGTCCGACACCCCCGACCACACCGAAGACGGCGCGCCCTCGCAGCCAGATGCAGACAGCAGCGCTGACGCAGGCGACGCAGCGGCCGACCAAGCCAAGCCTGCCGACTGAGCACGGCGCGCCTTCAACGGCAAAAAAACGGGCCGCCAGCATTGCTGCTGCGGCCCATTTGCATTTCTGGAGCGCTGCTATCCGCCCAGCGCCGGCAAGGTGTTGAACAGCAGCACCATCAACAGACCCACGAACGAAACGATGGACTGCACCACGGTAATGGTGCGGGTCGCCTCGCCCATCGTCATGCCAAAGGACTCCTTGACCATCCAGAAGCCGGCATGGTTGGCATAGTTAAAGAACAGCGAGCCGCAGCCAATCGACAGCGCCAGCAAAGGCAGGTTCAGGCTCGGGTCGGCAGCGGCGAGCGGGGCCAGCAAGCCGGCTGCGCCCACAATGCCCACGGTGGCCGAACCGGTTGACACCGACAGCAGCATCGCAATGAGCCAGCCCAGCACCAGCGGCGGGAACGCAAACTGGTGCGTCAGGTGCACGATGGCATCGCCCACCTTGGCGCTGGTCAGCACCTGCTGGAAAGCGCCACCGCCGGCAATGATCATGATGATGCCGGCAATCGGCTTGAGGCTGGCACCCAGGGTGTCACGCAGCTTTTCGGCATCGCCGCCACGCAGGTAGACCATCGTGAAGGCCGCAAACAGCACACCCAGCAGCATCGCAATCAGCGGGTTGCCCAGGAAGCTGGCGACCTGCAGCAGCGCCGAACCCTTGGGCAAGGCCATCTCGGCCAGCGCATGGGCCAGCATCAGCAGCGCGGGCAGCAAGGCCGACAGCACGCCCATTGCTATGCCGGGCTGGTTCTTGCCGCTGTCGGTCTTGGTCTCGGTAAATTGGTCCAGCAGCGCCTGTTCGGGCCGGGTCGTCATGCGCGGGGTGATGAAGGCGCCGTACAGCGGACCGCCCAGCACCATCGCGGGCAACGCAGCCAGGAAGCCGTAGAGCATCGTCGGGCCGACGGTGGTCTTCAAGGTCGCAATGGCGGTCAGCGGGCCCGGATGGGGCGGCACCATGCCATGCATCGCCGCAAGCGCCGCAATCACCGGCACGCCGACATAGACATAGGCCGAGCCCTTGAAGTTCTCGCGGCTTTCGAGCTTGCGCGCGACGCTGAAGATCAGCGGCAGCATCACCACCAGACCCACCTCGAAGAACATCGGAATCCCGATGATGAAGGCCACCAGGGTCATCGCCCAGGGAATCATGCGGTCCGAGGTATGGCGCAGAATGGCGCTGGCCAGGCGCTCGGTGGTGCCCGAATCGGCCAGGATC
Organism: Comamonas sediminis; assembly: GCF_041107495.1. Taxonomy (NCBI): domain Bacteria; kingdom Pseudomonadati; phylum Pseudomonadota; class Betaproteobacteria; order Burkholderiales; family Comamonadaceae; genus Comamonas; species Comamonas sediminis. Next base: position 650,745 of record NZ_JBGBDC010000001.1, read on the forward strand.
TTGCCGAGCATCGCACCCAGCGCAATCACCACGCCGACGGCACCTAGGGTCTTGCCGGCGCCGTTGGTGATGTTCTTGGCAATGTCGCCGGGCGCCATGCCGGTGGCAAAACCCACGCCGATACAGACGATCAGCAGGGCCAGCAACGGGTGCATGCGGATGCGCGAAACAATCAGCGCCACCAGCACCAGCACACTCACCAAGGCGGTCAGCAGCAATTGGATATCGAAATTTGACATGCGAGAAGATGTGGATTTGTGACACGCATCCCCAGCCGCCCACCGCAAGCAGGGGCTTGGGCATGCCCCAACCCTCCCATCCTACGCCGATCAGCCACCCCAGGCTGTAGTCGGATTTCTCCGGGCCGGGCGCCGGCCCAGCCTGCCGGCGCTGGCCATCAAGGCGCCGTCGATGCCCCGGACTCGAACCAGCGCTTGACCAGATCGCGCTCGTCGGCGCTCAGCCCCTCGGGGTTGCCAAAGGGCATCTTGCGCAGCACGACGACCTGCTGGTAGATCTGCTGCGTGTGCTGGGCCACCTCTTGCGGGCTGTCAAGCTTCACATTCTTTTGCGCCAGGCCGGTGGCGCTGTGGCACAGCACGCAATGCTGGGCAAACACCTTGGCTACTTCGCCGTACGGTACGGCGCCGGCAGCGGGCTGGCTGGCAGGGGCAGGTCTTGCCGCCACCGCAGGCTGGGGGCCGGGGCGCAGCCAGGCAATCACGCCCAGAATCACCAGCACACCGATCAGCGCATAAGGCCAGGGGTGCTTGTTGCGGCCGAGCTTGTGGCCATGGCGCAGCACAAAGAACTGGCGAATGGCCGCGCCGGCGAACATCATGCCGATGAGCACCAGCCAGTTGTACTTCTGGTTGTAGAGCCAGCCGTAGTGGTTGGACAGCATCGCAAACAGCACCGGCAACGTGAAATAGGTGTTGTGCACGCTGCGCTGCTTGCCGCGCTTGCCGTAGACGGGGTCCACCGGGTCGCCATTCTTCAAGGCCCGCACCACGGTGCGCTGGCCAGGAATGATCCAGAAGAACACATTGGCGCTCATCGACGTGGCCAGCATCGCGCCCATCAGCAGGAAAGCCGCCTGGCCGGGGAAGATATGGCAGGCCAGGTAGGCGGCGATGCAGACCAGCACCAGCACCATCGCGCCCACAATCGCATCGCCATGCTTTTTGAAGCCGAACACGCGGCAGATGCCGTCGTACAGCAGCCAGAACACCGCCAGAAAGCTCAGCGCCGTGAACACCGCCAGCGGGGCGCTCATCGCGTTGGGATCGGCCGGGTTGACCAGGTAGATATTGGCGTTCCACAGGTAGGACACCGTCAGCAGCGCAAAGCCCGACAGCCAGGTGGTGTAGCTCTCCCAGTAGAACCAATGCAGGTGGTCCGGCAGCTTGGGCGGCGAGACATTGAACTTGACCGGGTGGTAGAAGCCGCCGCCATGCACGGCCCACAGCTCGCCGCTGACGCCCTGTTTTTTCAGGTCTTCGTCCTCCGGCGGGGTCAGACTGCTGTCGAGAAACACAAAATAGAACGAGGAACCCACCCAGGCAATGGCCGTGATCACATGCAGCCAGCGCAACAACAGGTTCGCCCAATCGAGGATATAGCCTTCCATTGCTCTCATCCTTGGCAGCGTGGGGGCTGCCAGTGCGAGGGAGGGGTGATGCCCCGCTCTCCTCCTCAAGCCGCCAGTGTGGAGGCACCGGCCACTTGTTGAACCTGCTCACCACGGCGGGCGATCTGAGCAGCAGACAGGCCGCAATCCACAGCCATCATCGACATGACCGGGGCACCGCTGCGACCTTTTGTAGACTTAAAGTGTATGCAATTTCTGCCACCCAAAGGTCGGCAAAAAGCTGCACAGCCCCTAGATAAAACCCTGATGCAACGCAGCAAAACCGCTGCAGGCCGCCTCCGCACCGCCTGCGCCGTGCCTGCCCGCTGTGAAAAACGCATCAGGCATGCTGCGCGCGTTGCAGGTGCTGCAGCAGCTGCGCGGCCACCGCAATCGCAATCACCTCGGGCTCCTTGCCATGGATGCCCGGCAGCCCGATCGGGCAGGTGATGCGGGCAAACTCCGCATCGGCAAAACCCCGCTCGGCCAGCCGGTGGGCAAAACTGGCACGCTTGGTGGCGCTGCCAATCAGACCGATCAGGTCCAGATCGCCGTGCTGGCGCTGGCGCTGCAGGCAGGCCTGGGTGATCTGCAGGTCCTGCTGGTGGTCGTGGGTGAGGATGAACACACTGCTGCCCGGCGGCAGGTCTGCCACCGCCATCTCGATCGGGTCGGAATACTCGGTCTGCACCTGGGCCGGCAGCCCGGGCGGAAACAGCTGCTCGCGGCTGTCGACCCAGGTGATGTGCAGCGGCAGCGTGCCCAGCAGCTGCACCAGGGCTGCGCCCACATGGCCGGCGCCAAACACCGCTACCGGGCTGCACACCGGGGCCAGGGACTGCGCCAGCCGTGCGCTGTCGGCCTGGGCAATCCGCTCAAAACGCAGCTGCACCACGCCGCCGCAGCACTGGCCGAGGCGCGGGCCGAGCGCAAAACGCTCACTCAACGGCGCGCCGCCACGGGCCAGCAGATCGCGCGCCTTGCTGGCAGCCTGCCACTCCAGGTGGCCGCCGCCAATCGTACCGAGCTGGTCCTGGGCAAACACGGCCATCCAGGCCCCGGTATCGCGCGGCGCCGATCCCTGTGTAGACTCCACCTGAACCAGACAGGCATCCTGCGTCGCCAGGCGAGCCAATAATTGCTGCAGTACGGGCATGCCTTGTTCCATGATGAAAAGCAGCCTGCGATACTGCAGGGCCGCTGTAGACGGATTTGTACCATGAGTGATCGACCCTCTCCCTCCCTGCTGTCACGACTTTGGCATACGCTTTTTCGTATACCGCGAAAGGCGCCAGCGCCGGCCAATGCAGCGGCAGGCCAGGCTACGAACGCAGCCCGCCCCGCCGAGCAGGATGACGACCAGGACAGCTACCTCTCGGTGCTCACTGAATTGCCAGGCATGCGCATGCCCGCCTGGTCCCCGCAAGCCGATGGCCAGGACTCGGTGCTCAACCCGGTTGCCGATGAGGCCTACCGCAAGCGCTGCGCACACCACCTGTATGACCGCTATGCCGAGCGCATCTACCCCGGCATGCTGCCGCCCATGCTCTACGCCATCGGCGTGCTGGAGCTGCTGCTGGATGAAGACGGCCATATCCAGGACATGAACTGGATGCGCGAGCCCGCGCAGGCCCAGGAGGTGCCGCCACAGATCGAGGCGCTGGTGCAGGCCGCTGCCCCCTTCCCTGCCCCGCAGCATTTGCGCCATGGCGAGGTGATGGTCTCCTATACCGAGACCTGGCTCTGGGATGCCTCCGGCAAGTTCCAGCTGCACACCTTGAGCGAAGGCCAGCAATAAGCCGCTCGCACAAGGCGCAGGCGCAAAAAAACCGGCCAGTGAAAGCTGGCCGGTTTCTGCTGAGCAGCCGCTGTGGGCGCTGCTTTATTCCTTGATCTTGGTGATCTTGGCGCCTTGCAGCGACACGCCCGCTTCCAGGCCTGCGTTGTTCAGCACAAAGCTGGTCACAGGGGCCTGGGCCGAGGTGGTGTCGATGCTGCCGTTGGCGCCGATGCGGCCGGCGGCCACGGTGGCGTCTGCACCTACCGACCAGCCATTGCTGTCGCGGAACTTCGCCAGCGCTTCAGGCGTGTTGAACACATAGATGACGGCCTTGGACTGGCCACCGGCCTGCCAGCCGATCGACGCGCCGGTGGTGCTGTAGTAGCTGTCGCTGCGGTTACCCACGCGCAGCACGCCACGGCCATGCTCCACACCGATCACAAAGCTGCCGCCAATGACGGATGGGAACACCAGCACGCCCTTGGAGCGCGCGACCAGGTCCTTGGAGCCAGGAGCGGTCTGGTACAGGCGCTCCAGCGCAGCGTTGGCGCGGGCATCGACGGATGTTTCGTCTGCGCGCGGCGCATTGCTGGTCTCAGGCTTGGTGACCGTGCAGGCCGCCATCGACAGAGCGCCGGCAACCACGGCCGCCGCAACACCCAGGGTGCGCATGGAAAAACGTTGCATACCTACTCCTTTGAAATTTGCTGTTATGGCAATCAGGTCTGCACCGCCGTCTATTCGGCGGTACCCCTAGGAGAGAATGGTAGCCACACCCCGTGACGCTGGAAGCCTGCAGATACAACTTGCGGCGTCGGCCTACAGGCTGGGTGATGCGTGCCTGAGACAGGTCAAACGCGGCCGCGTGCATGCGCCCCGCCTCACGACCCCCGGTAGGTCGAATAGCTCCAGGGGCTGACCAGCAGCGGCACGTGGTAATGCTGGTCGGCATGGGCCACGCCAAAGTCCAGGTTCACCTGGTTCAGAAAGTTGGGGCTGGGCAGCTCCACGCCCTTGGCGGCAAAGTAGGCCGCCACCTCAAAGCTCAGGCGGTAGGTGCCGGGGCGCAGCGATGCATTGTCAAACAACAGGGTCTGGGTGCGTCCGTCGTGGTTCAGCGTGTCACGCCGGATCAGGCGCAGCTCGCCGCCATCGGTGGCATACAGTGCAATGTCCATGCCCGCTGCGGGGCAGCCGTGCATCGTATCGAGAACGTGGGTGCTCAGGCCCATAGGTAAATCTCCTGATGATTCTGGGTAAGATCGGACTGGTGATGTGCACTAAAAGTGTATACACTTTTTGTCATTCGGCCTACTATCCTGACATGGAATCCACCTCAACGTCCACCATTGCCCAATCCCTGACCCGTGCCATCGTCGAGCACCGGTTGCTGCCGGGCACCAAGCTGGCCGAGCAGAAACTCGCGGACCACTTTGGCGTATCACGCACCCTGGTGCGCCAGGCGCTGTTCCAGCTCTCGCAGAACCACCTGGTCACGCTGGAGCCGGCACGCGGCGCCTTTGTGTCGACCCCGTCCGTCACCGAAGCGCGCCAGGTCTTTGCCGTGCGCAAGATGCTCGAAGCGCAGATGACCCGCAGCTTTGTCGATACCGTCACGCCCAAGCAGATCAAGGTCTTGCGCGAGCATGTGCGGCAAGAGGCCGCCGCCGTACACCGCGCCGATGTCACCGAGCGCACCGAGCTGCTGGGCGACTTCCATGTGCGCATGGCCGAGCTGATGGGCAACGATGTGCTGGCCCAGCTGCTGGGCGATCTGATCTCGCGCTGCGCGCTGATCACCCTGATGTACCAGTCGGCCAGCGCTGCCGCCCATTCGCACGAGGAGCACGAAGAGATCGTGCAGGCCCTCGCCCGCAAGGATGCAGAAGGCGCTGTGCGGCTGATGATCGCGCACCTGGAGCATGTCGAGCAAGGCCTGCAGTTCGAACGCGAGATTCCCAGCAACGATTTATCCATGGCTCTGTCCTCGATCACGCTATGACCTACGACGCTACCACCCCCTACCCCCGCGACCTCATCGGCTACGGCCGCGATGTGCCCCACGCCCAGTGGCCCCAGGGCGCGCGCATTGCCGTGCAGTTTGTGCTGAACTACGAGGAAGGCGGCGAAAACCATGTGCTGCACGGTGACCCGGGCAGCGAGCAGTTCCTGTCGGAAATGTTCAACCCGGCGTCCTACCCGGACCGCCACATGAGCATGGATGGCATCTATGAATACGGCTCGCGCGCCGGCGTATGGCGCCTGCTGCGCGAGTTTGAGAAGCGCGGTCTGCCGCTGACGGTGTTTGGCGTGGCCTCGGCACTGCAACGCCACCGCGAACTGGCCCAGGCGTTTTCCGATCTGGGCCATGAGGTGGCCTGCCACGGCCTCAAATGGGTGCACTACCAGAACACGCCCGAAGACGTGGAGCGCGCCCACATGCAGCAGGCGATGGATATCTTCCACAGCCTCTACGGCAGCCGCAGCACCCACGGCCTGGGCTGGTACACCGGCCGCGACAGCCCCAACACCCACCGCCTGGTGGCCGACTTTGGCGGCTTTGCCTATGACAGCGACTACTACGGCGACGACCTGCCGTTCTGGATGAAGGTCGGCAAGAGCGACGGCAGCGCCGCCCACCAGCTGATCCTGCCCTACACGCTGGACTGCAACGATATGCGCTTTGCGCTGCCCCAGGGCTACTCGCATGCCGATCCCTTCTTCCAGTACCTCAAGGACAGCTTCGATGTGCTGTACGCCGAAGGTGACCCCGCCGGTGAGAACCGCCCCAAGATGATGAGCATCGGCATGCACTGCCGCCTGCTGGGCCGCCCGGGCCGCATCACCGCACTGCAGCGCTTTCTGGACCATATCCAGCAGCACCAGAACGTCTGGGTCTGCCGCCGCATCGACATCGCCCGCCACTGGGCCGAGCGCTTTCCCGCGCCCACGCTCTGAAAGACGACACCACCCCGCGCGTGCGCAAACGGCACCCATCCATTCGATAGGAAACACATGGCCCTGACCCTGGAACAACTCAACCAAGCCACGCCCGATGCGGCACTGGCCATGCTCGATGGGCTGTACGAGCACTCGCCCTGGATTGCCCAGGCCGCGCTGGCCCAGCGGCCCTTTGCCTCGCTCGCCCAGCTCAAGCACGCGATGGTGCGTGTGCTGGCGCAGGCCCCGGTCGATGCGCAGCTCGCGCTGATCCGCGCCCACCCCGAGTTGGCAGGCAAGGCCATGGTGGCCAACACCTTGACGGCAGAGTCCACCTCGGAGCAAAACCGCGCGGGTCTCACCCAGTGCACCGCTGAGGAGTTTGCGCAGATCCAGCAGCTCAATGCGGACTACAACGCGCGCTTTGGCTTTCCGTTCATCCTGGCGGTGCGCGGGCCCCGGGGCCTGGGCCTGCCCAAGCAGGAGATCATCGCCACCTTTGCGCGGCGCCTGAACCACCACCCCGATTTCGAGCGCGAGGAGGCGCTGCGCAACATCCACCGCATCGCCGAGATCCGCCTGAACGACAAGTTCGGCTACGAGCCGGTGCTGGGCAACGACGTCTGGGACTGGCAGGAGCGCCTGGCCCAGCACAGCGACGAGGGCTTTGCCGAAAAAGGCCAGCTCACCGTCACCTACCTGACCGATGCCCACCGCGCCTGCGCCCAGCGCATCAGCCACTGGATGCGCGACAGCGGCTTTGACGAGGTCGAAATCGATGCGGTCGGCAATGTCGTGGGCCGCTACCGCCCTGCGCAAGAAGGCGGCAAGTACCTGCTGACCGGCAGCCATTACGACACCGTGCGCAACGGTGGCAAGTACGACGGGCGCCTGGGCATCTTTGTGCCGATGGCCTGTGTGCGCGAGCTGCACCGCGCCGGCAAACGCCTGCCCTTCGGCATCGAGGTGGTGGCCTTTGCCGAGGAGGAAGGCCAGCGCTACAAGGCCACCTTCCTGGGCTCGGGCGCGCTGATCGGCCACTTCAACCCGCAGTGGCTGGACCAGGCAGACGCCGCCGGCATCACGATGCGCGAGGCCATGCAGCACGCCGGCCTGTGCATCGACGATATCCCCAAGATCCAGCGCGATGCCTCGCAGTACCTGGGCTTTATCGAGGTGCACATCGAGCAGGGCCCGGTGCTGACCGAGCTGGATATTCCGCTGGGCATCGTCACCTCGATCAATGGCAGCTCGCGCTTTGTCTGCGAGATGCAGGGCATGGCCAGCCATGCCGGCACCACGCCGATGGACCGCCGCCGCGATGCCGCCTGCGGCGTGGCCGAGCTGATGCTGTACGCCGAGCAGCGCGCCGCGCAGGATGGCGACTCGGTCGCCACCGTCGGCATGCTGGAGGTGCCCAGCGGCTCGATCAACGTCGTACCCGGCCTGTGCAAGTTCAGCATCGACATGCGCGCCCCCACCGATCCGCAGCGCGATGCGCTGGTGCGCGACGTGATGGGCCAGCTGGAGGCGATTGCGCAAAAGCGTGGCCTGCGCTACCGCGCCGAGCAAACCATGCAGGCCGCAGCGGCCCCCAGCGCTCCCGCCTGGCAACAGCGCTGGGAAAAGGCCGTGGCCGCCCAGGGCGTGCCCTTGTTCCGCATGCCCAGCGGCGCCGGCCATGATGCGATGAAGCTGCACGAGATCATGCCCCAGGCCATGCTCTTTGTGCGCGGCATCAACAGTGGCATCAGCCACAACCCGCTGGAATCCTCGACCGCCGATGACATGCAACTGGCGATCGACAGCTTCAGCCACGTCCTTCAACAACTAGAAAACGAAACCGTATGACCACGAACAACGCCACCTACGCCGCCCTGGACCAGTGGATCGACCAGCACTTTGACGAGCAGGTGCAGTTCTTCCAGAAGCTGGTGCAAGTCCCCACGGACACGCCGCCAGGCGACAACACGCCGCATGCCGAGCGCACTGCCGAGCTGCTGCAGGCCATGGGCTACACCGCAGAAAAGCATGAGGTACCCCAGGCCGATGTTGAAGCCTATGGCATGACGTCCATCACCAACCTGATCGTGCGCCGCCCCTTTGGCGCAGCCGGCTCGGGCCGCACCATTGCACTCAATGCCCATGGCGATGTGGTGCCGCCTGGCGAGGGCTGGAGCCATGACCCCTATGGCGCCCGCATTGTCGACGGCAAGCTCTACGGCCGGGCTGCCGCCGTGAGCAAGTGCGATTTCTCCACCTTCACCTACGCGCTGCGCGCACTGGAGGCCGTGGCCAAGCCCAGCAAGGGCGCAGTCGAGCTGCACTTTACCTATGACGAAGAGTTTGGCGGCCTGCTGGGCCCCGGCTGGCTGCTGGAAAAAGGCCTGACCAAGCCCGACCTGATGGTCGCCGCTGGATTCAGCTATGAAGTGGTCGTCGCCCACAATGGCTGCCTGCAGATGGAGATCACCGTGCACGGCAAGATGGCCCATGCCGCCGTGCCCCACACCGGTGTGGATGCGCTGCAGGCCACCGTCGCGATCATGAACGACCTGTATGCGGAAAACACCGCCTACCAAAAGGTCTGCTCTAAAGTTGCAGGCATCAAGCACCCCTACCTGAACATTGGCCGCATCGAAGGCGGCACCAACACCAATGTGATCCCCGGCAAGGTGCTGCTCAAGATTGACCGCCGCATGATCCCCGAGGAGAACCCGGTCGAGGTCGAGGCCCATATCCGCCAGGTGATTGCCAAGGCGGTGGAGCGCTTCAACAGCGAGCGCGGCTACCAGGGCGATGACGCTGTGCGCATCGACATCAAGCGCCTGCTGCTGGCCAATGCGATGACGCCGCTGGCCGGCAACCAGCCGCTGGTCGATGCCATCCAGACCCATGGCGAAGCGCTGTTTGGCGAAAAGCCTCCGGCCGTCGGCACGCCGCTGTACACCGATGTGCGCCTGTATGTAGAGCGCGGCATTCCCGGCGTCATCTACGGCGCAGGCCCGCGCACCGTGCTGGAAAGCCATGCCAAGCGCGCCGACGAGCGCCTCGACCTGGAAGACCTGCGCCGCGCCACCAAGGTCATCGCCCGCTCGCTGGTCGATCTGTTGGCCTGATCCAACGCGGCGCTCCAGCACGCCGCCGAAAACATCCTTTTACCAACTGCCCCCTGGCCCGGCGCCCGGGGGCAGTTTTGCTTGTGCCTGCAAGCTTTGCGGGGGGGCGGGCCGCTCATCGGCCACAGGGTTTGAAGCTGCAGCAACGGCGCTGCTTGAGGGTAATCAGGGGGGTGCTGTTGCAGTGCATGTGTATACACTTTTTGTATGGATTCCTAAGCAATAACACTGGCTTATTCAGTCAAATTCCCCCGCATGAGGAGTGATAAAGATGCAATCTGACAAACACCCCGTTGACCAGGTGCTGCCCCTGGGGCGCCTCACCACCTTGGGCTTGCAGCATGTACTGGTCATGTACGCGGGGGCCGTGGCGGTGCCGCTGATCGTGGGGCGCGCGCTCAACCTCGATTCACACCAGATAGCCAAGCTGATATCGGCCGATCTGTTCGTCTGCGGTCTGGTTACCCTGATTCAGGCCTGGGGCGCGACCCGCTGGTTTGGCATCAAGCTGCCGGTGATGATGGGCGTGACCTTTGCCAGCGTGGCGCCGATGATCTCGATGGCGCAGACCAATGGCGGCGTCTATGGCGCAGGCCTGATCTTTGGCTCGGTCATCGGGGCGGGGGTCATCTCGATACTGATCTCACCGCTGGTCAGCCGCATGCTGCGGTTCTTCCCGCCGGTCGTCACCGGCACCATCATCACCGTCATCGGCATCAGCCTGATGCGCGTGGGCATCAACTGGATCTTTGGCAACCCCGCCGGCCCCACCGCGCCGTCGGTGCCCAATCCAGAGCATGTCAAATGGCTGCAGAGTGCGCAGGTGGCCGCTGGCGCGCCCGGCTCGGCGCTGCCCCCCATCCCCCATGGGCTGGCGATTCTGCCGTCGGTCCCCAACCCCCGCTATGCGGACCTGAGCGGCGTGGGCATCTCTGCGTTGGTGCTGGTCTCCATCCTGCTGATCACCAAGTTCGCCAAGGGCTTCATGGCCAATATCGCGGTGCTGGCCGGCATTGTCATTGGCGCCATCGTCGCCTCGGCGATGGGCTTGATGACCTATGAAAAAGTGGCGCATGCCGAATGGTTTGATTTTGTGATGCCGTTCGAGATTGCGATGCCGGTGTTCGACCCCATCCTGATCCTGACGATGACCCTGGTGATGATCGTCGTGATGATCGAATCGGTCGGCATGTTCCTGGCGCTGGGCGACATGACGAACAAGGAGGTCACCCCGGCCGACCTGACCCGGGGCCTGCGCACCGATGGCCTGGGCACCTTGCTGGGCGGCATCTTCAACACCTTCCCCTACACCAGCTTCTCGCAAAACGTGGGCCTGGTGGCAGTCACCGGCATCCAGAGCCGCTTTGTCTGCGTGGCCGGCGGCTTCATCCTGATCATTCTGGGCGTGCTGCCCAAGCTGGGTGCGCTGGTCGAATCGCTGCCGACGATGGTGCTCGGCGGTGCGGGTCTGGTCATGTTCGGCATGGTCGCTGCCACCGGCATCCGCATCCTGTCAAACGTGGACTTCCGCCATAACCGCTACAACGCCATGGTGGTGGCGGTGTCCATCGGCGTCGGCATGATTCCGCTGATTGCACCGCAATTCCGCCAGTGGATGCCCCACGCCATCCACCCGCTGATCGAATCGGGCATCCTGCTGGCCTCCATCTGTGCGGTGGCGTTGAACCTGTTTTTCAACGGCGCCAAACTTGACCAGGCCCAGATCATCAAGGCTGCGCAGCAAGCAGATGCCCACTGACAAGATTGCTGCGGTGCAGCATCGAAACTTAGGCCCACTGCCCCATAGGGGTGGGCCTGCGCCTTTATCATCAGCTGGGTTCACACTGGATTGATTCACTCTTATGGCACAACAACTGTCCGCCGCCGAACAGGCACTGCGCGAAGCCGCACTCGAATACCATCGCAGCCCGAGCAAGGGCAAGATCTCCGTCACCCCCACCAAGCCGCTGTCCAACCAGCGTGACCTGTCGCTGGCCTATTCGCCAGGCGTGGCCTACCCTTGCCTGGACATCGAAGCCGATCCCAGCCTGGCAGCCGACTACACCTCGCGCGGCAACCTGGTCGGCGTGATCACCAATGGCACCGCCGTGCTGGGCCTGGGCGATATCGGCCCGCTGGCCAGCAAGCCGGTGATGGAAGGCAAGGGCTGCCTGTTCAAGAAGTTCGCCGGCGTCGATGTGTTCGACATCGAGCTGGCCGAGCGCGATCCAGACAAGCTGATCGACATCATCGCCAGCCTCGAGCCCACGCTGGGCGGCATCAACCTCGAAGACATCAAGGCACCCGAGTGCTTCTACATCGAGCAAGAGCTGTCCAAGCGCATGAACATTCCGGTGTTCCATGACGACCAGCACGGCACGGCCATCATCTCCAGCGCTGCGCTGCTCAACGGCCTGGAACTGGTCGACAAGCAAATCGGCAACGTCAAGATCGCCGTCTCCGGCGCGGGCGCTGCAGCCATTGCCTGCGTCGATGTGATGGTGGGCCTCGGCGTCAAGCGCGAGAACATCTTCATGGTCGACTCCAAGGGCGTGATCTACGAAGGCCGCCCTGGCAACCTGGATGCCTCCAAGGCGCGCTACGCGCAAAAGACCGAGGCCCGTACCTTGGCCGACGTGGTCAACGGCGCTGACGTGTTCCTGGGCTGCTCCGCCCCGGGCGTGCTGACGGCCGACATGGTCAAGACCATGGCCGACAAGCCCATCATCCTGGCGCTGGCCAACCCCGAGCCAGAAATCCGCCCTGAGCTGGCCAAGGCCGTTCGTCCCGATTGCATCATCGCCACCGGCCGTTCGGACTACCCGAACCAGGTCAACAACGTGCTGTGCTTCCCCTACATCTTCCGTGGCGCGCTCGATTGCGGCGCCAGCAAGATCACCGAGGCGATGAAGCTGGCCTGCGTGCGCGAAATCGCCGCGCTGGCCAAACAGGACGTCAGCGACGAAGTGGCTGCCGCCTACCAGGGTAAGGAGCTGAAGTTCGGCCCCGACTACCTGATCCCCACCCCGTTCGACACGCGCCTGATCCTGCGCATTGCGCCCGCCGTGGCCAAGGCTGCACAAGAGTCCGGCGTGGCTGCACGCCCGATCGAAGACATCGACGCCTACCGTGAGAACCTCACCCGCTTCGTCTACCAGACCAGCATGTTCATGCGCCCGGTGTTTGCTGCGGCCAAGAGCCATGTGCAACGCGTGGCCTACGCCGAAGGCGAAGACGAGCGCGTGCTGCGCGCCGTGCAGGTCGCCGTGGACGACGGCCTGGCCAAGCCGATCCTGATCGGCCGCCCTGCCGTCATCGAGGCCCGCATCGCCAAGGCCGGTCTGCGCCTGCAACTGGGTAAGGATGTGGACATCGTCGATCCGGAAGATGACCCCCGCTTCCGCCAGTACTGGGAGGCCTACCACGCCCTGATGGGCCGCAATGGCGTGACCCCCGAGGTCGCGAAGTCTGCCGTGCGCCGTTCCAACACCGTGATCGCCGCACTGATGGTGCACCTGGGCGATGCTGATGCGATGCTGTGCGGCGTGATGGGCCGCTTCGACAAGCACCTGGGCCATATCGAAGACGTGCTGGGCCACCAGACCGATGCCAACCGCCTGGCCACCGTGAACGCGCTGATGCTGGAAAACCGCACGCTGTTCATCGCTGATACCTACATCAACGAAGACCCGACCGCCGAAGAGCTGGCCCAGATCGCCAAGCTCGCCGCGCAAGAGGTGCAGCGTTTTGGCCTGCCGCCCAAGGTGGCCTTCCTGTCGCACAGCAACTACGGCTCGTCCACCCGCAAGTCGGCGCTCAAGATGCGCGCTGCCCGCGACCTGTTTGCCGCCGCCAACCCCGACATCGAATGCGATGGCGAGATGCATGGCGACGCCGCGCTGGACGAACACGTGCGCGAGCGCACCCTCATCGAGTCGAGCCTGACCGGTGAAGCCAATGTGCTGATCTGCCCGAACCTGGACGCAGCGAACATTCTGTTCAATGTGCTCAAGACCACGGCATCGCACGGCACCACCATCGGCCCGATCCTGCTGGGCAGCGAGGCACCCGCCCATGTGCTGACCCCCTCGTCCACCGTGCGCCGCGTGGTCAACATGACCGCCCTGGTCGCCGCCCAGGCCCAGGCCCGCAAGGAAGGCAAGTAAGCCCTGGCGCGGCACCCACCGCGCCTTGGTTTGGTTTGCACGGATAGCCCAAAGATAGCCCCAGGCACAGCGCCTGGGGCTTTTTTACGTCTGCCACTCAGCCACGGCGGCTTTCAGCACGCCCCCGTCACCAGCCGGTCGAACAGCTGCGCATCGCCCATCTGCCCGCCTTTGAGCATCAGCTCCAGCCCATCGATGCGCGCATCATCGCTGCGCGCCACGCTCAGGGTCACCCCGGGCGCCAAGGCGCTGTGGAAGGCCAGTCCCCACAGCCCCAACGCCTGCGTTGCCAGGCTGGAGGTATCGCCGCCCGCAATGCCCAGGCGCCGCAAGGGCTGGCCCTGTGCGGCCAGCAGGCGCAAGGTCTCTGCCACCAGCTGCGCGCTGCGCTGTGCCACTGCTGCCGTCGTGGCCGCGTCCACCGCTTGGCTGGGCCGGCTGGTGTGCGCCAGCATATGGCGCCCCTCGTGCAGGCCCTGGGCCAACTGGGCCGCGCAATTGCTCAGATAGCCCTCCTCTGCCAGCAGCCGGCCCACCTCCACCTCCCGCTTGTCAAACTGCTGGCTGGCCGCGATCTGCTGGCGGGAGACCGGCGACAGGCTGCCGACCAGCACCAGCACCGGGCCCTGCGCGGGCGCCAGCGGTTCAGCCGCTGGCACATCGCCCAACCATCCCAGTTGGCGCCAGCCTGCTATCAGGCACTGCTCCACGCCGCTGGGCCCCACGGCCAGCAACGGCGCTTGCTGCGCACGCGCCCACAGCAGCGCGCCAATCTGCGGCAGCTGGGCTTCGTGCACCAGGTCGATCAGCAAGGCATCTGGCACAGGGCCTGCGCCTTCTTGCGCCTGCATCCAGCGCAACAGCACCTCGGTATCAGCACCCGCCAGCTCCAGCTGCCGCGTGCTCAGCAGCCGAATATCGGCCAGCCCCTGCCTGGACAGGTGCAGGCGCAGATCGGCCTCGTCCATCGGGGTGACAGGGTGCTGCCGCATGGTGGGATGGCGGTCAATACGGTGAACCGCCCCACCCGGCCCGGCCTGCGCAAACAGGTTGCCAAAGGCGCAAAAACGCCCAATATTGGGCTGGCCGCCAACGATCACCGCTGGCGATGCGGCTGCCACCTTGCGCAAGGCCGCCACCGCCGCACCAATGCTGCCCACATGCGGGGCACTGTCAAAGGTGGAGCAGCATTTGTAGTGCAGCAGCGGCGCGCCGCTGGCGGCCATGAACTGCGCCACCGGCGCCAGCACATCGGCCATTGCGTTGGGGCTCAGACTGCGGGCCGCACCGGCGATGCCCATGGCCTGCAAGGGCCCGGCCTTGGCCCGCTGCGCCCCGGTCGGCACATCCAGAAAAAGCAGAGAACGCAGGCCCGCCTGCGCCACCGTGGCCAGGGTGTCGGTCGCACCGGTAAAGTCATCGCCATACCAGACGACGGCGGGCTTGCCGCGCAGCAAGGTGTCCAGCATGGCGCCTATCCGCGCTTGCCAAAAAACTGCAGCGCGCGCGCCAGCTCCGGCGCATGCCGTGCATAGTCGTCCAGGCTGCTGCTGGCGCGCACGGCAGCCCAGGCCTGGCGAATGCTCAGCACGCCGGCAGCCGGGCCATCGGGGTGCGCCAGAATGCCGCCGCCCGCCATGAACAGCAGGTCATCGCTCTGCGACGCCGCCCAGGTGGCCGGCACCGTGCCCGCCCACTGGCCCGATGAGAATGCGGGCAGCACCCGGTCGTCCTGCACGGCAGACAGGCGCCGCTGGCAGTCCTGCGCGGACTCCACCACCTCGGCATCGGGCTGGGCAAACTTGCCCTGCAGGCCGTGCACATGCACATGGTCCACCCCGGCCAGGCGCCACAGGGTCTGGTAGGCCTGGTAGCCCATGCCCAGCATCGGGTCGCGCGACAGCGCGCCATAGCCATTGCGGTGCGCATGCAGCGCTAGCGGGGTATGTCGCCGCAGGCTCTGGATGCCCGACAGCCCGCACCAGTTGATGCTGGCCATCACGCAGCTGCCGCCCTCCTGCTGCACCAGATCGGCATGGCGCAGCATGGCGCTGGTCTCATCGGTGATGTTGAAGGCCACCATCACCCATTTGCCGGTGCGCTCCCGGTGCTCGCGGATCACGCGCATCACCGCTGGAATGCGCTCCTGCAGAGGCGCATGCGCCGGGTTGGCTGATACCTCGTCGTCCTTGATAAAGTCCACGCCCGCATCGCAGAGCTGCCGCACCAGGTCGGCCGTCTGCTGGGCGGACAGGCCCACATTCGGCTTGATGATGGTGCCCACCATGGCACCATGGGCAGCGCCAATGCTGCGCCGCGTGCCGGCCATCCCCAAGGCCGGCAGATCGAACTGGTCGCGATAGTCTGGAGGCAGGTCCAGGCACTCCAGCCGCAGGCCTGACACCTCTCCCAGGTCATACAGATTGCCGCTGACCGTGGCGGCCAAGGTGGGCAGGTTGGCGCCCACATTGGCAATGGGGAAGGCAATGCGCACGCGCGCACGCTGCCAGTGGGCACCCGCGCCATAGCCTTGGCGCTCCAGCCAGGCATTGGGCAGGCTGGGCCGGTCCACCGTGCCCAGCGGCTGCACCTGCAGCACCTGGGCACGCGCGCGTGCCCGCAGGTCATCGGTCTCGCCCGCCACGCGGGCAAAGGTGCCGCAGGATTGCTCACCGGCCATCACCTCGGCCACGGCCTCGGGCGCCAGTGGCGTCTCGATCAGGTAGCTGGCTTCAAAATAGGTAGATGTCATCGCATGTCCAGGCCCAGCGCGGGCCGGCCTTCACAGGGTGTTGAGGTCGGGGAAAGGGCGCACGGGGTTCTGGCCATCCCAGTCCTGGGAGGCCGCGCGGATCAGGTCAAACATCCTGCCCTTGGGGCCCATCACCTCGGACAGCTCGATCACCGTGCCCGGGTGGTACTCGGTGTCAAAGTAGATAAAGCGGCCGTTCTTGCCCACCTCGCCACTCATCTGCGGCTGGAAGCCCTGCGCCAGCAGGCGCTGCAGATCGGCGTCGTAGTCGGTGGTCCAGTACGCCACATGCTGCAGGCCCGTGCGGCCGGCGCGCAGAAAGTCACGGTACATCGATGGCACATCGTTGCGCACCTGGATCAGCTCCACCTGCACAAAGCCCGAGTTGGCCAGCGCCACCGAGTTGTGGGGCTGGTAGCGCTCGCCCGCGTACCGGTAGTTCTCGATCGGCACCTTCGGGTTGTAAAACCAGGGGCCCACGCCCAGGGTCTCGCTCCAGTACTTCATCGCAGCCTCGATATCGTTGACCACATAGCCCAGCTGGCGGATCTCTCCCAAAAAGCGGCTCATAGCTTGTCCTTCGTTTGTTATAGGGTTGGTTGTTGCGTTGATGGCATGGGCACTGCCTCACGTGGGTGCACGCGATACAGACACAGACCGGGAAGCGGGCCAGGCGGCCAGGTGGGCCGTGTGGGCCATGTGGGCCATGTGGCCGCCGCCCGCTTATAAAAATCCGGTGGAAATCCAGGGAATGGCCGCGACAAAGAGCAGCCCGACGAAGAGCGCCAGCATGTAGCCGCCGATGGGCCGAATGCCTTCGTTGGGGTTGACCTTGCTGATCGCGCAGGCGCCGTAGTAGCCCACGCCAAAGGGGGGTGCAAACAGGCCGATGCCCATCGCAAAGATCACGACCATCGCGTAATGCACCTCGTGCACGCCCACCGCTTTGGCGATGGGGAACAGCAGCGGGCCAAACAGCACGATGGCGGGAATGCCTTCGAGCACACTGCCCAGCACAATGAAGCAGACGATGGAGATCGCCAGAAATCCCCAGCTGCCGCCCGGCATGCTGGTCATCGCCTTGGCCAGGTCAGCCGAGAAGCCCGACTGCGTCAGCCCCCAGGCCATGCCGGTGGCGCAGCCCACAATCAGCATGATCGCGCCCGACAGCGAAGCGGTCTCCACCAGCATGGGTTTGAGGCGCCGCCAGTCAAAGCAGCGGTAGATGAACAGGCCCACCAGCACCGAATAGACCACGCCGATGGTGGAGACCTCGGTCGCCGTCGCAATGCCCTCCACCACCGCAGCGCGGATCACAAAGGGCAAGGCCAGCGCCGGCAACGCAATCACCAGCAGGCGGCCAATCTGCTTGCCGCTGAAGCGCTCGACACCGCCCAGATCCTCTTTGCGGTAACGCCACCACACGACGCAGCACAGCGCAGCGCCCAGCACCACCGCCGGCAGCATGCCGCCGGTAAACAGCGCAGCAATCGATATGCCGGTGACCGAGCCAATCGTGATCAGCACGATGGACGGAGGAATGGTCTCCGTCTGCGCACCGGTGGCCGACAGCAGCGCGACCAGGTCGCCCTCCTTGGCGCCGCGCTTTTTCATCTCGGGGAACAGCACCGGCGCAATCGCGGCCATGTCGGCCACCTTCGATCCCGAGATGCCCGAGACCAGGTACATCGCGCCAATCAACACATAGGACAGGCCCCCGCGCACGCGGCCCAGCAGGCTGGCCAGAAACTGGATCATCGCCTTGGCCATGCCGGTCATCTCGATCAGCGAGCCCAGAAAAATGAACATCGGCACCGCCAGCATGATCAGGTGCGACATGCCTTCATCGAGCCGCCCCACCATCACCACCAGCGGCGTGCGTGTGGTCAGCGCCAGGTAGCCAAAGGTGGCCAGCGCAAACGAGAACGCAATCGGCACACCCGCAAACACCGTGCCCGCCACCACCAGCACAAAGAAGATCACCAGGTTGAACTTGCCCAGGCTCTTGAACAGCGGCTGGCACAGCCAGAACAGCAGCACCAGCGCGGCCACCAGCGCCACCGCGGCCAGCGCCTTTTGCCAGCTGCTCTGCGTCAGCAGACGCAGCAAGGCCACCACGGCCATCAGGCCCATGCCCACCGGCAGCGCGGCGGCCCGCCAGGCATTGCTCAGCTCCATCGCCGGGGTGGTGATAAAGGCCTCTTCCTCCGCGTACTCATAGGCGGGGCCCAGCACCATCAGCAAAAAGGCCAGCGATGCGGCCAGCGCAAAGGCCTCCAGCGCTGCGCGCAGGCCCGGCCGCACGTTGTTGATGAATGCCGTCATGCGCATGTGCTCGCCCCGGCGCAGCGCCACTACGGCACCCAGCATGGACAGCCACAAAAACATCAGCGAAGCCAGCTCATCGGACCAGACCAGCGGCTGGTGAAACACATAGCGTGCCACCACGCCGGCAAACAGCACGATGATTTCGGCCAGCACCAGGGCAGCGGCCGCCGTCTCGACGATGGCGCCCAGGCCACGGTCAACGCCACGGGCCAGCGAGGCCAAGGCGTTGTCGGGCGGCGCAGCCGAGAGCCCCGCCAGCGCGGGGGTTGCAGGGTGGGACATGGCAATGCTCTTTCAGGGCGTGAATCAGGGCATCGCTCAAGCGAGCTTGCCAACGGCGCCTTCGAGCAGGCTCCACACGTCCTTGCCGAAGCGGCCTTGCCAATCCTTGTAAAAGCCCGAGCTGCGCAGCGCTGCGCGAAAGCTCTCCGCATCGGGCTGGTTGAACTGCAGGCCCTTGCTGGCAAGATCGGCCTGTACCGAGGCATTGAGCTGGCTGATATCCCCCCGCTGCGCCATGCCGGCATCGTTGATCGCCGTGGCCACGATCTTCTTCAGATCGGCCGGCAGGCTCTCCCACATGCGGCCGTTGGCAATGAACCAGTAGCCATCCCAGATATGGTTGGTCAGCGAGCAGAACTTCTGCACCTCGTAGAGCTTGGCCACCTGGATGATGGGCAGCGGGTTTTCCTGCGCATCCACAATCCGGGTCTGCAGCGACGAGTACACCTCGGAGAACTGCAGGCTGGCCGGAGCAGCGCCCAGGCCCTTGAACATCGCAATCGGCATCGGGCTCACCGGCACGCGGATCTTGAGGCCATCCATGTCCTTGGCGCTGTGCACCGCGCCCTTGCTGCTGGTGGTCTGGCGGAAACCGTTGTCCCACATCTTCTCGAACGCATAGAGCTTGCGCTTGGCAATCTCGGCCCGCACCATCGCGCCCAGCGGGCCATCCATCGCCTTCCAGACCTGGTCGTAGTTGGTAAACGCAAAACCCACTGCATTGATGGCCGCAGCTGGCACCAAGGTCGCAATCACCAGCGCCGATGGCGTGAAGAAATCGATACCGCCCGAGCGCACCTGCGCCAGCATGTCGGTATCACCGCCGAGCTGGTTGTTGGGGTATATGGCCAGCTCGACGCGGCCATTGCTTTCCTTGCGGATGCGGTCCGCCGCCTCTTGCGCGCGGATGTTGAGCGGGTGGCTCAGCGGCAGGTTGTTGCCGTATTTGAGCGAGAACTCGGCGGCACGCGCAACCAATGGAAAGCCCGACACCATGCCTGCGGCAGGCAAGGCGGTCAGTCCCTTGATGAGGGAACGGCGGCTGAGTTCGTTCATGCTTGTCTCCTAATATTTGATTTGAATTGATGTAATGGCACAAATCTCATACTGGAAGATAGGCAAACGGCTTGCTATAGTCAAACGCACAAAATGATTGAATTTGATGTTTTCTGATGCCTCATAGCCCCGCAGCGCCGCCGCAGCGCCTCACGCTCAAGACCGTGGCCGCCCTGGCGGGTGTCTCTACCGCCACCGCCGACCGGGTGCTGAACCAGCGCCCCGGCGTGCGCCCCATCACCGTGCAGAAGGTGCGCCAGGCCGCCCAGGCGCTGGGCTACCTGCCCGATGCGCTGGCCGATGCCGCGCCGCAATCCGCGCCCTGGAAGCTGGCCTTTGTGCTGCCCCAGGGGCAGAACCCCTATCTGCGCATGCTGGGCGACACCATTGGTTTTTCAGAAAGCCACCAGGCGCCGTTCAACGTCAAATGCCAGGTGGAATATGTCGAAAGCTTCAACCCCGAAGCGCTGGCCGCTACCTTGCTGCGCCTGGGCAAACGGGTGCAGGGTATCGCCTTCATGGCGATCGAGCACCCCGCCGTGCGCGAAGCGGTGCAGCAACTCGCTGACCGGGGCGTGCCGACGTTGACCGTTATTTCCGACCTGGACAACAGCGCCCGCATCGCCTATGTGGGGCTGGACAACCGTGCCGCCGGCCGCACCGCCGCCTACCTGCTGGCCCGCTTTATCGGCAGCCAGCGCCGCGATGCGCAAATCGCGCTGATTGCAGGATCGCGCAGCTACCTGGCGCATGAAGAACGCGAAGGCGGCTTTCTGCAACTGCATGCCGAGCAGTTCCCCGACATGCAGATCCTGGGCCTGCGCGAGAGCTACGACGACTCGTCCCGCAACTACCAGCAGACCAAGGAGCTGCTGCAGCGCCACCCGCATATCGCCGGCATCTACAACATCGGAGGGTCATCGGATGGGGTAGGCCGCGCGCTGCAGGAAGCCGGCCGCGAGCACCAGGTCGTCCTCATCGGCCACGGCCTCACCCCCGACACCCGCGCGCTGCTGATCAACGGCACGATGGACGCGGTCATCACCCAAAGCCACCTGGGCATCATCATGAGCTGCATCCGCATGTTCAGCAATCTGCGCGACCAGCTCGACACGATGACGGCGGTGGACATCGTGCGCAGCCAGGTCATCTTTCGGGAGAATTTGCCTTGATAGAGACAATGTCTAGGCGACTAAATGTGACGCGAGACAACCAGCGGGTTACTCAAAAAGTAACCGTGCTGCAAAAATCCATCCTTCTGGCCGAACACTGCATGTCTCAGAAGAAGCAATCACGCCCTCGTCACAGTCAGTTGATGAACAACTTTGGCAACAGCAACATCCACTCGCTATTTAGCAAATAGATTGAATTCATCTACCTCGATCACTTAAAGATCCGTCACTACTAAGCCAAACGCCATCGCAGAGATAAACGTCTCCTCCTCCATCGTCCAGAGATAAGGCATCGTACAGATTTCGCAAGTCATCTTCCCCGCGTGTTCTCAGGTCAGTGCACTGATCAAATAGCTCAAAAAACCTAATGATGGCAGCATTGTTCTCATTTTCAAACTCGTCTGGAGTTTGAACTGAATCTCTGGTAATAAGGCCGATCTTGACGTACTCACGCCCCATCCAGTCCTTTTCTACGGTTGGTGCAGTGTTCAGCTCTTTACCAAGTCGCATAGCTGCTTCAACCAATCTCAATTGATCTGAACAACGGCGGATTCGCCCATCATCCTCATCTGCTGTCGCGGTCATCAGCAACCACTGGGGCTCATCACCAACAATTCTTAAATACCCTGTACGCCCTCGGGTGACGATGTAGCGTTCCCCGCCATGTAAACCTATCTTGGTAGACGTGCGGATGTCAAAAGGTACCTTCATTGATTCCTCCAACACTTAAAAGCGAAATTATGCGGAAAGTACTACGCAGGAATTTGGAACTCAACACTTCAACGCTCCTGATGCGGCACAAAGGACTTTAGTTAGCTATTGTTTTCCTTCACCAGCTCATACATGAAGACCATCTTCTAGATATAGGTACCCCCTCACATCTCATCAATCGCCGTACTACCCACCCCACTCTGCGCAGCAGCCAATCCTTCCCCCGCCTCAATCGCAAAGCGCTCGCGGCAGTTGATGTAAAAGCTCGCGCCAAAGCGCCCGACGGGGAAGAACTCCTGCAGGCGCACCCGCCATTTTTCGGTGTCGACCAGGCCGTCGCGTACGGCCAGCCACTGCACCCGGCCGATGAAGACGTAGCGGCTCGGGGTTTCAAGGGTTTCGTGCAGCACGCATTCGAAGGCGACGGGGGCTTGCACGATGCGTGGGGGGCGCACGCTTTGGGAAGGGGTGGCAGTTAAGCCCGTGTGATCCAGCTCGCTCTCGTGCGGGGCCAGGCGGTCGCCGCAGCGGTGCATGGCGGCGGCCATCGCTTCGTCGGCGATGTGCACCACAAACTCCTTGTCGCGCAGGATGTTGGTGGCAGTGTCTTTCTGCGCGGAGTCCTGCAGCTTGTTCACGCTCAGCATCACCACCGGCGGGTCCTCGCCCATCATGTTGAACATGCTGAAAGGGGCCGCATTGATGGTGCCGTCTGCGCCCAGGGTCGTCACCAACGCAATCGGGCGCGGCACGATCAGGCTGGCCATCAGCTTGTAGCGTTCGTAGGTGCCCAGCTGGGCAAAGTCGATCTCGGTCATGGGCGTTTTCTCATCGTCTGGATGGCGCATTTTGCTTGCAATTGCCATGCCGGGCCGCCCGCGCGCCAGTAGCCGACCAAGCATGTATACAAGCTGCACCAAGCGGATGCGCGGCCATGCATCGGCGCGTGCACGCGGATCCATTCACCACCCTGCATTTGCACCAGCCTGGTGCAACAGCGCCTGCCTACAGGAGCTTACAAACTGGCACCGATCTTGCAAACGACCTTGTATGCAACATCGGAGGACCCCCATGCACAAGCGCAGTTTTCTGAAGACCACCGTCGCCGCCCTGGCGCTGTCCTGGGGTGCGGCCCAGGCAGCAGACACCCCCATCAAGTTCCAGCTCGATTGGCGCTTTGAGGGGCCGGCCGCCTTCTTCCTGCAGCCGGTCGCGCAAGGCCTGTTCAAGGCCCAGGGCCTGGATGTGACGGTGGATGCCGGCAATGGCTCGGGCGGCGCGGTGCAGCGCGTGGCATCGGGCACCTATGACATGGGTTTTGCCGACCTGGCCTCGGTGATGGAGTTCCATGCCAACAACCCCGACGCGCCCAACAAGCCGGTCGCCGTCATGGTGGTCTACAACAACACGCCGGCTTCGGTGATGGCGCTCAAGAAGTCGGGCATCAAGACCCCCGCCGATCTGAGTGGCAAGAAGCTGGGCGCGCCGGTGTTCGATGCCGGGCGCAAGGCTTTCCCTATTTTTGAAAAGGCCAATGGCGTCAGCAACGTCGCCTGGACGGCGATGGACCCGCCCCTGCGCGAAACCATGCTGGTGCGCGGCGATGTCGATGCCATCACCGGTTTCACCTTCACCAGCCTGCTGAACCTGGAGGCGCGCGGCGCCAAGGCCAGCGATGTGGTGGTGATGCAATACGCCGACTATGGCGTCAAGCTCTACGGCAACGTGATCATCGCCAGCCCCAAGATGATCCAGGAGCGGCCCGAGGCGATCAAGAAGTTCCTGACCGCCTTTGCCCAGGGCGCCAAGGGCGTGATCGCCAACCCGGCCCAGGCGATCCAGTCCGTCAAGGCGCGTGATGGCATCGCCAATGTGGCGCTGGAGACGCGCCGCCTGCAGCTGGCGATCGACACCGTCATCAACAGCGCCGATGCCCGCAAGGAAGGCTTTGGCCGCCTGGACAGCAGCCGCCTGAGCCTGATGGCCGCCCAGGTCTCGGACGCCTATGGCACGAAGACCCGCGTCAAGGCAGAAGACGTCTGGAACGGCAGCTTTCTGCCGCCCGCCGCCGTGCTTGATGTGCTCCCCAAAAAGTAAGCCATCCCAAGCCTCCTTTACCCCATTGCCCCCACCACCTGACGAGACCATCCCGTGAAAAAACGCAGCTTTCTCCACGCATCCCTGGCCCTGCTGGCCGCCGCCAGCACCTGCAGCGCACTGGCCCAGCCGCTGACGCCGCTGAAGTTCCAGCTCGACTGGCGCTTTGAAGGCCCGGCCGCCCTCTTTGTGCACCCCGAGCAAAAGGGCTACTTCAAGCAGGCTGGTCTGGATGTGACGGTGGAAGCTGCCAGTGGCGCCGGCGCCATCCAGCGCGTGGCATCGGGCACGCACGATTTGGGCTTTGCCGACCTGGCCGCGCTGATGGAGTTCCATGCCAACAACCCCGATGCGCCGATCAAGCCGGTGGCCATCATGGTGATCTACAACACCACACCCGCATCGGTGATGGCGCTGAAAAAATCCGGCATCACCAAGGCCAGCGACCTGACCGGCAAGAAGATGGGCGCGCCGATTTTTGATGCGGGCCGCCGCACCTTCCCGATCTTTGCGCAGGCCAATGGCGTGGGCGCCGTGCAGTGGACGACGATGGATCCACCGCTGCGCGAAACCATGCTGGTGCGCGGCGATCTGGATGCCGTCACCGGCTACACCTTCACAAGCCTGCTCAACCTGGAGGCGCGTGGCATCAAGGCCGAAGACGTGGTCGTACTGCCCTATGCCACCCATGGCGTGCAGCTCTACGGCAATGTCATCATCGCCAGCCCCAAGCTGATTGCCGAGAAACCCGAAGCGGTGCGCGCTTTCCTCAAGGCCTTTGCCAAGGGAGCCAAGGAGGCGATTGCCGATCCGCAGGCCGCCATCGCGTCGCTCAAGGCCAAGGATGGCCTGGTCAATGTGCCGCTGGAGGTGAAGCGCCTCAAGCTCACGATCGACACCGCCATCGACAGCAAGGGCGCGCGCGAAGAAGGCTTTGGCCAGCTGCGTACCGAACGCCTGGGCCTGATGGCCGAGCAGGTTGCCAAGGCCTACGAGACCAAGAACCCCGTGCCAGCCCAGGCGGTGTGGAACGGCAGCTTTCTGCCCAGCGCTGCCGAGCTGGACATCCTCCCCAAGCGCTGATCTTGCCGCCTGCAGGGTGCTGCCCGCGCCCTGCCCTTTTGAAGACGATTGCACCCTATGACGGCCTCCCTCCAAGACCCTGCCTTTGTTGAGTTTCGCGATGTCTGGCTGGCTTACAACGACGAGTTGCAGGCCAAGAACCAGTTCGCCGTCGAAGCCATTGACCTGCAAGTGCGCCGTGGCGAGTTCATCGCCATCGTCGGCCCCTCGGGCTGCGGCAAATCCACGTTCATGAAGCTGGCCACCGGCCTGCGCATGCCCAGCATCGGCAAGATCCGCATCGATGGCCAGCCCGTCACCGGCCCGCTCAAGATATCGGGCATGGCCTTCCAGTCGCCATCGCTCTTGCCCTGGCGCACCACGGTCGACAATGTGCTTCTGCCGCTGGAGATTGTCGAGCCCCACCGCAGCCAGTTCAAGGCGCGGCGCCAGGAGTACGAGGAGCGCGCCCGCCGCCTGCTGCAAAAGGTCGGCCTGGCGGGCTATGAGGACAAGTTTCCCTGGGAGCTGTCAGGCGGCATGCAGCAGCGCGCCAGCATCTGCCGCGCGTTGATCCATGAGCCCAAGATGCTGCTGCTCGACGAGCCCTTTGGCGCCCTCGATGCCTTCACCCGCGAAGAGCTATGGTGCATCCTGCGCGATCTGCATGCCGAGCAGCAGTTCAACGTCATCCTCGTCACGCATGACCTGCGCGAATCCGTGTTCCTGGCCGACTCCATCTACGTGATGAGCAAGAGCCCCGGCCGCTTTGTGGTGCGCCGCGATATCGACATCCCCCGCCCGCGCGATCTGGAGCTGACCTACACCAAGGAGTTCAGCGACATCGTGCATGAGCTGCGCGGCCACATCGGCGCGATGCGCAAGACCGGCACCGTGATCAACCAGTAAGCGCCCAGGCCCACCACCTATGTACAAGCTCAACAACCCCAAGCTCGAACGCTGGTCGCCCTGGCTGCTGCTGGCCGCCGTGGTCATTGTCTGGCAAATCATCTGCTCGGCCTTCCAGGTGTCGGAGTTCATCTTCCCCAGCCCCTTGCTCATCTGGCAGCAATTTCTGGAGTTCCACGCCGTTATCGCCACCCACGCCTGGCGCACCTTCTGGGTGACGATGGCCGGCTTTGGCGTTGCCATCGTCGTCGGCGTGTTGCTGGGCTTTTTGATTGGCAGCTCGCGCCTGGCCTATGCCGCCGTCTACCCGCTGATGACCGCCTTCAACGCGCTGCCCAAGGCCGCCTTTGTGCCCATCCTCGTGGTCTGGTTCGGCATCGGCATTGGCCCGGCCATCCTCACCGCGTTCCTGATCAGCTTCTTCCCGATCATGGTCAACATCGCCACCGGCCTGGCCACCTTGGAGCCCGAGCTGGAAGACGTCCTGCGCGTGCTCGGTGCCAAGCGCTGGGATGTGTTGATCAAGGTCGGCCTGCCGCGCTCGCTGCCCTACTTCTACGGCTCGCTCAAGGTCGCCATCACCCTGGCCTTTGTTGGCACCACCGTGTCCGAGATGACTGCCGCCAACGAAGGCATTGGCTACCTGCTGATCTCCGCCGGCTCCTCTATGCAAATGGGCCTGGCCTTTGCAGGCCTCTTGGTGGTGGGCGCGATGGCGATGGTGATGTACGAGCTGTTCAGCTTGGTAGAAAAGCGCACCACGGCCTGGGCGCACCGAGGCGCCAACAACCACTAAAGCGGATCGCGGCCCTCGGGCTGAATCACAGCAAGCAAAACAAAGGGGCCCGTTCCATGAACGGGCCCCTTGCTGTTTGGCGGCAGTGGCTAAATCTGCACCGCCCGGCCGATGAACTGGATCGGCCCGGTCGGCTTGCCAATCGGCGATCCGCCTGCAGGCTCCAAGGTCAGCTCAAACAGCTGGTTGGGCTGCAGTGGCGGCAGCTTGTCGACGGGCACCTCAATCGCCTCACCCGGTTTGACGAGGCCCAGCGATACCGGAGCGCTCCAGCCATCGGCCTTGGTCCAGAACTGCAGGGATTTCTCGGCCGGCACCACATCGGTGCCCAGCGGTACCAAGCGCAGCCGGTCGGCGGCCTGGGCCTGCACCAGCCAGCCAGGGGCCTGGCTTTGCGGGGCGGCCAGCACCACAAAATAGCGGGCGGGGCCAGGTGCGGGGGCGGGGCCCAGCACCAGCACACCGGCCAGCACCGCAGCGGCGGCAAAACCGCTGCCTGCCAAACCGCGCCACAGCGCCAGGCTGTCCCAATCCCACCAACGGCGCGGGGCTGCAGCAGTGGCCCGTTGCGGCTCGGCCGCTGGCCACAGGCTGGCGGCAATGCGCGGCCACAGGCCCATGCTGGGCTCTTGCGGCGGGGCAAGGCTAGTCAAGGGCTGCAGGCGCTGCTCCCAGGCATCCACGGCGGCGCGCAACGCAGCATCCTGCGGCAGCCGCTCTTCAATGGCGCGGCGCTCTGCAGCATTCTGCGTGCCCAGCACATACTGGCCGGCCAGGGTCTGCAGGTCGTCCGGGCTGTCGCCTTCGGGCGGCAAGGTATTGGGGGTATCGGCGCTCATTGCATGCATTCCCGCAGGGCACGCAGGCCCCGCTGTATCCAGGCTTTGACGGTTCCCAGCGGGGCCTGCACCCGCGCTGCAATCTCACTGTGGCTGCAGCCATCCACATAGGCATGCAGCAGGCATTCACGGCGCTGGGGCTCCAGCCCTTCCAGGCACTGGCCCAGGCGGCCCAGCTGCGCCTGGCGGCTCAGCGCATCGCCCTCTTCCTGCCAGGCGGCCATTGCGGCGCTGGCTTCATGCGCTGCGGCGGCCGGCTCATCCAGCGCAGTCTCGCGGGCGCTGCTGCGCACCCGGTTCAATGCTGCGTGCCGAACAATGCTATAGATCCAGCCTCTAGCCGCACCCCGCGCCGCATCAAAACTGTGGGCCTTGCTCCAGATCGCCACAAAGGCATCGTGCAGCACATCCTCGGCTGCCGCCCGGTTGCGCACTATGCGCAAGGCCACCCCCAGCAGATAACGCGATTCTTGCTCGTAAATACGCTGCAGCGCATCGCGGTCGCCACGCGCGCAAGCTTCTAGCGCCAAGGCATGGTCAAAACTGTCGTCGGTCACAAAAGCGGCTGGCGGCATGTAGATTTAGGGGGGAAGAAGGAGCAAGACGTCCTTCTTCCAGTGTAGCCGCTAGAAAACAAAAATTTACACAGGCTTCCAGAAGATGTAATCTGCCTGGTACTGCACCACGGCCTTCTGGCCCTTCTGCGCAGCGGTGCAAGGCTTGTCAGCAGGTGCCACGCCGCCCTTCAATGCCACGCGCTGGATATGGCTCACGCCCACCAATGCACCGCTGCCGGTCGCAGGGTTGGCCTTCACCAGCTGGTAGGGCAGATTGCCGGCACCCGATGGCGCCACGGCCAGCTGGGTTGCCGTCAGCTTGGAGCCATCATTCGCTTCCCAGGTGGCGGGTGGGCCGTAGTAGCGACCCACCGTCTTGCCAGCGCGGTCCTTTAGCACGGCATCCGGGCCCACAAACACCCATTCGGTCTGCCCGGGGGCATTGGCCTTGTCACGGCATTCGTAGGTGATGTCACCGCTGCCTACCGTCTCCCAGGCCACCTTGTGGCCGGCTGGCACCTGGATGGCCGCTGGCAGGGATTCCTGCGAGAAAGCCATGTCCTTTTTATGCATCGAACCGCAGGCGGTGAGCAGGCCGAGGGAGGCCACGGCAGTGGCGATGGCGGCGATACGGGGAGCTGTGCGAGAGGTCAACATACGAGTTCTCCTAAGTAAAGGGGGACAGGACGGGAGTAAAAACAGCGCTGTTTGGTGTGTGCTGTCAGGACCCTCTGCAAAACCCTCGCCTGGTGGCATGGACGCGGATCGGGATGAGGCGCAAGGCGTCTTTCACAGTCAATAGCACGCTATAGACAAGGAAGACAACGCAGCGGATCGCCCGAGACCGCGTTCAGGACAAGGCAGGGAGTTTTGCAGAGGGTCCTTGGCTGTACTAGCCGCGAGCCATACGAATGGATGCAGTGGATGCAAATTTTTTTTTGCGCTGCCTGCATTGCCCCTGCGCCACCCCGCTCAAAAATTTTTTCACCACCGGTTGAATCCACTGCGCCATCCGCTGCGTATTCCAAGCAGCCGCAACGTTTTTCGGCTGTTCATCCACACGCAAGGAGCATCTCATGGCCTCGATCCAAAGTACGCGCAAACTGGTCTCTTATGGCATGGCATTCATGGTCGCAAGCACATCCATGGCGGCGATCGCCAAAGACGTGATGGTGGGCGGCGCGCCCATGCTGCCCACCAAGGACATCATCGACAACGCCGTCAACTCCAAGGACCACACCACCCTGGTCGCGGCCGTCAAGGCAGCCGGCCTGGTCGACACCCTCAAGGGCCCCGGCCCCTTCACCGTGTTTGCCCCCACCAATGCTGCCTTTGCGGCCCTGCCCGCCGGCACCGTAGACAACCTGCTCAAGCCCGAGAACAAGGGCACGCTGACTACCGTGCTGACCTACCACGTTGTCGCCGGCAAGTGGGACGCCGCCGCAATCAGCAAGATGATCAAGGACGGCGGCGGCATGGCCAGCATCAAGACCGTCAGCGGCGGCACCCTGGTCGCCAAGGCCCAGGGCGGCAAGGTCACGCTGACCGACGAGAAAGGCGGCACCGCCACTGTCACCATCCCCGATGTCTATCAATCGAATGGCGTGATCCATGTGATCGACAAGGTGCTGCTGCCTCAATAAGGCTGGCATCTGTTGATAGGACCGCAGCCGTTGCAGCACCTGCAGGGCTGCGGTAAACAGACACCACCCCGCTGCAGGCCGCCAATAAGGGCCTGCGGCTTTGGCGTTGGCGAGCTCCGCCTGTGCAGGCTTGCGGCAAGCCGATGGCCCCGCTGCAGCAAATGCCGCCAGCGCATCTACAGCAGCCCAGCAGCAAGCCAAACACACGGCATAGCCATCCATGGCGCCTAAGGCGCAGGCAGCGCCCCTGGGCTGGAGTACAGTAAGCGCCATCTTGCGGCCTGGCAGCAGCCAGCGCCCACTCCCCACAACCTGCTCCCCTGCCCACGCATGCCGATCTCCTTCACGCCCGTCAAGGCCGCCAACTCCCTCGCCGACCAAGTGGCCCAGGCGCTGGAGGCCAGCATTCGGCAAGGGCAAATGCAACCGGGCGACCGCCTGCCCACAGAGCTGTTGTTGGTCGCGCAGTTTGGCGTAAGCCGAACAGTGGTGCGAGAGGCGCTGTCCCGCCTCAAATCCAGCGGCCTGGTCGCCTCCCGCCAAGGCAGCGGCGTCTTCGTGCAAGCGCCCCGGGCCGAACCGCTGGACCTGGAAAAAGGCCACGCCGCCTCGCAAGAGGCCGTCATCCAGATCGTAGAAGTGCGCCGCGCGCTGGAAGCCGAAGTGGCAGAACTAGCAGCAGCCCGCCGCAGCACCGCCGATCTGCGCCGCATCCGCGCGGGCGTCAAGGCCCTGGCCAAGGCGGTGGCCAATAGCCAAGACGGCGTAGCCGAAGACGTCGCCCTGCACCGCGTCATCGCCCAGGCCTCCGGCAATCCGTTTCTGCTCAGTACCTTGGATTACCTGTCGCAGGTGCTGGCGGGCGCGACGCGCATCACACGAGCTAATGAGGCAAGGCGGCAGGACTTTGCCGCTGCGGTAACGCAAGAGCATGCGCGGATTGTGGAAGCGATTGAGGCGGGGGATCCGGTAGCTGCACGGGCCGCAGCTACCGCGCATATGAATAACGCGATTGACCGGATCCGGCAGGCGGATCCGGCGTTTTGGCGGCAGGATGGGGAGAGGTTGGCTCGGGTCCTATTGAAAAAAAATTTTTAAACTGGACTTTAATAAATCATCCTTAATTCAGTCCAACATGGAAATCAAAAAACTTACGGCCGAATTTGCCGCAATTTTTTGATTTTCTTCCTTGCCTTTGCTTTTCTCGCCATCCGCCCAGTCACAGATACCTTTAATAATAATCCAATCTTTCTTTGCAATCTGAGATGATACATATACTCCCGCAGCCTCCATCTCTCCGCCAATCGCCTCCGGAGCAATTCTAATCAATTCACTTTTAAACTGTGCATTATCTATAAGCTTCTCACCACTAAGAATCAATCCAGTTTGAATTTCGAAATTATCATTCCATTTCAATTCTGCTTCAGCAACCCAGCCAAGAAGCCTAGTAGACGCAGATACCTTATCACCGCGACTAGTTAATTCGAAATCAACGCTAACTCGCTGTGGCTCGTATAGCAAAACTTGCTTTGAAACCAGAACATCTCCAATTTTTTGCTTTTTATCATCGACACCAAAAGCAATTCCTACCATTATCACTTCAGTTGGATCAATTGCCTCTATACTACGACGCACACTCTCTTGCGCCCCTGCGAGACCACCGGTACCCATCCCCGAAGTTGCGTGGAATATTTCACGGAAGCCAAGACGACCAAGATATGCATATTTAAATCCATTAATCTCTTTTATCTTGGCCTCATGCCCTGTCGCAACTTTAAATCTGTTACGCACAGTCAGAGACTCGATAGTTGTAACTGTAATTACTAAAACTTTGCTTACTGGCTTTGCCATAACGATCCAATTTTCAAGGTCTGTCTGCAATGAAAACTCTTCAACCGCTAACATCCATATATAGCGAGCACTTACGCTTTTGGGAACAGCAGCCTTAGGGTTTTGGATGCATTTTCTTACGTCATCAGGAACCCATTCAAAGGTCTCCAGCTGCTTACTAAGGATCGCAGCGTATTCGAGAATAGAAATCGCATTTTTAAAACGCTGATAATGAGAGTGCTCTGACGATGAAGATGCCTCAAATGGAACATATCCTGCTACACCTTGCCTGTCAAACAGCAAGAGTGCTTGGTCTATTTGATGCTTCGAGTTTTTTTCAAGAACTGCCCCAGAAATTAGAGATGCATTAGCGTGATGGGTAACTAAATTAACCATTTTCTGACGCCAAGAGGAAACATCCTCAGATTGGGCCACTATGCGAATACACGGGTAAATTTTAGGCGACCTTGGCAATTCCCCATCATTTTTTCGCCCTCGAATCACAGTCGCCAATATTTTCCGAACTAGCCCATTAACTTGAATATGATTTTTTAATTCTTGAATCTTCATCAAATCCGCATCTAAGGGAACAGCGAATTCATCCATACTAAACGACGCGCAAAGATATCGATCATACAAATGCAAAGTGACATTTAAGCGATTTTCTTGAGCAAGAAAATTATTATTAAACTTAAGAGGAAACCTCCCCTTTTCAAACTCAAATTTATCGCAAACCTCTTCGATTACTTGGTAAAAAATATCTGTCGGCTGTAAGACAATGGGAGCGTACGTGGATCGAAAATCCCCACCAAGTTGACGCAGAAAAGACCTCCCGCCTTTATTCTGAAAAAGAAAGCGACTATCCGGGTGAATTGCTTTAATTTCACCCAGATCTAGTTCAACAACCACCTTCCACAGCAGATTAATTCGATAGCTCATCTCATCCTTCATGAGGGCGGACAGGATAGGAATCGAACCTACAACTCCAAGCCTGATGCTTGAACCCCACCACTGGGCCTGTCACGCAACAATTCTACCACGAGCACGTCGACTAAGTTTATTTTTTTTACTAACTCTCTCCCAAGGGTATTCCCGATTGACAAAATACCAATCAAATGATAAACAATTTCTAGTTTGAATAATATTAAATATGACATTAATCAATAATATATCTTTTGGAGGCCACATGCATATTGTCGAAAAAGCAAGAATATTTGCGACTGCCGCTCACTACGCCATCGATCAGAAACGCAAATATACTAATGAACCTTATATTCACCACCCTAAAGCAGTTGTGAATCTATTACTATCCATTTCTGAAAACGAAGAAGTATTAGCGGCAGCTTGGCTGCATGATATTATAGAAGACACATCCATAAAATTGGAGACCATAGAGGAGGAGTTTGGCTTCGCAGTTGCCAACCTCGTAAGAGAAGTGACTAACATATCAAGATCAAGTGATGGAAATAGGGCTCATAGGAAAGCAATAGACAGAACCCATAGCGCGGCAGCTTCGCCATCCGCCAAATCAATTAAATTAGCAGATATTATTGACAATTTACCTAGTATTAAAAATGGAAATCCTGATTTTGCCAAAGTCTATATAGCAGAGCAAAAATTGCTACTTGAAGTCTTAAAAGAAGGATCTACGTCACTTTACACACAAGCTGAGCGTCTACTTGAGTGAAGAAATATAATTCTCCATACTTGTATCAAAATATGTGTGGCAGATTATTTCTATAAATCTTCAAATAGACTCCACATCCCCACCCCCCAACAAGGCAAACTCTGACGCCCACCCCCGCCCCCGCAGCCGCAGAATTTGCCCATGCTCGCTGCTTCCGCATCTGCCAACGCCCCACCCGCTGACGTCATCACCCTGACCGACAAAGGTCTGTACTGCGCGGCTGGGGATTTTTTTATTGATGCCTGGAAGCCGGTACACCGCACCTTTGTCACCCACGGCCACTCGGACCATGCCCATGTGGGGATGGGCGAGTACTACTGCAGCACGACCAGCGAGCCAATATTGCGCTGGCGGCTGGGGGAGCAGAACATCCATGCGCTGCCGTTTGGGCAGACGATCACGATGGGGGAGGTGCAGGTATCGCTGCACCCGGCGGGGCACATATTGGGATCGGCCCAGGTGCGGGTGCAGCACGGCGATGCGGTGTGGGTGTTCACGGGCGACTTCAAGCGCGAGCCGGACCCGACCTGCGAGGCATTTGAGCTGCTGCGCTGCGACACCCTGATTTGCGAAGCCACCTTTGCCTACCCGGTGTACGCCTGGCCCACGATGCCCCATGAGGTGGAACGCATTGAGCGCTGGGTGGCACATTGCAAGGCGCAGGGCAAGGCGGCGGTGCTGTATGCCTACAGCTTGGGTAAGGCACAGCGGGTGCTGGCGGGCTTGGCTGGCAAGCTGGATGCGCCCGTTTTGTTGCATGGCGCGATGGCGCGCGGCACCGATATTTACCGGCAGGCGGGCATTGCGCTGGCCGCTACCGAGATGGTGGCCGATGTGCCCACCGATACTGACTTTGCCGGCCGCATGGTGCTGGCACCGCCTTCTGCGCAAGATTCCGCCTGGCTCAAGCGCTTTAAACAGGTGGAGCAAGGCTTTGCCTCCGGCTGGATGCTGCTGCGCGGCAACCGGCGGCGGCGCAATATGCAGCGCGGCTTTGTCATATCAGACCATGCCGATTGGCAGGAACTGGTCGACACCATTACCGAGAGCGGCGCCCAGCGCGTGCTGGCCACCCATGGCAATACCGATGCGCTGATCCCCTACCTGCAGAGCCTGGGCATACAGGCGGAGCGCCTGCGTACCGCCTATGGCGACGAAGAGGAGGCGGCCGAATGAACCGCTTTGTGGCGCTGTACCAGCTGCTGGATGAAGCCTCCGGCACCCGCGACCGCGAGCTGGCCTTGCAGCAGTACTTTGCCGGCGTGACTGCTGCTGAGGCGACCTGGGCCGTCTATGTGCTGAGCGGCGGCAAGGTGAACACTGGCAAGAACCGGCTGGCCACCACCACCGAGCTGCGCAGTTGGGTGAGCGAGCTGACCGCCCTGCCGCTGTGGCTCGTAGAAGAGAGCTACCGCCAGGTGGGCGATTTGGCGGAGACCTTGTCGCTCTTGGTGGCGGCCTGGCAGAAACAACGTACCCACCACCCCGAGCTGGTGGATGCGCCCGGCACCGCGCTGCCACCCGATGCCGATGCGCCCTGGCATGCCAGCTTGCTGGGCGCCACCTTTAAAACACCGGACAACGACAGCCGCCTGGACGAATGGACGGAGCAGTTTTTGCTGCCCCTGGTCGCCGCTGATGCCGAGCAGCGCAAGCGTGCGATACAGCAGGCCTGGCAGCAGCTGGATACGCCCTCGCGCCTGGTCTTCAACAAGCTGTTGACCGGATCGCTGCGCGCGGGCGTCAACAAGCGCAGCCTGCAGAACAGCTTGGCGCCGCTGGTGGGCATATCTGCCGCCGATATGGCACACCGCATGGTGGGCGAATGGCTCCCCAGCGCCCAGGCCTATGAGGCCTTGATGGACCCGGAAACCAGCGCGCAGCTGCTGGACAAGCCCTATCCGTTCTACCTCGCCTCGCCCCTGCCGCAAGAGCCAGATGCGCTGGGCGACCCCAAGGACTGGCTGGCCGAATGGAAGTGGGATGGCATACGGGTGCAGTTGGTGCGACGCCAGGGCCATGCGCCTTATCTGTGGTCGCGTGGTGAAGAACGGCTGGATGGCCGCTTTCCCGAGCTGGAGACGGCCGCCGCACTGCTGCCGCGCGATATGGTGCTCGATGGCGAGCTGCTGGCCTGGGATTACGAACAGAACAAGCCGCTGGGCTTTGTGGCGCTGCAAAGCCGCATTCAAAAGCGCAAGCCTTCTGCCAAGTTGATGCAGACCGTGCCAGCGCGCATTCTGTTTTATGACCTGCTGGAGTGTGATGGCGAAGACCTGCGCGCCCAGCCGCTGGCTCAGCGCCGTGCCAAGCTGGAGCAGGTCATCCGGCATGCGGATTTGCCGGCGCTAGGGATATCGCCGCAACTGCCGTTTGACAGCTGGGATGCGCTACCCCCACTGCGCACTACCGCTGCCGAGCACAACGCCGAAGGGCTGATGCTCAAGGCGCTGGCCTCACCCTACAAGGAAGGCCGGCGCCGGGGCGATTGGTGGAAGTGGAAGGTGGACCCGTTCAGCATCGACGCGGTGCTGATCTATGCCCAAAGCGGCAGCGGCCGGCGCAGCACCTTGCACACCGACTACACCTTTGCGGTGTGGAGCGGCGATGCGCTGGTTCCTGTGGCTAAGGCCTACTCAGGCCTCACCGATGTCGAGATTTTGCGGCTGGACAAATGGATACGCAGCCACACGGTGGAGCGCTTTGGGCCGGTGCGCTCAGTCACGCCCAGCCTCGTGTTTGAGATTGCGTTTGAAGGCGTGAACCGCTCGACCCGCCACAAATCCGGCGTGGCGGTGCGCTTTCCGCGCATCTTGCGCTGGCGCGAGGACAAGACCGCACAGGACGCCGACCAACTGAGCGCCTTGCTGGAGTTGGCCGATGGCTGAGCTGGACAACAGCACAGCCCCTAGTGACCGCGCAATGCAGCGTGCGGCCAAGCGCTGGCGCGACTGGCTGAAGGCGCAGGACATCGGCGCGGCCGTGTTCCAGCAGCAGGCCTGGCGCGCGTATGCAGACGGGCACAGCGGTTTGATATCGGCCCCCACGGGGCGAGGCAAGACTTTGGCGGCGCTGGGTGGGCCGTTGATGCAGGCGATGGCCGAGGCTGAAACGCCTGAAGGCCGCGCCAGCCATGGCCCACGCATGCTTTGGGTAACGCCTTTGCGCGCATTGGCCAGCGACACCCGCGAGCGCATCACCGGCCCGGTAGCGGCGGTGCTGCCCCATTGGCAAGTGGCCATGCGCACGGGCGATGCCACATCGCGCGACAAGCGGCTGACCGATACCGGCAAGGCGCAGCTGGTGGTGATCACGCCTGAATCGCTGGCGCTGCTGCTGAGCCATGAGCGCAGCCGCGAGCAGTTCAGCCAGCTGCGCTGCATTGTGGTGGATGAATGGCATGAGCTTTTGCCCAGCAAGCGCGGGGTGCTGCTGCAGCTGAACCTGGCGCGCATCCAGGCGCTGGCACCGCAGGCGCAGGTCTGGGGCCTGTCGGCAACGATTGGCAATCTGCAGGAGGCCAGCGATGTGCTGCTGAGCGCCTGGCAGGTGCAGTCGCCGGCGCTGATCCAGGACATGCGGCCCAAGCCGTTTCATCTGCACAGCATCACGCCGCCGCTGGGCACGCGCATGCCCTGGGCGGGGCATTTGGGCCTGGCCAATCTGGGCGAGGTGGCCAAGCTGGTGTTCAGCGCGCCCAGCACGATTGTGTTTACCAACACCCGCGCGCAGGCCGAGCTGTGGCATACGGCGCTGGCCAGCATCTGGCCGGAAGATGCCGAAACCCTGGCGATCCACCATGGCTCGCTGGACCAGGGGGTGCGGCAGTCGGTGGAGCAGCGCCTGCGCGCAGGCACTCTGCGCTGCGTGGTGGCAACCAGCAGCCTGGATTTGGGCGTGGACTTCCCGGCAGTGGAGCGCGTGATCCAGATTGGCGGCGCACGCTCGGTCGCCCGCATGGTGCAGCGCGCCGGCCGCGCCAAGCACCGGCCCGGTGCTGCTGTGCATGTGGAAGCGGTTGCCACCCAGGCGATGGACCTGGCCGAGTTTGCCGCCGTGCGCGAGCTGGCCGAGGCCCAGGTGTATGAGCGGCGCGAGCCACTGCGCCTGTGCTTTGATGTACTGAGCCAGCATGCGATGAGCGCGGCGCTGGCGGGCGGGTTCAGGCCGCCGGAGTTGCTGGCCGAGGTGCGGCGTACAGCGGCCTTTCGTGATCTGAGCGATGCCCAGTGGCAAGCGGTGCTGGCGTTTTTGGAGCATGGCAGCGATTCGCTGGTGCAGTACCCGCAGTACGAACGCCTGCACTGTGCCGATGGCCTGTGCCAGCCGGCCAACACCGGCGTGGTGCGCATGCACCGCATGTCGATCGGCACGATCACCGCGCACGGCGCCGTCAATGTGCAGTACCTGCGCGGCGCGCGGCTGGGCTCGGTCGAAGAAGCCTTTATTGCACGGCTCAGCCCTGGCGATGTCTTCAACTTTGCGGGCCGCAGCCTGGTGCTGGTGCGGCTGGAAAACCAGACCGCCTGGGTGCGCCGCAGTGCCGAGGTGGGCCTGCTGACCCCTGCCTGGGCAGGCTCGCTGATGCCAATGTCGTCATCATTGGGTGAGCGCATGCAGCAGCTGCTGAGCACGGCCGCTGCCAGCCCTGCCGCCGATGACGCACCCCATGCCCGTGAGCTGCAATGGCTGCAGCCGCTGCTGCAGCTGCAAAGCCAGCGCTCGCTGGTGCCGGGGGCCGACCAGCTGCTGATTGAGCAGGTCGGCAACACCCAAGCCAGCCAGGGCGCCAAGGCCGCACCGCTGTTTGTCTACCCCTTTGCCGGCCGGGTCGCGCATGAAGGGCTGGCGGTGCTGATTGCGACGCGCCTGGCGCATCTGCAGGCCAATACCTTTGCCTGGGCCTGCAATGAGATCGGGCTGATGATCCAGCCGACCTTGCCCATCGATGCGAATGCGGTGGACTGGGCAGAAATATTCAAGCTCGACGGGCTCGACACCGATCTGCGCTCGGCGGTCAACTTCAGCGAGCTGGCACGCAAGCGCTTCAAAGAGATTGCGCAGATTGCCGGCCTGGTGCAATCCAAGGTGCCGGGGAAGAAGAGCCGCGCCAGTGACCGGCAATTGCAGGTCTCCGCCAGCCTGTTGTTTGATGTGCTGAGCAAGTACGACCCCGAGCATTTGCTGCTGCGCCAGGCCCGCCAGGAGGCGCTGGACCAGGAGCTGCACCTGCCGACAATGCAAAGGCTGCTGGCCAGCATAGCGATGCGGCAGATCGCCTTGCGCTTTCCAGCCAGGCACACGCCCTTCTCGTTCGGGCTGTGGGCGGAGAGCTTTCGCGGCCAGCTCAGCAATGAGACCTGGCAGGACAAGGTGCGCCGCATGGCCACCCAGCAGGAGCGCCAGGCCGCAGGCGAGCCTGGACCGCGCACGGGCGCGCCTCGCACCCGCCCATCCCGCAGCGGCGCCCCCAGCCGTGGCGCTGCACCCCCACGCCCCCGCGCCAAGGGCACCCTACCGCAGGGGACGCGTACTGCAGCGCGTCGCACCCCACAACTACAGGATCGATCTTGATGGCAGGAACGCAATCGGCAGAGTTTTTCTCCCCCATTCAACTGTCCCCGTCTCCGCAGGACCATGTCGCGGCCAGCATGGCCGGCATGGAGTTTTTGGTGCTGGCCGAGCGCGCGCTGTTCTGGCCGCAGGAGAGCATGCTGATCCTCGCCGATCTGCACCTGGGCAAGAGTGATATCTTCCGCCGCCGGGGCGTGGCCGTGCCGCTGGAGGTGCAGCGCCAGGACCTGCTGCGCCTGCACCAGATTCTGCAGAAGTGGCAGCCGCAGGAGCTGGTGATTCTGGGGGACTTTGTGCATGGCCGCTTTATCGGCGAAGACACCTTTCAGCTGTGGCAGATGCTGCGGCGCGCCAACCTCAAGACCCGCTTTGTGCTGACCCGGGGCAACCACGACCGCTACCTGCAGACGGAGGCCCTGCTGCTCGATGACGTGCACACCCACCTGGCGCGCCACCAGGTGCTGCTCAGCCATGAACCACTGGGGACCGGTGTGCACCATTTCTCGCTCAACATCCACGGCCATATCCACCCGACATTGCGTGTGCCTCAGATGCGCAAGCGCCTGCCCTGCCTGGCGTACTCCGCCCCGTACCTGAACCTGCCGGCATTTTCCGAATTCACCGGCTCGGGACCGGTCCCCGTACAGCCGCTGCACGCCTGGGTGTTTGCAAGCGATGGCAGTGCGCCTGTCTCGGTCTATTGAGCCCCTGACCACGGCATGCCGCAGCGGCGGCCGCGTGGCGGCCCGGCCCTGTGGCAGCAGGCTGGACATCTGACTCGGTCTGCCTTATCGCCTGCCTGATCGCCTGCCATTTCCGCTTGCGATTCCGCTTGCAATTTCCGCCTGCCATTTCAGCCTGCCGCTTCGGATCGCGCTCCAGCCCTGGCGCGGCTTTGCGCAGATCGGCTGATGGCGCTAACAGTGAAGCGCGCACGGGCGCGTTCGCGTTTGGACTACAAACTTTTCAAGGTGCAAAAGCAGAATAAAGGCGTCATCTAACAAGGAATAGCCATGGTCACCACATATGTAGAGGAAGAGCGCGTCGTCACCGGCGCAGTACCGCGCGCGATCGCGGGGAACAGTGAAAGTGCGGTCTCCTGGGCCGCCATTTTCGCAGGCGCATTGGCGGCAGCCGTGCTGTCGCTGCTGCTGTTCATGCTGGGCGTCGGCCTGGGGCTGTCATCGGTCTCGGTCTGGTCCGGCCGGGGCGCCGATGGCGAGACGATTGGCTGGGGCGCAATCGCCTGGCTGGCATTCACGCAGCTCGCGTCTGCTGGCGTCGGTGGCTACATCGCCGGCCGCCTGCGCACCAAGTGGCAAGGCCTGCACACCGATGAGGTGTACTTCCGCGATACCGCCCACGGCTTTCTGGCCTGGGCACTGGCAACGATGCTGATGGTGGCTGTGGCCGGATCGGTGGCCGGTGCTGCGATCTCCGGCACGGCCAAGGCTGCCGGTGCCGTGGTCAGCGGTGCAGCCCAGGTGGTGGGCGGCGCTGCCAGCGGTGCCACCGGCGTGATCGGCGGTGCAGCCTCTGCCGCGCTGACCGGCGCCGCGGGCGTGACGGCCGGCAAGGCCAATGAACCCGGCTCCGATCTGAACTACTGGATCAACAGCATGCTGCGCCAGGGCGGCCCGACCGAGCAGCAAAAGCAGGACATCAAGGATGGCGCGCAGAACGCCGTCCAACAGGCCCGCTCCGCAGCCGATGACGCCAGCGAGATGAGCAGCGTGTTCATGCATTCCTTGCAAGCTGGCTCGCTGTCGAACGAAGACCGCCAGTACCTGGGCCGCCTGGTCGCACAGCGCACCGACATGAGCCAGGAAGAGTCGGAGAAGAAGGTCCAGGCCACCTATGACCAGGTCAAGCAACAGATCGACAAGGCCAAGCAAGCCGCCCAGGACGCTGAAGTGAAGGCCAAGCAAGCGGCTGAGCAGGCCCGCAAGGCCACCGCCTATTCGCTGATGTGGATGTTCGTGGTGCTGCTGATTGGTGCCTTTGTCGGCAGCCTGTCTGCCACCTTCGGCGGCCGCCAGCGCGACGCGTAACTGACCATCGATTTCATCTGAACACCCACTTTGCCTGCGGGCAGACCTAGAAAGGAAACACCATGCGATCCATCCTGCTTTGGCTGATTGGCGTGCCAATCCCCATCATCATCCTGATTGCGCTGTTCTTCCACTGATACACGCAGCCAGCACGTCACCAGGCCGCTCACCGAGCGGCCTTTTTGCTGCGCGCCTGCCAGGGCGGTGCAGCGCAGTGCATTGCGGCGTCTCAGCCCGTGCATGACAAGCAAGTCCTCCAAATGCCTACAAGGGCGGGAACGGGCTGCTGGCATTCTTGAACCGCCAAGCGTCGCTCCACAACCCTCGCTGCCTCCTTCGCCGGCCGCCCGCCCGGTGCCGTGCCACAGGCCATTGCCCGCGGCGCGGTGCCAGGTCTGCGGCGCCCGGCGGCCATGGGTACAGCCGGTTCTTCCAGTTGTGGAGCACCTGCCAGCCCCAGGCCAACCCTGAACCAACCATCTGGAGATCCACGATGACCACTCGCAAATCGCCCGCATCCGCTGCCAACCAAGCCAGTACCGGAGGCGAGCGCCATGACCAGGCCGGTGATGGCCACCCGGTGATGACCACCCAGCAGGGTATCCCTGTCTCGGACAACCAGAACTCATTGCGCGCCTACGGCCGGGGACCGACCTTGCTCGAAGACTTCGTGCTGCGCGAGAAGATCACCCATTTCGACCATGAGCGCATTCCAGAGCGCATCGTGCATGCACGCGGCACGGCCGCACATGGCTACTTCGAGCTGAGCCATTCGCTGAAAAAGTACACGACCGCCAAGGTGCTGACCGAGGTCGGCAAGAAGGTGCCGATCTTTGCGCGCATGTCCACGGTGGCCGGCGGTGCGGGCTCGGTCGATACCCCGCGCGATGTGCGTGGCTTCGCGATCAAGCTCTACACCGAAGAAGGCAACTGGGACCTGGTGGGCAACAACATTCCGGTGTTCTTCATCCAGGATGCGATGAAGTTCCCCGACCTGGTGCATGCCGTCAAGATGGAGCCCGACCGGGGCTTTCCGCAAGCGGCGTCTGCGCATGACACCTTCTGGGATTTCATCTCGCTGATGCCCGAGTCCATGCACATGATCATGTGGGCGATGAGCGACCGGGCGATCCCGCGCAGCCTGCGTACGATCGAAGGCTTTGGCGTGCACAGCTTCCGCCTCATCAACGACAAGGGCGAGAGCACCTTTGTGAAGTTCCACTGGCGCCCGCAACTGGGCATCCAGTCGACGGTCTGGGACGAAGCGGCCAAGCTGCAGGCGGCCGACAACGACTTCCACCGCCGCGACCTGTTCGAGGCCATCGAGGCCGGCCATGCCCCTGCCTGGGACCTGTTCGTGCAGCTGTTCACGCAGGAAGAAGCCGACGCCCTGCCCTATGACCACCTGGATCCGACCAAGATCATTCCCGAAGAGGTGATTCCGCTGACCAAGATCGGCAGCTTCACGCTGGACCGCTGGCCGGACAACTTCTTTGCCGAGACCGAGCAGGTCGCCTTCTGCCCGGCCAATGTGCCGCCCGGCATTGATTTCTCGAACGATCCGCTGCTGCAAGGCCGCCTGTTCTCGTACCTGGACACGCAGCTGTCGCGCCTGGGCGGACCGAACTTCACGCAGATCCCCGTGAACGCGCCCAAGTGCCCGTTCGCCCACACCCAGCGTGACGGCCATATGCAGACCCAGGTGCCCAAGGGACGCGTGGCCTACGAGCCATCGAGCCTGGACCCGAACTCGCCACGCGAATCGCGGGCCCAGGGTTTCAAGTCGTTTGCCCAGCCGTCGGAAGGCGATGCCAAGAGCCGCATCCGTCCGGAAAGCTTTGCCGACCACTACAGCCAGGCCCGGTTGTTCTACACCAGCCAGAGCGACATCGAGCAGGCCCATATTGCGTCCGCGCTGGTGTTTGAGCTGTCCAAGGTGCAGACGCCCCATGTGCGCGAAGCGGTGGTGTCCCACCTGCTGGTGATTGACAACGACCTGGGCAAGCGCGTGGCCAAGGGCCTGGGCCTGGCAGCCTTGCCCAAGCCCGCCAAGCCTGCGGTGCCGGTGCAAGACCTGCCGCCCAGCCCCGCGCTGCGCATCATCGACCGCATGAAGCCCACCCTGGAAGGCCGCTGCGTCGCGATTCTGGTGGACGACGGCTCCAACGCCGAGAACGTGGCTGCGCTGCAAAAGGCCATCCTTGCCGAAAAGGCCATGGTCAAGATCATCGCCCCCAAGATTGGCGGCGCCACGTTGAGCGACGGCAAGCACATTGCTGCCGATGCGCAGCTGGCCGGCGCGCCCTCGGCGCAGTTCGATGCGGTGGCGTCCGTCATTCCGATGGCATCGGGTGAGACGCTGGCCAAGGACAGCGCCGCGCAGGACTGGTTCCGCGACGCGTTTGGCCACCTGAAGGCGATTGCCGCCTGCAAGGCCACGCACCTGATCCTGGACGCCGCTGGGGTGAAGCCGGATGAAGGCGTATTCGAGCCCAAGGATGTGGCCGGTTTCATCGAAGGCGCGAAGAC
The DNA here is from genome assembly GCF_041107495.1 of Comamonas sediminis. NCBI lineage: Bacteria > Pseudomonadati > Pseudomonadota > Betaproteobacteria > Burkholderiales > Comamonadaceae > Comamonas > Comamonas sediminis. The sequence continues at coordinate 694,255 of NZ_JBGBDC010000001.1, forward strand.
CCGCTTCTGGGACCGCGAGCCGACATTGCGTACGCTGGCTTGATGCCAGGGTGGATCGCACGGGTCACCGCCCGCTGCGATCCCAGCCAACGCCAAGGCGCTGCAGACCACTGCAGCGCCTTTTTTGACGCCCATGTCCAGGATGCGAGGGCTTTACAGGCAGGCGCCCCGGCCTGCAGTGTGCAACCAAAAACCTTGCCCTGCCTCGGGAAAGTACCGCGCAAGGCCATGCGCGCGCAGTGCTATGATCGCGCAAAATTTGTATGATAACAATATAAGCTGTCAGTGGCCCTGCGCCATTTGGCCCCTTTGATAACCGAGTGAGACAAGTCCTTCGCCATGACGACCTTTGCCCTTCTGAGCATTGCGGGCGCCAGCATTGCTGCGCTGCTGCTGCTGATCATCCGATTCGAAGTCCATGCCTTTGTGGCGCTGATGCTGGTGAGCCTGCTGGTGGCGCTGGCCACGGGCATCCCGCTCGCTGAGATCATTCCCACATTGATATCTGGCATGGGCGGCACGTTGGGGTCGGTGGCCATCCTGGTGGCGCTGGGCGCGATGCTGGGCCGGATGATCGAGGTATCGGGTGGCGCCAATACCTTGGCGCAGCGCTTCAGCCAGCTGCTGGGCCCCAAGCGGGTGCCGGCAGCGCTGACGGCGGCCGCGCTGGTGCTGTCGATCCCCGTGTTCTTTGATGTGGGTTTCATCATCCTGATCCCCATCATCTATGGCTTTTGCAAGGCCGCAGGTGTCAGCCCCATCAAGTACGGGCTGCCGGTGGCCGGCATCATGCTGGCCACCCATGTGGTCGTGCCGCCGCACCCGGGCATTGTCGGCGGCGCAGCGGTGCTGTCGGCCGATGTGGGCTGGATCACGCTGATCGGGCTGGGCATCTGCATACCGCTGGCCTTTGTGGCGCAGTGGGTGGGCGGCTATTTGAACCGCCGCCATTACACGATGCAGCCGGATGCAGAAGCCCAGTTCCGCAACTTTGGCAGCGTTGATGCCGCCGATGCCCCTGCCGCCAGGCTGCCGGGCGTAGGTGCCGTGCTGACCTTGATCCTGGCACCGCTGGCCCTCATCATGCTGGGCACGACGGCGGCGACCATGCTGCCCAAGGGCGATGCGCTGCGTGATTTTCTGGCCTTTACCGGCGCGCCGGTGTTTGCGTTGATGGTAGCGATTGGCCTGGCCTTTGTGCTGCTGGTGCGCCCGCTGGGCTGGACGCGCAAGCGCACCAATGAAGTGATGGAATCGGCGCTGCCCGCAGCAGCCACGGTGATCCTGGTGACCGGCGCTGGCGGCGTGTTTGCCAAGGTGCTGACGGTGAGCGGCATCGGCACCGCGCTGTCGCAGGCGCTTTCGGGCACCGGCCTGCCTCTGATCCTGCTGGGCTTCGTCATCTCTTTGGCCTTGCGCGCCGCGCAGGGCTCGGCAACGGTGGCCATTCTCACCACCTGCGGCCTGCTGGCCGAAAGCATTCAGGGCGGCGGCTACAGCGCGGTGCAGATCGCCGTGCTGACGGTGGCCATCGGCTTTGGTGGCCTGGGGCTGTCGCATGTCAATGACTCGGGCTTCTGGATTGTGACCCGCTACCTGGGCCTGAGCGTGGCCGATGGGCTGCGCAGCTGGACGGTGTTGACCACCGTGCTGGGCGTCGCCGGCTTTGCACTGACCTGCCTGGTCTGGGCGCTGGTGGCCTGATCCGCAGCCTGGTTGATCGCTTGCCTATTTGTTGCTTGCCTATTTGTCGCTTGCATTCTTGTGCCCCGCCACCAGGCCGGGCATTCTCTACCTTTGATTCACGGGAGCATCTCCAATGACTACACACGCACAGCACGCCAAGGTGGGCGTCATCGGCCTGGGCGCCATGGGCCTGGGCGTTGCCCAAACCTTGCGCAACCGGGGCTACCAGGTCCATGTCTGTGACGTGCGCCCGGGGGCGGCGGCCGACTTTGCCAGCGCCGGTGGCGTGGCCTGCGCCCACCCGGCCGAGCTGGCCGCGCAGGTGGATGTGGTGGTGTCCGTCGTCGTCAACGCCGCGCAGACCGAGGCCGTGCTGTTTGGCGAGCATGGCGCCGCTGCGGCGATGCGCGCTGGCAGCACCTTTGTGATGTGCTCTACCGTTGACCCGAACTGGTCCATCGCGCTGGAGGCGCGCCTGGCCCAGAGCGGCGTGCTGTATGTGGATGGTCCCATCTCCGGCGGCGCGGCCAAGGCGGCGGCCGGCCAGATGACGATGATGACCTCGGCCACGCCAGCGGCCTACGCCGCAGCGGGCGCTGTGCTCGATGCGATGGCCGGCAAGGTCTACCGCCTGGGCGACAGGGCCGGCGCGGGCAGCAAGGTCAAGATCATCAACCAGCTGCTGGCCGGTGTGCACATTGCCGCCGCTGCCGAGGCCATGGCCCTGGGCCTGCGCGAAGGGGTGGACGCTGCGGCGATCTACGAAGTCATCACCCACAGCGCCGGCAACAGCTGGATGTTTGAAAACCGCATGGCCCATGTGCTGGCGGGCGATTACACGCCGCTGTCGGCCGTCGATATCTTTGTGAAGGACCTGGGCCTGGTGCTGGATACCGCACGCGCCAGCAAGTTTCCGCTGCCGCTGGCGGCCACCGCGCACCAGATGTTCATGCAGGCCTCCACGGCCGGTTATGCCAAGGAAGACGACAGCGCGGTGATCAAGATCTTCCCCGGCATCACCCTGCCCCAGGCGGCCAATGACGGAGGCCAGCGATGAGCGGCGCCGCGTTGAAGCTGGGCTGTATTGCCGACGACTTTACCGGCGCCACCGACCTGGCCAACAACCTGGTGCGCGCCGGCATGCGCGTGGTGCAGACCATTGGCGTGCCCAGCGGCCCGCTGGATGCGGAGGTGGATGCCGTGGTGGTAGCCCTCAAGTCGCGCACCATCCCCGCTGACCAGGCCGTCGCCCAGTCGCTGGAAGCGCTGCGCTGGTTGCAGGGCCAGGGCGCGCAGCAGATCTATTTCAAATATTGCTCCACCTTTGACAGCACGCCGGCCGGCAATATCGGCCCGGTGACGGACGCGTTGATGGATGCGCTGGGCAGCGACTTCAGCATTGCCACCCCGGCCTTTCCGGACAACAAGCGCACCGTCTTCAAAGGCTATCTGTTTGCCGGCGATATGCTGCTGAACGAAAGCGGCATGCAGAACCACCCGCTGACCCCCATGACCGACCCCAACCTGGTGCGCGTGCTGCAGTCGCAGACCCGGCGCAAGGTGGGCCTGATCGACCACAGCGTGGTTGCCCAGGGCGCAGAAGCCATCCGCAACCGCATCGCGGCGCTGAAGGCCGACGGCGTCGGCATTGCGATTGTGGATGCGGTATCGAACGGCGACCTGCTGCGCATGGGCCCGGCGCTGGCCGATCTGCCGCTGGTGACCGCCGGCTCGGGCGTTGCGATTGCGCTGCCTGCCAACTTTGGCCTGCAGGCCAGCCACCAGGCGGCCGCCTTGCCTGCGGCCAGCGGGCTGCAGGCAGTGGTGTCGGGCAGTTGCTCGGTAGCGACCAATGCCCAGGTGGCGCACTTCATCGCCAGGGGCCGCCCGGCGCTGGCGCTGGCGCCGCTGCGCATGGCCGCCGGTGACGATGTGGTGCGCGAGGCGCTGGACTGGGCCCGCCCGCATCTGGCCAACGGGTCGGTACTCGTCTACTCCACCGCCGAGCCCGACGCGGTGCGCAGCATCCAGGCACAGCTGGGCGTGGAGCAGGCGGGGGCCTTGGTCGAGCAAACCCTGGCTGCCATTGCGCGCGGCCTGGTGGCGCTGGGCGTGCGCCAGCTGCTGGTGGCCGGCGGCGAAACCTCGGGCGCCTGCGTGCAGGCGCTGGGCATTGCGCAGATGCGCATTGGCGGCCAGATTGACCCGGGTGTGCCTTGGTGCCATGCGGCCAGCCCTGCCGCGCCCGAGGGCTTGCACATTGCGCTCAAATCGGGCAACTTTGGCAGCACCGATTTCTTCACCAAGGCATTCACCTCCTTGCAAGGCTGACAACGATGGTCTTTATGGACGAAACCAGCGCCCGCGCCGAGATCTGCCGGGTCGGCGCCTCGCTGTACACGCGCGGCTATGTGCATGCCAGCGCCGGCAATATCAGCGTGCGCCTGGCCGATGGCTACCTGATCACCCCGACCGACGCCAGCCTGGGCCAATTGGTGCCCGAGCGCCTGGCCAAGCTCGATCTGCAAGGCCAGCAGCTGAGCGGTGACCGCGCCAGCAAGACCATCGTGCTGCACCGGCGCATTTACGAGGCCAGCGCCAACACGCCAACACCCGCCGGCTGCGTGATCCACACCCACAGCCGCCAGCTGGTGGCCTGCTCGCTGCAAGCCACTGCCGTGCCGGGGGTAGTGCCCGCTGCCGAGCTGCTGCCCGCGCTGACGCCCTACTTTGTGATGAAGGTCGGCCGCGTGCCGCACATCGCCTACCACCGCCCCGGCTCGCCCGATGCGGCACAGGCCGTGGCCGAGGCGATCGCGCAGTACGCAGCCGCCGGCAAACCAATCCGCGCCGTGATGCTGGCGCGGCTGGGCCCCAATGTCTGGCACGAGAGCCCGGCTGCGGCGATGGCCGTGCTGGAAGAGCTGGAGGAAACGGCGCTGCTCTGGAACCAGTGCCGCCAGCAGCCACCCGCGCCGCTGAGCGACGCCCAGATTGACGAACTGCGCCAAAGCTTTGGCGCCCACTGGTAAAACCCTAGGAACCCTCTGCAAAACTCCCTGCCGTGGTCTGAACGCGGTCTCGGGCGATCCGCTTCGTTGTCTTCCTTGTCAATAGCTACGGCTCGACTGCAAAAGACGCCTTGCGTCTCATCCCGATCCGCGTCCATCCCGCTTGGCGAGGGTTTTGCAGAGCATCCCTAGCCCTGCCTGCCGCGCTGATCACTTGCCTGCCGGCCGCCCCTTTTTTGGAAAGCACCCCATGCCCCGTTTTGCTGCCAACCTGTCCATGCTCTACAACGACCTGGACTTTCTGGACCGCTTTGCCGCCGCTGCGCGCGATGGTTTTACGGCCGTCGAGTACCTCTTCCCCTACGCCTACGCGCCCGAGCAGCTGGCCGCCTTGCTGCAGCAGCAAGGCCTGCAGCAGGTGCTGTTCAACGCGCCGCCGGGCGACTGGGACCGGGGCGAGCGCGGCATCGCCTGCATCCCCGGGCGGGAGGCCGAGTTCCGCGATGGCATCGCGCAGGCGCTGCGCTATGCCCAGGCGCTGCAATGCCCGCGCCTGCATGTGATGGCCGGCCTGGTGCCTGCGGGCGCAGATGCTGCTACCGTGCGCGCCACCTACATCGCCAATATCCGCCATGCGGCCGAGCAGGCGGCGGCGCAAGGCGTGCGCATCCTGCTCGAACCCATCAATGGCCGCGATATGCCGGGCTTCTTCCTGAGCCGCCAGGACCAGGCCCATGCCCTGGTCGCCGAGATCGGCGCCGCCAATGTGCAGGTGCAGATGGACCTGTACCACTGCCAGATCGTCGAAGGCGACCTGGCGATGAAGATCCGCCAGTACCTGCCCACGGGCCAGGTTGGCCATATCCAGATCGCCGGCGTGCCCGAACGCCATGAGCCTGATGTGGGCGAGCTGCACTACCCCTATCTGTTTGCGCTGCTGGACAGCCTGGGCTACGACGGATGGATGGGCTGCGAGTACAAGCCCGCACGCGGCGCGGCGCCCCATGCCACCAGCGATGGCCTGGGCTGGCTCAAGCCCTATCTGGCCAAGGCCCACTAAGCGGCTCTACGCGCCGCCGTGGTGGATGGGATGAATCGGCTGCCCTAGAATCCCCTCATCCCCCTTTAGCCGCAGGCCCACCGGCCCGCCGCCATGCGATGCGACCACCAGCGACCGAATCCTTTTTGCAGCGGGTGCGCCAGCACCTGCAGGCACTGCCGGCCACCGAGCGGCAACTGGCCGACTTTGTGCTGGAGTTCCCCGGCGAGCTGGCCAGCTACGCAGGCAATGAGCTGGCCCAGCTGGCGAAGGTGTCGCCCTCGACGGTAAGCCGCTTTATCCGCCGCCTGGGCTATGAGAACTACGAAGAAGCGCGCCGCCAGGTGCGCGAGGACAAGCAAAGCGGCTCGCCGCTGTTCCAGTCGGCGGCCCAGGCTTTTCAGCGCGGGCAGATGCTGGCCACGCACCGCGAGCGCTCGCTGGCCAATCTAACAAACACCTTGGACCAGCTGAGCGAGCCGCAGCTGAGCGAGATCGTGCAAGCCATCATCGCTGCGCGCCAGGTGCTCATCTTTGGCAGCCGCAGCAGCCATGCGTTTGCCCAGTATCTGCGTTGGCAAATCATCCAGGTGGTACCCCAGGTCATCAGCCTGCCTGGCCCCGGTGAGACCCTGGCCGAATACACCGCCCAACTGGGCAAGAACGACTGCGTCATCCTCTTTGGCATGCGCCGCCAGACCCGGCAGATGGCCGCACTGCTGGCCAGCGCCAGCAAGGCTGGCGCCTCGGTGCTGCTGGTGAGCGACCAGGCCTCCCCGCACTACGCCGCCGCCACCTGGTCCATCCAGTGCGACTGCCATGGCCCAGGCCTGTTGGACAACCATGTGGCCGTGATGGCCGTCTGCGACCTGCTGGCCACGATGGTGCTGGAGGCCGCCGGCGCGCCGGGCCGCAAGCGCCTGGCTGCCATTGAGCAGCAGCATGAGCAGCATCGGGAGTTTTGAGGCTGGCTGGGCTGCACCATGTAGCAAACCTGCAGAGAGCGAGAACTTGCGTATGGGCGATTGATCAGACAGCTGGCGAATGGACTCGTAGGGGTCGCCGGCCAAGGGCGCTGGCAGCGTCTGAAGTGCATGTGACGTTAGGCTGACGGCAGCCAGCCGGATTAGACCTTCGTTTGGCCAGCGAGAAGGCTCACATCGGTGCGAGCTGGCTCATTCGCCGCTGGGTCATAATCGGCCGATCGCGAAGCCCCATGGGGCTCGATCAGCAGTTTCCTACACCAACTTCCTACCTGGAGCCCAAAATCTGATGGCTGCCATCTTCGCATTCAAATGCAGTTGCTGCGGCGACATCCATGAGGGGTCCCCCTGCATTGCCTTCAGGGCGCCGGATCATTACGCAAGCCTGTCGGATGAACAGAAGGCGTCCATCGGGAAACTCAGCAGCGACTTCTGCACAATCACTCACGACGACGGTACGGACTACTTTGTACGAGCAGTTCTAGAGGTGCCGATTCATGGAATCGAGGAACCATTTCTCTGGGGGATCTGGGTCTCTCTCAGCCAAAAAAGCTTCGAACGCTATTACGAGACATACGAAGCTCCCGTTGAGGGAGAGGGATTCTTCGGCTGGGTTTGCAACAACATCAGTGTCTATCCATACGCGTCGTACAGGCCCGCCGATGTTGTGGTTCAACTTGGCGGTCAACGTCCAAAGGTGATCCTTCACACAGGCGATCCCAAGGATGATCAACTCGTCATGGACCAGACTGAAGGCATTTCAGTGGCCCGTGCCCAAGAGCTGGCAGAAAAGGCAATGCACTACGGGTGAGACCTGCATGAAAACCTCTTGAGCCAAGCTGCTCGATCAGGGCCGCTATTGAAGGCTGGCGACTTAACCTCAACGTCGTAGAGAGGCCGGCACAAGCGATCGCCCTATTCTCAAAATACTGCCCCTTAGTCGATCGCCAGTTCCAACGCTGGCGGTTGCAGTTTTTGCGCCCTGATGCCCTCAGCCCTCACCTTATAGACCTCGGCTAATCTCGCTACAGCTATGTACGCTGCCGATGCATCAGCTGCTGCGGCCTTGCTTTCAGAAAACGCCCCCACCACCCTGATCCCCAACGCCACCCTGGATGGCACGTTGCTTGCTTTAGCTTGGCTGGTGCATGAAATTTCAATTTCACATGCACCATATTAGTGAAATACCTATACCAAACTTCGATGAACTGCCCAACACTGGCGCAGCGATCCGAAACGAGCAAGTACGACTCTTCTCAAGGAGCTTTCAATGGCTGGTGGACCTGCACTTTCCTCTGCACCCGACTCTCCCAAGGTGGCCGAACTCGACCAGGCCCTGGACAAGATAGGGGTGACCCGCTCGCACCACACGATCATCTTTCTGATCCTGATTGGCTGCCTGTTTGACAGCTTCGAGCAGAATGCGGTCGGCATCATCGGGCCCATGCTCAAGGAGCAATGGGGGCTGACGGCGTCGGACATCGGCATGCTCAACTCGGTGACCTTTGCCTGCGCGGCGATTGGCCGTATCGTCTCGGGCTATATCGCCGACCGCTATGGCCGCCGCGTGATGCTGTCGGTGGACTTGTTGCTGTTCACGATTGGTGCGGGCATCTGCGCGATGGCGCCCAACTTGGCGGTGATGGCACTGGGCCGGGCGGTGGTGGGCTTTGGTCTGGGGGGTGAGATTGCGATTGCGGTCACGATGCTGTCGGAGTTTTGCTCGTCCAAGTTCCGGGGCACGGCGGTCGGCCTGGTCAATGTGGGCGCGGGCGGGCTGGGCAATTTTCTGGCGCCGGCCTTTGGCCTGCTGGTGTTCTGGATCTTCCCCGGCGACAACGGCTGGCGCTGGCTCTTTGTCTGCCTGATGGTGCCAGCGCTGCTGGCTGCGTTCTACCGCCGCTATATCCCCGAGACGCCGCGTTTTCTGCTGTCGCAAGGCCGTATTGCCGAGACCAATGCGGTGCTGACGCGCCTGGCATCGGGCAAGCTGGCGGGCGCTGCGCAAGCCAGCCACCCCTATATCAGCGATGGCGGCAGCACCACCACGGCGGCCAAGATCAAGGTGCGCATCACCGAGATTTTCCGGGGCGCGCTGGGCCGCCGCACCGTGCCGCTGTGCATCACCATCTGGATGACCTATGGCGCGCAGATCTCGGTGCTGACCTTGATGCCGACGATTCTGGTGGGCCTGGGCTACAGCATGTCCAAGAGCCTGCTGTTCACGATGGTGATGCAAAGCGGCAGCCTGCTGGGCGCGATTGCGGCCTCGGCGCTGGGCTTTCACTTTCCGCGCAAACGGGTGCTGACCGCCGGCGCCATCTGCGCCTGCCTGGCAGCACTGACGATTGGCTTTGCGGCCAAGAGCATTGTGGTGCTGCTGATGGCCGGGGCCACCTTCCAGTTCTTTGTGCTGCTGCTCAACACCACGATCTGGATCTATGCGCCCGAGCTCTACCCCACCCGTGTGCGCGCCTTTGGCACTGCCTTCATTCTGGCCACCGGTACGGCAGCCGGTGCACTGATGCCGCTGGTAGCAGGCCGTCTGTTTGATGGCTTTGGCCTGGGCGGCGTGTTTGGCCTGGCCGCTGCGATGTACCTGGTGTTCATCATCAGTGTGCAATGCGTACCCGAAACCTATGGCCGCTCCCCCGATGCCGAGCCCCTGGCTGGCACATCTGCCGCGGCCCAATCCTAGTTTTGCTGCATGCCCAAAATCCTGCTGATCAACCCCAATGCCTCCGAGGCCACCACCGCGATGATGGCCGATATTGCCCAGCGCGCGGCACCCGCGCAGTGGCAGATTCTGCCCCGCACCGCCGGCAAGGGGCCGTCGATGATCGTCAACGCGGCCGAGCTGGCGCAAGCCGCGCTGGAGGTGGAAGACTGCTGGCGCGATGCGCCCAGCGACTGCGCCGGCACCATCATCAGTGCCTTTGGCGACCCGGGACTGGAGCGGCTGCGGGCCTTGAGCCGCATGCCAGTGGTGGGCATTGCCGAGGCCTCGATGCTGGAGGCGGCCAGCGGCGGGCGGCGCTTTGGCGTGGCCACCGTGACGCCGGACCTGGTGGAGCCGATTGCCGGGCGGGTGGCTGCGGTGGGTTTGACCCATCTTTACACCGGCATCCGCCTGACCGAGGGCGACCCGCGCGCCCTGAGTGGCGATGCCCCGGCACTGGAAGCCGCCCTGGCACAAGCAGTGCAGCGCTGTGTGGACGAGGATGGCGCGCAGGCCGTGATCATTGGCGGCGGCCCGCTGGGCCAGGCCGCCATTGCGCTGGCCGAGCGCCTGCACCTGCCGGTGATTGCGCCGATTCCGGCGGCGGTACGCAGGCTCGCGCAGCTGATGGGCTGAGCGCGCCTGCGATCTGCCAAGCGGCTGTTAATTAGTTAATTAGCCAGCAGTACGCAGTTGCCAGAACGGCAGCGCTTGTGGCCCGCACATGCCGGTTGCAATGCGCTGGGCCGTGGGCAGCGAGCCGGTCAGCCCCAGATGGCCATGGCCCACTGCCAGCCACAGGCCCTGGATCGCATCGATATGGCCCAGCACCGGCACGGAACCTGGCAGGCAGGGGCGGTGGCCCATCCAGTGCTGGGCTTCCAGGCCGGCCAGCGCCGGGAAGGCCTCGCGGGCGATGCGCTCAATGCCAGCGGCGCGGCGCGGGTTGGGCGGCGCCGCCAGGCCAGCGATCTCGACCGTGCCGCCTACGCGCAGCCCGCCTTCCATCGGCGCGATAAACACCTTTTTGTCGGCCAGCACCACGGTGCGCTCCACCAGGTGCTGGGCGCCGGCAAACTGGGCGTGGTAGCCGCGTTGTGATTCGATCGGCAGCAGCATGCCCAGCGGCTTGAGCAGCGCTGGCGCCCAGGCGCCAGCGGCCACCACCACATGTGGCCAACGCTGCGCATCCAGCGCGGCATCGCCGGTGCGCACGGCCCAGCCCTTGTCATCGGGGCGGATGGCTTTGACCTCTGCGCGCACCAGCTTGCCGCCGCGCTGCACAAAGGCATGCAACATGCTTTGCACATAGCGCAGCGGGTTCAGGATGGTGCCGTGGTCGGCCAGGTAGCGGCCATGGGCATAGCCCTGGGGCGCATGGGGCTCCAGCGCCTCGATGCCGGCGCGGTCCAGCTCCTCGACCTGGTAGCCGTATTTGGCGCGCAGCTGCCAGCCGGTGGCATCCTTTTGCGCATAACCGGCATCGGGGTAGAGGTGCAGATGGCCGCGCCGCATGAAGAGCTCGGACACGCCCAGGTTCTGCGCCAGCGCCGCATGCGCATCAACGGCGCCCTGGTACAGATCGTTGAGGCGCTCGGCCGCAGCGGCCACGCGCTTGGGCTCGGCCGATTGCGCAAAGGCCACCAGCCAGGATGCCGCCTTGGGCAGGTGCTTCCAGCCAATCGACAGCGGGCCGTCCTGGTCCATCAGCATGCCGGGCACGGTCTTCAAGATGCCGGGCAGGGCCAGCGGCGCGACCGAGCCGGGGCTGATCGCGCCCGAGTTGCCGTAGCTGCATTCCATGCCAGGCTCGCCCCGGTCGATCAGGGTGACGGCCACGCCATAGCTTTGCAGCGCCAAGGCCGTGGCCACGCCGACCACACCGGCACCCACCACCACCACCTGCTTGGGCGCCTGCACCGGGGCGCCCTGCTTGTTCGCTGTCTCTGTCATGTCATCCAATCTGCAAAACCGGCCCAGACCAAGGCGGCCTCGGGCGTGAATCGTGCCTGCGCCAGCTGCTGCTCGACCTCGCCGGCCTGCCACAGCGCAAACTGCGCCACCTCGCCATCCTGGTTGCGGGGTGCCATGCCGTCAGGCACGGTGGCGGCATACCAGTGGATGTCTTCGTACATATAGCCCAGGTCGCCGCCACCATCGCTGTCGGGCTGGCGAAAGCGCAGCACGCCGCCATGGCGCAGGCCTTGCAGGTCGGCGATCTGCAGACCGGCCTCTTCCCAGGTTTCGCGGGCCAGCGCTTGCTCCAGGCTGTCCTGGGCCGAGACCATGCCGCCCATCAAGGTGTCCCAGTGCAGCGGGTAGTTGGCCTTGTTGGCCGCGCGCTGCTGCACCCACAGGCGCCCATCCGGGGCCATGCCCACCAGGTGCACCGCCAGGGTGGCAATGCCCAGCACGCGCACTGCCCCGCGCTCCACGGTACCAATGCGGCTGCCATCGACCGCCTGCACAGCAAGCTGCTCATTGCGCCAGGGGCCGCTGCGGCCCGCATCGCGCAACGCATCGGCCAGGCGCCCCATCAGGGTGGTGGCATCTTGCGTCGGCGATTCCAGCAGCCACACCGCCGTGCCCGAGCGCTCGCGCTTGGACAGCAGTGCATCACCGCCCAGGCGCCCTGCGATACCGGTCTCGATCAAGAAATCCTCGACCAGCGAGCCGACCGCCTGGCCGTTGACCCAGAGCGGCAGCCTGGCCTTGCGCGGGGGCGACTGCATGGCCGTGCGCGCTGCAGCCAGCCAGGCGGGCGGCTGGGGCGCGAACGGCGGGGGAGAAACAGGGGACATGGGGCACTATCAAAATAAAAGCAGATGGATGTTAGTCCATCTGCGCCTGGGGGCCGCCAAGCCCCGCCCCAAAACCCGATGCGGGCATCGGCTACGGGAATATCAAGGCAGCAGGATGCTGCTGCCCGTGGTCTTGCGCGCCTCCAGCGCGCGGTGGGCGGCCTGCACTTCGGACAGTGCAAAGCGCTGCGCGATGTGGATCTTGACCTGGCCCGAACCGACGACGGCGAACAGGTCATTGGCCATCGCCTGGCAGGCCTCGCGCGAGCGCAGGTGGGTGAACAGCCCCTGGCGGGTAACATAGAGGCTCTTGGCCGCCAGGATGGCCGGCGCAAAAGGCGGCACCGGGCCGGAGGCGTTGCCAAACGAGACCATCAGGCCAAAGGCGCGCAGGCATTGCAGCGAGCCATCCCAGGTGTCCTTGCCGACCGAGTCATAGACGACCTTGACGCCCTTGCCGCCGGTGATGTCCTTGACCCGCTCGGCAAAGTTTTCCGTGCGGTAGTTGATGGCCACCTCGGCGCCATTGGCCAGCGCCAGCTGGCATTTTTCATCGGAGCCGGCGGTGGCAATCAGGCGCAGGCCCAGCGCCTTGGCCCATTGGCAGGCGATCAGCCCCACCCCGCCAGCGGCGGCATGGAACAGCACAAAGTCGCCCGAATGCAGGCCTTCGGCCGGCTTGGCCTGGCGCAGCAGGTACTGGGCCGTCAGGCCCTTGAGCATCATCGCCGCGCCGGTTTCAAAATCAATGCTGTCGGGCAGCTGGCAGACATAGGTGGCGGGCATCACCCGCACTTCGCTGTAGCTGCCCGGCGGGTTGCTGGCATAGGCGACCCGGTCGCCCGGCTGCAGGTGCTGCACGCCATCGCCCACGGCCTCGACGACACCAGCGCCTTCCATGCCCAGGTTCAGCGGCATCGGCAAGGTGTAGAGGCCGGTGCGCTGGTAGACGTCGATGAAATTGAGCCCGATCGCATGGTGGCGGATGCGCACCTCGCCCGGGCCGGGCGCGCCGACGTCCAAGTCGACCAGCTTCATCTCCTCGGGTCCGCCATTGCGGGCAATCTGTACTGCCAAAGACATGGAAATTCTCCTGTGTGAACTGGGATAGGGTCTGGCCAGGCTCCTGGTGCCGTCAGTCACCATGCTGCCACGCTTTCAGGCGGACCGCTGTCACGGGGATGTACAGTCTGGCGATGCAACAAAAACTGACACCTTCGACGATGGCGCTGCTGACCACCGCGCCGCTGATGTGGGCCGGCAATGCCGTGGTCGGCCGGCTGGTGCATGAGCTGGTCTCCCCGATGCTGCTGAACTTTGTGCGCTGGCTGCTGGCCTTTGCGATCATGCTGCCGCTGGCCTACCCGCTGCTGCGCCGGGGCAGCCCGCTGTGGCCGCACTGGAAGCGCTGGTCCGTCATCGGCCTGCTGGGCATTGGCTGCTACAACGCCCTCCAGTACATGGCACTGAAGACCTCGGGGCCCATCAATGTGACCTTGGTCGCATCCAGCATGCCGCTGTGGATGATGGCCTTTGGCGCGCTGTTCTTCCAGACCCGCATCACGCGGCCGCAGATGCTGGGCGCGCTGTTTTCGGTCAGCGGCGTGCTGCTGGTGCTCAGCCATGGCGACTGGCAGCAGCTGAGCCAGCTGCGCCTGGTGCCGGGGGATCTGTTCATGCTGCTGTCCACCGCCTGCTGGTCGCTCTACAGCTGGCTGCTGGTGCGCACCACCCATGAGCCCGCCGGCATCAAAAGCCAGTGGGCGCTGCTGCTGATGGCCCAGCTGGCGTTTGGCCTGCTGTGGTCGGGCCTGTTTGCCGGCACCGAATGGGCGGTTGGCGCCAGCCAGCTGCAGATGAACAGCACCCTGCTCTGGGCGATTGCCTATATCGTCATCGGCCCGGCGATCCTGGCCTACCGCTGCTGGGGCATCGGCGTGCAGCGGGTCGGCCCGACGGTGGCGGGCTTTTTCACCAACCTGACGCCGCTGTTTGCCGCCGTGCTATCGGCCGCATTTCTGGGCGAGCCGCCCCGGCTCTACCACGGTGTGGCCTTTGTGCTGGTCGTCGCCGGCATTGTGATCTCGTCGCGCCGGGCGTGATGCGGGCCCGCCGCGCCGCTTACAACCTGCTACCGATAGAACGCAGGCTTCACACTGGCGCCCTTGTGCAGGCGCACAGTGCATCCCATATGCGGTGACACCACCATCGCAAGGATGCCGAGATGAATGCGCAAGAACAAACCCTGATCGAGAACCTCTTCCAGCAACTGCGCCAGCGCGATGGCCAGCCCAAGGATGGCCAGGCAGAAGCCTGGGTACGCCAGCAGGCCCAGCAAACCCCGGATGCGCTCTATTGGCTGACCCAGCGTGGCCTGCTGCTGGAGCAGGCGTTGCAGCAGGCGCAGCAGCAAGAGGCGCACTTGCAGGCACAACTGGTCGAGGCCCGGGCTGCTGCCGCCCCACCGGCCAGCGGCAGCGGTAGCAGCTTTTTAGGTGCCGGGCTGGACACGCATTTTGGCCGCACCCCCGATGCCAATCTGGCCAGCCGCAGCCCAGCGGGCTATGCGCCGAGTTATCCGCCCCACAGCGCTGCCCCTGCTGGCTATGCCGATACGCCCGCCCGGGCCAGCAGTGGGCGCTGGTTTGGTGCAGCCCCGGCAGCGCCTGCGCCCATTCCCGCCCCGATGCCTGCGCAGCCCAGCGCGGGATCGGCAGCAGGCGGCTTTCTGGGCCAGGCTGCTGCCTCGGCCGCCGGTGTGGCAGGCGGCATGCTGCTGTTCAATGGCCTGAGCCACCTCTGGAGCAACCCCGCCCAGGCAGCGACCACCCCCAGCCATGCGGCCAGCAGCAGCGGCCCGGCCGCAGACAGCGCCAGCACGGCCAGCGCCAGTTCCACCGGCAGCGGCGACAACAGCGGCCTGGACCAGCTCGCCCAGCAAGCCGGGCGCGACCATGTGGACTCCTCCGTCAACCGCTGGATGCCCGATTCGGACAGCAGCAACAACAGCAGCGACAGCAACAGCCAGGACATCGCCGACTATGACAGCGGCGACGATGGCTTTGACTTCTTGGACGACGACCAGGCTTGATCGCCAGCCTCAATGTCAGCCGTAAAAAAAACCGCCCGGGCATCTGCCCGGGCGGTTCTGCTTTGGGTGACAGGTGTTTAGAAAGTACCTGTGTAGGAGCCGCCATCCGGCAGGATGTTCTGGCCGGTGATATAGGCGGCCTGCTGGCTGCACAGGAACGCGCAGATCGCGCCAAACTCATCGGCGGTGCCGTAGCGGCCGGCAGGAATCTGCTTTTGCTGCGCCTCGCGGATATCGGCTTCGCTCTTGCCGGTCTTGCTGGCAGTGGCGGAGATGGTGGCCGCAATGCGGTCGGTGTCGAACTTGCCGGGCAGGATGTTGTTGATGGTCACGCCCTTGGCGGCAATGGCGCTGCGTGCCACACCGGCCACAAAACCAGTCAGGCCGCTGCGCGCGCCGTTGGACAGACCCAGGATGTCGATGGGTGCCTTCACGGAGCTGGAGGTGATGTTGACGATGCGGCCAAAACCGCGCTCGGCCATGCCGTCGATCAAGGTCTGGATCAGCGCGATGGGGGTGAGCATGTTGGCGTCCAGCGCCTTGATCCAGGCTTCACGGTCCCAGTCGCGGAAATCGCCGGGTGGTGGGCCGCCAGCGTTGTTCACCAGAATGTCAAAGCGCTGGCCAGGGCCGCCTTCGGCACTCAGCACGGCGGCACGGCCGGCTTCGGTGGTGATGTCTGCGGCCACGGCAATCACCTGGGGTGCCACGCGGCCAGGGGCGGCTGCGGCCCACATGGCGGCCATCACCTTGAGCTGGCGGGCGGTGTCCTTCAGCGCTTCTTCGCCGCGGGCGTTGATGACCACGTTGACGCCTTCATTGACCAGCGCCTGCGCGCAACCACGGCCCAGGCCTTTGCTGGCCGCGCAGACCAGGGCCCATTTGTTGGCAATTCCAAAATCCATATTCAAATCTCCTTGTGGGTACCGATGCTATGCGACAAATGGCAACGGCGTTGGCGCGAACGCCCATGCCCTTTATGGCCTCTTGACTTGGTGGGTGAATACGTAGATGCCGGTCAGCACCAAGGCTGTGCCGCCCACCATCACCGGGGTCAGCGGCTCGCCGAGCAGCCACACGCCCATCAGGATGGTGGACAAGGGGCCAATCATGCCGGTCTGGGCCACGGTGGCAGCACCCAGGCGTTCGACCGCCAGCATCACCAGCAACACGGGCACGGCAGTACACAACGTGGCGTTCAAGACGGACAGCCAGATGACGGCCGCATCCACCTGCGCGGCCTGCAGCGGCCTGGTCAGCAGAAACTGCGCAATGCAGAACAGGCAGGCAAAACTGGTGGCCAGGCCCACGAGGCGCAGGGCACCCAGGCGCTTCACATACTGGGCGCTGTAGACCAGGTAGATGGCATAGCTCACGGCGCTCAGGAACACCAAGGTGGCGCCCCAGCCGACCTGCTGGCCGGCGCCGTGGGTGTACAACTCCATGCCGAACACCAGCATCACGCCGGCGTAGCTGATGGCCAGGCCCAGCAGCTGGCGGCCGCTGGCCACCTTGCGGTACAGCAGCCAGCCCAGCGCCAGCACCAAGGTGGGGTTGAGGTAGAGGATCAGCCGCTCCAGCCCCGCGCTGATATAGCTCAGCCCGGCGAAATCGAGGTAGCTGGAGAGGTAGTAGCCGCAAAAGCCCAGCGCGATGACGGCGAGCCAGTCACGCAGCGACAGCGCCGGTTTGCCCCGCCCGGCCCACCAGGCCATGATGACGAACAGCGGCAGCGCAAACAGCATGCGGTACATGATCAGGGTGACCGCATCGACCCCATGGCGGTAAGCCAGCTTGACGATGATGGCCTTGCCGCTGAACGCGATGGCGCCGACGACGGCGCAGACCATGCCGGCGCGGCGCACGCTGGGCGTGGGCACCGCAGCCGGTGCAACAGAAACAGACAAGATAACTCTCCAACAATCAGTGCTGGTCCGCCGCGCCGTGAAACAGGCGATGGTGCATGCGGCGAATCGACCACCAGACGCCCAAGCCTATCACCGGGATGGCCAGCGCCGCCGTCGTTTCTGGCGACAGTGGCCACCCCCATTTCTGCAGGCCCTTGGCCAGGTAGCTGATGAGGCCGGTGAAGTAGTAGGTGATGGCCGCCACCGACAGGCCCTCGACGGTGGACTGCATCTTGAGCTGCAAGCCCTGGCGCTCGTTCATCGCCTTGAGCACCGCCTGGCGGCCCTGCTTCTGGCTGATGTCGACCCGCGTCTGCAGCAGGTTGCTGATGCGCGAGACGCGCTGGGACAGGGCCTCCAGCCGCTGGTGCGCCGACACGCAGGTATTGCGCGCGGGGGTCAGGCGCCGGTCCATGAAATCGCCAATGGTCTGGTAGCCGCCCAGGCGGGTTTCCTGGATATCGCCCACACGCTGGCGCACCAGCGCAAAGTAGGCGCTGCTGGCCGAGAAGCGCGAGTGGTGGGCGGCGTACTGGCTCTCGACCTGGGCCGCCAGGCGCGTGAGCTGGTCGAGCAGTTGCGGCTCGCTGGCGGCACCGGCGCTGCGGATGGCCGATGACAGCTCGGCCAGCTCGGACTCGGTGCTGGCGAGCTTTTCCATGGTCTCCCGCGCCGCAGGCAGGCCCAGCAAGGCAGCCATGCGGTAGGTCTCGATCTCGAGCAGGCGCTGCACCAGGCGGCCATTGCGCGCCGCCGACAGGCCCTGGTTCAGCACAAACAGGCGCGATGCGCCATCCGAGTGGATGGAGAAATCGGTGTAGATCTGCGCTTTCTGCTCGGAGGCCCTGGAGGCGACGAGCTTGTCCTCGTACAGCCAGCGCTGCTCGACCTTTTTCTCCAGCGCGGGCGATGCGGGCAGCACCCAGGCGTTCATCGCCAGCAGGCAGCGGCCCGGCAGCCCGGCCAGCCACTGGGCGGGCACCAGGTCGCTGGCAGACGGCAGCTCGGCCTCATCGAGCGCCTCGGGGCGGATGGGCACCATCCAGGTCCAGGAGACAAACTCGGTGTGCAGCTCCCAGCGCAACCGGCCATTGCCCAGGTCCAGGCGCAGGTGGTTGGCCTCGGCATCGGGCACGGGCAGCTGCAGATCGCGCAGCAGCTGGTGCAGCCACTGGCGGCTGGCTGCGCGCTCGGCGGCATCGGTCCACATCACCGTGCAGAACACGGCGGTGTGATCGGGCAGCGCTTCAGGCGGGCGGGAATGGACTTCGTTGTGCAGCGCACGGCGCAGGTCGTGCTGCTGCAGCAGGGGCAGGTTTTTCATGAAGGACAAAATGCGGCAATCACCAGACGGCAAGCCGTCGAACTGCCGCAATTGTCGTGCCAAGCCAATACTTGTGCAGGCGCCAGCGAAAAAGCGGCGCGCCTGCTGCTGCGGGCAAGGGCCGCCTTATGGCCTTATTGCGGCACCTCAAAGCTCAAGGTGGCGGTGTGGCGCACCTCGTCGTACTGCTTGCCGCCCAGCTTCACGCTGCCGTTGTCAACCCTGGCCGTGACCTCCATCACATAGAGGCCGGGGAACGAGGGCGTAAAGCGCACGGTGCCATCCTTGGCGGGCAGCAGCACCCGGCGCCAGCCTTCGCTGGTGTCCACATTCACCTGGCTGGCTGCCACCGGCCGGCCCTTGTACATCAGCTGGTAGGTGTTGCCCTGGGGCGTTGTCGGCACCAATTCCAGGTCATGAACGGCCCGGGTCTCCTGGCGGCCAAAGCGGGCCTGGTAGTAGGTCAGCACACCATCGCTGCCGGCACGGGTGGCCGCAAAGCGCTGGTCGGCCGGTGCGCCCTCTTCCTTGGCCAAGACAAAGGGGTCGGCCGATGCCGGCACGGTCTTGCCTTCTGCCACTACCTGGCGCGGTTCGCTCAGTTCGCTGAGTTGTCCTGGCGTCTTGTGCAGCTCGCCCACTTGGGCGCGCGTCTGGCCGTTCTCGGTTTGCAGCCACAGGTAATCGGCCTGCGCCGGCAAGACAGCGCCGACGCTGGCGGACACGGCCAAGGCCGCTGCTAGCAGTGGGCGAAACAGGGTGGATGGTGGGGTGGTTTGGCTCATGAGCGCCTCCTAGGGGGTTGGATGGGATAGCTGGCGGGTTCCCCTGGGGTGTGCCGTGCGCAGCGGATGCACATCTGATGGGCGGGGAATAGCTGGCGCTGGGGGGGGCCATTGCGATCCACTGCTGGCAGGCCCCGGTGCACGAGGCGATGGGCCCGGCCCTGCAGGGCCCGCCCCTTTCGCTTGCGGATCGCAGCCTAACCCAGTTTGCGCAATGCAAAAGCCAAAACTGCTGTTTTTGGACAAGGCCGGGTTGTGCAGATGTGGGCGGGGCGGCCCTGCGTCGATCACAGCTTGGGCGTGTACTTCAGGGTCAGCATGGCATTGCGCGGATCGCCATAGCTGCCGCCGGTGTAGCCGACAAAGCCCGGCAGGATGTAGTGCTTGTCAAACACGTTGTTCACGTTGAGGGCAACGCTGACCTCGGGCGTCGCCTGGTAGGCCAGCCGCAGGCTGGTGATGGTGTTGCCGGCAACCTGGAAGGAGCGGTCATAGCTCAAGGTATGGCTTTGCGCGACGACGCCAGCGCCCACACTCATGCGGTGCCAATCGCCAGGCAGCTGGTAGGACAGCCAGGCACGCAGCATGTGCTTGGGCGTCCAGGTGCTGAAGACCTGGCCCTGGTTGGTCGGGTCGTTCAGGAATTTGCTGGTGTTGAAGGTGTAGCCCACCATGGCCTGCAGGCCGCGTGCCACTTCGCCGCTGACTTCGGCCTCCACCCCCTGGCTGCGCACCTTGCCGGCTGAGGTGGAGCAGTACCAGCCGTCACAGGCATAGCCGGAGGCCAGGTCGTTGACGGCGCGGTTCTTGTGGTCGTAACGGAACAGCGCCAGCGAGGTGTTGAGCTTGCCGTTCATCAGCGCGCCCTTGATGCCCAACTCGTAGTTGGTGCCGGTGATCGGATCGAGCACCTTGCCGTCGACGGTGCGCTCGGATTGGGGCTCGAACACGCTGGTATAGCTGCCGTACAGCGACCATTCGGGGGTGAGTGCATACACCAGGCCCGCATAGGGCGTGATCTCACCGGAGGTGGTGGTGAGCTGGCGCTCGTCGTTGAGCGCATTGGTGTAGAGCGAGTCATACCAGCTGGAGCGAGCGCCCACAATCGCCGTGAGCCGCTCGGTCAGGCGGGTGCGCAGGCTGCCATAGATGCCCTTTTGCCGCACATCGTAGGCAGACTTCCACTGCCGGCCACCGGCGGCCAGCAGGCTGGCCAGGCTGGGCTCGGGCCGGTGGTGGTCGATGTTGAAAATATCGGCCCCGGCTGTGAAGGTGCGGGCATAGACATCGTTGGAGCGGTACTTGGAATAGTTGGCGCCCACTGTCACATCGTGGCGCAAGCCCGCCAGCTCAAAGCGGCCGTTGATGAAGGCATCGAAGGCGACCTTCTTCAGGTCGAAATCGGTGTACCAGTCGTCATAGGTCACATCGCCACCACCGGCTGCCACCGTGCCGGTCATGCGCTGGTGCAAGGAGGCATTTTGCTCGCGCACCTGCAGCGCCGAGACCTTGAGCTTCCAGTCGTTGTTGATGCGGTGGTTCAGGTCGGCATAGACCGTCGTCTGCTTCACGTTCGAGCGGTTCCAGTCGGAGCCGGTGAAGGTGGAGCGTGGCAGGTCGGGCATGCTGCCGTCGGCGTACAGCGGCAGGCCCATGATGAAGGGGCGGCCCTTGCTGTCGAGCTGGCTCACGCCGAAGCCGACCGTCGTGTCGGGGCTGATGTCGTAATCCAACGCGGCATAGAGCGAGCGTGTGCGCTCATTCACATAGTCGACAAAGGAGTGGCCACGCGACTCGTCCACCACCAGGCGGCCCCGCAAACCGCCCTCGTCGTTCAGCGGGCCGCCGGCATCGAGCTGCAGGCCATAGCGGTCCCAGGAGCCGGCACGGGCGGTGACGGTGATGGTCTTCTCACGCTGGCCGCGCTTGCGCACCAGGTTGACGGCGCCCCCGGGGCTGCCGGTGCCCTGCAGCAGGCCCGAGGCACCGCGCAGCACCTCCAGCCGGTCATAAAAGACCATGCCCTCGGTCCCCCAGTTGCCCAGCGAGTAATGGTTGCGTGGAATGGCCACGCCATCGTACTGCCAGGCATCGATCTGGAAGCCGCGTGCGGACAGCACCATGCCCTGGCCCACGCCCTGCACTCCCATCGTGCCGGTCACCTTGTTCATCGCATCGCGCAAGTCGCTCACGCCCTGCTCATCGAGCTGCTTGCGCGTCATCACGCTGATGGACTGCGGAATGTCCTTGAGCGACTGGTCGCCCTTGTTAAGGCTCACCGCCGAGGCCGCCAGCGAGCCCGAACCTTCGCTGGTCGCGTTGCGCTCGCCTTGTGCGGTGACCGTCACCGTCGGCAAGGTGCTGGTGTCGGATGCGGCAGGCATTGCCTTGATGACCATGGCCTCGCCTTGGCGCACTGCCATCAGGCCGCTGCCGGCCAGCAGGCGGTCGGCCGCCTGCTGCGCGGTGAGCATGCCGGAGACGGCGGGGGCCGTCTTGCCCTCCACCAACGCGGGGGCAAAGCCGATGGACACGCCGGTGGCTGCCGACAGCGCCTGCAGCGCCGGCCCCAGCGGCTGGGCCGCAATCGACAGGCTGCTGGCCTCGTTGGCCTGATGGGCCGGTGTGGGCGATTGGGCATAGGCAGCCTGCGGCACCGCCAGCACCAGCGCGGCGGCCAGCGCCAGCGGTGCGGGGTGGAAGCGAGCGTTTCGGGATACCGCGCGAGTGTGCGGCGCTGAGCGCAAAGAGAAGGACAAACGGGTTGGGGACATGGTCAGGCAAAGCAGTAAATAAATCTCATTACCTTCTATGACGCACCGTAGGCGCAGAACTGCACCCCGCTTGTCGCATTTTCTGGAATTATTTTTCCAGGCAGGCTCTGCCACCCTCACCCAGGCCCGAGTTCAGCCGGCCTAATGTCTGGCCACAATCTCGGCCCGGCCACCGGCGCTCGGCACCAGGCGCACCGGCAGCACCAGGGTCAGCATATGGGCGAACTCGGCCGGCTTGGCGGTCGCGTAGCTGCCGCCCATCGGCAGTGCGGCGACGGACGGGTCGTGCACCACCAGGCCGGTAGGGCCGTAACGCTCCATCTCCTGCAAGGCCTGGGCAAGGGGGGTGTGGTCAAAGCGCAGCAGGCCCTTGCGCCACAGGCCCACGCTGTCGGGGGCAACCTGGCCCACCGGCGACAGCAGACCATTGGCCGCCACCTGGGTGGCTTGGCCAGCGGTCAGCAACTGCGCGGCCGCTGGCGTTTGCACGGCGGCCACGCGCACCCGCCCCTCCTGCACCTCCACCCGCACCTGACCCGCATCGATGCCATCGTGGCGAAAGCGCACCGCAAAGCGCGTGCCCACGACGGTGACGCGGGCCGGGCCGGCCTGCACTTCAAAAGGCTTGCTGGCATCGGGGGCGACGCTGAACATGGCCTGGCCATGCGCCAGCTGCACCTCGCGCCGGTGGCGGTACAGGCGCACCTGGGCATCGGTGTCGGCGTCGAGCTCCAACGTCGAGCCATCGGGCAACTGCAGGCTTTGGCGCTGGCCGCGCTCGGCGACATAGTGCGCGCTGTAGACCGGCTGCATCCACTGGTTCCAGCCCAGGCCCAACGACAGCAGCAGCACGGCGCACAGGGCCAAGCCACGGGGGCCGGGCAGCAGTGCCTGCTGCCAGCGCCGGTAGCGCGTTGGCTTGGGTTGTGCGGGTGCGGGCTTGGGCGATGCGGCCGCTGCCGGCTGGTTTGCCGCTTGGCTGGCGCGCCACTGGGCCACCGCGTCTGCGGGCAGCGCGCGCAAACCCGCAACAGCTGCATCCATGCGGGCAAAGGCTTCGGCATGCTCGGTGCTGGCTTGCAGCCACTGCGCCAGCTCCGCCTGCTCGCCTGCATTCAGGCCCTGCTCCTGGCGCGTATGCCACTGCGCCGCCAGTACCTCCACAGCATCCTGCCCGCCAAAGAAGGCCTGCAGCGCGCGCGCCTCCGCCGCCTCGTCAAAAGGCGGGGCGGGTGCATCGGAGGGCGTGGTGGAAAAACGGCTCATCTCAAAGCTATAGACGCATGGGCGCGGAAAAACTGCAGGTCGGCCCGCGCTGGAATGGCTCAATCACCATGGTCCAGCTCCTGTTTGCGGGCGGCGCAGGCGATCTTGCCACGGCTGATGTACTGGTTGACCATGCTGATCGAGACGCCCATGCGTTCTGCAATCTGCTGGTTGGACAGCTCGTCGAACAGGTACATGCAAAAGGCCTCGCGGCAGCGCGGTGGCAAGGCCTCGATGGTGGCCAGGTAAGCCTGCACGGTTTGCGATGAGGCATAGGCTGCCTCGGGCTGCAGACGGTGGGGGCTGGCCGGTTGCTGGGTTTCATCGAGCGCGTCGATGTCCTCGTGCTGGCGCAGCTGGGCGCGCCGGTCCAGGTCGATCTTGGCATTCAAGGCCACCTGCTTGAGCAAGGCAGCCGGCTGGTCGATCACCTTGCCGGCGCGCTGCATGCCGAGCACGCGCGCATAGCTCTCCTGCGCCAAGTCGGCCGCAGTGTCGCGGTCTCTGACCTTGCGCAGGCAGAAGTTCAGCAGTTCTCGGTAATAGCGCTCAAGCACGAACGGGCAACGCCCCATGGAAAGCCAGGGTCTCCATCGGCGGTCCAGCTTTCGCGCCTCAGATGGGAATAACTCTCATTATCACCGATAAGCCCCTGCCCTCCTGGGCCGCAGACATAGAAAAAGGCATCCGAAGATGCCTTTTGCAGGGTGCAGTCTGGCTGCGGGCGATCAGTCTTCTTCGACGAAGGCTTCCTCGCGCTTCTTGCTCACCGCTGGCAGGCAGACCACCACCAGCAGGATGGCAGCTGCGATCAGCAGCCCGGCAGAGATCGGACGGGTGACGAACACTGACCAGTCACCCCGCGAGAGCAGCAGCGCACGGCGCAGGTTTTCTTCCATCATCGGGCCCAGGATGAAGCCCAGCAGCAACGGAGCAGGTTCGGTACCCAGCTTGTGGAACACATAGCCCACGAAACCGAAGATACCCACCATCCACACGTCCCAGCTGTTGTTGTTGGTACCGTACACACCGACAGCGCAGAACAGCACGATCGATGGGAACAACCAGCGGTAAGGCACGGTCAGCAGCTTGATCCAGACGCCGATCAGCGGCAGGTTCAGAATGATCAGCATCAGGTTGCCGATCCACATCGAGGCAATCAGACCCCAGAACAGTTCCGGGTTGCTGGTCATCACCTGGGGACCAGGCTGGATGTTGTGGATGGTCATCGCACCCACCATCAGTGCCATCACGGCGTTGGGTGGAATACCCAGGGTCAGCAGCGGAATGAACGAGGTCTGCGAGCCGGCGTTGTTGGCCGATTCAGGCGAGCACACGCCACGGATATTGCCTTGGCCGAAAGGAACTTCACCAGGACGCAGCTTGGTCTTCTTCTCGATCGTGTAGGCCGCAAAAGCCGACAGCATCGCACCGCCACCAGGCAGGATACCCAGGGCCGAACCCAGCGCCGTACCACGCAGCATGGCGGGGAACATCAGCTTGAAGTCTTCCTTGGTGGGCAACAGGCCGGTCACCTTGGCAGCGAACACTTCGCGCTCATCGTCAGGCTTGGACAGGTTGGCGATGATTTCACCGTAGCCGAACACACCCATGGCGATCACGACGAAGTCGATACCGTCGGTCAGCTCAGGAATGTCGAACGAGTAACGGGCCACGCCGGAGTTCACGTCGGTACCCACCAGGCCCAGCAGCAGACCCAGCACAATCATGCCCACCGCCTTGAGCAGCGAGCCCGAAGCCAGCACCACGGCGCCAATCAGGCCCAGGGTCATCAGCGAGAAGTACTCGGCAGGGCCGAACATGAAGGCCACTTCGGTCAGCGGAGGTGCGAACGCAGCCAGAATCACGGTGCCCACGCAGCCGGCAAAGAACGAGCCAATGCCCGCTGCCGCCAGTGCCGGACCGGCGCGTCCCTTGCGGGCCATCTGGTAGCCGTCGATCACGGTCACGACCGATGATGACTCCCCCGGGAGATTCACCAGAATCGCCGTGGTAGAGCCGCCGTACTGGGCGCCGTAGTAAATACCGGCCAGCATGATCAGCGCAGCCACGGGAGGCAGCGCGTAGGTGGCAGGCAGCAGCATGGCGATGGTGGCCACAGGGCCGATACCAGGCAACACGCCGATCAGGGTACCCAACAGACAGCCGACAAAGCAGTAAATCAGGTTTTGAAAGGTAAAGGCAACACCGAAACCGGTGGCCAGGTTGTCAAACAATTCCATGGTCCTGGCCCCTCTTAACCGGTAATAAAGCTAGGCCACACGGGGAACTGGAGATTCAGTGCCCACACGAAAGCGACGTAACTGCCAACGGCCAGGATGGTGGCCAGAATGAAGACCGACTTGGCACGGAACTCCGAACCCGCCATGCTGGCGATGAAGACCAGTGCGTAGATGGCGACGATCAGGCCCATGGCCGGGATGCCGATGCTGGGCACGCCCACGAGCAGGATGCCGAAGGAAAAGTTGGCCAGCAAGATGAAGAACACCTGCTTCCAGGCCCATTTGCCGATCGGGTCCCCATCTGCAGGGCCTGCCGTCAGGCCCTTGAAGGCCACGGCTGCACCGATCAGCGTCAGCAGGACGCCGAGAATCAACGGGAAGTACCCCGGACCCATGCGAGCACCTGTACCGATCGAGTAGTTCTGGGCGCCAACGGCGAACCCAATACCCACTGCCATGTACATGATGCCCGCCCAGAAGTCTTTCTGGCTTTTGAGCTTCATTACCTTTGTCTCCAAACAATTTTAGGGATGCAGCGCATTGTCAACGCTGACGGGCAGCTGACGCATGTGGATTCCACTTACGATTCCACACAGGAAAACCCCTATGGTGACAGTGGGCCCTGCAGCGCCGAAACCCAAGCTGGGCGCGGCTTGCAGCCCGGTGCCAGCCCTGTCACTGCTGAAGACTGGACAGGGTGATCCCTTAGTCTGGAGGCGCCTCGCCCGCGCCCTGGCGTTGGGGCAGCGGGCGGCGCAGCCGCTTTTTAGCGGTCGCCCATTTCGATGGGCGGCGTGTTGGCCATCACCTCTTCGATGGTGGTCAGGCCTTCGGACACGCGCAGCGCACCCGCCAGGCGCAGCGGGTGCATGCCGTCCTTCACTGCCTGGCGGCGCAGCACCGACATCGATGGCGAGGCGTGCACCTGGTCCTTGAGCGCCTCGGATACGGTGAGCAGTTCGTACAAGCCCATGCGCCCGCGAAAGCCGGTGTCACGGCACTCCTCGCAGCCCACCGGTTTGTAGGGGCGGTAGTCACGCTTGATCTTCCAGGGCTGGATGGCGCTGGTCAGGGCCTCGGTCGATGCCTCCTCATCGGGCTGCTTGCACTGCGGGCACAGGGTGCGCACCAGGCGCTGGGCCAGCACGCCCAGCAAGGTGGCATTGATCAGGTACGGCGGCACGCCCAGTTCCATCAAGCGGCTGATGGCGCTGGGCGCATCGTTGGTGTGCAGGGTCGAGAACACCAAGTGGCCGGTCAGCGCGGACTGCACCGCCATTTCGGCGGTTTCCAGATCGCGGATTTCGCCCACCATGATGATGTCCGGGTCCTGGCGCATCAGCGCGCGCAGGCCTTCGACAAAGCTGAAATCGAGCGCCGGCTGCACCTGGGTCTGGTTGAAGGCCGGCTCGATCATTTCGATCGGGTCCTCGACGGTGGAGACATTGACCTCTTCGGTGGCCAGGCGCTTCAACGTGGAGTACAAGGTGGTGGTCTTGCCCGAGCCGGTCGGGCCGGTGACCAGAATGATGCCGTGCGGACGCTCGACCAGTGTCTCCCAGCGCTGCGCATCGTGCGGGGTAAAGCCCAGCGCCGACAGGTCCTTGACGGTGTTTTCCGGGTCAAAGATACGCATCACCATCTTTTCGCCAAAGGCGGTGGGCAACGTGGACAGGCGCATTTCCACCTCGTCGCCCAAGGTGTTGCGGGTCTTGATGCGGCCGTCCTGCGGGCGGCGCTTTTCGACCACGTCGATGCGGCCGAGCAGCTTGACGCGCGAGACGATGGCGTTGTGCACCCCGAGCGGCATCTGGTAGACCTTGTGCAGCACCCCGTCAATGCGGAAACGGATCACCGACTGGTCGCGGCGCGGCTCCAGATGGATATCGCTGGCGCGCTGCGCAAACGCAAACTGCCACAGCCAGTCGACCAGGCGAATGATGCCCTGGTCGTTGGCATCGAACTGTTGGTTGCTGTTGCTGAGGTCGACCAGCTGCTCGAAGTTGCCGAGCGAACTGAGCGAGCCGCCCAGCTTGCTGGCGGCCTTGACCGATTTGGCCAGTGCAAAGAATTCGCTGCGGTAGCGGTCGATGTCCTTGGGGTTGGCCAGCACCCGGCGCACCTTGCGCCGCGCCTGGCGCTCGACCTCGCCGACCCACTCGTCAATCCAGGGCTCCTTGACCGCAATCACCACCTCGTGCGGCGTCACCTGCACCGGAAGAATGCCGTGGCGCTGCGCATACGGCGCACCCATGGTTTCGGCCACCTTGGCGGCATCGACCTTGAGCGGGTCGATCTTGTAATACGGCAGGCCACAGTGCTTGGCGACGAACTCGGTGAGCAGCTCCACATCGAGCGCCTTGCCGTCTTGCAGTCGTGGCACGACCACGCTGGCCAGGCGCACGATCGGGTGCTGGCTGCTGGCCGCATGGCTGCAACGGTCAATGGTCGCCTGGGCCAGCTCGGGGCTGATCCAGCCATCGGTCTGCAACCAGTGGATGACCTGGGTGAGTTCCAGCGGACGCTGCATCAGCGCGGGCAGGCCGCTGCGCGCAGTGGGCACCGATGCCGGCGCGGGTGCGCCAGGCGTGGCGGGCACCGAGGCCGGGCCACTGGACCTGGATGGCGCAGGACCGTCTTCGACATGGCCGGGCACAAAGACCGCCGAGCGCCGGATCGGTGCCGCAGCGCCGGGCATGCCGCTGCCACCCGCACTGCTGGATGAACGGCTCCGGGTGGCGGTATCGCCGGGCGAGGCATCGCCCCGGCTCTGGTGGTGTTTGCTGGGCTGGTCAGGCGCTGCCATGGTCGATTCCCTCTGTCTTTTTATCTTCTGGCTTTATACCTGATCGCTCCCTGGATGCCAGGTAAAGTCAGTCCAAGGTCGGCTGCACTGGTTTAAAAACCTTTAACCATTTGAGCGCCGGCAAGCCGGTCTGCTGCTGCACCAGGTCGGCACGCTGGCTGAGCAGCTCGCGGCTGGGGCGGCTGGCGCTGCGCTGGGCCAGCACGACGGTATTGCCCTCCTTGGTCGCCGCAAAGCGCCAGACGGCCTCAGGCCCAAAGGCCTCCTGGATATGGGCAAGGCTGCGGGCAAAGCTGTTGGTGCGGCCAAACAGGTTGACGGTCATGCAGCCGTCCTCGGTCAGCAGGTTGCGGCAGTGGTGGTAGAAGTCAGGGCTGTCCAGCACCGGCGCAGCGGCCTCATGGTCGTACAGATCGACCTGCAGCGCATCGACGGTCTGCAGGTACTGGGATTTCTGAATCTCCACACCCGCGTCACCCAGCACAACCTGCAGCTTGTCGCTGTCAGCCGGCAGTTTGAACCACTGGCGGCAGACCGTGATAACCTGGGGATTGAGCTCGATCGCGGTGGTGCTGGCCATGCCCAGCTTCTGCGCACAGAACTTGGTGGCAGCGGCAGCGCCCAGACCCAGTTGCATCGCGCGGCGCTCGGGCACCGTGGCCCAGTCCATCAGCAGCAGCCAGGCCATCATGCGCTGCACATATTCCAGGTCGATGTCGAACGGCTTCTTGATGCGCATCGAGCCTTGCACCCATGGCGTGCCCAGGTGCAGGTAGCGGGTGCCGTCAAAGTCGGAGATCGTGACTTCAGGCAGCGGCTGCGCCAGCTGCGAAGATTTTTTTCTAGTCTTCATGCGGGGATTATCTGCCGTTGACCGCTGGGGTTCTGTGCATTTGCCTGTTGCAGCCAGTGGCGCGCGGATTCAGCGCAGCGCGCCGCCGCGTTGCCTGGGTGATTGATAGTTTTTTAATATTAAAAATAGTCATTGATAGCTATCTGTAGCATGCAGACCACGCAGAGAAGCTGGATCGGGGATGCCTGGCTTTAGACTGCGCGATTGATTTTTCTGGAGCCTCCATGTCTCATGCCATCAAACAACGTCTGTTGTCATCCTTCATCATGTCCTTGCTGCTTTCGGGGCTGATGAGCGCCTGGGTCACCTGGCTGAACCTCGGGCTGGTCGGGGATTTCTTCTCCCGCTGGCTGCATGCCTATCTGCTGGCCTGGCCTGCCGCATTCACCATTGTGGTGCTGCTGGCCCCTGCGGTGCAAAGCCTGTCCTGGCGCATGCTCGGCGGCAGCCCCGGCGCCCCCCGCGCTGCCCAGGCGGGCATACCAGCGGCAGAGGCTCAGGCCAGCAATCCGCTCTGACGCATCACATCGCGCCAGCCAGCGAGCTTGCGCTCAAAGCTCCATGACGCATTGGCCGGGCTGCTGGAGGGCAGCCGGTAGCTGGGCAGGCCCAGCACGGCCTGCACCCGGGCCGCATGGCGAAAGCTCTCGCCGCCGTTGTGTGCAGCGGCCACCAGTTGCGGACACTGCTTTTTGAGCGCCCCAAAATCATTGAGCTGGGCATTGCGGATGCTGGTGTCCAGGCTGCCTTCGCGCTCGCAGGCGGCATAGACGTCCCACAGGCCCAGACCGCGCTCCAGCAGCCAGGCGCAGCGCCCGGCATAGGTGCCGGGCTGCGGATGCTCGGGCCACAAGGCCGCCAGCAGCGGCCACATGTGGTTGCGCGGATGGGCATAGTACTGCTGCAGCTGCAGTGATTGCACACCCGGAAAACTGCCCAGTATCAATACCTTGGTGTCCGGGCCCACGACGGGGGCGAGCCCGCACAGCAGCGCATCAGCCATATTGCGGCTCCTTTTTTCCATGCGACAGCAAAGGCTGCAGACGGGGCAGCACCCGGGCGGCATTGGCACTGGTGATCCGTTGCCAGTCTGTCGCGGTCAAGGCCTCATCGGCAGGGGCCTGGGCCCGCAGCGCCACCATCACCTGCGCTATGCGCGGAATCTCGGCCGGCTGGTTGCGGCCCTGGGCCTGGCCGGCGGCGCGCTGCTCGGCCGTGGTGTAGAGCCAGTGCGGCGGAATATCGGGGGCATCGGTTTCGACGACGAGGGCCTCCATCGGCAGCTGCTGCAGCAGGCGGCGCAGATGCAGCGCGCGGTCATAGGTGACGGCACCGCCAAAGCCCAGTGCAAAACCGCGCTCGACAAACTGCTGCGCCTGCTGCAGGCTGCCGTTGAAGGCGTGCGCTATGCCGCCCTGGACCGGCCTGCGGCGCAGGGCACGCAGCAACTGGTCCGACGAGCGGCGCACATGCAGGATGACGGGCAGGTCAAAGCGCCGCGCCAGCTGCAGCTGCTGCTCGTAAAACCAGGTCTGCCGTTCGGCATCCAGCCCGGACACGAAAAAATCCAGGCCGATCTCGCCGATCGCGACCAGACGCGGGTCATCGCGGCAGTCTTCGAGCATGGTGGCCAGGGCCTCGATGTCGCCTTCGGCAGCACGTCCGGTGTAGAGCGGATGGATGCCCAGCGCATAGCTGTCGCCCCAGCGGTGGGCGAGGTCACGCACGGTGGCCCAGTTGCTGCGCTCCACGGCAGGAATCACGCAGTGCGCCACGCCGGCCGCCTGCGCAGCGGCGCGCAGTGCATCGCGGTCTGCGTCGAACTCCGGCGCGTCCCAGTGGCAGTGGGTGTCAATCCAGAAGGGCATGCGGCTTCAGCGCGCCTTTACCGCTCAAACTGCCCGTTCACCATGCGCACCGCGCGGTCGCAGCGCTGGGCCAGCTCACCATCATGGGTGACCATGACGAAGGCCGTGCCCCGGTCGCGCGCCAGTTGCAGCATCAGCGCAAACACGGTGTCGGCGGTGGCGCGGTCCAGGTTGCCGGTGGGCTCGTCGGCCAGCACGCAGGCGGGCTGGGTGACCAGCGCGCGCGCAATGGCCACCCGCTGGCGCTCGCCACCCGAGAGCTCGGCGGGGCGGTGCAGCACGCGGTCCTTCAGGCCCACCGAGGCCAGCACCTCCCGGGCACGCTCGGTGCATTCGGCATAAGGCATGCGGCGGATGCGCAGCGGCATGGCCACATTGTCCAGCGCGCTGAACTCGGGCAGCAGATGGTGGAACTGGTAGATGAAGCCCAGGTGCTGGTTGCGCAGCTCGCCCTGGCGCGCGGCACTGAGCGTATCGAGCCGCTGGCCCAGGAGGCTGACGGTGCCGCTGCTGGGCGCATCCAGCCCGCCGAGCAGATGCAGCAACGTGGATTTGCCCGAGCCCGAGGCGCCAACGATGGCCAGGGTTTCGCCTGCCCGCACCTGCAGGTCGATGCCATGGAGCACCTGCACATCGAGCAGGCCTTCGGAAAAGCGCTTGGTCAGGCCCGAGGCCTCCAGGACGATGGACGAATCATTCATAACGCAGCGCCTCGGCGGGGTTCACGCGGCTGGCGCGCCAGCTGGGATACAGGGTGGCCACAAAGGCCAGGATCAGGGAAATGATGGTGATCGGCACGATGTCGCTGCGCTGGGGCTCGCTGGGCATCTGGCTGATCAGGTAGATATCCTTGGGCAGGAAGCTGGTGTGCAGCGCGCGCTCGATGGCCGGCACGATCACATCGATATTGCAGGCCACCAGCAGGCCCAGAGCCAGACCGGCCAGGGTGCCGATCACGCCCACCAGCGCGCCCTGCACCACGAACACGCCCATGATGCTGCGCGGGCTGGCGCCCAGGGTGCGCAGGATCGCGATGTCGGCGCGCTTGTCGGTCACCGTCATCACCAAGGTGGTCACCAGGTTGAAAGCCGCCACCGCGACGATCAGGGTCAGGATGATGAACATCATGCGTTTTTCCACCTGGACGGCGGCAAACCAGGTCTTGTTCTGCTGCGTCCAGTCGCGGATCAGCAAGTGGCCGCTCAGGCTGTGGGCCAGCTGCTGGGTCACCTCAGGGGCCTGGTGCAGGTCCTTGAGCTTCAGACGCACGCCGGTCGGGCCTTCGAGGCGGAACAGGCGCTCGGCATCCTCATGGTGCATCAGCACCAGGGTGGAGTCGTATTCGTAGTGGCCGGAGTTGAAGGTGCCCACCACCTGCATCTGCTTGAGGCGGGGCACGGTGCCGGCCGGGGTGACCTGGCCGCTGGGCACGATCAAGGTGACCTGGTCGCCCTGGCCCACACCCAGAATGCGCGCCAGCTCGGAGCCCAGCACGACGTTGAAGCTGCCCGGTGTGAGTGCCTGCAGACTGCTTTGGTCGATGCCGGTGGTCATGTCGGTGACCTCGGGCTCCAGCGCCGGGTCAATGCCGCGCAGCAAGGCGCCGCGCATGTCTTCGCCCCGGGCGACCAGCGCCTGGGCCGAGACAAAAGGCGCCGCGCCAATCACATGGGGGTTGGCCTTGGCCTCGGCAATGGTGCGGGCCGGATCGGGCAAGGCATCGCCGCCGGGCGTGAAGATCTCGATATGCGAGACCACGCTGAGCATGCGGTCGCGCACCTCCTTTTGAAAGCCGTTCATCACCGACAGCACGATGATCAGCGCCGCCACCCCCAACGCAATGCCCAGCATGGACACGCCCGAGATGAACGAAATAAACCCATTGCGCCGGGTTGCCCGGCCCGCACGGGTGTAGCGCCAGCCCAGCGCCAATTCATAGGGAATCTGCATAAATCGTTCTAAAAATATATTCGGTGCCTGGTCACCGCCCATACAGCGCCATAAACCACTGCACCGCAAACCGCATTGTGGCATCGCCGACAATAGACCCATGTCGGAAAACCAGCATTTGATCATCTCCTACGCAGCCACGGACGAGCCGGGCTGCCAGCAAGCCCTGCAGACCCTGGCGCTGCCGCAGCTGCAACGCCTGCTCAAGCAATGG
Organism: Comamonas sediminis; assembly: GCF_041107495.1. Classification (NCBI taxonomy): domain Bacteria; kingdom Pseudomonadati; phylum Pseudomonadota; class Betaproteobacteria; order Burkholderiales; family Comamonadaceae; genus Comamonas; species Comamonas sediminis. Next base: position 727,575 of record NZ_JBGBDC010000001.1, read on the forward strand.
TCTGCGCGCACCACCGACAGCGGCGCGCTGGAAGATTTTGCCCCGCCGCATGAACGGGCCCTGGCCCAGGCGCTGGGCCTGCCCCGCCAGGCGACACCGTGGGCAGCCCTGCATCAGCTGCAAAACGGCCAGGCGCCGGGCGGTGACGCCTGGGCCTTTCTCACTCCCTGCCACTGGCAGATCTCACCCGACCAGGTGCGCATGAGCGCGCTGTCGGCCGCGCAGATGAGCGATGAGGAATCGCGCAGCCTGCTGGCGATCATGGCGCCCTGGTTTACCGAAGACGGGATCGAACTGGTCTACGACCGGCCCGACCGCTGGCTGGCGCGCGGCCCGGTCTTTGCGCAGCTCGACACCGCGGCGCTGGACCGCGTTGCACTGCGCGATGTGCGCCCCTGGCTGCCCAACAAGGCGCAAGCCGCCGCGTTGCAGCGCCTGCAGACCGAAATGCAGATGCTGCTCTACACCCATGCTTTCAGCGATGCCCGCGAGGCCAGCGGCCGCGCGCCCATCAATTCGTTCTGGGTGCATGGCGCGGGTGCCCTGCCTGCCGGCTACCAGCTCCCAGCGGACCGCCCCGTGCTGAACACCACGCTGCGCGACAGCGCGCTGGAGGGCGACTGGGCCCGCTGGAAGCAACACTGGCAGCAGCTGGACGCCACGCTCGCAACGGCCGGCCTGGCCAAGCTGACGCTGTGCGGCGAAAAAAATGCCATCACCCTGGAGCCGCAGGCCCGGGGCTGGTTATCGACCATCAAGCAATGGCTGGGCAATCCCCAGCCAGCTGCGCTTCTGAGTTCCTTATGAAAATTCTGGCGAGAGATATTCCCCCGCGTACCGTCTGGGCGCTGGAGCAGGCGGGTGTGCACCCGCTGCTGGCCCGGCTGTTTGCGGCGCGGGGCGTGCAGGCTGCGGACGAGCTCGACGACGGCCTGGGGCAGTTGCTGCCGCCTGCAGGCTTGCTGGGCACGCGCGAAGCGGCCCTGCTGCTGGCCGATGCCATTGGCCAGCAGCTGCGCATCTGCGTGGTCGCCGACTACGACTGCGACGGCGCCACCGCTTGCGCCGTGGCCTTGCGCGGCCTGCGCATGCTGGGCGCCCGGCAGGTCAGCTACCTGGTGCCCGATCGTGTCGTCGATGGTTATGGCCTGACCCCGGCGATTGCCGAGCGCGTACACCAGCAAGGCGCGCAGGTGCTGGTCACCGTGGACAACGGCATCGCCAGCGTGGACGGTGTGGCGCGCGCCAAGGCGCTGGGGATGACGGTGATCGTCACCGACCACCACCTGCCTGCGGCCACCTTGCCGGCGGCCGATGCCATCGTCAACCCCAACCAGCCCGGCTGCGGCTTTGCCAGCAAGGCGATGGCCGGTGTCGGTGTGATGTTCTATGTGCTGATGGCGCTGCGTGCCGAGCTGCGCGAGCGCGGTGCCTTTGCCGACATGGCCCAGCCGCGCCTGGACAGCCTGCTGCCGCTGGTGGCGCTGGGCACGGTCGCCGATGTGGTCAAGCTCGATGCCAACAACCGCCGGCTCGTGGCCCAGGGCCTGCGCCGCATCCGCGCCGGCCATATGCCGCCCGGTTTGGGTGCGCTGTTTGCAGCGGCCAGCCGGCGTGCGGCCACTGCCAGTACCTTTGACTTCGGCTTTGCGCTAGGCCCCCGCATCAATGCAGCCGGCCGTCTGGCGGACATGACCATCGGCATCGAATGCCTGCTGACCGACGACACCTTGCTGGCCGACACCTTGGCACGCCAGCTCGATGCCATCAACCGCGAGCGCCGTGACATCGAGACGGGCATGCGCGAACACGCGATGCTGCTGGCCGAGGCCCTGTTTGAAGAAGGCACCGAGCCGCCACCGGCCGTCAGCGTGTTTGACCCGGATTTCCACGAGGGCGTGGTCGGCATTGTCGCCTCGCGCATCAAGGACAAGCTGCACCGCCCGACCTTTGTGTTTGCTGCCAGCAGCGCACCGGGCCATGAGCATGAGCTGAAAGGCTCGGGCCGTTCGATACCCGGTTTCCATCTGCGTGATGCGCTGGACCTGGTGGCCAAGCGCCACCCGGGCGTTCTCATCAAGTTCGGTGGCCATGCGATGGCAGCGGGCTGCACGATTGCGCTGGACGATTTTGAGGTGTTTGAGCAAGCGCTGGCCCAGGTCGCGCAGGAATGGCTGGATGAGCGCACGCTCACGCGCCAGCTGGAGACCGACGGTCCGCTGCCCGTACAGTTCCGCCATGCCGAGACCGTGGACACGCTCAACAGCCAGGTCTGGGGCCAGGGCTTTGCGCCACCGACCTTCAGCGAAGAGCTGGAGATCGTCAGCCAGCGCCTGGTCGGCGAAAAGCATTTGTCGCTGAAGCTGCGCCACCATGGCGAGATGGTGGACGGCATCTGGTTTGGCCACACCGAGCCCTTGCCGGCCAAGGTGCTGCTGGCCTACCGGCTGGACATCAACGAATGGCAGGGCCAGCGCAAGCTGCAGTTCCTGGTCGAAGGCGCGCAGTTGCCCGGTGGAGCAGGGTCCAGCGCTTGAGGGACCACAAGACTTTACGAAAAGTTAAGGAAATAGCGGGAAAACGGATGCGCCTGGGCACCGCAATTTTCTAAAATATGCGCCAGGGGCTCTTTGCAAAACGCCCTGCCGTGGTCTGAACGCGGGGCCGGGCAATCCGCGCGCATCCCCTTGGGCGAGGATTTTGCAGAGGATTTCCAGAGGAGCCGGGGCCGAAATCTCCTTTCTGCCCAGGCGTCCTGGCCACCGCTGGCGGATGGCGCTGGCAGGCTTGCCCGGGCCCAACGGCCCCGGCGCCGGCGCTTTCAGACGCCTGTGGTTTTGATCGTTAATTTAATATCAGTCACAAGCTAGATATTCTCCAAATAGCTGTGATGCACCTGAACATTCCATGAGCAATATTTCCGTGGCCGTGCTGGGCGCCGGCATGGTGGGCGTGGCCAGCGCGTTGGCGCTACAGAAAAAGGGCTTCCGCGTGACCTTGCTGGACCGGTTGGCCCCTGGTGAAGAGACCTCGTACGGCAACGCGGGGGTGATCGCGCGCAGTTCGCTGATGCCCTTCAACAACCCCAGCCTCTGGGCCAATCTGCCGGTGCTGCTGAAGAACCAGAGCGCCGGCTTTCGCTACCAGGCCCGGTTTCTGCTGCAGAACCTGGGCTGGGCCGCGCGGTTTGTCGCCCGGGCCCGCACCCCGGTGTTTGAGGAGACCACGACGGCGCTGGACAGCCTCATCCGCCTGTCGATGAACGAGCATGCGCAGTTGCTGCGCGCCAGTGGCGCGGCCCACCGCATGCGCGACAACGGCTGGATGTTTCTCTACCGCCAGTCTGGCGCCTTTGCCGGTGGCGCGCTGGCGCGCGAACGCATGGCCCACTTCGGCGTCGCCACCGAGGTGCTGGAGCGCGACCATATCCGCCAGCTGGAGCCGGCACTCAACCCCATCTTCGAGCGCGCGCTGTGGATCAAGGACACCTGGTCGGTGGACAGCCCCGGCGATGTCGTCAAGGCCTATGCCGAGCTGTTCCGCAAGCAAGGCGGCCAGTATGCGCAGGCCCGCATCAAGACCGTGGAGCCACTGGCCGGCAGCCGCTGGCGCATCCGTGCCGACGGCGCGCAGGATGGCCTGGAGGCCGACCGTGTGGTGGTGGCGCTGGGCCCCTGGAGCCGCCAGTTCATGGCCACCTTGGGCGTGAAGGTGCCGATGGCCTATGAGCGCGGCTACCACATGCACTTTGCGCCACCCGCTTCCTGCAATATCTCGCGCCCGGTCTACGATACCGCCGGCGCCTATGTGCTCAGCCCGATGGAGCAAGGCCTGCGCCTGACCAGTGGCGTGGAGCTGACCGATATCGACGCGCCCGCCAACCCGGTGCAGCTGGGCCTGGCCGAGGCGGCGGCACGCGAGGCGATAGACATGGGCCAGGCGCTGGAGCCCGCACCCTGGATGGGCAGCCGACCCACCCTGCCGGACAGCCGCCCCATCATTGGCGCGATGCCGGGCCAGCGCAATCTCTGGCTGGCCTTTGGCCACCAGCACATCGGCTTCAGCACCGGGCCGGGCACCGGCGCGATTCTGGCAGCGCTGATGCGCGGCGACGATGCACCCGTGGATGCGCGGCCATTCCGCGCCGAGCGTTTCCTCAAGGGTTGAATCAAAGGCTGACGCCCTCTTGCGCCCACCCCCGGGTCGCATGGCCGGGCTTGTCAGGCGTGATGGGGATCAGGCTGGCAGTGCGGCCCAGCGCTGCGCCAGCAGGCTCACGACATCGTGCACCGGCAGGCCCGTCGCACGTGCCACCGCATCGCGGTAAACGGGCATGTTGGTGCACTCCAGCACGATCGATTGCAGCTGCGGATGGGCCTGGCGCAGCGCAACGGCGGCAGCGACCACATCGCGCTCGGCCTGGGCGATGTCCATCTCCCGCTCATTGCCGAGGATGCGCGTGGCAAATTCTCCGTCCGGCGCCACGCCTTGCACGGGGGTGCCTTCAGGCACGCCGGCGGCGGCCAGAATGCGCGGCGTCAGGCTGGCCGCGGCGATGGTGACGATGCCAGGCTGCGGCAACTGTGCGCACTGCAGCAGGCTGGAGCTGACCACCGGTACATCAACACTGCTGGCCAGCAGCTCCTGGTAGGCGGCCAGAAAGCCGCAGCTGGTGGTGATCAACGCGGCGCCCTGCGCCTGCATCGCACGAGCGGCATCCACAAAGGGCTGCACAAAACGGGGATCGGCCTCGCGCACGATCTTGGCCGGCGACGCGCCTTGCACCTTGTGCATCCGCACGGGGATGCCCAGCGTTGCCCAGGTCTGCAGATTGCCGATGTCGCCGGGCGGGCGCGGAAACTGGGTGTCCAGCATCAGGATGCCGATAAACGGCGGGGACGCATCGGCAGCAGTAACAGCAGCGTTGGGCGGCATCGCAGAGACTCAGTCGAGCAAGGGCAGCGCAGGCAGCGCGCCACGGCGGTCGATCTTGCGGCTCAGCACCACCGAGGTGTAGGTCTGGCGAATGCCTTCGATCAGGCCGATGCGGTCCAGCAAGGCATCGAGCTTCTCGTTGGAGTCGCAGCGCAGAAAGATCATGTAGTCATGCTGGCCGGAGACGGCCGAGACCTCTTCGACCTCGGGAATGCTTTCGAGCACCTGCATCACGGCCTGCGCAGTCTTGGGCATCACGCTGATACCGCAGTAGGCGCGCACGGCCGACTGCTCCAGCTTGGAGCCCAGGCGCACACCGTAGCCGGCGATGACGCCTTCCTTCTCCAGCCGCGCAATGCGGGCCACGACGGTGGTGCGCGCCAGGTTGAGCTTGCGCGCCAGCTTGGCCGTGGACTCGCGGGCGTCGGCCTGCAACAGCGCCAGCAGCTTGCGGTCAATATCGTCGAGTCGAAAATCCATGGTTGTCCTCCCTGCTGTTTATACGGCGTGGCCGATGATGCGGCCCAGAAAGCTGCGTGTGGCCTCGTGCTGCGGGTTGTCGATCACCTGCGATGGTGGGCCCTCCTCGACCACCACGCCGTCGCGCATGAAGACGACCTTGTCGGCCACCTCGCGGGCAAAGGCGATCTCGTGGGTCACCAGGATCATCGTCATGCCGTCGCGCGCCAGCGACTGGATGACCTGCAGCACCTCGCCGACCAGCTCGGGGTCCAGCGCAGAGGTCGCCTCGTCAAACAGCATCACACTGGGCTGCATGGCCAGCGCGCGGGCGATGGCCACGCGCTGCTTCTGGCCGCCCGAGAGCTGGTCGGGCATCATCTGCGCACGCTCGGCCAGGCCCACCTTCTGCAGCAGGGCCGTGGCGCGGGCCTCGGCCTCGGCCTTGCCAATGCGCAGCACGGTGATCGGGCCTTCCATGACGTTTTGCAGCACCGTCATGTGCGGGAACAGGTTGAAATGCTGGAACACCATGCCGGTGCGCGCGCGAAAGCCTGCCAGCACCTTGTCCTTGGGCAGCTGGGTCTGCTTGCCGCTGAAGGCCAGCGACTGCGCATCGACGCGGATATCTCCACCATCGGGCACGGTCAGCAGGTTGATGCAGCGCAGCAGGGTGGACTTGCCCGAGCCCGAAGGCCCGATCAGCGCCACCACCTGGCCCCGGTTCACATCAAGGCAGATGTCCTTCAGAACATCGAGCTTGCCAAAGGACTTCTTGAGGCCACGAATACAAATGAGCGGTTGGTCTTGCATCTCAGGCCTCCTTGGTGGCCGATGTGCCATGCTCCAGGCGCTTGGCCCACAAGGTCACAGGGAAAAGAATCACGAAATAGGTGATGGCGATGAAGGTGTAGACCTCCAGCGGGCGGTAGGTGTCATGCGCGATGACCTGGCCCTGGTAGAGCAGATCGGGCACGGCCAGCACCATCAGCAACGAGGTGTTCTTGAGCTGCAGGATCGACTGGTTGACCAGTGGCGGAATCATCTTGCGGAATGCCTGGGGCAGGATCACGCGGCGCATCACCTGCCCGCGCGTCATGCCAATGGCCTGGCCCGCTTCGGTCTGGCCGATATCGGTGGAGATGATGCCGCCCCGGATGATTTCCGAATAGAAGGCACCGCCGTACAAGGACAGGCACAGCGCCGCCGCGACAGGTGCGCTCATCTCGATGCCGGTGAGCACCGGCAGCGCGTAGTAGAACCACACCAGCTGCACCAGCACCGGTGTGCAGCGGAAGACCTCGACAAAGGCGCGCAGCGGCGCGGTCACGATCTTGTTGCTGGACAGGCGTCCCAGGCCCGCGACCAGGCCGACCGCGAGGCCGCCCAGGATACAGATCACCGTGAACAGCAATGTGTAGCCCACACCGCCGACCAGCAGCATGCGGTACTTCCACAGGAAGCTAAAGTCCCACTCGTACATAAATCAATCTACCTTTAACGCATACACCCCGGAGGCAGCACGCGGCTGCATCCGGGGTGTTTCACATGGGATAAGAGCGTGTTTACGATCCAGGCGCCCATGTGGACCCACCATCAGAACTTGACTTCCTTGGGGAAGGAATCGGCCTTTACGCCGGCGAGCTTTTCCATGTTCTTGAGCACCACGGACTGGATCTCGCCCTTGGCGCGGGCCTCATCCAGCCAGGCATTGACGGCGTTCTCGAAGTCCTTGTTGGGCTCCTTGCGCAGACCTACATTGGTGTTCGCGGTCTCGACCGGGGTCGGCACATAGACCGTGCCCACGTCCGGGCGCTTGGCCACCAGCGGCTGCGACAGCAGCACCACCAGCACCTGGCAGTCGGAGCGGCCGGTCTGCACCGACATCGTGGCTGCGCCCGAGCTTTCCAGGCGCGAGATATTGGCCTTGGGCAGTGCGCGGGTGGCAAACTGGTCCTGGTTGGAGCCGATATCGACCACCACCTTGGCATTGGGCGTATTCAGCTGTTCCCAGGTCTGCACCGGCGCGTGGCCTTTTTTGCAGACGGCCGTGAAGGTGTTGTTGAGCAAGGGCTTGGAGAAGTTCACCACTTCCATGCGCTGGGGGGTGGGCGCCATCGCGAACATCAGGTCGATCTTGTTGGCCTGCAGGTCCAGCACGGCATTGCCCCAGGTGGTCTCGACGAATTTCACGTTCACGCCGAGCTTCTTGGCGAGGCTCTCGCCAAAATCGGGGCCAAAGCCTTCCCACTTCTGCGTGACCAGGTCCTTGTTGAAATAGGGAATGGCACCGGCGACGGTGCCCACGCGCAGTTCCTTGGTGCGCTTGACGCGGTCCATCGTCGACTCAGCGCCTTGCGCCAGTGCCGCACCGGTCACCGATACCCCTGCGACCACCAAGGCGGCTGCACCCATCAACTTTTTGACAGAAAACATCTACGTATCCTCTAGACGCAGCGAAAACGGGCTGCGCGACCGTGAAAAACCGACAGTGTATTCCTGTTAAAAACCCTAGTAAAAAACGCAAAACGTCGAGATGCACTGTTATTTTCGTCAAATCGGCGAAACAATGACAATTTAAGGGTTAATACTGACATTTCAGAGACAGTACGCCCGGCAGCGGCGGGATAGCCCGGATGCTGCGCCGGGTCTGACACGCTGCGCACACCACGCGGCCTACAATGAAAGCAGGTATTGCCGCGCTGCTGCGCTGTGAATTGCCTGCCCCCCCCTTACCACTAGCCAAATTCATGCCAGACATGCTGAACGCCGATCTGCACTGCCACTCCACGTTTTCCGATGGCACCCTGAGCCCGGAAGCGCTGGCCCAGCGTGCCCGCGAGCGGGGGGTGCAGCTGTGGGCGCTGACCGACCATGACGAAGTCAGCGGTCTGGACCGGGCGAGTGCTGCGGCCGCGCAGCAGGGCCTGGCATTTCTGAGCGGTGTGGAGGTGTCAGTGAGCTTTGGCGAAACCACCGTGCATATCGTCGGCCTGGGTTTTGACTGGCACCACGCCGGCCTGCGCGCAGGTCTGGCCCGCACGCGGGGCGGCCGCGAGCAGCGCGCCCGCGAGATGGCCGCCGGCCTGGAGAAGGTCGGTATCGGCGGCGCCTATGAAGGTGCGCTGCGCTATGTGGGCAACCCGGATTTGATCTCGCGCACGCATTTTGCCCGCTTTCTGGTCGAAACCCGGGTCTGCCGCGATCCGGCGGAGGTGTTCCGCCATTATCTGGTCGAGGGCAAGCCCGGCTTTGTGCCCCACCGCTGGGCGCGGCTTCAGGATGCCGTGCAGTGGATCGTGCAAGCGGGCGGGCTGGCCGTCATCGCCCACCCTGCGCGCTACCACCTCAATGGCGGGGAAGAGCATGCGCTGTTCTCCTCGTTCAAGGACTATGGCGGCCAAGGGGTGGAAGTGGTCACCGGCAGCCACTTTCCGCACGAGTACGCCATCTACGCAGACCTGGCCAACAGCTTTGGCCTGTATGCGTCACGGGGCTGCGATTTCCACAGCCCGGGCGAATCGGGTACCGATTTTGGTGCCCTGCCCCCGCTGCCCAGCGGCGTCCCACCTGTGTGGCAGGCGTTGGAGGGGCGCATCCTGCACCCGGGCGCGCCGCAGCACACCGCTGTTCATTGAGCCTGCCCCAACCGCCACACCCACGATAACCAGCGCACCACCAACACATCCATGGCCCAATACTTCGAGGTTCACCCCGACAATCCCCAACCCCGCCTGCTCAAGCAGGCCGCCGCCATGCTCAAGGACGGCGGCATCCTGGCAGTGCCCACCGACTCCAGCTACGCCTTTGTCTGCGCGCTGGACAACAAGCAAGTGGTAGACCGGCTGCGCCGCATCCGCCAGATCGATGACAAACGTATGCTCACGTTGCTGTGCTGCGATCTGTCCCAGCTGTCGAGCTATGCGATGGTGGACAACCACCAGTTCCGCATGCTCAAGCTGGGCACGCCCGGGCCGTTCACCTTTATTCTGGCCGCCACCAAAGAGGTGCCCCGCCGCATCAGCCACCCTTCGCGCAAGACCATCGGTCTGCGCGTGCCCGACAACAAGGGCCTGTTGATGCTGCTGGAGCTGCATGGGGAGCCGCTGCTGTCCACCACCTTGATTCCGCCGGGCGAGACCGAGCCGCTGAACGACCCCGAAGAAATCCGCGAGCGCTTTGAATCGCAGATCGAACTGGTGGTCAATGCGGGGCCCTGCCCGCTGGAGCCGACGACGATCGTCGACCTGACGCCGATGGGCACCGGGGGTGCGCCCGTGGTGGTGCGCGAAGGCCGCGGGCCCCTGGCGCAACTGGGTCTGTAAGCGGGCCGCCACACACGGCTGGCGTACTGGGGCGGGCCCTGCTGAGGCGGCCTGCGCAAACGTTTGCCACGGCCATTGCCATCGCTGCGCAGAGGCCACCGGCAAATCTGATAGGCTCGCCACTGCCTGGTGCGCTGTGGCGCGCCCTTTCCCACTTTACTGATGACCCGCCTTCTCCGTGAATGCTGACCTGATACAAACCGTTCTGATCTATGCACTGCCGGTGCTGTTCTCCATCACCGTGCACGAGGCAGCGCATGGCTATGCTGCGCGCCATTTCGGGGACAACACGGCGGCCATGCTGGGCCGCCTGACGCTGAACCCGCTCAAGCACATCGACCCCATCGGCACCATCCTGATGCCGCTGATGCTGTATTTCATGACCTCGGGCGCCTTTGTGTTTGGCTACGCCAAACCCGTGCCCGTGGCCTTTGGCAACCTGCGCAACCCCAAACGCGACATGATCTGGGTGGCGCTGGCCGGCCCTGCGACCAATTTTGTGCAGGCCCTGCTCTGGGCTGTGGTCTACGGCATTCTGGTCGCCTCTGGCGTCGATGAGCGCTTCTTCCTGAAGATGGCGCAGGCCGGTGTGCTGGTGAACCTGGTGATGTGGGCTTTCAACCTGTTTCCACTGCCTCCGCTGGATGGCGGGCGTGTGCTGGTGGGGCTGCTGCCCTACAAGCAGGCGGTGGCCGTCTCCAAGATTGAACCTTATGGATTTTTCATCGTCATGGGCCTTGTCATCGCAGGGGTCGTCAGCACCTTCTGGATGCGCCCCCTGATGAGCCTGGGCTACGCCGTTGTCAGCGTGGTGCTGATGCCCTTCAGCTGACCGCCTGCACCGCCCGCCCTGCGCCGCAACGCATATTGATGGATCGTTATGACTAAGACACGTTATCTCACGGGTATTACCCCCTCTGGAACGCCCCACCTGGGCAACTACGCCGGCATGATGCGCCCGGCCATCGCCGCCAGCCGTGCCGGCGATGTCGAGAACTTCTATTTCCTCGCCGACTACCACGCGCTGATCAAGTGCCAGGATCCCGAGCGCGTCAACCGCTCGACCTTGGAAATCGCAGCGAGCTGGCTGGCCGCTGGCCTGAACCCCGAGCACGTGACCTTCTACCGCCAGTCGGATATCCCGGAGATTCCCGAGCTGACCTGGTTTCTGACCTGCGTGACCGGCAAGGGCGTGCTCAACCGCGCCCATGCCTACAAGGCCGCGCAGGACAAGAATGCCGAATCCGGCAAGGAAGGCGATGACGGCGTCACCGCAGGCCTTTTCATGTACCCGGTGCTGATGGGCGCAGACATTCTGGTGTTCAACGCGAACAAGGTGCCGGTGGGCCGTGACCAGATCCAGCATATCGAGATGGCCCGTGACATGGCCTCGAGCTTCAACCACCTGTATGGCGAGCATTTCGTGCTGCCCGAGGCAGCAGTGGACGACCATGTGGCGACCCTGGCCGGCCTCGATGGCCGCAAGATGAGCAAGAGCTACGACAACACGATTCCGCTGTTCTCCACGCAGGCCCAGCTCAAGAAGTTGATCGGCAGCATCGTGACCGACTCGCGCGCCCCCGGCGAGCCCAAGGAAGTGGAAGGCTCGGCTCTGTTTCAGATGTACCAGGCGTTTGCCACCCCCGAGGAAACAGCGGCCTTGCGCCAGGCCTATGCAGACGGCATTGCCTGGGGAGATGCGAAGGCCTTGCTGTTCGAATGCATTGACCGTGAGCTCGCTCCGTTGCGTGAGCGCTACAACTACCTGATGGACCACCCTCAGGAAGTGGAGGCCATTTTGCGCCAAGGTGCAGAAAAAGCACGAACATATTCAGGCCCTTTACTACATAAGTTACGTGCCGCTGTTGGCCTGCGGCCACTGACCGCGGCCAGCCATGCCGATACGCCGAAGGCGGCAACCCGGCAGGCGGGCGCTGCATTCAAGCAGTACCGCGACAAGGACGGCAAGTTCTACTTCAAGCTGGTGCGGGCCGATGGCGCCGTGCTGCTGCAGAGCCTGGGATTCGATGCGCCCAGGGACGCGGGCGCGATGATTGCACAATTGCAGGCGCAGCCACAGAGCCTCCCCGAGGCCATGGACAACCTGCAATTGGGTGACAGCTGCTCCCTGTCGGATGTGCAGTTGGCGCTCAAAGAGATAGCCGAGAGTTAAGAGACTGCCTATACTGCATTTGCAACTAATTGTTGAAGCTGTCACCGCCGTGGCAACTTACCCGTTTAACGCAGTGTGGAGCGAGTGATTCAATTTGCTTTTATTATTGAGCCATCGAATAAAAGCAAGCTATTGAGCTTTGTGGGAGTGAGCTGTTATGAGAATTGTGGCACTGGATGATGATCTGGTGGTGTTGGATATGCTCTCCAAGACCATGGAGGCGGAGGGCCACGCCTGTACGACCCATTCCTCTGGCGCCTCGCTGATCAAGGACATGCGCCGCGAAACCTATGACCTGCTGATCCTGGACTGGCAATTGCCGGACACCACGGGACCGCAGGTCGTGCGCTGGATACGGGAGAACGTCAACCAGGAGTTGCCGGTGCTCTTCATCACCAGCCGCCATGGTGAGGCGGACATCGTCGAGGGACTGGAGGCTGGAGCGGACGATTTCATGATCAAACCGCTGCGGGTGGCCGAGCTGGTCGCGCGCGTGCGTGCGCTGCTGCGCCGCGCCTACCCTGCGGCCACCAAGGGTACGCTGGAGTTTGGCCGCTACAAGTTCCTGTCCGATTCGCGGGCCTTGGAAGTGGACGGCAAGCTGGTGGAGTTGAAGAACCGCGAGTACGATCTGGCGCTGTTCCTGTTTCAGAACATGGGGCGCCTGCTGTCGCGTGACCATTTGCGCGAAATCATCTGGGGCCAGAATTCCGATGTCATCTCGCGCTCGCTCGATACCCATGTATCGCGGCTGCGCACCTTGCTGGATCTGCGTCCGGAGAACGGGTTCATCATCACCGCAGTGTATGGAGTGGGCTATCGGTTTGAGGCCGTCAAACCGCTGTCCGAGACGCAGCCCGACTGAATGTCTGCAGGGAAATGCAGCGCGTCATACGGCCAACACGCCACACGTGTTGGCCGTATTTACGCTGATGCATCCCGACCACCTGCCCGGCCTGGCCGCCGGGCTTGAAGGAGAGCCATCTTGTTTCGTTCCCGTCTGCCGTTGTCTACTGCCATCTGGCTGGCCATTGGCGTGGCCGCCCCTGGTCTCGCGCTGGCGGCGTCGGCAGACCAGTTGCCCGATATCCGCCATACGGTCGTCAGCGGCGACACGCTTGAAGGCGTGGCCCAGCGCTATCTGAAGGACCCGCAGCAGTGGCGCGCCGTCGGCACGCTCAATGGCGTCAAGGATCCATTGCGGCTGCGGGTGGGCTCGGTCATCGTCATTCCTGCCCACATGGTGGGCTACCAGGAAGTGACGATCACCCATGTCAAGGGTGTTGCACGCGTGCGCTCGCCGCAGTCCGGCAGCGACTGGCAGAGCGCAGCGTCGGGCACGATCCTGACCGAGGGCGATGAGCTGCAGGTGCCTGCGGGCAGCTATGTGAGCCTGCGCTTTGCCGATGGCAGCTCGGTGCGCATCAATGAGAACTCGCAGCTCAAGCTCAGCGAGCTGCGCAAGAACAGCCGCACCGACGAGCAGCAGTCGGTGCTCGATCTGAGCCAGGGCGGTCTGGAATCCCATGTGACGCCCGTGGTGGACCAGCGCCGCAAGCGCAAGTTCGAGATCAAGACGCCGATGGCCACCACCAGCGTGCGCGGCACGGTGTTCTCGGTCAGCGTGACGGATTCCGGCAAGGCCATCACCGCCGTCGACAAGGGCGTGGTGCAGGTGCAAGGTTACACGGCAAAGCGCCAGCCGGCGCAGCAGGCCCTGGTACCGGCGGGATCGGGTGTGGCAGTGCAGGCAAGCGGCCAGGTGGGCACGCCGGTGGCCCTGCTGGAGGCACCCAGCCTGGAGCGCAACCCCGCCGTTTTTGAAGACGCCAATTTTCTGACGCTGCAAGTGGGCGAGGTGCCGGGTGCTCGGCAGTATGCCGTGCTGCTGGCACTCGACGCGGATCTGTCCCGCGTGATCCTGCGCCAAAGCCATGCCAGCCCCAGCTTCCGATTCGAGGCCGTACCGGACGGCACCTACTACCTGAGTGCACGCGCCCTCGACGCGCAGGACATACCAGGCAAGCCGGCGGTGCAGACCATCAAGGTCAAGGCGACTCCCATCCCGCCGCTCTATTCCAGCCCTGCCCCGGATGGCTTGATCGGTTTGTCCGATGGCGAGCTGCTCTGCACCGAGGGCGGCTCGGGCATTGCGGGCTACCGCATCCAGGTCTCTGCCAGCCGGGATTTCTCGCAACCCTTGCAGGACTCCGGCGTGGTGGACAACTGCCAGGCCAGCGTGACCGGCCTGGGCGAGGGCCACTATTTCTGGCGTGCGGCCAGCGTGCGCCGGCTGGCGGACGGCAGCCTGGACCAAGGCCCGTTTGCGCAGCCACAGGCTTTCAAGACCGGCAGCAACCCGGCGGTACTGGGCGCCGATGCGCTGAATGCGGCAGAGCCCAGCGCCCCGAACCTGCTGCAGCTGTCCTGGCCGGCCGAGCCCAACCAGCGTTTCAACCTGCAGCTGGCCAAAGACGAATCCTTTGCCAGCCCGCTGGCCAGCACGCAGCTCGACCAGCCGCAGTGGACATCGGACCCCCTGGTCGCGGGCGACTACTATGTGCGCATCCAGGTGCTGGACCCTTCGGGCCTCAAGAGCCGCTACTCCGATCCGCGCAAGCTCACCGTCGAGCCCTCGGTCGTCACCGGCGCGGGTACCGTCCTCAGAACCGGTGAAGGCAAAGCTGTTCTCAGCCCGCGCTAAGGGTACGCTGATCTGGACAGCGCCCCTGACGGTGCGCTGTCCGCATTCACTGAACCGCCCATGGCCGCTCCCTCTTTCTCATTGAGCCGGACCCAGCTGCGCTGGCTGGAGTGGCTGACGCTGTCTGCGCTGCTGCTGGGCCTCGTGGCCTGGGCCAGCCTGCGCGAGCAGCCCCGTGTCATCAACACCTTTGTGCAGGACATCACCGGCTGGCTCAGCGCGCCTGTGCCCCGCGATGACATCGTCATCGTTGCGATTGACGATGCGAGCCTGCAAAGCGTGGGCCGCTGGCCGTGGCGCCGCTCCGTGCATGCGCAGCTGATAGATCGCATCGCCGCCCAGCACCCCAAGGCCCTGGGCGTGGACGTGCTGTTCAGCGAGCCCGACCTGCAGCACCCTGAGGACGATGTCCAGCTGGCGCAGGCGATTGCGCAGGCAGGCCATGTCGTGCTGCCGGTGGACTGGCGCATGGCCAATGTGGACATCGGCGCCGAACTGCCGCTCGCCCGCCTGCGCGAGGCGGCGCGCCAGCTCGGGCATGTGAACGTCACCGTCGATGACGACGGAGTGATACGCCGCTACTCCGGGGCGCAAGGCGAGGACACCGGGCCCTGGCCCCATTTCAGCATTGCCATGCTGTGTGCCAGCGGCCAGAGCCATGCGCTGTGCCAGGGCACGCGCCCCCCCGAGCCCGGAGAGCAGTGGGTGCAGCGCTCGCCCGAGATCTTCAACTTTGCCCGAGGAGACCGGCCCTACACCATGTACTCGGCCGAAGATGTGCTGACCGGACGCATACCCGCCGACAGCTTTCGCGGCAAGTATGTGCTGCTGGGCGCCACCGCCTCGGGCCTGGGCGATTACTTTGCCAGCCCCGCGCGGCCCGCATCGCGGCATATCGCGGGCGTGGAGCTGATCGCCCATGCGCTCGACTCCCAGCTGTCCAACCAGCATGTGCATGCCGTATCGCTGAGGAGCAATATGGCCGTCAACCTGGCCGCGATTGTGCTGGCGCTGCTGGCCATTGCACTGCTGGGGCCGATGGCCGGCCTGCTGGCGCAGATGACCGTGGCTGCGGGCCTGCTGGCGCTGTGCCTGGCACTGCGCAGCTGGGCCGGCTTGCAGCTGGCGCCCGGGGCGGCACTGGTGGGCCTGCTGGTCATCTACCCGATCTGGAGCTGGCGGCGCCTCAGTGCGGCCGCCCGTTTCCTGCAGCAGGAGATGCACAACCTGCGCGCTGCGCTGGACACCACCAGCGCCCCGCAGCGCAATGGCCTGCTGATGGACGACTTTCTGGAGCGGCGCATCAAGGCGGTGGAGACCGCCACCGACACCTTGCGCCAGATGCACGGCTTTGTGCGCGATACGCTGCGCCAGATCCCCTCGCCTACGTTTGTGGTCGATCCGTTGGGCATGGTCAGCCTGCACAATGCCGCCGCCGTGCGCTACCTGCAGAACCTGGGCGTGCCCAGCCAGGGGTTGATCGCGATCCAGTCGGCGCTGCAGGGCATGCGCACCAAGGACTCGGGCCAGGTGCTGTCGTTTGCCAGCGCCGAGCAGCTGCGCGCCCTGCCGCCCGAGTGCGAGGTGCTCGACCGCGAGGACCACCCCTGGCTGCTGCTGGCCGAGGCCTTTCGTGCGCCGGCGCCTGCGGGCTGGCTGTTGATGCTGGTGGACCTGACCGAGCTGCACAAGGCGCAGCAGCAGCGCGACCAGGCGCTGCGTTTCATCTCGCATGATTTCCGCTCACCCCAGTCCTCGATCATCACCTTGCTGGAGATGTACAAGGAATTCCCCGGCCAGATGAGCGAGGCCGAGCTGCACCGCAAGATCAACCGCCTGGCGCACCAGTCGCTGGAGATGGCCGAGAGCTTTGTCCAGCTCGCCTCGGCCCAGTCGCAGGCCATGCAGCCGCAGCTGCTCAACCTCGATGTATTGCTGCAAGAAGCCGTTGACGACTGCTGGGCCAAGGCCTCGGAGAAGAAAATCCAGGCACGCTACCTGCCCGGAGCGCTGGAGGCCGCCGAGACCGACATCGTCTGCGTCGGAGACCGGTCCTTGCTGCAGCGCTGCTTTGTCAACCTGCTGGGCAACGCGATCAAGTACAGCCCCAGCGGCACGGTGGTGGAGGCCAGCATTGCCGATGATGGCGAGTACTGGCAGGTGGAAGTGCGCGACCAGGGCTTTGGCATGACGCAGGAGCAGCTGGACAAGCTCTTTCAGCCGTTCCAGCGCTTCCACCAGAACAGCCAGCCGCAGATCTCGGGCATCGGCCTGGGCCTGAGCTTTGTGCAGACGGTGGTGCTGCGCCACCAGGGTTTTGTCAGTGTCACCAGCGGGGTCAACGAGGGCTCGTGCTTCAGCCTGCACATTCCGAAGGCGCCGGCCACCTACCCAGGCGTGCAGCAGCCGCAGTCCTAGCCGCTTGGGTCCTGGGGCCTGGGCTCAGTGCAGTTCTTTGCCCCGGAGTTCCGGGATCAGCCACACCGTCGCCAGCGCATCGAGCACATAGATGGCAGCCAGCAGGCCAATGGCCATCTGGAACGAATACTGGGCCGCAATGGCGCCGATCACCACCGGACCTGCGCCACCGACGGCGCGGCCAATGTTGAACAGCACATTCTGGGCGGTGGCCCGGGCCTCGGTCGGGTAGGCCTCGCTCATCAAGGCGCCAAAGCCGCCCATCATGCCGTTGACGAACATGCCCATCACGGCACCGGCCCAGAGCATGGTGAGGGGGTCGTTGAGCTGCGAGTAGAACAGCACCATCAGCGCCGCCCCCGCCTGGAACAGCAGAAAGCTCGGCTTGCGGCCGATGCGGTCGGCCAGTTGGCCAAAGATCCAGATGCCGGCCATCATGCCCAGGATGGTGACGGCGGTCCACAGCGCGGACTTGGTCAGGTTGAAGCCCAGCTTGTTGGCCAGGAAGGCGGGCATCCAGATCATGATGCCGTAGTAGCCAAAGTTCTGCACCGAGGTGAGCACGGCAATGCCGACGCTGATGCGGGTGGTGGCGCGGTCCTTGACCAGCAGCTTGAAGCACTGCAGCACGGACTGCTTTTTCTCCTGGCTGCGCACAAACACCTCGGGCTCATGCAGACGGTTGCGGATGAACCAGGCCACAAAGGCCGGAATCACGCCCACCAGGAACATGCCGCGCCAGCCGATATAGGGCAGCAGCAATGGCGTCAGCAAGGCGGCGCCCAATACCCCCACCTGCCAGCCCAGCGCCACATAGGATGAGACACGCGCCCGGTAGCGCGCCGGCCAGGCCTCCGCCGCCAGCGCCATGCCAATGCCGAACTCGCCGCCCAGGCCGATACCGGCGATGGTGCGGTAGACCAGCAGGTCCCAGTAACCCTGCGCAAACGCACACAGCCCGGTAAACACGGCAAACAGCACGATGGTCCAGGTCAGCACGCGGATGCGGCCATAGCGGTCGCTGAGCATGCCAAACACGATGCCGCCCACGACAGCGCCGATCAAGGTCCAGGTGACCAGCGATCCGGCCTGCGCCGTAGTCAGCCCCAGGTCCTCACGGATGGCGCTGAGCATGAAGCCCAGGATCAGCAGGTCAAAACCGTCCATGGCGTAGCCCACGGCCGAACCAGCCAAGGCCTTCCAGCCATAGCGGTTGACGGTATCGGAAGAGGAGGAGGCAGTGCCTGTAGCGGCAGACCCGGCAGCGGATGAAGACATGAAATGCGCTTTGTAGTAGGTTTTATGACCGCTGCGCGCACAAAAATGCCGCACGGATGGCGGCATGGTTGCTCAGCAGCGGGCGCTATTGTGCGCGATATCTATACGCTCTGCGTAGGGCCTGCCCAGTCCACATATTGACTAGTCGGTAAAAAATGGGGCGTTGGGCGCCCCACCTTCAGGCCAGGAACAGCTCCTGCAGATCGCTCAGAAAGTCGAATCCACGCTCTGTGGGGGTGACTTTCTGGAAATCCAGCTTGATCAGCCCCTTGGCCTCGGCCTCGTGCAAGGCCTTGGCGATGGCGCTGAGCGGCAGGCCCGTGCGGTCCAGGTAATCCTGCAGTGCAAAGCCCTCGCGCAGGCGCAGCGCATTGAGCATGAACTCGAACGGCAGATCGGCGCGCTTGACCTCGTCGTCCTGCGCCAGCGCATTCCCCTGCAGCGCCTGGGCCATGTAGCGGGCCGGATCACGCAGCCGCACCTGGCGCACCACGCGGTGGGCAAAGCTCAGCTTGCTGTGGGCGCCCGCCCCAATGCCCAGGTAATCACCAAACAGCCAGTAGTTGCTGTTGTGCACGCAGGCATGGCCCGGCTTGGCATAGGCCGACACCTCGTAGCGCTGCATGCCGGCCTGCGCGGTGCGCGCCGTGATCTGGTCCAGCATCGCATAGGCCACATCGTCCTCCGGAACGGCCGGCGGGTACTTGGCAAAAAAGGTGTTGGGCTCGATGGTCAGGTGGTAGATCGAGATGTGCGGCGGCGCAAAGCCCAGCGCCGTATCCAGGTCCCGCGCGAGGTCCTGGGCAGTCTGGCCCGGCAGCGCATACATGATGTCCAGGTTGAAGGTCTCGAAGCTGCTGGCGGCCTCTTCAACCGCTGCCATTGCCTGCGCGCCGTTGTGCACGCGGCCGATGGCTTCCAGAAAGCGGTCGTCAAAGCTCTGCACGCCAATCGACAGACGGGTGATGCCCGCACCGCGAAACGCCCGGAAGCGGTCTTTCTCGAAAGTGCCGGGGTTGGCCTCCATCGTGATCTCGCAACCGGCCTCCACACGCAGACGCGCACGAATGGCCGAGATCAGGCGGTCAATCGATTCCGGCGAAAACAGGCTGGGTGTGCCGCCCCCCAGAAAAATGCTGTGGATGCTGCGCCCCCAGATGAGCGGCAAGGCCTGCTCCAGGTCGGCAATCAGCGCATCGATGTAGCGCTCTTCGGGCACCGCATGGCGGCCGTCCCGCGCCTCATGCGAATTGAAATCGCAGTACGGGCATTTCTTGATGCACCAGGGCAGATGCACATACAGCGACAGCGGCGGCAGGCTGGGCAACTGCAAGGTGCCCGGGCGCATGTAGTGCTGGATATCGCGCTGCACCACCTGCTCTGGCGCTTGCGCCGATTGCAGCGGAATATGCACCGCCATCTCAGTCCTTGGGCGCCGCCGCCACCAGCGGCGTGCCGGCCAACCAGCTGTCGCGCAGCAGTGCCATCATCTGGCGCGACGAGCGGCCACGGTGGCTGTGCGCATGCTTGACCTCGGTGGCCATTTGCCCAAAGGTCATGCCCAGCTCGGGGATCAGCAGCACCGGGTCGAAGCCGAAGCCGCCCTCGCCCAGCGGCGCGGTGGTGATCTCGGCAGCCACCCGGCCCACCGCGACCAGCGGCTCCGGATCCTTGGGGTGGCGCACCGCCACCAAGGTGCTGACCATGGCCGCACGGCGGTCGGTCACGCCCTGCATCTGTTCCAGCAGCGCGCGCACATTGTTGGCATCGCTTTTCTCGTAACCGAACTGGGTGCAGTAGTAGGCGGTATCCACCCCCGGCAGACCGCCGAAGGCCGCCACGCACAGACCGGCATCATCGGCAATGGCGGGCAGGCCGGTGTGCTCGGACGCAAAGCGGGCCTTGGTCAACCCATTTTCCAGAAAGGTGCCATAAGGCTCGGGCGCTTCGCCCTGCATCAAATCGCCCTGGGGGACCAGGGTGACGCCCAGCGGCTCGAACATGGCCTGCAGTTCGGCGAGTTTGCCCGGGTTGTTGGAAGCGAGAACGATTTTCATGGATCGACACCAGCGGCCGCGGCAGGCTCACCTGCACAGCCCGCTGCTTTTTGGAGAAAAGTAAAAACAGGCATGGCGGCCTTGCGCCGCCATGCAGGACAGGCTGAATTATCGGCGGAGCGACAAAACGCAGTGCATGCCGGGCTTATGCGGCGGGCGCATCCGGCCGAGGCTCGGCCTTGCCACCGGCATCGGGCTCGAGCGGTGGCGGCAAGGTGTCACTCACCGGCTCGTCCGACTCGAAGCGCTCGGCACCGGGCATTTCCCACTCCATCGCCACTGCCGTGACGTTGTCGCTGGTGGCACCGGCCTTGCGCAAGGCCGCATCGATCAGGTCGGGGATGGCGCGGGAGACCGACTTGTTGGCCAGCTCACGCGCAATCACCGTCTCGGAGACGCTGCTCCACAGCCCGTCGGAGCACAGCATGATGCGGTCGCTGCGGTGCATCTCGGTGGGACCGGCCACATCAAAGAACGGGCGCGAAGGGCTGCCCAGGCAGGTGAACAGCACATTGCGGTTGAAGCGGTCGGGGTTGATGCTGGTCACCCCGGAACCACGCAACTCCATGTAGGAATGGTCACGGGTGCGCGCCAGCACCTTGCCACTGCGCACCAGGTACAGGCGCGAGTCGCCACAATGCACCCACCAGATATTGCCATCCTGCACCACCGAGGCCACCAACGTGGTGCGGGGCGGGTCTTCCATCTGGTTGGCGATCGCGTATTTCAGGATATTGTGGTGCGCCGACAGCAGTGCATTCTCGAGGAATTCGGCCGGGTCCTCCAGCTTGGGGCGCGCCAGACGCTGAAAATCGAGCGACACGGTCTGCAACGCCAGTTGCGCGGCCACTTCCCCTTCCGGATGCCCTCCCATGCCATCGGCCACGACAAACAGACAGGCTTCCTTGGTATAGCTATACCCCATCCTGTCTTCGTTTTTTTCCCGCCCGCCCTTGCGGCTGAGCTGGAAGACCGAGAACTTCATTTGGTTTGGCCTCCGCCCACGCGCTTTTTGGTATCGCTGACCAGCGAATCAATCGACATACGAACCTTCTCGGAGACAGTCAGTTTGGTATAGCGGCGCTCATCTTCGCGCGCCAGCTCTTTTTGCAACAGGAACACCGACTGAGGCCGGGCCTGGGGATCCAGTGCCATGCACCACTCCACCAGTTCGATCAGGTTGTCCGAGTAAACGCCGCGCACCTTGGACATGGCCAGGCTCAGGCGGTCCTTTTCCTGGCGCTTGGGTGCGTCGTTGGGCGGAATGCCCTGCATGCAGGCATAGATGCAGGCGCCAATCGCATAGATATCGGTCCAGGGGCCCAGCGCCATGTCACGGCGGTACATCTCGGGGGCGGCAAAGCCGGGCGTGTACATCGGACGGACAAAGTTGCCTTCCTTGCTCAGCACTTCGCGGGCCGCGCCAAAATCGATCATCACCGCCTTGTTGTCGTCGGTGATGAAGATGTTGGCCGGTTTGATATCGAGGTGCAGCATCTTGTGCTGGTGCACGATGCGCAGACCGCGCAGCACCTCGTCGAACAGCGAGCGGATCGTGGACTCGCGGAAGACCTTGGCTTCCTTCAGATCGCGGGCGGTCACGACGAAATCCTGCAAGGTGGCCCCTTGCAGGTAGTTCATCACCATGTAGACGGTGTCGTTCTCGCGGAAGAAGTTGTAGACACTGACGACCGAGGAGTGCGAGATCTGGGCGAGCGCGCGGCCCTCTTCAAAGAAACTCTTGAGACCCAATCGGTACAGAGACAGCTTGTCGGGCTCGATGCTCGGAGACAGCGAACCCGGCGCACGGGTGGCCAGGCTGGACGGCAAATACTCCTTGATGGCGACCTGCTGGCCATCGGGCGCCAGCGCCAGATAGACCACCCCGAACCCCCCTGCCGATATGCGCCGCACGATACGGTAGCCACCGATGACGGTATTGGCTGGCAGCGGCGCTGGCTTTACTTTTGACATAGTTTGATGAACAACGCAGGTATATGAGAAGCCTGATAATGAGCGCGATTGCAAGCAACCTCATACAGTCCTATGCCAGTTTACAGCATGACAGGCTATGCCTCTGTTCAGCAAAGCATCCCACCTGACGGTGACAACAATGCTCCCTCCCTCTGGCGCGTCGGACTGGAAATTCGCTCGGTTAACAGCCGTTTTCTCGATTTATCTTTTAAGC
Organism: Comamonas sediminis; assembly: GCF_041107495.1. Lineage (NCBI taxonomy): Bacteria > Pseudomonadati > Pseudomonadota > Betaproteobacteria > Burkholderiales > Comamonadaceae > Comamonas > Comamonas sediminis. The sequence continues at coordinate 750,112 of NZ_JBGBDC010000001.1, forward strand.
TTCCGGAAGACCTCAGAAGCTGCGAACCTCAGTTACGCTCTCTGGTAGATAATAGTCTGAAGCGTGGCAAGGTGGAAGTGCGGGTACTGATCAACAGTGAACACGCGTCCAGCGTGCCGGTCGCATCGCCCCGCCTGCTGCAGCAGCTGGGCAGCTTCCAGGACACCGTCAAGGCCTGGATGCCGGCAGCCCAGCCCTTCTCTGTCGCAGAAGTGCTACGCCTGAGCGGCAGCGGCAGCATCGAGTTGCCCGAGAACTGGGCTGAGAACGTGGCCGCGCTGTGCCAGCAAGCCCTCAAGACCCTGCTCGACGCCCGCCAGCGCGAAGGCAAGCGGCTCGCCGACATGCTCCAAGACCGCATCAAGCAGCTGCGCCAGCTGGCCGACCAGGCCGAGCCGCTGATTCCCGAACTGGTCAAGCAGCAAAAGCAGCGCTTTTTGGAGCGCTGGCAAGAAGCGATGGCGCTGAGCGCCGGCAGCGTCTCACCCGAAGCGGCCCAGGATCGTGCGCTGACCGAGGCCACGTCTTTTGCGATCCGCATCGATGTCGCAGAAGAAGTGACACGCCTGCGCTCGCACCTGGAAGAGATCAGCCGTCTGCTGACCAAGGGTGGTGATATCGGCAAGCGCCTCGACTTCCTGATCCAGGAGCTGCACCGCGAGGCCAACACCTTGGGCTCCAAATCTGCAGCGCTGGACCTGACCCGCATCAGCGTCGACATGAAGGTGCTGATCGAGCAGATGCGCGAACAAGTGCAAAACATCGAATAAGAAGCCAGAACTCCCATGGAATACCCCGGAAACCTCTTTGTCGTCTCTGCCCCCAGCGGTGCAGGCAAGTCGTCCCTCGTCAAGGCCCTGCTGGAGCTCGACTCCCAGGTCTTTCGCTCCATCTCCCACACCACGCGCTCGCCGCGCGGCCAGGAAAAGCACGGCCGCGAGTACTACTTCGCCTCACGCGACGATTTCGAGCGGATGATTGCCTCCAACGCGTTTGTCGAGTGGGCCAATGTGCATGGCAATTTGTACGGCACCTCCAAGAAGGCGATCGAAGAGCGCCTGGCCAAGGGCACCGATATCGTGCTGGAGATCGACTACCAGGGCGCTTTGCAGATCAAGCAAAGCTTTCCCCATGCCGTGTTGATCTTCATCCTGCCGCCCAGCTGGGAAGAGCTGCGCTCGCGGCTCGAGAACCGCGGCGAGGATGCCTCCGATGTCATCGAAAAGCGCCTCACGAACGCCAAAGAGGAGATGGCCCAGGTCCACAAATTCGACTTCGTTATAATTAATGAATTGTTCGAACGCGCGCTGTTCGATTTGAAGGCCGTTGTACATTCACAACGCTTGCGCTATTCGGCCCAAAAGCGCGTTCGCAGCGAAATTTTCTCGTCACTCGACATCCCTGTTACCCTGGAGAACTCCTGATGGCCCGCATCACCGTAGAAGACTGCCTCGATAAAGTCCCCAACCGCTTCCAACTGGTTCTGGCCGCTACCTACCGTGCGCGCATGCTGAGCCAGGGCCACACCCCCAAGATTGAAAGCCGGAACAAGCCAGCCGTCACCGCGCTGCGCGAAATTGCCGCCGGCAAGGTGGGCCTGGAAATGCTGAAGAAGGTTCCGGGCTAAGCCCCTGCACCTTGCGCCAAATGGCACCGAATGTCGGTGCCATTTTTCTTGGTATTCACACAAATTTGTCATCGCACGCTACAGTTAAGGCGTGAAGTCCGTGACCATCCCCTCCGCACCTGCCCAAGTCTCTGGCGTCATCGCTACCGCCGCAGCCAAGCCTGCCATGTCGTATCCGGTCGTGGTGAGTGCCTACGCCGAATTTTTGGAGAAGCTCGACTACCTCGGTGAGGCCGACCTGGCCCTGGTCGAGGAAGCATTCGAGTTTGCCGCCCAGGCCCATACCGGCCAGTTCCGCAGCAGCGGTGATCCCTACATCACCCACCCGATTGCGGTGGCGGAAATCTGCGCGAGCTGGAAGCTCGACGCCCAGGCGCTGATGGCGGCGCTGATGCATGACGCGATGGAAGACTGCGGCGTCACCCGCGATGACATTGCCCGCCAGTTTGGCGACACGGTGGCCGAGCTGGTCGATGGCCTGACCAAGCTGGACAAGCTCCAGTTCAACTCGCGCGAAGAGAACCAGGCCGAATCATTCCGCAAGATGCTGCTGGCGATGGCGCGCGATGTGCGCGTCATTCTCGTCAAGCTCGCCGACCGCACGCACAACATGCGCACGATGTCCGACATGCCGCGCAGCAAGTGGGGCCGCATCTCGACCGAGACCATGGAAATCCATGTGCCGATCGCCAACCGCCTGGGCATCAACCGGGTCTACCGCGAGCTGCAGGACCTGGCCTTCAAGCACCTCTACCCCTGGCGCCATGACACCCTGGTCAAGGCGCAGGGCCGCTCGCGCAACCGGCGCAAGGATGTGGTCCAGAAGATCCATGCCGAGGTCGATTCGGCCTTTGCCAAGTCCGGTATCAAGATTCGCCTGGGCAACCAGGAAAAAACGCTTTACGCCATCTACAAGAAGATGGATGGCAAGCGCCTGTCGTTCGCACAGGTGACCGACTCCTACGCGGTGCGCGTCATCGTGCCCAACCTCATCGACTGCTATACCGCGCTGGGCGTGCTGCACCAGGTCTTCCGCCCGGTGCCTTCCAAATTCCGCGACTACATCGCCAACCCCAAATCGAACGGCTACCAGTCGCTGCACACCACCCTGGTCGGCCCCTCGGGCGTGAGCATGGATTTCCAGATCCGCACCGAGGACATGAACCTGGTCGACGAATACGGCGTGCTCACCCACTGGATGATCCAGGCGCGGGCCATGCCCAATGGCGAGCAGCCGGGCAACAAATGGGTGCAATCGCTGCTCGACATCCAGGACGAGACCCGCGACGCCCATGAGTTCTGGGACAACGTGCGGGTGGACCTGTTCCCCGACTCGGTCTATGTGTTCACGCCGAAGAACCAGATGCTCACCCTGCCCCGGGGCGCGACCGTGCTGGACTTCGCCTACGCCATCCACAGCAATGTCGGCGAGCGCACACAGGGCGCACGCATCAACAACGAACAGGTGCCGCTGAGCACGGTGCTCAAGAGCGGCGATGTGGTGGAGGTATCGACCTCGCCCGATGCAGCGCCCCACCCTTCGTGGCTGTCCATCGTGCGCACCGGCCGGGCCAAATCCAAGATCCGCTATTACCTCAAGACCCAGGGCCAGAATGAAACCGCTGCGCTGGGCGAGCGCCTGCTGCTGCAAGCGCTGCGCGCCGAAGGCATCCCCCAGCTTCCCGAGGACAAGGCCGTCTGGGAACGTCTGCTGACGCGCCTGGAGGCACGCAACAAGGTCGAGTTGTTCAACGACATCGGCCAAGGCAAGCGCATTGCGGTGTTTGCCGCCAAGCAGGTGGTGGACCTGCTGGCCGAGCAAGGCCAGCGCCCCGATGCGGTGCTGCTGAGCCAGGAGCGTTTCAAAACCGGCACCAGCACGACCACGACTGCCCTGGTGCTCGACGGCTCGCCCAATGCTGCGGTCAAGTACGCCAAATGCTGCCGCCCGGTGCCGGGAGACCCGATTGCCGCCCACCTCGACCGCAATGCCGGCCTCGTGGTGCACAACGCGCAATGCGCCGTCTGCAAGCGCCTGCTGGCCAAGGATGCCGAGCATTTTGTCGATGTGGAGTGGGCCGATGAACCGGCCAGCGAGTTCGATACCGGCGTCGTGGTCACGATCAACAATGGCAAGGGAGTGCTGGGCAAGATTGCGGCAGAGATCGCGGCAATGGGCTCGGACATCACCCACATCACGATGGACGACGAAGTGGCGATGGACACGATGGCGCTGCGCTTTGTGCTGACCGTCAGGGACCGCGCGCAGGTGGAGCTGCTGCTGCGCCAGCTGGTCAAGCTGCCGTATGTGCTGCGGGCACACCGGGTGCTGCCGGCCGCCTGATGGAGGCCCGGCAACGTTCGGGACGCTCTCGCCACAACAGCGCGCCTTGATGGCGCGCTGTAGTTTTGGGGCTCCGCTCTTTCAGGAAGTCCCCGGTTCCGGGTACTGCACATCCAGCACTTCTAGCACCCGCACACCGCCTGGCGTGGGCAACTGCACCTCGTCGCCAATGCGGGCCTTGAGCAGCGCGCGCGCAATGGGCGCCACCCAGCTGACCTGGCCCCGGCTGGCGTCGGCCTCGTCAATGCCCATGATGGTGATCGACTCCTCGCTGCCTTGCTCGTCGCAGTAATGCACCGTCGCTCCGAAGTACACCTGGTCGCTGCCATGGTGCACGCCCGGGTCCACCACCTCGGCCGCTTCCATGCGCTTGGTCAGAAAGCGGATGCGCCGGTCAATCTCGCGCAGGCGCTTCTTGCCATACAGGTAGTCACCATTTTCCGAGCGGTCGCCATTGCTGGCGGCCCAGTGCACCACCTCCACCACCTTGGGCCGTTCATCATCGATCAGCTGCAGCAGCTCCTGCTCCAGCGCGCGGTAGCCCCCGGGCGTGATGTAGTTCTTGCCGCCAGCGATTGTCGGCAGTTGCGGCAGATCGTCATCGTCGTCGTTGTCCGTCTCTTTGGTAAAGGCCTTGTTCATGCCGCTATTTAAACAAAGATTGACGAGGCTCCCTGCCAGAAAGAAAAAAGCCTGCCATCCCCATGGCAGGCTTGCCTTCAGCGGAAAGACTTCCGTGCTTACACGGCCTGGACCACAGGGGCCTGCGCGGCGCCACCCAGCTCTGGCGGGTGGGTGACGATGCTGCGCAGCGCGGGCCGGGGCTGGGCCAACGCAGCCAGGTCGGGGCAAGGGCGGGCAAAGCCGGTGTTGTGCAGGCCCAGCTTCTCGACCGCAGCGGCCATCGCCAGCAGGCGGCCGTCCTGGTGCAGCGGGCCGATCATCTGCAGGCCAAAAGGCATGCCCGCCTCGTCACGGCCGCAGGGCAACGACAGCGCCGGGTTGGTCGCCAGGGTCACCACATAGGTCAGGCTCAGCCATTCGTAGTAGTTGCGCTGGGTGTGGCCATCCACCTCCTGCGCATAGAGCTGCGTCCAGGGGAAGGGCGACAGCGGCGTCACCGGCGCCAGCACCAGGTCGTATTGCTCAAACGTGCGCTGGAACAAACGCTGGATGCGGGTCTGCGCCAGGTGTGCCCAGGCCCGGTCGCCCAGGCTGATGCTAGCGGCCATCTCCACATTGGCCAGCACATTGGGGCCCAGGGTTTCGGGGGCCGTTCGGTAGGTATCGGCAAACGCGGCGACAAAGCTCTCGGCGCGGATGATGTCAAAGCAGCGGTGCGCCTCTTCCAGGTTCCAGGGCAAGGCGTCCATGCAGGCCACCTCGCTGGCCAAGGCCTGCACCCGCTGGCGAAAGGCGCGGCGCACCAACGGGTCGACCGCGCAGGTGCCAAAGTCCTCGGTGTAGGCCACGCGCAGGCCGCGCAGGTCCATCTCGGGCACAGGCCAGACGGGTGCATGGCGCACGCCCATGCTCAGCGGATCCATCGGGTGCGGGCCCATGCTGGCCTGCATCATCAGCGCGGTATCGGCCACATCCCGGCCCATGGGGCCGAGCACCGAGATCGCCGACCATCCCAGCGGGCGGTCATCATTGGCAATCAGGCCCGGCGACGGGCGCAGGCCGACCACGCCACAGAGCGCCGCCGGAATGCGCAGTGAGCCGCCGGTGTCCGAGCCGGTGCAGAGCGGAAACATGCCGGTCGCCAGCGCTGCGGCCGAGCCGCCCGATGAGCCACCGGCATTCAGATCCGGGTTGAAGGGGTTGCCGGTAGCGCCCCAGACCGGGTTGCGGCTGTTGGCACCGGCGCCCATGTCCGGCGTATTGGTCTTGGCCGTCACGATCGCGCCCTGGGCACGCAGCCGGGCCACGAAGGCATTGTCTTTGACGGGCACATGGCCGCGCAGCCGCACATTGCCGCTGGTGGTCAGCAGCCCTTCGGTGGCCTGCAAGTCCTTCACACCCAACGGCAGGCCATGGAGCAGCGGCAGCTGGCTGCGCCGCCCCACCTGCGCTTCTGCCAGCTCGGCAGCGCTGCGGGCCCGCTCGAAATCGGTCGCGCAGAGCGCATTCACCGCCGGGTTGATGGCCTGCATGCGGGCGATGCAATCATCTAGCAGTTCGACCGGCGAGATCTGCCGGCTCTGGATCAGGCTGCGCAGCTCAACGGCGCTGTGTTCTACCAAACTCATTGCGTTGCCAATCCCAGTTTGTCGATCAAAGGCTTCCAGACGGCGATGTCGCGCTCGGCAAAGCCCAGCACATCGGCAGGCTGGCTGCGCATCAGGGTCACGCCCATCTTGTCCATGCTGTTGGCATAGACCGGGTCGCTGTAGCACTGGTTGGTGGCGTCGTTCAAGGTCTTGATCACCTCTGGCGGCGTGCCCTTCTTGGCCACCACCGCAATCCAGGACGGCCGCGCCAGCACGGCCGGCCCACCGGCCTCGGCGATCGTCGGCACCTCGGGCAATACGGCCGAGCGCTGGCTGGCAAACACCGCCAGCGGTACCAGCTTGCCGGCCTTGACCTGGGGCGCTGCCGTGTTCAGCACCAAGGTCATCGCCTGGATCTGTTGGCCCATCAGCGCCGTCAGGCCTGCGCTCTCGCCGACAAAGGGCACATGGGTGGCGGGCCAGTGCATCGCATCGGTCAGTGCGGTGGTCAGCAGATGCGCGGGGCTGCCCTTGCCGGGCGAGCCAAAGTTGAGCCCGCCGGCCTGGGACCGGGCCACCTTTTCCAGATCAGCCAGCTTGCTGATGCCCGCCCCCGCCGGCACCACCAGCACCAGCGGCGACGAGCCAATCATCGCCACACCGGCAAAATCCTTCAGCGGGTCATAGGGCATCTGCGTGTGCACATAAGGGGTGATCGTCATCTGCGACATGCCGATCGTCATCGCAAACGAGCCATCGGCCGCCTGGCCCTTGAGGTAGTTGATGGCCAGGATGCCGTTGGCACCAGGCTTGTTCTGTACCACCACCGGGCGCCCCATCAGCCGCCCGGCGCATTCGGCCCAGGCGCGCGTCATGGCGTCCGAGCCGCTGCCTGGCGGCTGCTGCGCAATCACCTGCAGGGGGCTTTGTGCGGCAGCACCGAGTGCCCAGGCTGACAGGCCGCAGGCAAGAAGGGACGCTCTGATCAAGGGGACACCTCGCTGGAAAATGATTGAAGTAGCAGGGACAGCTGCTGCAGTTGCTGGTCAATCGCAGCCGGGCTGGAAAACGGCGCGACGACACCCAGGCCGCGCAGGCAGGACAGCACCAGCTGGCAGCGCGCTGCGCCATCGGGCGCCGCTGCCCATTCAGGAAAGCTACCGCACAGGCGCTGCTGCAGCTGCTCATTGATGAGGGCGCGCTCGGCGCGGATATGGGCGACGATGTCCTCGTCAGCACGCACGGCCAGATAAGCCTCCCAGGCCACCGCAAAGCGCGGCTGGCCATAGAGCCGGTGCCAGGCCTCGTGCACAAAATGGTCGGCACGCCGCCGCATGGACCAGCGCGGCGATGGCCAGAAGCTGTCGTCGGTATCGATCTTCTGCACCAGCCGCCGGATGATCTGCAGCATCAGCTCGGCCTTCGACGAGAAGTGGTGCTGCACCGCCCCGGTGGTCATCCCCGCCATGCGGGCCACCTCATGCATCGACAGGCTGGCAATGCCTTTGGCCTGCATCACATCGACTGCAGCATCCATCAGGCGCTCACGCGTCTGTTCGCTTTTGATTTGGTGCAGGTTCGGCACAACAGGTCTCCTGAAATACATTATGTGTGTAATGTAATTTCGGAGAAATCCGGGTTTGGCCTAGGCGTGCAGCTTCCCACCGTGCATCGGGCGCTTGCAAGCTCGCGCGGGTGTCCCCGCTTCACTGCGCCGGCCGCACAAGCGATGCGGGCAGCATCGCTGCACAGCGCTCAGAAAAGATCGGTGAGCAAGGCCAGTTCCGCCAGAAACGCCTGCATCTGCGGGCTCGCCTCTTCGCCAGGCGCCAGCAAGCCATGCTTGTGCGCCAGTTGCCGGAACACCGAGGCGGCAGCCAGCTGCGGCAGTGCTGCACCACCGTCCCCTCCGGCATCGCTCAGGTTGTCATGTGCCAGTTCAATCATGCAAACTCCTCTCTTCTTATCGGATGCCAGCGCGCACGGCGCAGGCCATGGCTGGTCTTTAAACTGTATAAATATACAGTATCAAAGAAAGATTGCGCACCACATTGGCAGCCATCCAGCGCTGCATGGGCGGGCACTGCCCCTCAGCGCCTGCAGAGCGCGCGAAGAATTTTCAAGGGGCGGGAATAAAGCGGCACTGCCATTCGTCCATAGCAGTGTTCTTCCACCCCCACTTGAAAGATCTTTGCGATGAAAAACCTCCCAGTCTCCCTGGTCGCCCTGTCTTTGGCTGCACTGCTGGCGCCTATCGCACAGGCCGAGCCGGTGTCCAGGATGGCCAATGGCCTGCTGGTCAATGCCAGCGGCATGACGCTCTACACCTTCGACAAGGACGTTGCCGGCAGCAACAAGAGCATGTGCAACGGCCCCTGCATCGCGCTGTGGCCCGCAGTGGCGGCAGCGGCCAGTGCCAAGCCGGAAGGCGACTACAGCATCATCACCCGCGATGACGGCAGCCTCCAGTGGGCGTACAAGGGCAAGCCGCTCTATACCTATACTGCGGACAAGAAGGCAGGCGACGCCACCGGCGACAACTTCAAGGACGTCTGGCACGTCGTCAAGTAAGCGCCGGCTCCTGCTGATTCCCCTCCTCACCCCCTGACCCGAACTGCAGCCCCTTATGCGAGCACAGGACGAAGCGGAGATTGTGGCCTGCATCCCCAGCCTGCGGCGCTATGCGCGCGGGCTGGTCTCGGACCCCGACCGGGCCGACGACCTGGTGCAGGACACATTGGAGCGCGCCTGGTCGCGCTTTTCCATGTGGCAAAAGCGCAATGAGGTGCGCGCCTGGATGTTCGGCATCATGCACAACCATTTCATCGACCGCCTGCGCGCCCAGCGCAGCCGGCCCGAGGACAGCGCGGGCGACGACCTGCCCGAGCTGCCCCAGCGGCCCCAGCAGGCCGATGCGCTGGAAGTGCGTGACCTGGATCGCCTGCTGCAGCGCCTGCCGCCCGAGCAGCGCGAAGTGCTGCTGCTCATCAGTGTCGAGGAGATGAGCTACCAGGAAGTGGCACAGATCACCGGCGTGCCGCTGGGCACGGTGATGTCGCGGCTCTCGCGGGCACGCGCCCGGCTACGCGACGAGATGGCCAGCCAGGGCCAGAGCAAGGAGCAGGACAAAGTCAGCCATGCAGCGCAAAGAATCCAACGGGTGAAGTGACCATGGACAAGAACCCTCTTCAAGCCCTGGACGCCAGTCCCCTACCGCCGGTGACCGAAGCCGATCTGCATGCCTATGTGGACCGGCAATTGCCCAGCGCACGCCGCCTTCAGGTCGAGCACTACCTGCACGAGCACCCGGAAGAACGCGCCCGTGTGGAGGATTGGCAGCAGCAGAATGCGCGGCTGCGCGACATGCTGGCACCCGTGATGGACGAGCCCTTGCCGATGGGCCTGCCCTTGCGCGCTGCGCACAGCGCAATGCCCTGGCGCAGCCTGGCCGCCGGCTTGCTGGTGGCGGTCATCAGTGCTGGCGCTGCCTGGTCGGTCCGGGGCGCCGTCGATGCCAAGGCCATCCAGCTCGCCATCGCTGGCCGGCCCGCAGCCCCCACCCCGGAATCCGCCCAGTCCCAGCTGCTGCCGGCCAGCGGCACGGCCTTGAGCGGCTTTGCCCAGCGCGCCGCGATTGCCCATGGCGTCTACAGCCCGGATATGCGGCGGCCGGTGGAAATCGGGGCCGAGCAAGAGCAGGCGCTGGTGACCTGGCTGACCAAGCGCACCGGCGCGAACGTACGCCCTCCTGCGCTTCAGGCGCTGGGCTACCACCTGATGGGTGGCCGTCTGCTGCCCGGCGGCAGCGGTCCGGTCGCGCAGTTCATGTACGAGAGTGGGTCAGGTCTGCGCCTGACGCTGTATGTGACGCGCGAAGTGGCGCTGCAGAACGACGCACAGTTCAGGTTTGGCCAGGAGGGGCCGGTCAATGTCTTCTACTGGGTGGAGAACCACCTGGGTTACGCCATTGCGGCAGAGGCAGACCGGACCGAGCTGATGCGCGTGTCACAAGCGGTCTACCAGCATTTGCAGCAGGATTGACCCAGGCGCCGCAGAACCTCCAGCGCGGTCAGGGCCGCGCCCGGACTGCGCCAGGTGGGCCGGGCCGCGTCACGCTGCTGCGCCACGCGGCGCAGCAACCGTTGTAATAAAGCCGTTGCCCGCGTGGGCGGCGCATGCAAGAGGTCTGTGGGACTGGGAGTGAGCCACATGCGCCCGGCATGAAACCGAATCAACCACCCAACGGCTTGGGGTGCTGCATCGCCGCCAGCCGGCGGTACTTCTCGAAAGTCTTGCTGATGTCGGTGGAGACCGAAGGCACATAGCGCTTCGCTTTCTCGCCGCGATGGGCCACCAGCGGCCGCGTCGGCATGGTCAGCATCGGAAATGAGGGCTGGTTTTGCATACCCAACTCCTTTCACAAAGGACTTATTCATCGATTCAGTCAATGATTTAAGAATGTAAGCCTTGGTTGCGCAAAGTCAAGAAGTCCCCCGCTATCGAGGCGCGCTTGGTTGTAATTAATTGCAAACCAGCCGCCCTGCTCTGCGTACCGCCCATCTCAAACCGCGTCGCTGCCGCCATGCGGCTGCAGCCGCCCAACCCCGGCAAGGAGCGTGCCCGGCGGTACGGTGTCCCGTTCATCGCCTCCAAAATCGACTTGTTGCGACGTGTGGCGCACGTCTGGGTCCGCAGGCCATCCCTGCATAGGCCGCGTGGGCTCGCGCAGCGCCTCCGGCATTTTTTGCCTGTATTCCGATTAGAAATTGCTGACAATCTACTTGAATAAATTCATAGAGAATTCTTCTATCCAGATGCCGTTTCGCCCCGTTCCCGGGGGGAGTCTTTGGGGAGAGGAGGTGCACCATGCAGCCGGTTATTCAGCTTCGGTCGTCGAGGACCTCAGCGTCCAGCCTGCTGCAGCTCGGCAAGGGCCGCACCCAGATCGGGCGGGGTGCCGGTTGCGGGCTGCGGCTGCAGCACCAGGGAGTCAGCCGGGACCATGGTGCCTTCACCTACTACATCGGATTGCTGATGGTCGAGGACCATGACAGCACCAACGGCATCTTCGTCAACGGCGTGCGGGTCAAGCGCCAGGTGCTGTACGCAGGAGATCGCGTCACTGTCGGGCCTATCGAGATCTATATCCAGAAAGGCTCGGCCGCGCCATCCACGGCCACCGCATGATGGCTTCCGCCGCCTGTTTGCCCGCAGCCTTTACGCCGTCACAGCGCCGCTTTATTCAATGGGCACGGGAGGATGGCCTCTGTCCGGAGGTCCGCGAGCCAGCGGCGCCCCGTTTTATTTCTGCGACAGATGGATGAAAACTTTTAAGCGCCGGTTTGAACCGGGTGGGCCTGGCGATAATTATTACGTTTAGCCACATAAGTGGTTTCTGTTAACGCGGTTCCGGCGGGGATTCGACCCCGGCCTAGGGCCGAATCCTGATGGAAATGGGTCCAACAATGCATGCAGCTTGGGGTGTGGGACAGGGTTACTTTCGCGGGTGCATGGGCGCCTTGCTGCTGGCGGGCGCAGCCGGGCCCACCCTGGCGCAGTCGTATGTCAACGCCCCGAGCAGCTACCTGGGCGTGGACGGGTTGGTGGCAGGCTGGATGAGCAATCGCCCACCGGGAACCCTGACCCAGGACTGGTATCCGGGCTCCGGTGAAGCCAGCACAGGGGCGGGGCCCGTATCAGGCCCGACACATGACGTGGTGTTTCTGTCCAGCACCGGCCCACAGCGCTTTGGCACCGGTCTGAGCGCCAGCCCGGACCCCACCTACCCCGATTTCCAGGTGATCTCCGGCCTGACCACGGATACGGCCGACGGCGCCAAGCTCGCCCAGCAGTACATAGAGTTTCCCTTTGTGACCGGCACCATGCGGTATGCGGACACCAGCCCATCGGCTGCGCTGTTCTATGTGAATGGGGCCTTCACGGCCAAACGCTGGAACCTCAACGGCAATACGCATCCTCGCGCCTTCGGCTACGCCGCCTACCTCGTCGATGGTGACGGCAATGCCGTCAGCGCGCTGCTGCAGCAGACCGACGATGTCAGCACGGTAGCGGGAGACGACTTTCAATTTGTCCGTGCCCCCGACGGCCCGGGCCCCGGTATCACCCTGCAGCCGGGGTCGGCCTATGCGTTGCGCTTCTACCTGTACCGCACGGCCGCCAACACCGATGGCAAGGCATCCTGGGATGACACCTTGTTCACGATGAGCCGCCAGACCCTGGCAGAAATCATCGTGGGCGCCAGCGCCATCACGGCCGCGCCCGCTGGCACCCAGAACCACTACAGCTACAGTTTCAACGTCTACAACCATGGCCCCGACGCGACCCGGGCCGTCGTATCCGACCCCTTGCCGGCGACGGCAAACGGGGCCTCGGCGACCTGGTCATGCACGTTGCAGCCATCGGGCTCGCCCTGCGCCACACCCTCGGGCAATGGCCCCATCAGCGCGGTGGTCCAAGCGTTGAACTCCGGCGAAACCGCGCTTTACACCGTAACCTGGACCGGCCCGGGTGTCACCACCGCAAGCACGCATACGGTGACTGCGCAACCGGAAGCAGGCAGCCCCACGGACCCCATCAGCACCAACAATGCGGCTGAGCTGTCGCTGGTGCCACCCACCATCACGGCGGTGGACGATGTGGTGACCCTGGGCACGAACACCGCCAGCGCTACCACGCCCGTGGCCAGCAATGACACCAGCAGCGGTGGGGCGGTGGACCCGGCCACCGTCACCGTCGTCACGCCCCCGGCTGCGGGCACGGTCAGTTGCGCGTCGGGCATTTGCACCTATGTACCGCCCGCAGGCGGACTGGCCAGCCCCGTGAGCTACCAGTACAACATTTGTCTCGCAGCGCCCAACCAGGCTATCTGCGCGACGGCCACGGTGCGCGTGTCGGCGGCACAGCCCAATGCCCAGCCGGCAATGCCCACCCCTGTGCCGGCGACCGGGGCGTATGCCCTCTCGCTGCTGGCCGTGCTGCTGGGCCTGCTGGGAATACGCCAGAGCCGCCGGTCCAGCGCGCAGTGATGGCGCGGTGCGCGGCGCTCAACGGGTGCCGCCCGAGAGCGCCAGCAGCACCCCAAATCCCACCAGCAAGCCGCCAAACGCGCGGTCGATCCAGTGGCGCGCCGCCAGCAGGCGGCTGCGCACCGCACCGGCAGAAAAGCACAGTGCCACCAGGCTGAACCAGGCGACATGTGCGGCCGAGATGAACGCGCCATAGCCCAGTTGCAGCGACAGCGGCGTGCCGGGCCGCACCACCTGCAAAAACAGGCTCACGATGAAGACCGTGGTCTTGGGGTTCAACGCATTGGTCAGAAAACCGGTACGCAAAGCCGCCCCATCGGACAACGGCGCACTTGCGGCCTCGGGCACCCCGTGCGAAGGCCGGGTGCGCAGCATCTTGACACCGAGATAGACCAGATAGGCGGCCCCGGCAAGCTTGATCGCATGGAACAACCACAACGACTGCTGGATCAGCAGCCCCAGGCCCAGCAAGGTGTAGCCCACATGGACCAGCACGCCCAGCCCGATGCCCACGGCTGTCAGCACGCCTGCGCGGCGCGACAGCAGCAGGCTGTTGCGTGACACCATCGCAAAATCCGGCCCCGGGCTGATCACCGCGAGCAAGGTGATGGTGATAACAGCTAACAGTTCGGTCATCGCATATCCTGTAAAAATCAAAAAACAGGCCGCATGGTGCCTGCAATGGCGCGTGATGAAAAACGATGATTTCTGACAAGTTTGGTGAGTCTGGCTCACATACCCAGCAACGCCGCCTGCCGTCGCTGCTGGCGCTGCGCTGCTTTGAAGCGGCCGCCCGGCTGGAGAACTTCAGCCGCGCTGCCGATGAGCTGCATGTGACCCATGGCGCCGTCAGCCGGGCCGTGCGCCTGCTGGAAGAGGACCTGGGCCTGGCGCTGTTCGAGCGGCGCAGCCGCCGCGTCTACCTCACCGCCGACGGGCGCATGCTGGCCCATGCCGTCAGCCAGGGGCTGGACCTGATGCGCGATGCCGTGGCCGAGCTGCGTGCCCGCGCGCGCCAGCACCAGCGCTGGGTGCTGTCCTGCGAGCCCACGCTGCTGATGCGCTGGCTGATCCCGCGCTGGCCGGATTTCCAGGCCCGCCACCCGGGGCTGGAGCTGCACCTGGTGGCTGGCGGTGGCCCTTTCTCCTTTGCCAGTGGCATCGATCTGGCAATTCGCCGCGACGACTTTGCCTGGCCCGCAGGCTGCCATGCCGAGCCCCTGTTTGCAGAACGCACAGGCCCGGTCTGCCGCCCCGACCGGCAAGCGGCATGGTTCCGCACCGGCAAGGGCAGCCCCCGCCTTCATGCCCAGGCACCGCCACTGCATACGCACACCCGGTCCGGCGCATGGCAGGATTGGGCACAGGCTTCGGGACAGCCGCTGCCCCCCGCAAGCGGGCAAAGCTTCGAGCATTTCTATTTCAGCCTGCAAGCCGCCGTTGCGGGCCTGGGGGTGGCCATCGGTCCCTGGCATCTGGTGCAGGACGACATCGCCAACGGCCTGCTCGTCGCCCCGATGGGCTTTGTGGACGACGGATCCCGGTACTGCCTGCTGTCACCGCAGCCATGGACGCCGGGCAGCGTGCAGGCTGATTTGCTGACCTGGCTGCGCGCGGCGGCCTAGCCTGGCCGGCATGGTCCGCCAGCCAGCGCGGCGGCCCCCTGGCGGCGTAGCCGAAGAGCCCGCCCACAGATGGGAATGACTGGCGCCAACCGCACCAGCAGGCGTCGAATGCAAAAAAACAATGGCTTTCCGTCCAGTTAGCAAAAATTTTATCGGTTTAGCAAATTCGATTGATTGAATAAGACAATAAAAATCTCCACTGTGATACCACTGATCCACATCACTTTTTGGAGATGAACCATGCGCAAAGCCCACACCGTCCAAGACAAGGTTGTATTGATTGCCGGCGGCGGAAAGAACCTGGGAGGCCTGATCGCGCGCGACCTGGCAGGCCAGGGTGCGAAAGCGGTTGCCATCCACTACAACAGCGCAGCCAGCCGTGACGAGGCGCTGGCCACCGTGGCCGCCGTCGAAAAGCTGGGCGCCAAGGCGGTTGCACTGCAAGGCAATCTGAGCAGCGCAGAGGCCGTGCAAAAGCTGTTTGCCGATACGGTGACAGCGCTGGGCCGCCCCGATATCGCCATTAACACGGTCGGCAAGGTGCTCAAAAAGCCGATGGTCGAAATCTCCGAGGCGGAATTCGACGAGATGTCCAATGCCAACAGCAAGGCGGCATTCTTCTTTTTGAAGGAAGCGGGCCTGCACCTCAACGACAACGGCAAGATCGTCACGCTGGTCACCTCGCTGCTGGGGGCCTTTACCCCGTTCTACTCCTCCTATGCCGGCACCAAGGCGCCGGTGGAGCACTACACCCGTGCTGCGGCCAAGGAGTTTGGCGCGCGCGGCATCTCGGTCACTGCGGTGGGTCCCGGTCCGATGGACACCGCCTTCTTCTACCCCGCCGAAGGGGCCGACGCCGTGGCCTACCACAAGACCGCTGCCGCGCTGTCGGGCTTCAGCAAGACCGGCCTGACCGACATCGAGGATGTCGTCCCCTTCATCCGCCACCTGGTCACCGACGGCTGGTGGATCACCGGGCAGACGATTCTGATCAACGGCGGCTATACGACCAAGTAAGACAGGGCTGCCGTGGGGGCGACCGCGCCTCCCCGGCGGTAATCCGCACGTTGCCGTGCACGCGGGGTCCCCTTTCTTCCAACGTTTGAAAGTCTCGATATGCATGTACTGATGGTGACCAGTGGCGGCCTGTTGCTGCTCGGGGTGTTTGTGCTGTTTGGCTGGCTGTGGTCGGCCAGTGCTGTTGGCATGGTCGTGGCGGCCAAGCTGTTCATGCCGGTATGGCTAGTCTTGGCCTGCACCAATATGTGGGTGGGCGTCACCCAGGCCGGGTACAGCGTGCGCGATGAGGCGCTGATCCTGCTCATCGTGCTGATGGTGCCCGTGCTGCTGGCAGTCTTTGTGACCCGCATCTTTGCACCCAGCTGACACGCTGATCAAAGGAATTCCATGCCCATCACACCCGCCTTCGCCCAAGGATTGCTGCGCCAGCGCGACGGTCACCACGCGCGGGTGACCTATGAGGAACTGTTTTTCGACCTGGTCTACGTGTTCGCCGTGACCCAGCTGAGCCACCAGCTGCTGCACCATCTGACGTTCAACGGAGTGGCGCAGACCCTGGTCCTGTGGTTTGCCGTATGGCTGGGCTGGCAGTACACCTGCTGGGTGACGAACTGGTTCGACCCGGAAACCTTCCAGATCCGAGGCATGCTGTTTTGCACAATGCTGCTGGGCCTGCTGATGGCTTCCAGCATTCCCGAGGCCTTTGGCGAGCGGGGACCTGTCTTTGCACTGGCCTATGCCGCCATGCAGGTGGGGCGCACGGCTTTCATCTGGCGCCAGCTGCCCGCAGGTGATCCGCTGGCGCTGAACTACCGCCGCATGCTCGGCTGGGTCTGCATTTCTGCGGTGTTCTGGATAGCCGGCGCCCTGGCCGCGCCTGATACGCGGCTGCTGCTGTGGCTGCTCGCGGTGCTCTGCGAGTACGTGTCGCCGATGTTTGGCTTTGCGCTGCCAGGCCTGGGCCGCAGCCACACGCAAGACTGGACCATCGAAGGCGGCCATCTGGCCGAGCGCTGCCAGCTGTTCGTCATCGTGGCGCTGGGCGAGACCCTGCTGGCCAGCGGCGCCACGTTGGCCGACACCGGGATCTGGAGCTGGGAGGTGCTGATGGCGCTGGCCGCCACCTTTATCGGCACCTTGGCGATGTGGTGGCTGTACTTCGGCACCTCCAGCAAGGACGCGACCGCGGCCATCACCCATGCCGAAGACCCGGGCCGCATCGGCGCCTATTTCCACTACGTGCATGCCATCCTGATCGCGGGCGTCATCGCCACGGCCGTCGGCAATGACCTGGTATTGGCGCATCCCCATGCACAGGCGGCTGTTCCGCAGATTGCGATCCTGCTGGCCGGACCTGCGATCTATCTGCTGGGCAGCGCCATCTATAAGAGGGTGGTCTACGGCAGCCTGCCCGCGTCGCACTGGATCGGCGCCCTGCTGCTGCTGGCGCTGGTGCCGCTGAGCGAGTTCTTCAATCTGCTGGTGCTGGGCTGGCTGACCACGGCGCTGATCCTGGGAATCGCATTCTGGGATACCTACGACGCCTAGCCTTGCAGCGCAAGCCGTATGCACCAGCCGATGGGCCGGCAAAAACCTGGCGGTGTCCCAGCTGCGGCGCTGGCTGATGTCGGAGACCTGCCGCCCATCCCATGTCCAGACGCTGTTAGCCGCCGGCAGTGCCTTGAACACCATCGATCAGTGGCGACCTTTCGGGAGATGCGGCCGTTCGCCGCTGCAGTGACCAAAGCGTCATTTGTTCGCTGTCCGAACCCGGGCCATAGACCTGCGCAATCAGCTCCGTTATTTGGTATTTCTATAAATCTTTTGAATTTTTATCATTACCAAAGGAATGTCTTCATAACAAATACGTCCTAAAGCTTTACACAGCCATTTCAGTCCGGTTTTCACTGCCGCAGGCGGCATTTGTCTGACGCTCGCGCACCGCCGAAACGGCCGCTTTTGCGCCATCCCCGGCGCGCAGCGATACCGGAATGGCGTGGCGGTGCAAGTCATCAAACCCAAAGGGCATGCGGGTTTCGCGCCATGTCCGATCTGCTGGCAACGCGCGGATGAGGCGGCTTTCCGCCGCGCCGATGCAGCGGCTAGCAGTGCCCCGTTGCAGCTGCAAGCAGGTGGATACCAAGCTCACGTAAATTGACATTGATGCAGCGCAACAAATTAAAAGCTGGCACCGCCATGTGTGACAATTCACAACGAAAACAGGTGATTAAAGGCTTCCAAAAACTATGAGTCACGGTGATATTCAATCTCCACATATATTGATCGTGGACGATGATCCCGACCAGTTGCGTTTGCTGGTCGCTGCACTGCGCAATAGCGCCTACCGGGTCAGCGTGGCACTCAATGGAGACCAGGGCTATGCACGGGCAGCGGTGCTGCTGCCCGATCTGATTTTGCTGGACGTGCGCATGCCGGGGCGCAACGGCATCACGATCGCGCGCCTGCTCAAGACCAACCCGGCGACCCAGCATATTCCGATCATCTTCCTGTCGGCACTCGTTGACCAGGACGACCGGCTGTCCGGGCTGCGCGCCGGCGGCGTGGACTACATCACCAAGCCCTTTTTCGTCGAAGAGATCCAGGAGCGGATCCGCATCCATCTGACGCTGTCAAAGCCCGCCGTGCTGCAGGGCGCCCCGGCTGCACAGCCGGGCCAGGCTGCGCCACTGGCACTCCCCCCGGGCCAATCTCCGGCCAACCTGACCCTCAAGCAGGTGGCCACGGAATTCATCCTCAGCCATATCCAGGATCCGGCGTTGAAAAGCTCCGACGTGGCGGCCAGCCTGGGGCTGTCCATCAGACGCCTGAACATGGTGTTCGAGGCCTGTGATGGCCTGTCGGCCTTTGAATTCATCCGGCAGGAGCGCATGCGCCGGGCGGCGCTGATGCTGGCACAAAGCACGTTGAGCATCGCCGATGTGGCCCTTGAAGTGGGCTACCTGAACTCGGCCAACTTCTCCACCGAGTTCAAGAAGTTCTGGCAGAAATCCCCGACGCAGCTGCGCGCCGAATGCCAGGCCAACCCTGAAGTCCTGCAGAACCTGGTGGCCTCCAAGTTCCACTGACACCGGGTCTTCTGCCTCGGTCTGCGGGCTGCCCTCTGGCGGCCCGCCTGTAACCTCCTGCACCCTGCGGCCCCTTGGGCGACTGAAGAACAACGAATGGATCAACCGGAACAAGGCCCGCAACCCCCGTATACCGACCGCCGTACAGCCAGCCCACATGCGATTGCGATGAAGCGGGGAAAAGAGATGCTCCCCCAGGTGCGCAGAGCGACCTTCGCGCTCGTGCTGCTCTGGTGGTGCGTGGTCGCTGCGCTGGGATGGTGGCTATCGCAACGTCTGGTTTCGCAATGGATACAGAGCCAGGCTGCGAGCGCGGCCTATGAAGCCGAGACCACGGCCCGCGTGGTCGACCGGCTCTTTACCCAGATGGTGAGCGTGGCCAACATGGTCGCCAACCAGAGCCAGGTGATCCAGCTGGCCTCCCGTTACCGCGAGGACCCGCCCGGTCTGGACGCGCTGACACGCCAGCAGCGCGCAGCGCAGTTCACCGCCGATCCGTTGGTGCGCAAGGTGGGCGACTTCATGGATGCGCTGGCGGCGGACCTGCGCTATGCACGCATCTACCAGAACAACCTGTCCGACGACACCATCACGGCCAGCAACTGGGCCGCGCCCGACAGCATCGTCGGCATGATCTACGCAGGGCGCATCTACCTGAACACGGCCTTGCGCGACGGCAGCGGCCACTCCTTCGGCATTGCACGCATCAACAAGACCCCTTCGTACTTTGTGGCCAGCCGCATTGAAGACGCCCAGGATGTCGTGCAGGGCTCCGTCACCGTCAAGTTCGATGCCCCCGATATGGCGCACTACCTGACCGGCAGACATACCGCCTTGATCGTCAACCGCCAGGGGCGCGTGACCACCAGCGCATCCGAGCCCTTCATGCTGCGCAATGTGGCGGCCTTGCTGCCGCCTGGTCTGCTGCATCCGCCGGACGATGAAGATGGCGAAGAACTGGGCGATGCGATGGATATCCGCGCTGTCAAAGCCCATGGCGTGGCCGACCAGTGGCTGATCGACGGCATACCGTATGTGATGAAGCGCCAGCCGCTGAACAACCGGCAGTACCAGCTGCTGACCTTGGCGTCGCTGGAGCCGTTGGCAGAGCTGCGTGACCAGCACCTGTGGACGGCCGTGCTGATCGCCGCTGTCGGTACCGTGCTGATCCTGCTGTCCTGCCATATTCTGGGCCAGATGGTCGTGCGCCGGCAGGACGAGAAATACGCCACGATGGTCACCTCGGCACTCAATGCCGACCTGAGCACGGCGCTGAGCGATGCCCAGACCAAGGAGCGCCAGAAAGTGGAGGTACTGGGCTACATCGGCCATGACCTGCGCGCGCCGCTGGCCACCATCAAGGGCTACTCCGAGATGCTGCTGACCGAGTCTCCGGAAAAGCAGCAGGGCCTGGTCAAGACCATCCAGCGCAGCGTCAAATACCAGCTCGACCTGATCGACGAGCTGCTCGAATATGCCAAGTCCGAGTTGCAGCCGCTGGCCGTGCGGCCGGTGCCCATCGATCTGCAGGCGCTGCTGGACGATATCGCCGACTACGCCATCTCGCTGTGCTCGCAGCAGCACAACCACTTCCACTGCCATATCACCGGCACCCTGCCCGGGCGCATGGCGATGGATGGCAAGCGGCTGCAGCAGGTGCTGCTGAACCTGGTCTCCAATGCCGCCAAGTTCACCCGCGATGGCGTTGTGACCCTGTCGGTCAACGCCCGGCATGCCGGAGAATTCTGTGAGCTGCATATCTCCGTCAGCGACACCGGCATTGGCATCGACCTGGCGCAGAAGCCCGATATCTTCGACGCCTTCCAGCAAATCCAGACCGAGGGCGGCAGCACGGGCCTGGGCCTGTTCATCTCGCAGCGCATTCTGATGGCCATGGGCGCCAGCCTGGACGTCAGCAGCGCGGCGGGCCAGGGCACCACCTTTTCGTTCGCGCTGTCGGTACCGGTCATGGAAGGTGCCGGGGAGACGCCGGGCAGCCGGCCAGCCTCGCCGGCACCGCGCCACCGCACTGCAGCGGCGCCGGTGGCAGCCATCGCAACCCCCGCCGATGCGGCGCTGGATGAACTGGCCGAGCTGGCCTTGCATGGCCGCTTGACCGATATCGAAGGCTGGATCAGCCGCCACACCGATCACAGCGTCCATGCGCAATTCACCGCTCAGCTGCTGGACCGTCTGGAGCAGTTCGACTTTGCCGCCATTCACAAGCTGGCGCTGCAAAGCAGGCGCGGCACCAGCAGTACCCTCCGCTGAAAGGCCGAACGGGCCGCACTCAGCCCGGCTTGCCGCGCTGCGTCCAGCGGCTGCTCACGGTGCGGGCCAGCCAGTCCAGCACAAAGCCCAGGCAGCCGATCACGACGATGCCGGCCATCAGCTCGTCATAGGCCAGGCGGTCGCGCGTGTCCAGCACAAAATAGCCCATGCCGCTGGAGACACCCAGCATCTCGGCGGGCACCAGCACGATCCAGCCAATGCCCACCGCCAGCCGAAAGCCGGTCAGGATATGGCTGGTGCAGCCGGGCAGCACTACCCGGGCAATAATCTCCCAGCGCGTGGCCGACAGGCTGTGCGCCAGCCGCATCCAGGCCGGGTCAAGCGCCGCCACGCCGGCTGCGGTGTTCAGCATGATCGGCCAGACCGTGGCAAAGCCCAGCAAGAAGATCACCGGTGCCTCGCCCACGCCCAGCGCCATCACCGCCAGCGGCATCCAGGACAGCGGCGAGACCATGCGCAGAAACTGAAAAGTCGGCCCGCTGATGCGCGCAAACAGCGGCGACAGACCCAGGCACAGGCCCAGCGGCACACCAATGGCCAGGGCCAGGACCAGCGCGATCGCCATCCGCTCCAGGCTCATGCGGATATGCGGCCACAGCTCACCACTGCCCAGCAGCTGCACCAGCGCCTTGAGCCCGGCCTGCGGCGCAAAGGCGGCACGGATCGCCTCCACATCGGAGATATGCCGGGCCGCCAGCGCCCACAGCGCGAGGGTGATGGCCATGCCCAGCAGCGGCCAGGCCAGGCGCGCCGCCCAGCGTTGTCCCCCGTGCATCATGCTTCGATCACTTCCTTGCGGCTGAAGTCCTCCGCATGGCCAAAGGCTTTCAGCCCGCCCACCTGGCTGAGTGCCTGCTTGACGAAGCGGTCATCCACCAGGTCCCTGGCGGCAAAGGCCGGATCGAGCTCGCGGATGAAGTCCACATTGCCTTCCATCAACGTGCCCTGCATGGCCTTGACCAGCTCCTGCGTGTAGCTGGGGAACGGATAGGGCTGGAAGTCGATGCGGCGCTGGTTCCACGCGGGGTGCTGCAGCACGCCCTTGGCGCGGTACTGTTCGAAGTCCTTCAGGTCAAACACCTTTTGCAGCACCGGCAGCGGGTGCGGCGTGTATTTGTTGGCGCCGTCCTTGGACATCAGCTCGGCCGTCTCGCCCATATGCTCACGCGTCCACAGCTGCGCCTTGACGATGGCCGTGGTCACGCGCTGCGCCCATTCGGGGCGCTCGGCAATGTCGCGCTCGGACAGGGTCACCAGGCAGCAGGCATGGTCCTTCCAGATATCGCCCAGGAAGCGCGCCACCTTGCCCACGCCCATGGTCTCGGCCACGGCATTGAACGGGTCGGCGACGATAAAGCCCGAGACCGATTTGGCGGCCAGCGCCGCCACCATCTCGGCGGGCGGCACGATGACCAGGTTCACCTCCTTGGCGCCCAGTGCCGTGCCCTTGGGCTTGCTGACCGGCGTGAGCCCGTTCTTGCGCAGCACCTGCTGGATCAGGATGTTGTGGATCGAGTACCAGAACGGAATCGCAAACGTCGTGCCGGCCAGATCGGCCACGCTGTTGATGTGCGGCGCCACCGTGATGGCCGAGCCGCTCATATGGTTCCAGGCCACCACCTTGGCACCAAACTTGGAGCCATAGCGTACCGACAAGGTGGTGGGCGAGAGCAGATGCACCACGTTCACCTGGCCGGCAATAAAGGCCTCGATCAGCTGCGCCCAGCTGCGGAACAGGCGGGGCTTTTCTGCCTGCAGGCCTTCGGCCTCAAACAGCTTGCGGCTGTGCGCCACAAAGAAGGGGGTGGCATCGGTGATCGCCAGGTAGCCAATGCGCACGGGTACATCATCGCCCTTGAACTTCTGCGCCAGCGCGTCGCCCGCGCGCAGCAAGGGGCTGGCCGCCACACCGCTGATGGCGGCAATGCGCAGCCAGTCGCGGCGGCTGATGCCGCAGTCGCAATGGCTCGATGGGCAGATGTGCTGGTAGGTCATGGTTCTCTCTCTTCGGGGTTATCAAGGGGTGTCTGTCAACGCGTCAAACGGCAGCCGCCTGGCCGCGCAGGCTTTGCAGCGCATGCAAAATCTCCAGCCGCATCGCGGCGATGCGCTCGTCGTCGATGCGCCGGGGGTGGGCGATATCGATGCGCCAGCTCTGTACGATGCGGCCTGCACCGGCCTGCACACCCGGCGTGCTGCCCATCAGCAGCACCCGGTCTGCGACCAGCAGCGCCTCGTCTATATCGTGGGTGACCAGCAGCGCGGCGGTATGCCAGCGGTGCACCACCTCGACCAGCAGCGCCTGCATGTCGCTGCGGGTCAGCACATCGAGCGCCGAGAACGGCTCATCGGCCAGCAGCAGGCGCGGCTCACGCGCCAGTGCCCGGGCCAGCGCCGCACGCTGGGCCATGCCGCCCGACAGTTGCGCCGGAAAAAGCCGCTCCTTGCCGGCCAGGCCCACCGCGCCGATGCTGGCCTGCACGCGCTGTGCAATCGCCTGCTGCGTGGCCTTGGGCTGGTGTTTGAAGTCCAGGCCAAAGGCGACGTTGTCCTGCACATTCAGCCAGGGCAGCAGGCTGGCCTGCTGGAACACCACGGCCGCACGCGGGTGCGGCGCGCGCAGGGGCGCATCCAGAAACTGCAGCGTTCCAGCATCGGGCGGTTGTAAGCCCGCTAGGGTGCGCAGCAAGGTCGATTTGCCGCAGCCACTGCCGCCCAGCAGCGCCACAATTTCCTGGCTGTCGATATCGATGTCGATGCCGGCAAACACCGGCCGGTCTGCCTGGTAGCCATAGGCCAGGCCGCGTCCCTGCAAGGCTTGGCGGGGTGCAAGGCTTGCCGTCATACCGCCACCTGCGGTGCATGCTGGGCCAGCTCCCCTTCCAGCTGGGTCAGGCTGGGCGTGACGATGGGGATAAAGGCCGACTCGCGCCAGCGGCGGCCAAAATCGGGCTGCCGGTCCTGCAGGTAGGCGCGGCCCCCGGTGGCCTGCAGCTCCAGCTGCAGCGCTTGCTGCACCAGGCCTGCCAGACGCATGCGCAACGCAAACAGGGGGCTGACATCGGCGACCCAGCGGTCACCCAGCACACCGCCCAACAGCGCTGCCTCCACCTGGCCCAGTGTCGTCTGCGCCTCGGTCACGCGGCTGTGCAAGGGGCCACGCGCGCCCGCATCCTGGGCGGCAGCCTGCAACGCCGCCCGCGCCAGGCCAATCGACAACGCACACTGCATGCCCAAAAACCCGGGCCGTGCGGCTTTGAGATACGGCGGCCCGGCCTGGGCCAGCAGCGCCTGGGCGGGCACCGTCACCTGGTTCAGCTGCAGCGCCGCAGTATTGCTGGCACGCATGCCCAGCAGGTCCAGATCGGGCGAGCGCACCAGACCCGGCAGGCCGCTCTCCAGCGCCATCACCATCGGCAGGCCGCCCCCTTCGGGCTGCACCGCAGCGGCCACCACAAAGCCCTGGGTTCGCACGTTGGACACCCAGGGCAGCACGCCATCCAGGCACCAGCCCTGCGCCACCGGCCTGGCCTGCACCTGCAAGGCCTCGATGCGCGACAGAAACTTGATGACATTGGAGAGGCCCACCGCGCCCGCGATATCGCCACGCAGCAACGCATCCCACCAGCGCTCACGCGCGGCCTCATTGCCGCTGGCCTGCAGGTAGTGGATAAAGGCGCGCTGGCTCCAGAACACAAAGGCGCTGGTCAGCGACAGGCTGGCGACCTCGGTGATCGCGGCCATGGCATCGCGCACATCCCCGCCATGGCCGCCTTGCGCGGCAGGCAGGCCCATGCGCAGCAGGTCATGGTGGGCCAGCATCGGCAACACGGTGCTGGCCAGCTCGGCCTGGGTATCCAGTGCATGGGCGCGCTGCGCGATGTCGGCGCGCGCGCTCGCGGTCAGCAAAGGGTATGGGGTGGTGCGCATGATGCAAGGCCGGCGGCCCCTTTGACATGAACGCAATGGCAGCCATTGCCGGGCCACCAGAGGGCGGGCATGGAAAGCATCAGTCGCATGGTCAGTTGCCGGACCGGCAAAAAGTCATGGTGGGAGCGCGGGCAGGCCCCGCGCGAGGATGCTGCAGTCTAACGCAACTGCCTTATAGGCTTATTTGACCGAGCGCAGGTGCTTCCCACAGCAGCGCAGCCATTGCTCGCGCATCTGCGCCTCCAGCGCCAGCAGGCTCTCAGGCGGGCCGCCCCCGCCGACGGCCTGCACGTCCTGCAGCTGCTGCTGGACCTCGGGCCGGGCCAGCACCTGGGCCACGGCCTGCTGCAGTTCGCGGTTGGCAGCAGGGTCGGAGTGGGCCGCTGCCCAGAGGATGTAGTGGTCGTAGACCGCCAAACCCGCCAGCGCGGCATGGGCGCCCAAGGTGGGCCAGGTAACGCCATCGAGGCTTTGCGGATGGGCCGGATCCGCTGTGGTGCCCAGCACCCGCAGCTGGCCACCTCGCACTGCCGTGGCCACGCCATTGACGGGCGCCAGCACGAGCTCCACCGCATGTGCCTTCGTCACCACATCGGAGTCGGGGTACATACCGCGGAAGACCTGGCGCTGCATGTCCACACCGCCGCGCGCCAGCAGCTCGGCCAGTGCCAACTGGCCGATCCAGCCATCGTCCCCGGTGCCCACGCGCAGCCGGCCCGGGTGGGCCCGCGCATAGGCCAGCAGGTCGTCGGTGTTGCCAATGCCCAGCGCATCGGCCTGCGTACTGTCGATGGCCAGCACCAAGGGCTGCGATGCGACCAGGGTCACCGGCAGCAGCGATCGCAGCGCGGTATCGATGGCAGGCCCTTGGTGCAGGCCCGGGATTCCGCCCCGCGGCAGGGTCATGGCCGTGAACAGCAGTTGCCGGTCGCCCCCGTCGGCGGCCAGCCGCTCATAGTCGGCCACGCTGGCATCGGGCACATGCCTGATCTCGACATGGCGGCCCAGCAGCTGCGGCAAATGGGCGGCCACCATCCGGGCATAGTGGCCATTGCGGCCACCAGCTGGTGATGGCACGGTGATCTGCAGCGGCAGCTGCGCCTGCGGCGCCAGCCACTGGCCGGCATCGTTCATCACGCCATAGCGGATGGCCCACTGGCCGGCGGTCGATGGATTGCGCACCAGCGCCTCGGCCACCCAGTAGCGGCCCATGCGCCAGTACTGCCGGACCATCGGCCACTCGTCCCGCCAGCCGGGCGGCCGCCAGTCCTCGGCAAACAATGCCGACACCACCGCGTAGCCATGGCGAAACCGGCGCGCCTCGTGGAACTGCGGCGCAATCACCCACTGGCCTTTTGCATTTTGGTAACCCCAGCGCCCGGTGGCAGCGTCCTGGACGGGGCGCAGCGCCTCGCCACCCTGGCTGCGCTGCAGGCGCTGCCAGCGGCATACCCGGGGCGTGCCGGCGTCCCGCTGTAGCCGCAGCCCGGTATTGCTGCACAGCTGGATGCGGCGCTGCGCCGTCGCATCGGGCAGTTGGCCAAAGGTGAACGGAATCACCATGCGCCCCTGCGGATCAATCAGACCGGCGCCGAGCGAGCCCGGTGTCACGATCTGCTTTTTGTAGTCCATCCACTGTGCGGTGGTGATATCGCTGGGCGGCACCGGCGCCAGCCAGCGGCCTCCGGCATCGCGCAGGCCCGGCTGCGCATACACCAGGTCCAAGCGCAGCGCCGACGGCAAGGGCTGGGCGTCACCCGGCACCAGGTAGGCGACCGCATCGGGGGAGTACACCCCGTTCGTGGTGCCGCCATCGCAGGTAACCGGTGGCACGGCCCAATGGCCTTGCGCATCCAGGTGCCCATAGGCGGTGGTTGCTTCTCGCCGGCCATTGGGCTTGTGCTGCACCAGCCAGACCTTGGTAGCGGGCTGCAGCACGTTGTTCACCTTGGAGTTGTTGTGCGAATCCACCCGCACCACCTGCCAGCGGCCCTCACAGAAGCTGCCTGCGGACGGCGCGAGAAAAAGCGTGTTCCCCTCCAGCGCATCGAACAACGCGGGCGCCAGCCCCGTGTTCGGGTCCGGGTTCAGGCTCAGCCAGCGCAGGCGATCGATGTGTCGGGGATCAGTGCCGATCTGGAACATGAAAATCTCTGCCCAGGGCGGCGCAGACGACGACACGGGCAGCAGCTGCCAGTGCGGCTGCATCGGCATCGCGCGCTCGGGGTGGGCATACAGCTCCTGGTAGTCAGGCGGCGCAGCCTGGGCGCTGGCTACGCCGAGGCCGCATGCCAGCAGCGCCAGCCAGGCGCGCAAAAGCTGCAGGGCTTTCATACCGGGGCCCCGGCCGGGCCGTTGGGTGCCGATGGCAGCTGCGGCGAGACGCTGCGAGAGATGCAGAGGAAGGAGCATGGAGGCCATGGACCGAAGGGGATACAGCGCCAAAGTATCCGCTTTTTCTGCGCCCGCCCGGCAGCGGCCTCGCCCAGAAAAACCCTGGGGCCTGCGCGCTGTTGCACCGGGCCGGCGCCCAGGGCTTGGCCGGCTCAGGCCTGCGCAGTCTCCAGCGCCGGCTCACCCAGGCTCAGCATCAGGCGGTTGGCCCAGTTGAAGAAGGCCGCGCCTTGCAGCGCATCGGCAATCGCATAGTCGTCCAGCCCGTTCTGGCGCAGGCCGTCGATATGGCCGGCATCCAGCGCCAGGGGCGTCTCGGTCAATGCCACCGAGGCGGCAACGATCGCGTTCCAGCGGGGGCCCAGATCGGCCTGCACGCCTTGGTCCAGCAGCTTTTGCACATCCTCTTCACGGCGCGAGAAATGCGACGCAAAGCGCGCATGCACCGAGGCGCAGTAAATGCAGCCGTTGAGACGGGATGTGGCCGCAGCGGCCAGCTCGCGCTCGGCGCGGGGCAGGCCACCATCGGGGTTGTAGAAGATGTCCTTGTCGGTGCGGGTGCGCGCACCCAGGGTGTCGGGGTCGCGGGCGAGCAGCCGAAAGTATGGCGACTTGGCGCGTGACGCATCCACCAGACCGTCAAAATGCCTGGGGGTCAGCTCCGCCTCCGGCAGCGGTTCAATCCAGGGCAGCCAGTCCAGCTGGGCCTGGGTGAAGACCTGGGGTTCGGTGCTGTTCGGGTAATGCAAGGTTTGCTCGCTCATGCGGCGTTCTCCTCGGCGGTGGGTTGTGGGGCGGATGCGGATGGGGCAGGATGGGCCTGCAACAGGCGCAGCCCCGCCACCACGCGGATCTGAAAGGCCAGGAAGGACACCAGCTGCGACAGCACCACGATGTCGGTCGCACTCCAGCCCGCATCCAGCAAGGCTTGCAGATGCGCGGGCTTGGCATCGCGGGGGTGGAAGGCGAGCAGATGCGCATGCGCCAGGCCGGCAGACAAGCGCTCGCCCAGCACGGCACGGTTCTGCGCAGCCACCGCGTAGACCGGGCCGGCCTGGTCTTCGGCGCTCAAAGGGCCTTGCGGGTACTGGCCATAGGGCCCACGGGCCAGGCCCTGTGCCGCTTCGCCATCAATGGCTTTGCCCAGCGCCAGGCTCGCCTGGGTGGCCAATGCATCGCGGTAAAAACGCTGCACCTGCGGCTGCTGGTGCAGAGCGGCCACAAAGGCGGCCACTGCCAAACGCTCGTTCAGCGGCCACTGGCTGCTGAGCGGCGCGCGGGGCGCCAACAGCGCCAGGTAGCTTTGCTGGGCCTGCGCGCGTGCCTGCAGGCGGTGGCGGCGCACGGCATCCAGGTGGCTGCCCGGCTGTATGCCGGCGAGCTGGTCAATCACATCATCGGTCTCCGATGGGTTCCATGCAGAAGTCATCAGTGCATCACTCCAAAAAAATCAGGCCAGTGCCGGCACCGGCACGGGGGCAGAGGCGGTTGCGGGCGGCACTGGCGCGTCGTCGCGCCACCAGCCCAGCGCCGGCGCCACATACTGCGCGGTCAGCGCGATCGAGCGCAGGATGTCGGCATGCGGCGGGTCGATCGAATGCACCTGGAAGGAGATGTCGGTCACCCGCGCCAGCGCGGTATCGGCACGCAGCAAGGCAATCACCTCATCGGGCGTACCCACATGCACGTCGTAGGCGGCCAGCAGCTGCGCCAGCGGAGCATCCGGCCCCCATTGGCTGGCCGGGCCGCCCGGGTTCGCAGCGGCGGCACGCGCCAGGCTGCGGCGCAGGCCCACATCGGCCAGCTGCAACGCACGCTGGCGGTCTTCGGCCACAAACAGGGTGCGCGACCCCAGGATGCGCGGCGCCGTGCCAGCCGGCAACGCCGCCAGGTAGGTGTCGATCAAGGGGTTCTGGATGTCGGCCAGGCTGGCACCCGGCGCCTCGGCGCTGCGCGGCTGGGTGCGCGACAGCATCAGCCCATCACCGGCCAGGCCGGCGCGCTCGGCCCCGGCGGCGGAGAACGTGGCCTGCCAGATGCGCGGCAACAGCTGCGGCCCGGCAGGGTAGAGGCGATCACCGCCAGGCAATGGCAGCCCCGCCCAGGCATTGCGCAACACCGCCAGGTGCTGCGCATAGATGCGGGCGCGGTCGTCGCTGCGCAGCCCAAAGGCGGTAAAGGATTCGGGCGTGCCACCGGTGCCCACGCCAAACTCCAGGCGGCCACCTGAGAGCAGATCCAGCACCACCGCGTCTTCGGCGACCCGGATCGGGTTCTCCATCGGCAGGGTCACGATGCCCGTGCCCAGGCGGATGCGCTGCGTGCGCGCCGCCACATGGCTCAGGAACACCATCGGCGCAGGCAGGCCGCCTTCGGCTTCATGAAAGTGGTGCTGCGCCACCCAGGCCGTGTCAAAGCCATGGGCCTCGGCATGCTGGATCTGCTCGGTCACCAGGCGGTAGCGCTCGGCAGCGCTGGCCTGGTCCAGCAGGCGGCTGAAAAAGCCCAGGCGTTTTCTAGGCGGCGAGTGCAGGAATGGGCTCTGGTTCATGGTGGTGTTTTTGTCCGGGAATGGCAGCGATCAGCTCGCGCGTATAGGCACTGCCGGGGCGCGAGAACACCTCGTCCACCGGCCCGGCATCGACCTGGCGGCCGCCCTGCAGCACCGAGACGGTATCGGCAATCTGGCGCACCACGGCCAGGTCGTGCGAGATGAAGAGATAGGTCAGCTGCAACTCGCGCTGCAGCTGGTCGAGCAGTGCCAGAATCTGCGCCTGCACGGTCACATCGAGGGCAGACACGGCCTCGTCCAGCACCAGCACACGCGGCTGCAGGATCAGCGCGCGGGCAATGGCCACCCGCTGGCGCTGGCCGCCCGAGAGCGCGCGCGGGCGGCGCGTCAGCACCGCCGGCGGCAGGCCCACGCGGGCCAGCATGTCATGCACGCGGCGCTCGCGCTCGGCCTGCGCCAGGCGCTCAAAGTTCAGCAGCGGCTCTTCGATGATCGCGTAGATGCTCTGGCGCGGATCGAGCGAGCTGAACGGATTCTGGTAGACCAGCTGCACCGTTTTGCGGAACTGGCGCAGCGCCTCGCCGCGCAGCGATGTCACATCGACGCCTTCGACCGTGATGCGGCCCGCCGTCGGTTTGCCAAAGCCCACCACGTCGCGGATGGTCGTGGTCTTGCCCGAGCCGGACTCGCCCACGATCGCATGTGTGCTGCCCCGAGGCACTTCGAACGAGATGCCATCGACCGCGCGGAACAGGCCGCGCTGGCCCGCCACTGCAAAGTCATGCACCAGGCCCTGCACCACAATCGCTGGCTCTGCCACCACCGTCCGTGGCGCCCGCGCCGGCGCCGTACCCAGCGATGGCGCATCGGCCAGCAGCTGGCGCGTGTAGCGGCTTTGCGGGTTGCGCAGCACATCGGCCGTGGGCCCCTGCTCCTGGATGCGGCCGGCCTGCAGGACGACCAGGCGATTGGCGCGGTCGGCAGCCACGCCCAGGTCATGCGTCACCAGCAGCACGGCGGTGCCAAACTCGCGGCGCAGATCGTCAATCAGATCCAGAATGCGGCGCTGCACCGTCACATCGAGCGCGCTGGTGGGCTCATCGGCAATGATCAGTGCAGGCTGCAGCGCAATCGCGATGGCGATCAGCACGCGCTGCTTCATGCCGCCCGAGAGCTCATGCGGAAACTGGCGTGCGCGCAGCTCGGGCTGCGAAAGCCCCACTTTTTGCAGCAGCTCCAGCACACGCTGGGCAATCTGCTTTTTGTCGCGCCAGCCATGCAGGCGCAGCATCTCGCCGACCTGGTCACCCACGGTGCGCACCGGGTTCAGCGAGGTGGTCGGATCCTGCGGAATCAGGCTCACCACCTTGCCGCGCAGTGCCTCCAGCTGGCGCTGCGACCAGCCCGCCACGTCGGTGCCGTTGATGCGGATGCTGCCGCCCTGTACCCGGCCGTTGTCGGCCAGCAGGCCAATGATGGATTGCGCGGTCGTCGTCTTGCCCGAGCCGGACTCGCCCACCAGGGCCAGCACCTCGCCGGCGGCAATGGAGAACGTGACCTCGTGCACGGTGCGCTGCTCGGCCTGGCCGTCGTGGTAGGCGATCGACAGGTTCTCGACCTGCAAGACGGGAATGGTGGTCCCGGTCATGCGCGCCTCCGGGTCAGATCGGCACTGATATGGTTGGCCGCCAGCACCACCGCTGCCACCAGCAGGCCGGGCGCGGCGGTCAGCCACCAGGCGGTGGAGATGTAGTTGCGGCCTTCGGCAATCAGCAGGCCCCATTCGGGCGTCGGCGGCGGCGCACCATAGCCGAGAAAGCCCAACGTCGAGATCGCCAGAATGGCCGAGCCAAACTGCAGTGCCGCCAGCGCGATCACCGAGGTCAGCGAATTGGGCAGCACATGGCGCCAGAGCACGGCCGCAAAGCGCCCGCCACTGCCCAGTGCCGCTTCCACATAGTCAGAGCGGCGCACCCGCACCACTTCAGAGCGCACCAGGCGCGCAAAGCTGGCGACCGAGACAATCCCGACGGCCAGCGCCGCATTCACGGTGCCAAAGCCCAGGATGATGATCACCGACAGCGACAGCAGCAACGAGGGCACCGACAGCAGCACATCGACGAGGCGCATCACCGCGTCCTCCACCCAGCCGCCCGCTGCGCCGGCGACCAGGCCCAGCAGGGTGCCCAGTACCAGGCCGACGCTCACGGCCACAAAGGCGCCGCTGAGCGAATGCACGGCGCCGTAGACCAGGCGCGCATAGCTGTCACGGCCCAGCGCATCCGTCCCCAGCCAGTGGGCGGCGCTGGGCGCCTGCAGCTGCTGGCCGGCGGTGCCCAGCACCGGGTTGTAGCTGGTAAACCAGCCCGGCGCGATGGCCCACAGGGCCACCAGCGCCAGTACGCCCCAGGCCAGCAGCAGGCCCAGCGGTGCGGCACGCAGGCGTTGCAGGGCCTTGGCAAAGAGGGCAGGCAGGCCTGGCGCAGCCAGCCGCTGCTGCGGCGCCTGCACCGCAGCGCTGTCCGTGGCTCGGGCCCCGGTCAGCAGGCCCGGCTCGGCGGCCAGGGCGCCCAGCCCGGCGGGTGAAGAAGTGCTTGCAGACATGGTCAAACTCCCAAACGGTTGCGCAAACGCGGATCGAACAGCGGGTAGAGCAGGTCCACCGCAAGGTTGATCAGCACAAAGGCGGTAGCCGAGATGACCACGACCGCCTGCAGCACGGCGCTGTCCTGGTTGCCAACGGCCTGCTGGGTCAAGCTGCCCAGGCCATTGAGGCCAAAGACGGCCTCGGTCACCACGGCGCCGCCCAGCAGCTCGCCAAATAGCACGCCGGCCATCGTCAGCATCGGCAGCGCGGCATTGCCGGCCACATGGCGCAGCAGCAACCACAGGCGCGGTGCGCCCTTGGCACGTGCCACGGCCACAAAGGGCTGGGTCAGCACCTCGTCCACATTGCGCAGCAGGATCTGCGCCAGCGGCGCGGCAATCGGTATCGCCAAGGTCAGCGTCGGCAGCACCAGGCCTTGCCATTTGCCGGGGTTGATCACGGGGATCCAGCCCAGGCGGAACGACACCAGCTGGATCAGCACAATGCCCAGCCAGAACACGGGCACCGAAACAAACACCGAGGGCAGCGCATAGAGCGCGCCGCGCAGCCAGCGCCACGGTGCCAGCTGGGCCAGCAGCGCCAGCACCAGAGCCAGCACCACGGCCAGCGCAAAGCCCAGGCCGGCCAGCCGCAAGGTGGGCGTCAGGCTGGTGGCCAGCCCGTGGCTGACCGGCACGCCGGCCTGCAGCGAGTAGCCAAAGTTGCCGCTGACAAAGCCGGTCAGGCTGTGCCAGTACTGCTGCCACACGGGCTGGTCCGCGCCATAGGCGGCGCGGATATCAGCCACCTCCTGCGGGCCCAGGCCCAGCTCGGGGCTGAGGAACTTGATCAGCAGCGCATCGCCCGGCAGCAGCTGCAGCAGCACGAAGGACGCGGTGAACGCCGACCACAGCACCAGCAGCGCCTGGGCACTGCGCCGGGCCAGATAGGGATAGAAGGACATCGAGGTGCTCCTTGACGCTCAGCAGGGCTGTGCCTCAGCGCTTGGCCAGCCAGGTGCTGTAGAAGCTCGGGCGCCCTACGGCCTCAAACCCCACTTCGCGCACCCAGGGTGCAGCGGCGAAGGCCTGCGGCTCTTCAAAAATGGGGATCACATAAGCCTGGTCGATCAGGTAGTTCTGCACCTCGGCGGTCAACGCCAGGCGCTTCTGGGCGTCCGTCTGCGCGGCAATCGCTTCCAGCAAACCGTTGAGCTGCGGATCGACAAAGCCCTTGACTTTCTGGCTCACGCCGCCTTGCTGCAGCAGCACGTTGCGGTTGGTCGGGTAGTAGTTGCTCTTGATCACATCGGGATCGGCGCGGCCCACCATGCCGGGGGCGACTGGCGTCTTCTCCGGATCGAGGTTGTCGACAATGCGCACGCCAGCATCACCGCTGAGCACCTGCAGCTTGACCCCCACCTTGGCCCACTGCTGGGCCACCAGTTGCAGGGTTTCCTTGTTCTGCGGCTGGGGCAGCGAGTCATAGGC
The DNA here is from genome assembly GCF_041107495.1 of Comamonas sediminis. Taxonomy (NCBI): domain Bacteria; kingdom Pseudomonadati; phylum Pseudomonadota; class Betaproteobacteria; order Burkholderiales; family Comamonadaceae; genus Comamonas; species Comamonas sediminis. Next base: position 784,278 of record NZ_JBGBDC010000001.1, read on the forward strand.
AGCCAGCGCCAGCGCGCGGCCGTCCTTTTGGCGGATGCCGTCCGGCCCCGGTGTCCAGCCTGCGCTCTCCAGCAGCTGCTGCGCCTTTTGCGGGTCATAGGCCAGCTTGCTGGCCAGGTTGACATAGCCCAGCGCGCTGGACGCAATCACCGAGGTGGCCTGCGGGTAGTTGTGCGAGAACAGCGTCTGCACGACCTCCTGGGTATTGGTGGCATGCAGCAGCGCCTGGCGCACTTTCAGATCGGCGACCAGCGCGTTGTCGGGCCGGAAAACAATGCTGTTGTTCACCCCCCGCGTGGACGGCGCATAGATGACGAACTTCTGCTCCTCCACCCGCTTTTCGTCATAGGCCTGCACCTGGCGGATCACACCGGCCTGGCCCGACAGCAGCGCACCAATGCGCACGCTGTCTTCCGGGGTGACGATAAAGCGCACTTCATCCAGGCGCGCGCGGCCCTGGTGCGCCAGCTGCGCAGGGCCCCAGTTGTAGTCCTTGCGGGCCGACAACACCAGCTCCTTGCCCAGGGTTTCGCTGGCCACCACGAAGGGGCCCGAGCCAATGATCTTGGTGGCATCGCCCAGCTCATCAAACGGGCGCTCCAAGGTCTGCAAAGCCACCAGGCCCGAGCCGATCACCGAGGTACCTTGGAGAAAGCCCGGTGACGGCTTGCTGAAGTAGAACTTCACCGTCAGCGGGCCCAGCACCTCACTGCGCTCGTAGTTGTTGATGACTTCGGACACCGGCAGCTTGAGTGCCTTGTTGCCGCGCCCATAGGTGTCAAAGTTCTTGGCCACGGCTGCCGCATCCAGCGGCGTGCCATCGGAGAAAGTCACGCCCGGGCGCAGCTCGAATGTGAACTCGGTGGCGCTGTCGTTGATGGTCCAGCTCTTGGCAATCCAGGGCTGGATCTCCAGCGTCTTGGGGTCCTGGTAGGTGAGCTTGTCGGTGATCTGGTTGAGCACGCCGCCATTGGGGTAGAAGCCACCGGCTGGCGGGTAGAGATTGGTATGCGCCTGCTGCTCCAGGTACACCAGGGCGCCGCCGTTGGCCGGGCCCGTGTCGGCCTTGGCCTCGGCCACACTCTCGTTCTTGGAGCAGGCCGACAGCAGCCCGCCCAGCGCCAGCACTGCCGCGCTCCATACCGCCAGTTTTTTGAATTTATTCGCTTTCAACACCACGCACCACCCTCGCTAGCCACGGGCAACCTTGCCTGCACCGGCACGCCAACCTCGGCCGCCGGGCAGCGGCACCCTTGCAGAAAGTGCCGCCATCTGGGTGTGTCATGCTAGGCATTCGGCGGCCGGCGAGAAGGTATTTTTCAGAGCATCGATATGCGCAAACCAAGGAAGCAAGCGGCCGCCAGGCCTGGCGCCGCATAGAGGGTTTGCGCATAAGCACATGCGCGGCAGCCGCATATGCACATGCGATCTGCGCAGTTCACGGATGGGGCATGCGTGCCAACAATGGGCTGAGAACGTGTTTTCGTTCGTAGGCACGCATCACCTCCCGCCGATGCAGCACATTTCCCAATGACTCCATGAGTGCAAGCCCTGCTACCTTGAATGACTACCTGGCTGAAAAGCGCGGCGCCGTATTGGCGCGCGATGCCCAGATCGATGCCGGCACCGCCCAGGCCACGGCGCTGCGCGCCAACGTGAGCGCCGAAGGGCGCAGCGGCGTGCGCCGCATCCGTATCCGCGAGCACCAGGTCATCAGCGACAGCCCGCCGAGCTTTGCCGGCTACAACCTGGGCCCCAGCTCGCCCGAGCTGCAGCTGGGTGTGCTGGGCAGCTGCGTCACCCATATCTTTCTGATCCAGGCCGCCGCCCAACAGGTGCCGCTGACCAGCCTGGACGTGGAGGTGAGCGGCGTGATCGACCCGCGCGCCGGCAAGCCCGGCCACGAGGCCACGCCCATCTGGCCACACGACATTGCCTACACCGTGCATATCGATTCGCCCGCGCCGCGTGCCGACATCGATGCGCTGTTTGCCGCCGTGGAGCGGACCTGCCCGATCCTGAACCTGCTGCGCCAGCCGCAGACCATCCGCGCGAGCGTCGAGCTCAGCAATTCGCTGGCCCAGACGCACAAACAGGCGGCCTGACACCTGTCCCTCCCTCCTTTTTTTACGGAACTATCCCATGGCACTGACACTTGACCACATCGTGATCGCGGTCCACGACCTCGACAAAACCATTGACGACTACGCTGCACTGGGCTTTACCGTCGTACGCGGCGGCGAACACCCCGGCCGCCCCACCCACAATGCGCTGGTGGTGTTTGAGGATGGCGCCTATTTCGAGCTGATCGCCTGGCGCAGCCCGGCACCGCAAGACCGCTGGTGGCAGCTGCTGGACCAGCATGGCGAAGGCATCATCGACTTTGCGCTGCTGCCCCCCAGCACCGCTGAGGTGATTGCTGCGGCCAAGGCGCGCGGCCTGGACCTGCAAGGCCCGCTGGATGGCGGCCGCCTGCGCCCCGATGGCGAACGCCTGCAATGGCAGACCGGCCGCCCGCACACGCATGACCTGCCCTTCCTCTGCGGGGATATCACGCCGCGCAAGCTGCGCGTACCTGAGGGCGAAGTGCGCCAGCATGCCAACGGTGCCACCGGTGTGGCACGCCTGACGGTGGCCGTCAGCGACCTGCTGCAAAGCCTGGAGCGCTACCGCGCACTGCTGGGCGACAAGGCACATATCCATGCCGCCGACGGCGGCAACAGTGCCACCATTGCACTGGGCAACAGCGTGCTGGAGCTGACGCAGACGGCGCCGCAGTTGCAAAGCAAGGGCGAAGGCCCGTTGGCGATTGTGCTCCAGGGTGCTGGTACCTGGGACCAGGCCTCTGCCAAGCTCTCGCATGGTGCGCCGATTGCGTTTGCGAAGGCGGAGCTGACGAGCAAGGCCGACAGCAGCCTGGCCACCGCCTAGGCTTTCTGGCCCGGCCAGGCCTCAGTACACATCCCGGCGGTAGCGCCCGGCCAGCGCCAACGCATCCACCGCGGGGGCGCCCAGCACCTGGCGCAGCACTGCATCGACGCCTTGCGCCATGCCCTGCTGGCTGCCGCAGACATAGATCGCAGCGCCGCGCGCGACCCAGCCCTGCAGCCGCTGCGCCTGGCGCTCCAGCAGCTGCTGCACATAGCAAGGGTCGGTCGCATCGCGGGACCAGGCACGGTCCAGACGCTCCAGCTGACCAGCGGCCAGCCATTGCTGCAGTTGCGCATCCAGCAGCGCATCCTGGTCAGGATGGCGCTCGCCAAATACCAGCCATTGGTCCGCACGGCCTTTGGCCACGCGGGCGCGGATATGGCTGCACAGGCCCGCCAAGCCGGTGCCATTGCCGATCAGCAGCAAAGGGCGCTCGGCGTTGTCACCCAATCTAAAACCGCTGTGCGCACGCAGCCGCATCGGCAACATGTCGCCCACAGCCATGCCCTCGCACAACCAGCCCGATGCCAGGCCCGGTGTGCCATCGGCACGCGTGCTTTGGCGCACCAGCAATTGCAGCTGGCCGTCCTCGGGCACCGACGCAATCGAGTAATCCCGGCTGCGCTGCGGATCGGCCGGCACCGCCAGCGATACCAGGTCGCCTGATTCCCACAGCGGCAACGCGCCGGACTGCGGCTGCCAGTCGAGCAGGTACACGGGGCTGCCCTGGCTGCCGGGGTTCAGCAACTGGCGGCGGCGCAGCACCCAGGGCTGGGCGGGCTCCGGCTGGCGCCAGCCCTCACCAGCCTGGCCGGTCAGGGTCTGCAGCAACTCGGCCGTCTGGCCCTGCCAGGCCATCAAGCTGGCCTCATCGCCGTTGTCCATGCACAGCACATCGGCCTTGGCGCCCTGCTGTTGCAGCCACTGCTGCACGCGCAGACCAAAGGCGCAGAAGGCCGCGTATTCGCTGTCGCCCAGCGCCAGCACCTGGGCGCTGTGCCCGGGCAGCGGCTGCGCCTGCTCCAGCACCTGGCGCACAAATGGCAGCGCATCGTCGGGCGCATCGCCCTCGCCGGTGGTCGACAGCAGCCACAGGCTCTGCGTGCAGGCCTGCAAGTCGGCCAGCCGCAGCGCCTGCACCGGCCGCAGCTGCACCGCGCAGCCGCCCGCATGCAGCACCCGTGCGGTCTCATGCGCCAGGGCCTCGGCCCTGCCTGTCTGGCTGGCATAGGCCACCAGCACCGGCGCACCCTGCTGGCTGCCCGCTTGCAGCGCGAGCTGCTCCTGGCGCTCGGCCCGGCGCTGGCGCCACAGGCGTGCTGCCACACCGGAGCACAGCAGCGCATACCCCGCCACCAGGCCTGCTGCGCCTGCGATCCGCGCAGGGCTTGCTATCCAATCCATCATGGCTTCATGCTGCCTGCAAAACGCTGCGCCCAGGCCGGCGTGCTGCGGCGCAGGCCTTGCGGCTGCCCGGCATCGGGATGGGTGTGGAACACCGCCGCTACCTGGTGCTGCAGCGCAAACTGCCAACCCTCCTCGGGCCCCAGCACCGTGAGTACGGTGGCCAGCGCATCGGCATGCATGCATTCGCGGTGGTAGACGGTGACGCTGGTCAGCGCGTGGGCCACGGGCTGGCCGCTGCGCGGGTCCAGGCTGTGTGAAAAACGCTTGCCACCGTGCATGAACACATGCCAGTGGTCGCCCGAGCTGGCCAGCGCGCCATCGCCCAGCGGCACCACGAGCGGCTCATCACCGGCAACACCTGCCACCGCTACCCGCCAAGGCTGGCCGCCGGGCTTGTGTCCACAGGCCCGGATCTCTCCGCCAATCTCCAGCAGCGCATGCGGCCAGCCGGCCGCGCGCAGGCGCTCTGCGACCCAGTCCACTGCATAGCCCTTGGCGATGCCGCTCAAATCCAGCTGCAGGCCACCGGGCTGCAGCAAACGCCGCTGCTGTGGCAGCCACTGCTGCGGCTGCCACTGCAGGCGCTGGTGGCCGCAGACCTGCAGCGCACGGTCGATATCGGCCTGTGCAGGCGGCTGGCCGCTGTGGGGCGCCTGCGGGTTTGCACGCGGGCCAAAGCCCCAGAGCGACACCAGCGCGCCCACCGTCGGGTCATAGGCGCCATCGCAGGCGCGGGCCCAGTGGAGGGCCGCATCCAGCACCTGTGCCAGCTCGGGGGGAAGCGCGTGCCAGCTGCCTGCATCGGCGGCGTTGAAGCGCGAGACGCAGGAGTCCACCTCCCAGTTGCTCATCTGCGCGATGACGGCATCGAGCGTGTGCTGCACCAGTGCCCGTACAGGCGCCAGCGGGGCGTAGTCCGGGTTGGCCAGGCGCAGTGACCAGGTGGTGCCCATCGTCGCGCCCTGCAGGCTGTGCAGGCTGCCGTCCTGCGCAAGGTGCATCGCCGGCGCCTTCCAGGCGGGGGATGCAAAGGAGCCGCCGGTCAGCGCAGAGCCTGCCGGGGCCGCCAGGCTTTCTCCCCGGGCCTGGGCCTGGGGGATTTGCCAGATGCCGGCGCCATAGTGGATGCGCGGCGCCGTGCTCACAGCGGCTCCGCGATCAGTCTGGCGTGGGTGCGTTCTGCCGTCACAGCCTGCGGTGCATCAAGGCAGCACTTCCAACGTGGCGACATAGGCCAGGCGGCGTTCCTTGGCGATGGGGTTCGAGGTCTTGTCGTCCTTGACGTCGGCATCCAGCCAGTACATGCCAGCGGTGGGGAACTTGACCTTGACCTGGCCCTGGGCATCGGTCTTGAGCTTGATCTCGTTGACGGCATCGCGGTAGCGCTTGCCGTCGGGCACCAGTACCACTTCAACGTCGGCAGCAGGCTTGCCATCGACGTGGAAGGCAAAGGTGGCTTCTTCGCCCGCCACCAGGTCATTGGGGTGGGTAACGGGCACCAGCTCCAGGCCCTTGCCGCTCAAGCGCAGCGGGCTGGGCTTGCCCATGGTCACAAAGGTCTCGATCCGGCTGATGCTTTCTGCCACGCGCACTTCCTTGGCATCGGCGGGGATCTGCTTGGCGATCTCTTCGGCGCTGCCGCGCAGGCGCTTCATCTGGCCGGCGGCATCCTTGTAGGAGCCCATGACGCCGCTGTTGACGATGGCCAGCTGGTAGGTGCCGGCTTGCTCGGGCTTGAGGTCAAAGACGCTGCGCAGCTCGCCCTTGTGGGCATTCTTGGGCTCCACCGTGCTGCCATCGGGCGCCGTGATCACCAGCTTGTCCAGGCCCAGCGGGCGGTGGTTGAAGAAGAACATGTCATTGGACACGGCGGCATCGACCGTGACCCAGTCCGCCTTGGACAGCACGGTGCTCGAAGGCTTCATCCAGACGCTGTGGGCCTGGGCGCCAATGGCGGCACAGCCCAGCGCCAGCGCGGCGGCAATACGGGTGGCAGAAAACATGGTGACTCTCCTCAAAAATAGGGGTGTGTTGGATCAGGGCTTGAGTTCGAGCTTGATCTCGCCCAGCTCCGTCTTGCCCTGCGCAGACAGGCTGGTGGCCTGCTTGGCGGGCCATTCAAACGGAATGCTCACCAGCTCGCGGCCACCGACTTCGCGTGCGGCCTCGATCTGCAGCTTGTACTGGCCCGGCTCCAACTTGGGCAGCGGGTTGCTGCCTTCGGAGAACGACAGTGCATGCTTGCCTGCCGGCTTGGTGGGCTGGGTCACGCCATCGATGGGCACACTCAACTCGCGGCCACTGCGGCGCCACCACTGGCGCATGTCCTTGAGCCATTTCGCGCCTTCGGCATCGCGCTTTTTCAGCTCATACCAGACCGACAGATTGGCGGCCACGCTGCCGTCGGCGCGCTCCAGCCAGACGGCGACATAGGGACGGTGGTATTCGGCCACCTCCAGGCGTGGCAGCTCGACGCCGACATTCAGCCCACCGGCGACGGCCGGCAGCCCGGCCACCGCCGTCAAGGCCACGGTGAAACGCGAAACAGTGCTAGTCATGTGTTCTCCTCGGAATAAAAAGACGGTGGCCGCGCGCTCAGTGCACCAGCAGCAGCGCGAGCAGCGCAGGGACCAGCAGGCCCAGGCCCACCATGGGCCAGGTCATCGGGCGGCGGCCGGCATGCATCTGCAGAATGAACAGACCGGTGATGCAGAACACCAGGCAGGCGCCGGCAAAGATATCGATGAACCAGGTCCAGGCCAGGCCCGCATGGCGGCCCTTGTGCAAATCGTTGAAATAGGAGATCCAGCCCCGGTCGGTCGATTCATGCTCGGCTTGCCCGTCGCTCAGCGCAACGCGCACCCAGGCATCGCCGCCGGGCCGGGGCATCGCCACATAGACTTCGTCGTCATTCCATTCCACCGCACGCTGGCGCGTGTCGGCACCCAGCTCCGTGCGCAGCCAGCGCTGCACATCGTCCGGCAGCGCCTGGGCTGCGTCTGCGGCTTGCTTATGGCTTGCGGCTGCCTGTTGCAGGCCCTGCAGCAGTGGCACGGGCAAGGTTGCTTCGCGCAGCACCACGGCGGGCTTGGCCTCAATCTGGCCAGCATGGTTGAGCGTAAAGCCCGTCACCGCAAACAGCAGCATGCCCACCAGGCAGATGGCGGAGCTGACCCAGTGCCATTCATGCAAGGTTTTGAGCCAGTAGGCCCGCTGCGAAGAGGAAGACGCGTTGGCTTTCATGCGGAGGCAAGCAGGTGGAGGGCTCCGGAACGGGAGGCGGGACCGGGCAGGTGGAAAGCAGCGATTTTAAGGAAAATAAATGCTAATGACTCTCATTTTCAAATAATTTACCAGCGGAGACATGGGCAGAGCTTGGATCGCAGGCCTCAGGTCTCCGCCCACATGCGCAACAGGTTGTGGTAATGGCCGGTGAGGGAGACGGTGTCTTCCGTTTCGCCCAGCTGGCTGCGCAGCCGCTGAATGCTCTGGTCCAGCTCAAACAGCATCGCGCGCCGGGCATCGTCCCGCACCAGGCTCTGGGTCCAGAAGAAGGAGCTGACCCGCTCGCCCCGGGTCACCGGCTCGACCCGGTGCAGGCTGGACGAGGGGTAGAGGATCAGGTCGCCCGCAGGCAGTTTCACCTCGTGCATGCCATAGGTATCGACCACCACCAGCTCGCCACCGTCATAGTCCTCGGGGTCGGACAGGAACAAGGTCGACGACACATCGGTGCGCAGCCACTGGGCCACGCCGGCCTCGCGCCGCGCGGCGCCGTCCACATGCAGGCCATAGGTTTCGGATTCGGCATAGCGGTTGAACAGTGGCGCCATCGTGCGGGCCGGCAGTGCGGCCTGGAAAAACAGCGTATTGGCCGCCAGCGCACGCTGGATGATGCGGCCCTGCTCCAGCGCCACGGGCGAAGTCTCGGGCAGTTGGCGGTTGCGCTTGACCTGCGCGCCCTGGCTGCCAACGGTGGCACGGCCGTCTATCCAGTCGGCCGCATCGATGGCCGCGCGCATGGCGGCGACCTCGTCGCGCGTGAGTACATTGGGAATGTGCAGCATCATCGCTTGATCTCCTCCATGAAAAAAAGCCCCGGCAGACGCGGGGCTGGCTTTCAACCAAGGATTAGAAACTAAAGTTCGCCGTCACGCGCGCCGAGCGTGGAATGCCGGGGAAGTAGCGGTAGCCGCTCTTGTTGATGGCCGCCACATAGCGCTTGTTGAACAGGTTGTAGACATTCAGCTGGATATCTACGTTCTTGTTGATGCGGTAGCTGGCCAGTGCGTCAAACACCCAGTAGGACTCGGTGAAGTTGGGCGTGCCCACGGCGCCATCGGTGCCGCGCTTGAGGCCGCTGGCGTAGCGCGCGCCGCCGCCCACCGCCAGGCCCGAGGAGAACTGGTAGCTGCTCCACAGCGACAGCGCGTTCTTGGGCGTGTACGTCAGCCCGCTGGAGCCGTCCTGCGCCACGTTGGCGCCCGTGTCCACCTTGGTGTTCTGGATGGTGTAGCCCGCAGTCACGCCCCAGGCGGGGGTGATCTGGCCGGTGGCGCCCAGCTCCAGGCCTTGCACCGTCTTCTTGCCGGTCTGGCTGATGGTGCCGTCCGAGTCGGTCACGATTTCGTTGGTGATCTCGGTACGGAACAGCGCACCGGTCAGCAGCACCCGCTTGTCCATCAGCTCCCACTTGGTGCCCACTTCGGCCGTCTTGGCCTTTTGCGGTGCCATGTTGGGGTTGCCAGCGTTATTGGCTGCCGCAGACAGCGCAAAGTTGCTGCCGCCCGGTGGTTGCTGCGACAGCGCATAGTTCACGTAGACGCTGCCGTTGGGTGCCGGCTTGTACAGCAGACCGGCCTTCCAGCTCACCAGATTGCCCGAGGCCTGCAAGCCATCCGAGGTCGTGGGCACCACGGTGCCAGCCGGGTTGGTGCCGCAAGGCTGGGTGGTGGATGTCGCCGTACAGACGGCCATCGCGTTGTACTTGGTCTTGTAGTGGTCCCAGCGCAGGCCCATGTTGGCCTGCCACTGGTCATTGAACTGCAGGGTGTCAAAGGCATACAGCGCGACGGTATCGGTCGTGCCCTTGCTGTCTGCACCGTTGCGGGCATAGCTCGGCAGCGACACGCTGGAGTCCGGGTGGTAGATGCTGACCGTGGGCACCACGCCCGTCGTCGCCAGGCCGTAGTTGGTCTGCTCTTCGCGCGTCAGTTCCAGGCCAGTGCTCAGACTGTGCTTGATGGAGCCGGTCGCAAAAGCGGTGGTCAAATTGGTCTGGTTGGTCAGGATGCGGTTGACCTGGTCCTTGGTATTGATGTTGCGCGACATCGTCCAGGTGGAAGGGTCGGCCGGATTGGGCGTCAGCAAGGAGCCTGGCATCCAGGCGCCCGTGGTGGCGTTCTGCGAATAACCGGTAGCCATGAAGGCCGACAGCAGGTAGTTCTGCTTGGTCTGGCCCCAGCGTGTGGTGTTGCGCACCGTGGTGCCGGGCGCAATGTCGTGCTCCAGGCGCAAGGTGGCCATGTCGGCGGTCACATCGTCGTGGTCCGAGGCCGTGCCATAGAAATTGCTCGAATCCACGCGCGATGCGCTGTTCAGAAAGCTGCGGTAGCCGGGGTAGTTGCTGCGGTCGGGCGCACTGTAGCCGGGCAGGCCCAGGGTCAGCACACCGCCATCGGGCACATTGCTTTGCTTGACATGCAGCAGGTTCAGGAACACGCGCGTGTCGGTGTTCAGACCAAAGGCAAACGACGGCGCCAGGCCCCAGCGGTCGTTCTTGACCTGGTCGCGGCCGGCCACACCGGCATCCTGCACCATGGCATTGAGGCGGAATGCCGTGCCGTTGTCGTGGCTCAGGCTGCGGTTCAGATCGATGGTGGTGCGCTTGTAGCTGCCACTGCCAAAGCCCAGCGATCCGCCAAAGCTGTCGGTCATGTTGGGCTGCTTGGTGACCATGTTGATTGCGCCGGTGGGCGCGCTGCGGCCGTAATCGGTGCCGGCGGGGCCCTTGGTCACTTCCACCTGGTCGGTGTTGAACACATCGCGCGACAGCGCGCCCACATCGCGCACACCGTCCACATAGATGCTGCTGGACGTGTCAAAGCCGCGCATGTAGATGGCATCGCCCGTGCTGGTGTTGCCGTTCTCGCCCGCGTAGAAAGTGCCCACACCGGGCACATTGCGCAGTGCTTCGGTCAAGGTGGTGGCGCCCTGCTCCTTCATCACCTGCTCCTTGACCACGGAGATCGTCTGCGTGGTGTTGACCAGGGGCTGGGTGAACTTGGGCGAGGACAGCTGGCTGGGCTCATAGCCGGTTTCGCGCGGTGCCTCCACCGTCACTTCTTTCAGCGTGACCGTCGGTGCGGGTGCGTTCTGCGCCAAAGCCGGCATGCCCAGTACCGCGATGGCAGTCGCTGCCACCAGGCCGGCCTTGGGGGCGGGAGCGGCAGCACCATGTTTGCGACTTTTGATATAGGTTTGTTGTGTCATAAACGAGGAAAGCAGAGTAAAGAAAACGCTTGCAGATTCATCGCCTTGGAGGGCAAAAAACCGTCCAAACCGCAGAGCATGAGCAAGCGCTAACTCGCAATGATAACGATTCTCGTTATTAATTTCACTTAGCTTTCGCCAAACCTGGGCTTCTGTCGCGAAGTGGCAACAGGCGGCTGACCCGGCATCGCTGCGGGCGACGCCAGCCGTTCCATTGCACGGGGCCGGGCGAGTGGGTAATGGGCCGGTCGCTGCCATGCGAGAATCGCCGGCGGGCTCAGCCCCAACCCTGTCAAAGCCATCGCATGCCTGCCCCAACGCCCATCACGACGTCCACCAGCCAGCCGGCCCAGGCGTTCTGGTGCGACCCGGCCCTGCCCTTTGTGGAAAGCCGCCGCGCCAGCCAGAGCCGGGCCTGCTACAAGCCGCACCACCACCCGAGCTTTTCCATCGGCGCGGTCGATGGCGGCCACAGCGTCTTCACCGGCGCAGAGGCCGGCCCGGTCCGGCTGTCACCCGGCGCCCTGGTCTTTGTGCCGGCCGAGCGCGTGCATGCCTGCAACCCGGCGCCCGATAGCGCCTGGAGCTACCAGATGCTGCACCTGGATGCCGGCTGGCTGCAAGCGCTGCGTGCGGAATATGCGGACCCGGCTGCGATGGCCAACGAGCCGGTGCGCATCGTCGAGGACCCTGCCCGCTACCGGCGCTTCTGCCAGCTCAATGCCCAGCTGTTCTCCCAAGCCGACGCGGCCGACAAGGAAGCCAGCCTGGTCGAGTTCATCGGCGACCTCGACACCCAGCAAGGCCTGCACATCCACGCCCCCGATCTGCCATCGCAGTTGGCGCAGCGCATCCGACCGGCGCTGGACTGCCTGCGCGCCCGCCCCTGCGCCAACGTGCCACTGACCCAGCTGGCCGACCTGGCGGGCATGAGCCGCTACCAGACCATCCGCGCCTTTCGCAAGCTGACGGGCCTGGCGCCCCATGCCTGGCAGCTGAACCAGCGTATCAACCTGGCCAAGCAGCTGCTGCGTGGGCAAGACGGCATAGCCGCAGTGGCGCTGCAGTTGGGCTTTGCCGACCAGGCGCATTTTCAGCGGGTGTTCAAGGCGCATACCGGCGTCACGCCAGGCTGCTTTCGCAAGACGCATGAGTCGTAGCCCATAGCAGCCGCTGCAATTTCGTTCAATACAAGGCATGCGGCAGCCGCCACCATGCAAGGCCATCCCCCGCCTGGTCTCTTTGCATGCAACAGTTTCTGCTGATCGCCGCCGCCCATTTTCTGGCGCTGCTGTCCCCCGGTCCTGATTTCTTTCTGATCGCCCGCACCTCGCTGGCCAGCGGTTGGCGCAGCGCTGGCGCGGCCTGCCTTGGTATCGCGCTGGCCAATGGCGTATTTATCGTCACCGCCTTTGCCGGTGTCGCCGTGCTCCAGCCGGGCAGCCGGCTGTTCATCGCGCTGCAGCTGGCCGGTTGCGGTTACCTGCTCTACCTGGGCCTGCTGTTTATCCGCCATGCGGGCAAAAGCGCGCTGGGCGTTGCAGCCAGCCCGGGCCAGGCGGCCGCAGCCCGCACCAGTTGGCGCCGCGCCGCCGGCATGGGTTTTCTCTCGGGCATTCTCAACCCCAAGAACGCGCTGTTCTATGCCAGCCTGGCGGCCATGCTGACGGGCCCGCATGCCAGCGTGGGCTGGAAGCTGGTGTACGGCAGCTGGATGTTCAGCATCGTGCTGCTCTGGGATCTGCTGATTGCCGCACTCATCGGCAACCCCGCCGTGCTGCGGCGCTTTGCGCGGGCATTGCCGTGGCTGGAGCGCATCTCGGGTGGGCTGCTGATCGCACTGGCCCTGGGGGTGATCGCAGCAATGTGGCTGCGTTGAGGCCTGCGAATCGACGGGGTTGCCGTCCTCTGTGCCTGACAATTTCGCGCAGTATTTTTTTCGTGTCTGCACCTCTGCAAAACACGGCTGGATGGGGGATTTGAAAGCAGCGCTCAACGTGCATTGGGTATGCTCGCGCAATGGCAAGGCAATGCTGCCCTGCACATCACCAGGAGCACATATGTTTGATCATCTGGGCATCGGCGTCTCCAACATCGCCGCAAGCAAGCGTTTTTTTCTCCAGGCGCTGGAGCCGCTGGGGGTCTCGCTCGCAATGGAAGGCCCTGGCAGCCTGGGTTTGGGCCGCGATGGCAAGCCCTCGCTGTGGATCTCGGAATCCACCGACAAACCCGCTCGCCTTCATATCGCCATCAGCGCCCCCACGCGCGCGCAGGTGGATGCCTTTTATGCGGCGGCGATGGCGGCCGGCGGACGTGACAACGGCGCTCCGGGCCTGCGCCCCCATTACCATCCCCATTACTACGCAGCCTTTGTGCTGGACCCGGACGGCAACAACATCGAAGCGGTTTGCCACCAGCCGGCGCCCTAGCCATCGCACTGGCATCTTGAGGCTGCGGGCAGCAGGGTTGCGGAGTGCAGCGCTGCAGGGCGTGGCCTCAGCCTGGATGACGCGCTCCTCGATACAGACGCGCCCTAACGCAGCACCGTGGTGCATCAAAAGATCTACAGCAGCTCGCGAGGCGGTGGCTGCGCCAGGTCTTGCCGGGCAAGAAGGCCAGCCGCCTGGGCGCTGGCCGGCAACGGCTGCCCGGTCCACGGCCTCCCCCACCTCTTGGGCCCTATGCAGCTTTGCCTCGACCGGCCGCGCGCAGTACCCTGGCTGCGCACTTATGCGCACGGGTGCGCCACCCTATCTACCGTGTCGGCCTCTGGAGTATTTTTGATGCGACGACTTCGCCACCTGACCAACCGCCACCGCGCCCAGTCCACCAATGTCGCGCTGGGCTGGGTGCTGGCGTTCAATGCGGGAGCGGTCAACGCGGGCGGCTACCTGGTTTTGCAGATGTACACCTCGCACATGACCGGCTTTGCCTCGCAATTGGCCGATGGGCTGGTGCTGGACAACCTGAAGATGTTGCTGAATGCGTTGGGCGCCATCCTGTCGTTCATGGTGGGGGCGGCGGTCTGCGCCATCCTGGTGAACTGGGGACGCGAGAGGCGCCTGTACAGCGTATATGCGCTACCGCTGATGCTCGAGGCGCTGATGCTTTTGCCGTTCGGGCTGATGGGCGCCGCCACGCTCAGCTGGCAGACGCCTTTTGCGGTGCCGCTGACCGTGCTGTTGCTGTCTTTCATGATGGGGCTGCAGAATGCGGTCGGCTCCAAGACGTCGGGGGGCAGCATTCGCACCACCCACATGACCGGCAACATCACCGATCTGGGGATGGAGCTGGGCAAGCTGCTGTGGTGGCAGCGCCGCCGCCGGGGCACCCCAGCGCCGCTGCAGCCCGTACCGCACCACCGGGGCCGCATGCGCACTGCGGCAGGCCTGATCGGCATGTTTGTGCTGGGCAGCATTGCAGGCGCGCTGGGTTTCAAGTTCATCGGATTTTTTTGCGTCGTACCGCTGGCAGCCTGCCTGCTGGCCATCTCGCTGCCGCCGTTTCTGCGCGATGCTCAGCACTCCGAGGAGCTGCGCGGATTTTTCCGCAAACGCGGGGGGCGCTGACGCCGCGCTTGCAGCTGGACCATGCATGGCCCGGCCCTGCGTGTTGGGCCGTGGCGGGCGGCCTCGGGCCGGCACGCGGCGCTGCACGATGGCCCGCCTCGCCGGTTCAGCGTGCGGCGGCGGGCTCCATCCCGGTGCTGCGAACCAGCGGTGCCGCCGCAGCAGAAGCGAGAAAGCGGATGAAATGCCGTGCCACCTCGGGGTCCGCCGCAGCCGCCGCAATCCCCGCCGAGAAAAACACGCGCTGCTGCACCTCATCGGGCAGCGGCCCGACAAACTCCAGCTCCTTGAACGGGAGCAGTTCACTCACCTGCTGAAAGCCAATCTCCGCATCGCCCCGCAATACGACCGCGCCGACGCGTTCGCTCAGAATTCTGCTGGCCTTGTCCTTGATCTGCTCGGCAACACCCAGACGCGGAAACAGCTCGCTGGCGAGATAGGTTCCACTCGCGCTGGCCGAGTAGGCAATGCTCTTGGCATCCAGCAAGGTCTGCCTGAGCGCCTCGACCGAGCTGATGTCGGGTTTGGGTGTGCCCTTGCGCACACTCATGCCAATCATCGAGCGCGCCAGATCCACACGCGAGCCCTGCTGGACTTTGCCTTCGGCGATGAGCTGCTCCAGGCCGGCGTCCGCCAGGATCACGATGTCGAACTGCTCACCCCGCGCCAGGCGGCTGGGAATGGCGTCCTGTGCATTGCCCATCGAAGCGCCACGCGCAGTGATCACTCGGTGACCGGTGGCCTGCTCGTACAGCGGCACTAACTGGTCATAGGCCGCCGAGAACCCGCCGGAGGTGACGACGCGAATATCGGCTGCATGGGCGGTGGAAGGCTGTACTGCGCCAGCCAGCAGCCCCAGGCTCAGCCAGCTGGCCGCCAGGCTGAGCAGCGCACGGCGTTGCCAGCGCATGGCACAGGCGCTGCGAAGAAGATGGGATATGGACAAGGCTTGTCTCCTTATGGGTAATGGTTGATTCCTCAGCCAGGACTACTCGATCGTGATCTTGCGGTCCTGGATGATGCGGCCCCACTTGGCATACTCGTCGGCGATGAACCTGCCCAGCTCCTCGCGCTTGCCCGGTGCCGTGGTGTGGCCGTGCTTGAGCAGGTTGTCATGCACCTCGGGCGCGTTGAGGGCCTTCACCAGCTCCAGGTTCCACCGGTCCATCAGAGGCTGGGGCGTCTTGGCCGGTGCCAGAAAGGCATACCAATTCGTCGCGTTGAAACCGGGGAAGCTCTCGGCCACCGTCGGCACATTGGGCAGGTAGGCGGGGCGGGTCAGGCCAGTGGTCGCCAGCGGGATCAGCTTGCCCGATTCGATATGCGGCAGTGCGGTGGGAGGCGCGGCATAGAACGATGCGACGCGGCCGCCCAGCACGTCCTGCAAAGCAGGCGCGCCGCCCTTGTACGGGATGTGGACGGTGTTGATATGGGCCACATCGTTGAGCAGCTCGCCGGCCAGGTGGGAGGCCGATCCCGGTCCGGTGGAGGCGAAGTCCAGCTTGCCAGGCTCGCGCTTGGCTTTCGCGACATAGTCCGCCAGCGTCTTGATGCCGGTGCCGGCCGGCACGACGAGCACATTGGGAAAGACGACGCCCATCGTGATGGGCGCCAGATCCTTCAGCGGGTCGTAGCGCAGCTTCATCAGATGCGGCGATATGGTCAGCGGCCCGATCGATCCAAACAGCAGCATGGAGCCATCGGCGGGACCATGGGCCACCTGCCCATGCGCCAGGTTCCCCCCGGCGCCTGGCTTGTTGTCCACGACCACGTTCTGGCCGATGTTCTCGCTCAATTTCTTCGCGATGATGCGCGCGGCAATGTCAGCCGATCCCCCGGCAGCGAAGCCGACGACCAGGGTCACGGGCCGTTTCGGAGGAAAGTCCTGCGCATGGCTGGCGCCCATGGCCATGCCAAGTGCGGCCGCGATGAGGCCCGCCACGACCGGTTGGGGTAGTTGCATGTTGTCTCCTGTGCACGCCGGGCGTGCCTGCTTTTGTCGATACCCGCGATCTTAGGTAAGCAGTGTTATTCTGTAAATTGCAATTTAAAGAGGAACTATTGCATGGGGCGCATCAAATTCGACATGGGCGAGCTGGAGGCATTTGTGATGACCGCCGAGAAAGCCAGCTTTCGCATGGCGGCCGAGGCGCTGTTTCTGTCACCCCCCGCGCTCAGCAGACGGGTGGAGCGCCTGGAGGCGGCCCTGGGCGTGCGGCTGCTCGAACGCACCACGCGCCATGTTCAGCTCACACCGGTCGGCCAGGAGTTTCTGCAAGAGGCGCGCAGAGCGCTTTCTGGCCTCGAAGATGCCGTTCAGCGGGTGGACGACCAACGCATGCTTCGCCGGGGACGGGTGGTGATCGCGTGCATCCCGTCGGTCGCCACCCAAGTGCTGGCCCCGGTATTGAAAGCATTTGCCACGGACCTGCCGGAGGTCCAGGTGTATGTGATGGACGAGAGCGCCAAGCGTGTGCTGGACGCCGTCGTGCAAGGCGAGGCCGATTTTGGACTGAGCTTTACCGGCAGCCAGGAGCCCTCGCTGCATTTCGAGGCGCTGACCAGCGAACGCTATGTGCTGGCGATGCCCAGAAACCACCGCTGGGCCAAGCGGGAGAGCGTTGCATGGATGGAGCTGGCGGGCCAGCGGCTGGTCTCCGTCTCCCGGCAAAGCGAAAACCGCTTGCTGCTGGACCAGATCGTTGCCCAATTACCGGACCAGCCTGTCGCATGGTATGAATGCAACCATCTGTCGGGCGCCTTGGCTTTGGTCGAGGCCGGACTGGGGCTGGCGGTCATGCCCCAGCTCGCGCTGCACCCCCAACCCGCGCAGATTCGCGGCGTGCCGCTGGTCTCCCCTGAGGTGTGGCGCACCATTGGCCTGCTACAACGCCGTGACCGCAGCCTCAGCCCTTCCGCAGAGACATTGCGCAGCCGCCTTCTGCATCGCTATGGGGAACACTGAGCCCGCCGCTGCGGCTCGCAGCGCGCTGGCCTCTGCGCTGCGGGCGATGCCAACCCTGGCGCAGGCAAAGCCGCTGGGCTGCTGGCGGTTTCGATGACAGCGGGTGGGCGTGGAAGATGACCACCAGGCGGCCCGGCGGAGAGAGGACCGCATAGCGGCGATGCCGCACACGGACGACCGCCACCATCGGCTTGCGCATCGCTGCGTTCAGCCACCCACCGTCTGCTGTGCATGGTGGTTTTGCCAGCCCAGCGCAGGCGCAACGCGCTCGGTGAAATCACTCAGGATCTGCAGGTAGTCCTCATGCGGCAGGTTGTAGGGCAGCTCCAGCCGCAGCTCGTCCACCAGGGGCAGAACCGGGTCCACCAGGAGCGACTCCAGAATCTGCGCACTGCTTCCGACCAGATCGCGGGCAAACAGCACCCGGCGCTCGCCCTGCGGGGCCAGCGTGCGTGCATGGCGGCTCTGTGCAAAGGCCTCATAGCGCTTGCGGCTGTCACTGCCGGCGCTGTCGGTGGGCACGATCACCCGGCCCAGGGCGACCCGCGGCGCGTGTGGCGCCGTCCAGTGGTTGCGAAAGCGCTGCAACTGGGCCAGTTGCGTCTCGAAGAAATGGTCGCTGTGCTCGCCCCGGTTCAGGTTGCCGATCAGCAGATGCAAGCCGTTGCGACCCGCCCATTCCGCCGAGTGCAGCGAGCCGCCGCCATACCACAGCCGATGCGCCAGACCTGCTGCGTGGGGATAGATGCGGGGAATGTGCTGGCCGGCCGGCGATTGCACCACGGCGCCTTCGGGCCCCAGAGGCTGCCCCTGCAGCTTGCTGCGCAGGCGCGTGACGCGCGCATGCGAGAAGTCGATGTGTGCGGGATCACCGTCATACAGGTGCGCGCCCAGCAGGTCTCCATGGTTGGGCGCCCCGGCGCTCACGCCGACCTGCAGCCGGCCCTGCGAGAGCACATCCACGGTGGAGAGGTCTTCCGCCAGCCGGAAAAGGTTTTCGTATCCCAGCTGAATGACGGCGCAACCGAGCTCCATGCGTTCAGTGCGCTGGGTAGCTGCGGCCAACAATGTGGAGGCAGACGACACAGCAGGCTCCAGATGGCGCTGCCGTACCCAGCCCCCGTCAAAGCCCAGTTGCTCCCCGTATTCCAACAATTGCAAGGTGTGCTCAAGCCCGGACCAGGGCGCGTCCTCCGCATGGTTGCCCGGCGTGAGGAAAGCGATGCGGGAGATATGGATGCGCATGGACAGGCCTATGGGAAAAGGTTGCGGGCGCCGATCAGAACTTGGGCAGTCCCGGCGGATTGGTCTCCGAGCGAGGCAGCGCTTCTTCGGCGAGTTTCCAGCGTTCCAGCACCTGGGCGTACTGGCCGCTCTTGATCAATCCGTTGGCAGCTTGCGTCACCGCATCGGCCAGGCCACTGCCCTTGCGGGTGGTGATGGCGACATCCGACTTGTTGGGCCAGCCGGCGTTGACCGTGCCCACAAGCCGTATCTGCGCGTCCCTGGCGGCCTGGTAGGCCTGCGGCGCGTTCGGGTTGAAGTTCACATCTGCGCGGCCGGACACCAGCGCGAGCGTGCGGGCCGTTTCATCGTCGTAGTACTGCAGCTCGGCCGGTTTCAGGCCTGCCGCAATGTTCAGGCGGTTCCATTCCAGCGCGATGCGCTCCTGGTTGGTGCCCGAGGCCGATATCAAACGCAGGCCGGCAATGTCCTTGGGCTCCTTGATCGAGGTGATCTTGCTGCCCGTCTTGACATAGAAGCCGTGCAGGCCCAGCCGGTAGGTGGAGAAGTCGAACTTCTCCTTGCGCTGCTCGGTGACGCCGACGTTGGAGATCACCGCATCGTATTTGCCCGAAGTCAGACCCAGCGGCCAGTCCGCCCAGGCAATCGGCTGCAGGTCGAGCTTCAGCCCCAGCGCATCGGCGATGAGCAGGATGAAGTCCGGATCAAAGCCGACGATGGTTTTGGCATCGGTGGCATAGGTCCCTGTCGGTGGCGCGCCAGGATGGATGGCCACGGTCAGTACGCCGGGCTTGACGAATTTGAAGTCCTTGGAGATCGCGGCAATCGCCGCTTCGTCCCGGGGCGCACGCAGGCGCCCCTTTTGCTCCGGGCTCAGGTCGACCACGGTCTGCGCATGTACGGCGCCGCAGAGGGACAGAACGGCCAACAGGGCCAGGCGGCGGAGGCTCTTGATGGTGGACATGGTGTGTGCAGTCTTCATTTCTTGGGCAGGCCGGGCGGGTTGGTACGTGATGCCGGGATGGCCTCGGACTGCAGACTCCAGCGCTCGAGCGCCTTGGCGTAGTTGCCGTTACCGATCTGCGCATTGAGCGCAGTGGTGATGGCATCGGCAATGCCCGATCCTTTGCGCGAGGTCACTGCGATTTCGGCGGATTGGGGCCAGCCGCCCGAGAAAAGGCCCACCAGGCGTGTCTTGCCATCGCGGGCGTTGTAGGCCGCAATGCCATTGGGTGCGAAATACGTATCCGCGCGGCCCGAAGCCAGCGCCAGATACAGCACCACATCATCGTCGTAGTACTGCACTTCCACCGGTTTGAGGCCTGCCTTGATGTTCTGCTCGTTCCAGCGCAGCAGCACCTGCTCCTGGTTGGTGCTGGCGCCGACGATCACCTTGAGGCCGGCGACGTCCTTGGGTTCCTTGATGGCCTGCACCTTGCTGTTCTTGGCGACGTAGAAGCCCAGCGTGTCATTGCGGTAGGTCGAGAAATCGAATTTCTCCTTGCGCTCCTCGGTCACCGTGACGTTGGATATCACGACATCGAACTTGCCCGATTGCAGGCCCAGAGGCCAGTCGGCCCAGGCCACCGAAACCAGCTCCAGCCTGCGGCCCAGGCTGTCGGCCACCAGTTGCGCAATATCGGGCGCGTTGCCCACCGGGGTCTTGTTGTCCGTGGCGTACGCGCCAAACGGCAGGCGGCCCGTGGTGGTGCCCACCACGAGCGCACCTTCCTTGGCAAACTTGAACTGGGGGTTGAGCAGGCGGATGGCTTCGTCCACCTTGCCGGACCGAGGGCGGCCTGCCTGCTCGGGGCTGAGGTCGGGGGCGGCGGACTGCGCCCAGGACGGCAGCGCAAGCAGGGACAGCGCGGCGACTGCAGTGTGGATCAGATGACGACGTTGCATATTCTCGATTCTTCGATGTCAGTGGGAGGGTGGGGTTGTGCGGTCTACAGCACCTTGGCAAGGAACTCGCGCAGGCGCGGCTGATCGGGCTGCTGCAGCACCTTGTCGGGGTGGCCGCTTTCGATGATGCGGCCCTGGTCCATGAAAACCACGTGGTCTGCCACCTCACGGGCAAAGCCGATTTCATGGGTGACGATGAGCAAGGTGGTGCCGGTGCGGGCCAGCTCCTTGATCACGTCGAGCACCTCGTTGACCAGCTCCGGATCCAGGGCCGAGGTGGGCTCGTCAAACAACAGCACTTTGGGTTTGAGGGCCAGCGCCCGGGCAATGGCCACGCGTTGCTGCTGACCGCCGGACAGCTGGCGGGGGAAGGCGTCTGCCTTGTGCGCCAGGCCAACACGCGCCAGCAGTTCCCGGGCCAGCGCCTGGGCTTCGGCCCGGGGCAGGCCCCGTACCGAGACAGGCGCCTCCGCCACGTTGTCGAGCACGCTCAGGTGCGGGAAGAGGTTGAAGTTCTGGAACACCATGCCCACATCGGCGCGGCGGGAGAGGATGTCCTTTTCCTTCAGTTCATACAAGGTGTCCCCCTCCTGGCGGTAGCCCACCAGCTCACCATCGATGGCGATGAACCCGCTGTCCACCCGCTCCAGATGGTTGATGGAGCGCAGCAAGGTGGACTTGCCCGAACCCGACTGGCCCAGAATGACTGTCACGCTACCCGAAGGGACGTGCAGCGACACATGGTTGAGCACGCGAACGCCGTTGTAGCTTTTGGAGACCGCCTGCACCTCGACCTGCCCACCCCGGGAGTGGGAGTGGGTCCATGCAGCGGCGCGCGCCGGGGGCTCGTCTGCGGCGGCCGGGGCTGCGTCGACCGAGGGCACTGGCGCAGGACGCAGCCAGGCCCAGGCACGACCCAGCAAGGTGGGCGGCAACTGGCGCAGCGCGCCGCGTGCGTAGTGGCGCTCGACTTGCGCCTGAATGATGGAGAGTACCGAGAGAATGATCAGGTACCAGACGGTTGCCACCATCAGCAGGGGGATCACTTCCAGGTTGCGGCGGTAGATGATCTGGATCGTGTAGAACAGCTCGGGCAAGGCCAGGATGTAGGCGTTGGAGGTGCCCTTGGCCAGGCCGATGATGTCGTTGAACGCAGACGGCAGGATGGAGCGCATGGCCTGGGGCAGCACAATGCGGAAGGCCTGGTGGCGGCGCGGCAGCCCCAGTGCAGCGGCGGCCTCATGCTGGCCCTGGTCCACCGACAGAATGCCGCCACGGATGATCTCGGAAGAATAGGCCGCCTGGTTCAAGGTCAGGCCGATCACCGCAGCCAAAAACGGTGTGACCAGCTGGGTGGTACTCCACTCGGCCCAGGTGATGTTGGTGAAAGGCACGCCCAGCCATACCGTCTCGTACAGGTAGCCCAGGTTGTTCAGTATGAGCAGCAGCACGATGAGCGGGATGGAGCGGAAGATCCAGACGAAGGTCCAGGCCAGTGCGCGCAGCAGGGGCGAACGCGAGACGCGGGCCAGTGCCAGACCGGTGCCCAGCGTGAAGCCCAGCGCCGCCCCCAGCGCGGTCAGCACCAGGGTGCGGCCCAGACCCACGAGCACCGGTTCGGCAAAAAACCATTCTGCAAACACCGGCCAGCCCCAGCGGGGGTTGCCGAGTACCGAGTTGAGGACGGCGCCCATCAGCACCAGCGAAATGATGGTGCCAACGGTGCGTGCAGGGTAACGCGCCGGAACAATGCGCAGCGAAGCATAGTCGCGGCGGCGTGATGCAGGCGCCGGTGCTGGCGCGGCGGGCGCTTGCTCGATGGCGACGTTGGGCGGAGCCAGGGTGGTGGTGTTCATGGTGCAGTTCTGTTCAAGTGGGCTCAAACACCGGAGAGCATGGGCGCTTGCAGTGCGTGGGTGGAAGGCAGCGGTGGATGGTTGCGGGGCGCCAATGACAGCTGCTTCTCAAAAGGCAGTTTTCGCAACGCCTGCAGATCTGCAGTGGGGTCGAACAGACGCCGGTAGCCATGACCCAGGTACAGTCCCACCGCTTCCGGCTGGCGAAAGCCGGTGGTGAGATAGACCCGTTGGTAGCCCTGGCGCAAGGCCTGCGCTTCGAGCTCGACCAGAACCGATCTCGCCAACCCCTGCCGGCGCAGGCTGCTGTCCGTCCAGATACGTTTGAACTCTGCGGTCTGCGCATCCAATCGCTTGAAGGCGCCGCCTGCGACCGCGCGCCCCTTGCGCAGCAGCAACAGGAAATTGCCCCCCTGGGCGGGTGTGAACACCTCGGCCGGGTAACGTTCGATTTCCGGAACAGCGGATTCCTGCAGGTAGAAATCGCCATAGCGGCTTTCATACTCCCGGCCCAGCTCTTCAATCAAAGGCAGGGCACGCGGGTCTTGCAGGCTGGTGTAGACAAAGAGGTCAGAGCGCATGAGAACTCCTGAAATCATGGGGCGAGAAAGCGCTCTACCAGGTGCACCCAGTAAGCGGCGGCCGGCGCCAAAATGGCGTCATTGAAGTCATACCGGGGGTTGTGCAGAGACGCGCTTTCGCCATTGCCCAGAAACAGGAAGCTGCCGGGCCTGGCCTGCAGCAGGTAGGCAAAATCCTCGCTGGCAGTTCGGGGGCGAAAGTGCGAATCCACAAAATCCTCCCCCAGCGCATCTTTGGCCACATCGCGCGCAAACCGTGTTTCCTGCGGATGGTTGATGACCGGTGGAAAGCCGTTCTTGAAGTCCACATGGGCCTGCGCCCCGAGGCTTTCCGCCTGGGCTTGCGCCACGGCCTGCAAGCGGTTTTTCAGCGTGCTGCGCACCTCGGGCTTGAACGAGCGCGCCGTCAGCTGCAACTCCACCTGATCGGGGATGACATTGGCCGCATGGCCACCGTGGATGGAGCCCACCGTGACCACGCCCATCTCCAGCGGATCGACATTGCGGGAGACCACGCTTTGCAAGGCGGTGATCACATGTGCGCTTGCCAGGATTGGATCGACGGCCTGGTGCGGCTCGGCACCATGGCCGCCCTGGCCGGTGATCGTGACCTTGGCGTAGTCGATCGACGCCATCGCCGGTCCCTCCACGCAGCCCAGGTGTCCGGCGCGCACGCCCGGCCAGTTGTGCAGCCCGTAGATGGCGTCGCAGGGAAAGCGCTCGAACAGGCCTTCGCTGATCATCTTCTTGGCGCCCGCACCCAACTCTTCTGCGGGCTGAAAAACCAGGTGCAACGTGCCATCGAATGCGCCCTGCTCTGCCAGAAAGCGAGCAGCCGCCAGGAGGATGGCAGTGTGGCCGTCGTGACCGCAGGCGTGCATCACGCCGGCATTCTGGCTGGCATAAGGCAGGCCGGTGGCCTCCTGGATCGGCAGCGCATCCATGTCGGCGCGCAGGCCGAGGGTTTTACCGCCCCCGCCCTTTTTCAGACGAGCAACCACCCCCGTCCCCGCGATGCCGGTGAACACCTCATAGCCCCATTCGGCCAGCGCCTTGGCCACCAGCGCTGAGGTCCGGTGCTCCTGGAACGAAAGCTCGGGGTGTTGGTGGATATCGCGGCGCAGCGCAATAAAGCTCTGCGCATGGCGGGCGATGCCGTTTTCCACCCGCAAGCGGTATGCGCTGTGCGGCTGGACGGCGGGTTCGGTGATGGCGGCGCTGCTCATCAGGCGACCCGCCGGGATTCAACAGCGTCGTGTGCCACTTCGTACCGGCTGGCCTTGCGCGGAAGGCCGAGATGGTCGCGCAAGGTCCGGCCTGTCAGGTTGCGTTCATAGCGGCCGCTGGCTTCCAGTTCGGGCAGCACATGCGCGATGAAATCGTCAAGACCTTCGGTGCTGACAGGGAACTGCAGGATGAAGCCATCTGCGGCACCCGCGTCCACCCAATCGATGACCTGTTCGGCAATTTTCTGGCCCGAGCCCACGAAGTTGGATTTGGGCGTGGCTGCCTGCAAGGCCACTTGCCGCAGGGTCAGCCCCTGCGTTTTGGCATCGGCCTTGATGCGGTCGGTGGTGGAGCGGAAGCTGTTGCGGCCGATATCGCCCAACTCGGGGAACGGTGCATCCAGCGGGTACTGGGTGAAATCATGGTGGTCGAAATAGCGGCCCAGGTAGGCCAGCGCTTCATCAATGCCGAGCAGGTTGCGCACGCGCTCGTATTTGGCGTTGGCTTCTTCATCGCTGGCGCCGGTCACGACGTTGATGCCCGGAAATATCTTCACATCGCTGGCCGACCGGCCATGGCTGATCGCACTGGCCTTGACCTTGCGCGAGAACTCGCGCGTCTCATCCAGCGATGGTGAATGGGTGAACACGGCGTCTGCGTATTTGCCTGCAAGATCAATGCCGGCATCGGAGGAACCGGCCTGAAAGATCACGGGCTGGCCCTGGGGCGAACGCTGGATGTTGAGCGGCCCGGCCACCTGGAAAAACCGGCCTTCGTGGTCGAGCGTGTGCAGCTTGCTGCGGTCAAAGAACTGGCCGCTGTCACGGTTGCGGACAAAGGCATCGTCGTCCCAACTGTCCCACAGGCCTTGCGTGACATGCAGGTATTCATCGGCAATCTGGTAGCGCAATGCGTGCTCGGGGTGCTTGCGGCTGTAGTTCAGGGCCGAGCCTTCAAGCGGCGTGGTCACCACGTTCCAGCCTGCACGGCCGCCACTGATCAGATCGAGCGAGGCGAACTGCCGGGCGATGGTGAAGGGATCGCTGTAGGAGGTGGATACGGTGCCGGCGAGCCCGATCTTGCTGGTGACGGCCGCCAGCGCCGAGAGTATGGAGATGGGCTCGAACCGGTTCAGAAAGTGGGGAAGGGATTTTTCGTTGATGTAGAGGCCGTCAGCCACAAAGGCAAAGGCAATGCCATGGTCCTCCGCCTTCTGGGTGATACGGATGTAGTGCTGCAGATTGACGCTGGCATCGGCCGGTACGCTGGGGTGGCGCCAGGCATTCATGTGTGCGCCTGCGCCATGCAGCATCAGACCAAAACGGATGGGGGATTTGCTCATGGTGAACTTTCGGTCAGGGTTCAGGCGGCCGTCAGCTCGGCCGTTGCGGGTTGCGCGTTGGCAATCAGCTCTATCGATGCCAGGCGCTCTTCGAAAAAGGGAACCGGGGTATCGATGACGAATTCATCGATGCCGTGTTGCAGGTGCAAGGCAGTCAGCGCCGCATGCACGTCGTCAGCGGTGCCCGCAATGACATGGGGGTGGGTCTCCTCCAGCCGGTAGTCGCTGACTCCGGCTTGCTGCGCAAACTCTGCGGCGGCTTCGCGGCTTGGCAGGTTGAAGCTCTGGCCCGTGGGCAAATGCAGCTTGAAGATGCGCACATTCGCGACCAGCGCTTCAGCCTTGGCCCGGTCATCGGCGGCAAAGGCATAGACGGCCATCGATGGCGCCTGGCCGCTGAGGGGGCGGTAGGCAGCGGTGGTGCTGGCAAGCAACGCAGGGTCATCATTGAAATGCCCGGCATAGGAAAAGCCCCAGCCCAGGCGCGATGCCAGCTGTGCGCTGTCGGGAGAGGCCCCGAGCAGCACGCATTGGGGCAAGGTGCTGGGTTTGGGCAACGCGCGCGAAGCAGCCAGCGGGTGCCCGGCGGGCAGGTCGTCTCGCAAAAAGCCGTTCAGATCGCTGAGCAGGCTGGCGAAGTTGATGGGCTGTGACGGGTCGTGACGCGCTTGCAGGGCACGTGTGGACTGCGGCAGACCACCGGGCGCCTTGCCAATACCCAGATCCACCCGGCCCGGCGCCAGCGCCGATAGCAGCTTGAACACCTCGGCCACCTTGTAGGGGCTGTAGTGCTGCAACATGACGCCGCCTGAGCCGATGCGGATGCGCTTGGTATGCGCCAGCAGCCAGGCAACCAGGATCTCTGGGGCGGAACCTGCGACCTGGGGGTTGCCATGGTGCTCTGCCACCCAGAAGCGGTGGTAGCCCAGCGCTTCGGCGCGCTGCGCCATGGCCAAGGTGGAGCGAAGCGCCTGGGCGGTTGAAACGCCCGGCGGAATGGGGCTTTTGTCGAGCAGCGAAAGGCGGTAGGTCATGAATAGTAGCGCTGGGCTGGCACCGGTGAATATGCGAGAAATAATATCTCTCGCCATTTCGGGCGGTTGCTACTTATTTGCAGATCGTCATGCGTAATTCGTTGCGCTATTCCGGTATTAAATAGTTTTTCGTATTTGATAATTTCTCAATGTTTTATGAGTTTCTTCTAATCAAAAAACTATTGAAAAATATCCAGGGGCCTGGCTTCGCCTAGCGCAGAGTGAGGTGGGGTGAACGGCCGCAAAACATGCCCATGTAGCCACATGCATCGGGGCTCGATCCATCGGTCAGAAGCGCTTTTAAGGCGTATCTTGCCTGGCGGGCCCGTGGCGTCAGCCTGCAGTTCGGCGTGGGCCCAGCGATATCGAGACGCCTGCGTTGGAAAGCATGGGTAGTCGGGGCTCGGTCATGGGCGACTTAGCTGCGTTTGCCCAAAGCGGTCACGCAGTCGACGTCCCGGGGCAAGCCGCTGCCGATGGCGCTGGCGAATGGGACAGAGTGTGGGGGACGGGCCCTTCACCCCATTAACCAGCCTTGGCTGGCTAGCCGGTTTCCATGGGCCTGCCAGGCAGCAACTTTAAGTTGGCAAACCCGTCTTGGTCACTGGTATCTGCAGACTGGAGACGCTGACTGAATAGCGCCAATGCATGGATTAATGAGAAACCGAATGACACCCACGCTCCTTGCATGAGGCATCCAATGGAATATTGGCAGACGCAGGTGCATGTTCTTGGTCAAGCGCTCGCTCGCAGCGATGCGGTCGCAAAAGGCAGAGGTCATGAACTGCATCTGCCCGCACCCTGCCCTACCCTCCCCTGGTCCCTGGCCCTTCGCGGAGGCAGCATGGCACCGTTCGGTCATGGCCTCGTCCGCCGTTGCGGGCTGGTGAATAGGATCGGATGCCAACGGTAGCCGATGCGCACCCACTCTTTCAGAGACCCACTGTTGGGTCCCTTCTGTTGCAGTGCAGGCAAGAGCCGTGCGCGCGCAGATCACCATTCAGCAGTGGCAGCCTGTGGTGGAATACAGCAAAAACGAAAAAGCCTCAGAGCATTTCTACTCTGAGGCTTGACGTTTGGTGCGGCTGGCAGGAATCGAACCCACGACCCCTTGGTTCGTAGCCAAGTACTCTATCCAGCTGAGCTACAGCCGCTAATTTTCGATGCTATGGCGGAGAGGGAGGGATTCGAACCCTCGGTACGTTTGCACGTACGCCTGATTTCGAGTCAGGTACATTCGACCACTCTGCCACCTCTCCGCAGCGCCGAAGCTGAAATTATAGCAGGCAATTTGAGGGTCTCGGGAAGAATCGCAAATTTCTGAAAAATTGATGGTGGGGTGGTTGGCGCGGGTACGGGACTTGGTCTGTCTGAATGGGCCGTCGCCGGACAGGAGCAATAGGAACGCCGTAGACGTGAGGTCGCAGAGGCAGGAACTGACCGGCGCCGCTCACCAGCCCCCACCTCGGTGCCTCAATGCATCCTTGTACGGCGAACACTAATTACAGCGCACCCGCCCAACACCAGCGACAACAATGCGAGCGCCCATTGGCTGAGCGAAGGAACAGCAGTGGGAGTGGCAGGGGCGGAAGGATTGATCTGTACGGAATCCGCACTTGCACTGCACTGAGCCTGACCATTGAGACACAGCTCCGGAGCTGTTGGCGTTGCAGTGGCAGTGTTGATGACGGATGCACCTTGACCCGATGCTGCTGCTACCGCTGACAGCGTGAAAGTGGCCGACGCCTGAGGACCGAGGCCGTCCAACGTGACAGCGAGGGGCAGTGATCCGCTGGTGGTGGTTCCACATGCGCCGGAACATGTCCAATTGCCGCTTTCGAGACCGGCTGGCAACGGATCTGCAGTCTCAATGGGTCGAGTCACAGGCACACCCGTGGGATTGCTGACTTGCACAACAGAAACAGTCAGTTTCTATTCCCAATGTATCACTGCATTCTTGAGCTGCAAGTCTATAGGCCAGCGAACCTGCGCATGTTCAGCTACTAGGCGCGCAAAAACCTCAGCTAGAAGGACCGATCTCAAACGACACCGTGCCTACGGTCTTCAACGCGTTAAGGTCTACATAACTCAGCTGCGCCTAAATGATCACGCAGCGGATAAGACTATACGGTGATAGCGATTGATAATCTTTCGCATTCAAATGCATCCCCGCTTAAGTGGGTGTCGAAATAGAATGCAGCACATCCGCCTATAATCTGGACATATCTGCTAGCACCTCTTTATCAATTGAGTTACCGGAGATGTTTGACATGAGTATTAAGAATTCGCAACAACGATATAGCCAGTGGGTTATCTTCGTGCACTGGCTGACCGTAATTCTCATCGTGGCAGTTTATGCGAGCATGGAACTGCATGGACTATTTCCCAAAGGAAATATTGCACGAGATGGAATGAAGTCATTGCACTTCCTTTTGGGCCTGAGCGTTTTAGCAGTGGTGTGCATAAGAATTCTCATTCGCAGTCAAGCTGGCGTAGGGCCTGATATTGTGCCCCCTCCACCTAAATGGCAAAGCAGGCTGGCGAGTGCGATGCATTACGCTTTGTACATATTCATGCTCGCTATGCCACTACTGGGATGGCTCACTTTGAGCGCGTCAGGAAAGCCTATCGTCCTCTTTGGCTTATCTATACCTAGCTTAATCAATACAGATATCCAACTATCTCGCCAGTTAAAAGACGTACACGAGACGATTGGCAACCTAGGTTATCTCCTTATTGCATTGCATGCAGTAGCTGCCTTGATTCATCACTATGCGATACGCGATAACACTCTCACTCGCATGCTTCCAGCGACTCGCGCATAAGCCAACGAACAGAATTACATACCCCACATTTGACTATGAGCAAGCTTCACCATCGCGCCCATCCTGAGGCTCACCGCACTGAACATATTGGCTGGCTCCGCGCTGTCGTATTAGGAGCAAATGATGGCATCATTTCTACTGCCAGTCTGATCGCCGGAGTAACTGCAGCTAATGCGAGTCATGCTAGCATCGTCACCACGGCGATTGCGGCTCTAGTTGCAGGTGCGATGTCAATGGCTGCAGGTGAGTTCGTATCTGTTTATTCTCAGGCTGATACAGAAAAAGCAGATCTTTCAAGAGAGTCGGAAGAACTGTTAAACAACCCTGAAGCAGAGCACAAGGAGCTTACCGCAATTTACATGCAACGTGGTCTTGATCATCAGCTTGCGGATCAGGTTGCCACACAACTAATGGCTCACGATGCGTTGGGTGCTCATGCGCGAGATGAATTAGGCATATCCGAGACATTAAGTGCTCGTCCAGTGCAAGCGGCATTGGCATCCGCGGCAAGTTTTGCCGCAGGCGCCGTCATGCCTTTAGTAGTAGTGCTGCTTGCACCTCAAAGCAGCCTGCTTTATTGGATTGTCGCGACAGCCATTATTTTCTTAGCAATGCTCGGAGCTGCGGCGGCCGCTGTGGGAAACACACCAGTCCTCAAGAGCGCTATCCGGGTATCGTTCTGGGGCACGTTCGCTATGGCGGTTACAACCGGTGTAGGGGCAATGTTCGGTACCGCTGTCTAGAAAGACGACTACGGTACTGCATCCAGGCATCCACACCGAATAAACTGACAATTTGAAGTTCGCAAAGCAGCCATCCTCGCCGCTAAGAAGCTGCATCCGGCATGGGAGAGCCGCAATCGGTCAGACGCTACCCATCGCCCTACCTACCTCATATTGACAGTCGCTTGCAAGATCGTATCTACTCGCGGCCATAATTCATCCTTACGACCGCGTTGGGACTTCTGAATAAACCCAGATTTATTGTAAATTGATTTGCTGGAGGGTTGTTAGCACACCTAGGGCAGCGTGTGAACACCATAGATTGCTCCGTATGGGCTGATGCAGGACAGTGACAATGGGAAAGTACCTGGCGCCAATCACCAGCGCCTACTTTCGGCATCAATGCATCCTCGTATGGCGAATACCTATCTCAGCAAACGCGTCCAGAACTAAGGTGCGCCTCCCGACCTCCAATTAGTTCAGCCAAGTGACCGGTTTGGGAGCTTCCTTCACGAATGGAGTTATTTTATATCCATGCTGTATTAATGAGCTTGTGGTCAGTTGCCGCCATAACTTCTAAGCACAATTCAACGAAAAATGTTAATTCACAAAGGTTAACGAATAATCATCTTGCTGCAAAGTTAAAATTACGCTCTTCGCAAATTATCGCAGAACCTGCCCACGCCACAGGGTTTCAATGGTTTGCCAACTCTGCTGGAGATCACGATAACGGTGCAGTATTTGACGAGCCGTAGATATATAGCGATAAATTTACGCTATGAATTTTCTACATGACGATAAATTACTCTCTCGGCTACTTGAACTATAAAGCTTAGGCATAGACAACATAAAACTTATTTTCGATCTATACATTATGGACATTCAGCATTTAATAAATCTTCAACAAGCAAATATAAATTCCTCGGACCCTGATCCGTTTTGGGACAACCCTTACGAGGATCCAATGAGAGACGAGGACTTGGATTTCTCAGACGAGAATTTCCTAAAACTAGAAAAATTAATAAATCTACATGTCAAATTAACAAAATCACCAATAGATATAAAATATCAGATCCTCTGGATACACCGTTGGATAATGAGCGAGATCACCTCTCGAGAAATTGAACAATGCGTTAAAAAGGGAATGATTGACGCCATCTATAACAAGCACACCCCCAAAGAAACTCTATTGATCCAGACAAAAGCTGCCCATGAAATTGAGTCATCAAGCAAAATATTATCAAGTAGACTATATGCCAAAATATATAATTCCAATTTAGGAATAGAACTTAAACAGGCATACCTATCAATTACAGAGGAGCATAAAAATAATAATCGCTCTCCATCTCTCCACAGTGAAACCACTGAATTCCTGGAAACCAATCATCCCGCAAACTGGGAAGATTTTCAAAAAAATTTAATTTATCAACTCAAATTCCTCCACGACATATCTAGAGAAGCCATAAAAACATTGAAAAAAAAGAATACAAAGTTAGGACAGCCACCAAAGACAGAAAGAGATGAATTCTTCTATCAATGGCAAAGTTTTTTGGCAAGAGAGTTAGATTTGTCTGTAGATGATTCTACGTTTATAGCCAGCATGAGCTGGAACATCTACCTCCCGAATCAGAAGCTCAATGAAGATGCCGCCATCAAGGTTGTAAAAAGACAGCGCGCCAAAACCAAAGGGAAATTAGGCCCCCAGCCTTGAACGACTAACTTCCCTTTCACGTAATCGCAGAATTCGATTCAAT
The DNA here is from genome assembly GCF_041107495.1 of Comamonas sediminis. Lineage (NCBI taxonomy): Bacteria > Pseudomonadati > Pseudomonadota > Betaproteobacteria > Burkholderiales > Comamonadaceae > Comamonas > Comamonas sediminis. Next base: position 816,133 of record NZ_JBGBDC010000001.1, read on the forward strand.
ACGGTTTCTGATCAACCACAAATCGGAATCGCTATGAACCAACAATCTGTAAGTCGCGGATCAAGCATCAATGATCTTTCCGCTTCGCCTCCTCTCAAAAACTCGAAGTGCCACGCCGCCCCATGGCAGGGCGGTGCAATCTGGAACCGTCGCAGCAGCTATCAACCCAATGGAGACTCGGCAAGTCGCCCCATTGACCCGCCTCCACTGCATGAGTCGAATAGCCGCTTGAAGCCTTCACCCCAAGAGGGGCTGAAAGGCTACACGCAACCTTCTCCCATCGATGCTGCCGCTATTCGTCTTACATCAGTAGATTTCCTTTACGGAACCGTCAGCGATCCCGACTCAGAGATCCGGAGTCACATGCGAGCAATCTTACAACCGCTCTTGAGCACCACGCCAAGCGAAGCAGAGCCGTACGCAATGTGAATGCCGCCTGCCGGCTGCACTTGCAGCTGACTGGTATCGCACGACAACCGCAAGCCTAGTGCTGCGGTATTGAACTCCCAAAGGAAACATGATGACAACTGAACAGATCTCCCCCGCGCTGCTGGCCAACTACATCGCAGCCCAACACCAGAATATTGAACGCATGGACTCGATGCTGCGCGAGCTCATGCATCGCACCGACGTGATCGGCGAGACCATGTGGCAGATGGATCGCCGCCGCAATGCAGTTGCGCAATCCCACCAGAACGCCTCGATCGGACAGGCGAAGGGCCGCGGAAATGCTCGCAAGAAGGCGGCAGCGCGCCGCGCTGGCATGCGGGCCTGACCCATTGGAGATTCACCCTCCTTGTAATTTGCAGGACATAGGACGCTGGCAACGAACCGTTCAAGCCAGTGGGGCTCAGCATGCGCGAGCCCAGGCCCAGGCGTCCTATGCATATCCATTTAATATTTTTTCTGAATACGCTCTTATGAACAACGTTAACGCAACCTCTATTTCCAGCGCAATCAACACCCCAGGTGCAATCCTTCAATCGCTGGTCAACGGCATGGATGATGCAAACTCAGACCTGATCGATATGAGCACTCCCAATTTGGTAGGAGTCGAGGCCGCAGTACCATCACCGAATCCATCGCCGGAGGCCGAAGCCGAAGCTGCGGATGATGCGGCAACCATGACGAAGCTGCCTGTTCCAGCGCGGCAGTATGGCCTGCTCACTCGCGACGATGTTCAAGCCGAACCTTCGGCAATCCCCTTGATCCATGGCCTGATTGGCAAGGGGCAGCTTGCGATGATTGCCGGTCCCTCTGGCTGCGGAAAGTCGGTATTTCAGCTCCATTTGGGAGCGGCATCGCTGAACGCAGACAAGGTGTTCGGTCATGTGATTCCCAAGCGCTCGCGGTTCCTCTACATCAACCTTGAGGGCGAGCTCAAGCAACGCCTGGAAGCCATCGAAGAGCACCATGAAGGCTGGTCGTTCCCTGCGCCAGCAGCCATGTTCCTCACGAGGCCTTGGTGCTTGAACGACAAGAAATCTGTCGAAGATTTGGCCCACCACGTCAATGCGTCAGGAGGCGTAGACGTGATCTTTATTGACACGCTCAACCGCGCCATCCCTGGCAGCGACGAGAACCTCTCTACGGACATGGGCATGGTCATTGCGCATGCCAACTTGCTGATCGAAATGACTGGCGCGGCGGTGGTGCTCACCCACCACACGGGCAAGGCCAAGGATCGCGGACCGCGTGGGCATTCCAGCTTGTATGCAGCCCTGGACACCTGCCTGATGGTGGACCAGAGTGCAACGGGCGTGCGCACGGTCGAACTCATCAAGACGCGTCAGGGCCCTGGCGGAGCCAAGTACTTCTTTAGCATCGAGAACATCGCTCTCGGTGAAGATGACTACGGACTGCCCATCATCGGCCCTGCTCTCACTGAGGTAGAAGGCAATGATGAGATGGAAAAATCTGCGTCAGCACCTGCATTGACGCCTCAGCAAAAGGAAGCGCTGACCGCCATCGGGCTGCATATGCAGAACGGATTCGATGGCGAACGCCTCGAAAGCATTAGCCGCCATGAGGCCCTGGCGATTGTGAAAGCTGCTTTCAGCGCAGTTGCAACCAAGCATCGCTCTACTCGGGCGCGAGAAGCTATCGATGCTTTGGTCGAAGCGGGTCAGTTGCAGCAAAGCGATAGCGGTATGTTGAGCATGCTGTCGTAAAGTCTCCGAGCAGCCCTAGCCAATAGCTGCTGGGGCTGCGGCATTCATGTGACCGCACACCTAGAGCAAGAAACAAGAGAAGATCAAGTTAGATCCAAAAGATCTTGAGCTAACAGGAGGATAACTCGCGCGAGGAGAAACAAGGACTTTACGAACAAAAACTAGAAGAAGTGAAAGAAAAAGCTCTACGACCACAACATCTATCACAACAAGATTTCTTAAATAAACATTATAAAAATCAAACACCTAGAAAGAAAGAGCATCCTATTCAGCTTACAACGAACGGCCCTGGCCCCTTGCGCGATGCAAAATTTGCGGCATGGAAAAACCACCCACCCAGCTTCCGGATCCACTTAAACACTTCGCGAAGCACAATGCTCTTGTCAAGCTAATTGCGCTGGCGCTCATGCGCGCGCCACTGTTGTTGATTGGGTATGGTTTAGGGAAATGGCCCGGGTGGTGGCAATGAGGCAGTCTACAGATTCTACTAATCCTCGAAGGACAGCAGACGTCCTTGCATTGGTTAGAGTTTCGCACAGAGAACATTCTTAGCAACTGCACCATATCCATTTATGATGATTGAGAAGTGATAATCTCCGCCAGTTTTTCGCATGCAGCATCTATATTTCTCATGTGAAGATTTGTCACGCTTAGCAACAATCCATTTTGCGCATGAGTACGATTCACATACCAATGAGAAAGCGCAGATGGCGCCAAGCCTTGTGATCGCGCAATGTCTACAATAACTCGATCGTCTATTTTAGTTGGAAGCGGAGATATTAATCCTAGGCCAGCCGCCACCGTTCCTGGTAAAAACTTCCTGATATGCGATGTCGCGATTTTGCGGCGCTCTGTATATACATCCTTCATCTGGCGGAGGTGTCTCAAGAAATGCCCATTTGACAGAAACTCAGTAACCGCCAACTGAGAGCTTCTATTAGGCGCAGGCAACAACATTGCACAAACCTCAATAAAGCGCTCTGCCAAAGAGAGGGGCGCAACGACGAAGCCCAGACCCAGTTGGGGACTCAAAGTCTTACTAAATGAGCCTAGGTGAATCACGCGTTCAGAACCTTCGCTCGCTGCGAGTGCGGGTGATGCGCGGCCATCGAGCTGTAACTCTCCAAGATAGTCATCTTCGACTATCCAAGTATCTCTTTCGATAGCCCATTTGAGCAAAGCATGCCTGCGAGCAGGTGATAAGGTCACGCCCAAAGGTGCGTGTTGGCCAGGTGTGACAAGAGCCAGCAGCGCGTCCGGTGCACTTTCGATACCATCCATGACCCGCAGACCCTCATCATCGACTTGAACAGATTCGAGTACAACACCGAACAGCTCCATTGCACGTCTTCCTATAGGGTAGCCTGGCTCTTCGATCCACGCTTTACGCCCATTTGCTTGAAGTGCGGTCAATGTAAGGAGCAGACTTTGTCTGTAGCCACTAGTGACGATGACCTGATCAGGGTGACATCTCACCTGCCGGCTGACAGCCAAGTGACTCGAGATCTGGGAGCGCAGTTCGGATTCGCCGCGTGGGTCTGAGTATGTTGTGTGATCGATCGCGGCTCGTGCGGCACGAGCCTGTATTCGAGACCAGAGCTTGACAGGAAATGCGTCGTGTGCAGGAACTCCCATTTGAAATGGCTGTGGGACGCTCGAATATGGACGAGTGAATGCCGCTAGGGGCCTGTCAATCGGCGGCTCATGATCTGATGGAGTGGCTAGCCGTTGAGCGCGTACTCGTGTACCTGCAGATCCGGCACCATATACCAAGTTTTCTGCTGCAAGCCGGTCATAAGCCACTCGAATAGTTCCACGCGCTACGCCAAGTTGCGCGGCAAGGTCCCGACCAGACGGTAACCGCTGGCCGGATTTAAGTCTCCCGTCCAAGATTGCCAGACGCAAGCTCTTGTGAATCTGATCTCCGATGCCTACAGCGGAAGCAAAGTCCAGCCGGATAGGAAGGGCATTAGGCGCGTTCAAATCATTCATTTGGGTCAGTCATTCCGGCAGATCTTGGGCCTGTTCCTCCATCGACGACAAGGGTAACCTAGCGTTCCCAGTCGTGATTGAAGTCCATTGCAGTGCATGAAGACGCTGATCGCGATCCTAGTTACTAGTTAGGACAGAAAGAATCGAAATGACTCGCTTGAATTGGCAAGAAATAGCGCCTGATGGCGCTAAGGCATTGTTTGGAATTTACCACTACATCACTCACAAAACCAATCTCCCAGAAGAACTTGTTCATCTCGTGTTCCTACGCGTTTCACAGATAAACGGATGCGCTCACTGCATCGATATGCACAGCCGGGATCTGAGGAAAACTACGTCGATCGACAAGATCACTTTACTTCCAGTGTGGGACGAAGTACATAGCTTGTTCTCAGAGCAGGAACGGGCTGCGCTGGCCTGGACGGAGGAAGTGACCAATGTAAGCGAAACGCATGCTTCAGATGAAGCTTATACACTTGCCTCAGCCTATTTCACGCCAAAAGATCTTGTTGACCTCACGATTGCGATTGCCGCAATGAATGCTTTCAATCGATTGGGCGCACCATTTCGACTTCCCGTCGCCGCCACTTCTTAATACAGCCTCAGCGAGCACTTAGTGAGAGAGACTTTATTATGTTTTCTAGCTTCATCTGAGATATATAGGCTTGTGCTACCTACTTGAAACGAATAGAGAAGTGTTATTTGGGAAAGTCTCTTCCATAAAGCTGTAAATGAGTTCGCAATTTGGTGGGTTTGATGATGCGTTTCAGTGAAGGCACCGAGCCGTCACCAGACAGCCCGCCCCGCCCTCAACCCCTGCGGGGCCGGGCGGGGCGACCAATTCGAATGTCTCAACATATTCCGGGAGTGTAGGCCAGCCCCAGGGAGCCATCAAGCGTCGCTGGTCCTGAAGTTGCACCGCGATAGTGCCAAAGTGGCACGGAGTGGTACCAAAATGCAGCACGGAAAATCTAGCCGCTACCCCCATAGTCCAAACTCCAACGAAGCTCCTCTCGGTCCAGCCTCGCACGCCGGGCCGGTAGTGACGGTGAGGGGACAGACAACGAAACAGGTGCTGCTCGGAAACGTGGCTATAAAGATACCCCGCGTTGCATCACAACATTCTTGCGCTAATATCCTGGCGTTAGTTTTTCCGACGCCGTGCTCTCCCAAACCCTCCCTCATTGAAATTGCACGGCATCCCTGCCCCACCAGGGTTGGCATTCTTATTGGCAGCCTTTGCCACCCTCACGGGTGGCTTTTCTTAGTCACTGCTCAAAGAGAACGCGCACCAGCATTCTTGACTAGGAGTACCCGCGCCATATGAAATGATGCTCTGAATGACGACTTCAAACGAAGCTTGCATATGACTGGGGACTGCCATCCATGATGCTAGACATGTCCAATGCTCAGAACTCAATATCCGAAACACCTTTAGGCGACAGATTGCCGCTGCGAGTGAGAACCATTCTCGAACGGAATGACATTCACACGGTTGAGGGAGTTCTTAGGGCCTATCCGGACCAACTGCTGAAGATGTGGGGGATGGGGATGTTCAGATTCAAGCAGATAGAGGCAGCCCTGCTTCCGGGCAAGTCCTTCACCCCAGCGCGGATCTACTCGCCCGTACGCTACATCAAAGGCTCCTCTCTTAACGGAGCACTGGCTCCGGCAACTGTTCAAGTCTTGCTTCGTGGTGGGATCGCAACCGTTGAGCAACTGCGTGCGACGGAGCGCAAGGAGTTGCTCAACATTAAGGGCCTCGGCATTCATAAGCTGGGGGAAATCGAAAATTTCCTCCATGAGACGAAAAGGGCCTAGACAGACCACAACTCAGTTGGCTCACGAAACATCAGTTCTGAAAGTCCGCAGACGACCCTGAGGAGACATTCGGTGCAGCTAAAAAAAGTGTTCGTAGAACTTCTCGATTTCACAATGAGTAGTCAAGGCCTTAAGCGGAAAAATCTCCCATGGCGCTTGTTCACGCATGTTCGGAAGCTCACTAACAATTCTCGCCTCTATGTCGGGCTTGACTCTTTGCCGCCAGTCTAGAACTTGACCCCAAGTAGAAGTCCCATTTAGGTGTATAGGAAACCGAGGCTTCTCAATGGCTGTCACAAAAGCAGCGGGGAATAGCCGCTTGTAGGCATTCAAGTTGTAAAGCCAAGAGACACCGCGCACAACTTTTGCATTCGGCTGGAGCAGGCGGATTTCTGCAAACATGGCCTTCAGCTCGCACCTTCTTTCGGCGATTCTTTCAGGCGACAGGGGGCTGCTTTCCTGATTCAGCGGCGGCAGGAAATGAATGCGGACAACCCCTTCAACATTGGGCGGTTCGTAGGAAAAACACCCAAAAGCAGAATTGCTGGAGTTGGAACTATAAAGCGCATGAAGGCGAACACACTTGTCCACTATGGCTGCCAAACTAGATGGGTTCGAATCTGCAAAATTCAGCAAGTTGCTCCAAACATTTTCGCCTTCAACCCCCATTAGATTTAAACGTCGGCGTAAGTTCGTGCAACTGGAAATGGCAGCTGCAAACGAGATGTGGGCTACCGAAGAATAACAACCTGCAAATCTCAGTTGAAGGGTGAAATAATCATCGAACATAGGATTAAGAACTTCAAAGGGCTGCTAGCAGGTTGTCGGCAATGAGAACCAAGCCCCCACGATTGAAAACATAGCACCTGGCCGGACAGTGCAACTTGCTTGAATGTCGGCTCCTGGCCGTCACCGGACAGCCCGCCCCGCCCTCAACCCCTGCGGGGCCGGGCGTGGCAGGCTGTCCGAATTCAGGGCTAAGTCCCAAATCCTGAACTAGGCCCCCAGCCATACCCGGGGTAGCTACAGGCGATGTTCACAGTCATGTCAGGGACACCCCAGTTTGCATCACTCGAATAGTAAAGATAGTAAACAGCTCAACGGATTCCAAAGCGGCGGAGCCCGACAGCAGCGAAGCCCCCGAGTACCAGCGACATCAGTGCCAGCATCCACTGGTTCAAAGTAGGAATTGCTGTGGCAGCGCTAGGTCCGATAGGTGGTGTACTGGCATCCTTATCGTCATCCGTAATATTTACATTTGCGCTGCGTATTGAAACCACATAGGGCACGGGCGAAGAGGCATCTGCATCCAACAATGTCAAAGTCGCATCGACCGCACCATCACCAGCTACTGAATTGGGTGTAGCTGTGATTGAACAGCTAGCACTGCTTGAACCTTCACCAATCACAATTGACTCACTGCAGGTGGTACTGAATCGAGAATTGCTAGCAGGAGGCGTCAAACGAATGGTCATCCCACCAGTTGGCGCTGGGAGATCAGCTGTGATAGTGCAAATTGCTACTTGACCATCTGCATCCACCAGACTGTTAGGTATACAGGCGACTCCAACCGCAGGCCGGGCAGGTGGCACGTCTGGCGCGTCAATCTTAATAATGGGAGACAGAGGAGCTGGCGCCCATACTAAAGGCGTAGCGCTTGGATTTGATACTGAAAACCAACTCAGAGAGCCAGCCTCTGCTGGCTTTGCTGACCAAAGAGCAGAGAAAGAAGGCTGCACCTCCATTACAACCCAATATATCTCACCCGCATCGATAGAATAATTGCCACTGTACTCTATGACAGAAGGCGAAGAAGCCAAAGTACCTGCTGTTGGATTGAAGTCTGTGCAATCGGCGGTATCTGGTGCAGACAGGCTGCCTGAGCACAAAGAAAGAGGCGGAGCGGTTGTAGAACCACTAAATGAAAACAGCGGAATCGAGACCTTATCAATAACTGTAGTGGCTGCAGCCTCGAGCCTTACCCCAATTAAATCGGCACTAAAAGCCGAATTGACAGTACTCAAATCCAAGCCCGTTAGATTGTCGTAAAGCGGAGCGGCCACGGATAAACTAGAAAAACCTGCCAGCGCCGTTGAAATCAAAGAATTTTTCGAAATAAATTTCATAGCAGCTCGATAACTAAGACATTAATAGGCTAACCAATAGCAAGACTATGCTATATGACTTACACCGAAAATCTACCGACGTGAACGCAATCAAGAGCCAAGAGCCAAGAGCCAAGAGCCAAGAGCCAAGAGCCAAGAGCCATCCTAACAAAATTATCTATTTCGCACCTAATATTTGCACAGATAGAGAAAATAGTTTGGATGTGTACATCAATAGGCCGCAACTTCATGAACCTGCACTCATGCCATCCCGTTGCCCCCGCAGCAATACTTGTGCCGAGACATCCTGACGTAGTACAAGTCATCTCGCAAAAGATCGAATGCTAAAAGACAACAAAGTTACAGAAGGTCACTGTCAGGCTCATCATGCCGTGTCCAGCGAAGTGCCGATAGGAGATCTATCGTAAATTTTTTGCAAAATAGTCGCACAGGTGATAGGTAGAGTTGTTTAGCAGTCTGCTTACGCTAATATCCTCACATTGATTTTGCCGACGCCGTGCCCTCCCACACCCTCCCTCATTGAAATTGCACGGCATCCCTGCCCCACCAGGGTCGGCCTTCTTATCGACAGCCTTTGCCACCCTCACGGGTGGCTTTTCTTTGTCACGGCCCTAAGAGAACGCGCACCAGCAGTCCTAGCCCATACCACCAGTGTCATATGGATCAGCGCCCTGTACGACGATTAAAATTGAAGCTTGCATATGATTGGGACTGCCATCCATGATGCCAGACATGTCCAATACTCAGACGTCAATATCCGAAACACCTATAGGCGACCTACTGCCGCTGCGAGTGAAGACGATTCTCGAACGGAATGGCATCCATACGATTGAGGGAGTGCGTAGTGCCTATCCGAACGAACTGCTGAAGATGCGCGGGATGGGTATGTTCCGATTCAAGCAGATTGAGGCAGCTCTGTTTCCGGGTAAGTCCTTCACCCCATCGCGGATCTATTCGCCCGTACGCCACATCAAAGGCTCATCTCTTAACGGTGTCTTCGCCCCAGAAACGGTTCAAGCTTTGGCTCGTGGTGGGATCACTACCGTTGAGCAACTGCTTGCAAGGGAGCCCAAGGTGCTGCTAAAAATTAGGGGTCTCGGCATCCATAAGCTCCGGGAGATCGAGGATACCCTTCATGAGCGTAAAAAGGACTAGGCAGAACGCATCTCAGCTAGCTAACAAACATCAGTGCTTAAAGTCGGCTGCCGACCCATAGCTGACACTCATCTCCAATTAGCATGCGTTGGCTTCGGAGCAATTGCCGCAGATCGAGGTAAGCCACTAGAGCTCCCTGCTATTCCAGAAACATGTGCCTCAAAGCCCATCGTTCGAGCTACGAGATGCGAGGTTTGCATTAATCCAAGAAGACACATCCGTCACCGGAATACCGTGGATTTGGTTGAAAGTGCCTCTCTTGTCCCACGCCATGCCTCGGCCTTGGGCAAAGGCAGCACGGTACTTGCTCATCATGTTTTGCGGATCGCGCGCCAACTCTTCCAGTAGATGCTGCACAGTCCATATCGACCTGGTGAAAGAGCGGTTAAGACCTGCTTCTAATTTGTCCGCTACCTCGCCATAAGTAACCGTGTCACCTGCCAGGTACACGATCTCGTTGCGGATACGCGGTTGTGCGAACATCACTTCCGCTGTCAGTGCGCCGATATCATCGGGTGTGGTCAAAGTTACAGCGGTGTCGAGGCTGCCCAGCGCGTGAACTACATCTTTTTGCAAGTCAACGACGCCGAACTCGGGCTCGAACAGATAACTCATGAACATGCCAGTGGAGATAATGACCCACTCCATTTGGTTCTGGCTACGCAGCAGCTCGCGCACGTCGAGCTGAGCGTCAAAAATATCCTGTGGACCACCGCGACCGATCACGTCGAAATCGACTCCGAACTGCCAGGGGAAGTACCGAGGAATGCCAGATTGCAGCGCTGCTCGCGCCAGTTTCATCGGTGTGTTGATACCGGCGGCATAGCCCACGCAGCCGATCACTGTGTCGTAGCGCGCGAAAACCAAGGCAAGCTCATCGATGGAGCTATTCACAAGATCTCCCAGGACGATTTCGATGCCAAGACTTCGAATTTCCGCGATATCTTGCTGCTTGGCAGGCTCAGAGGATTCCACAGCACTGTTGCGCAGTAGCACGCTGATCTTGGCACCAGCCACGCTCTTTGCGCGGCGCGCGAGGTTGCGGAGCACCGGCATGCCGAGTTCACCGGCACCGAGGACGAGGATGTTTTTAGAATTGGCGTTAGGATCTGCTTGGTTCATCGTGTACCCAAAAAGCTGTTAGTTGGGCCAGTCTAGCCACACACCGCAGACAATGTAAGAAGGCACACGCGTGATACCGGGAGCAAAACCACAGTGAATAGAGACGAAATTCTGCAACACGCGCAAGCCGTTTGCGACGGTCTACGGGACGATGACGATGGAGTACGACGCGAGCTGCTAGCACACGCCGGAAACCGCTGGTCACTTGGTATCCTTCACACGCTGGGCGTGTATGGCAAATTGCGCCACGCGGAGATCGGCAGACGTATGCACGGAGTCACCCAACGCATGCTGACGCTGACACTGCGATTACTGGAACGTGATGGCTTGGTGCTCCGCCATGACTTTCAGGAGGTGCCACCGAGAGTGGAGTACGAGTTGTCGGAAACCGGCATGGAGCTTCTCTTGCGCATGGTGCCGCTGTGGACATGGATCGTCGAAAATGCAGACCACTTTCGAGAAGCTAGGCAAACGTTTGACACCCTTCACGGCGATGCAGATGCATAGAATGCTAGGCTGCTATTCCAATGTCTGCTCCTGGCCGTTACCGAACAGCCCGCCCCGCCCTCAACCCCTGCGGGACCGGGCGGGGCGAACAGTTCGAATGTCGCAATATATTCCGGGAGTGTAGGCCCACTGCAAGCAACTATCAAACTGCGATAGCCCCGAAGTCGCACGCAGAGGTACCAAAGGACAGCGCGCGAGAGCTAGCCGCTACCACCATAGTCCGCACACTCAAGAAAATAGCCTAAGTACACTCTCGCATGCCGATAAGCTATAAATAACGGCCAGGGAGACAGCGCTAACAGTCACTAATGGTCAGAGACCTCGACTTAGGCGGATAATAGAATTTCCCATCATTACGCTGTTGGGCACAATTAATTCATGACCCTCAGCATTAACTAACTGGGTAAACCCTAGAGAGATGACTTCAACCTTAGCCGTTACAACCCCCAGAGGGGAATTAATTTGAATAGTATCTCCTACCCGAATTTGTCTGTATAGCACTAATGAAAAGCCAGCAATTACGTTGCCCAGCGTACTCTGAGCTGCCATCCCGACAACTACAGACACCACGCTCACTCCTGCCAGTAGCGCTGTACCTAAAGCTCTCAACTCCGGTATCAAATGCGCGTAGAGAACAAACCCAAAGACGCAAGTTAATAACTGTGCAAACTCGCTAACAAATTGCAGCGCAGTAGTGTCTGATAGGTGTAGTGCTACGTGTCGGACACTTCTACGGATCAGCAATACGACGATAAGTATCAATCCCAGAATCAAAGCACCAATTAATAGTGCGCCAAGAGGAGATCTGGGAGATAAAGCGGTACCGAATGACCCCAAGAAAGCACTCATACAAATCCACTCAGTGTTCGATACATGAAGTGTACCTTGCAGTCCAGCTATTGATACGGAGACAGTCATAGCGACCTCACCCCGAAACTCAAGAAATCTGAAACATACACGAGTGAAGTCGGAGCAGGCACATAGGTCGCATGCAGTGCAATCCAGCAACTATCGTCACATCCTTGCCACTACGATCGCAGCGAACTCAAACCTCCTGCAGCCGATACCCCCGCCCTCCACCCCTAAACGAGGTGGGTGTGGAGTCTACTGGAGATGCTCGCAGTCGTCAGGATAAGAAGCTGTGTGGCACGACGCTACGAGGAGCACCTGATTGCGAGCTTAATGGGCAAGTCAGGGGCGTCCGATGGAAAGCCCAGAACGCGATAAGCCCTGCCAGCAGGGCCTAAGTCTGTGTATCCAAATTCAAAGAATCAAGTTACTTAAGACGGCGCCTCAAATAAGCGATGCCTAGGACGCAAAATGAACTCAGCATTAGCGCAATGGAGCCAATAGCAGGAACGGCGGTTGGTTGAATTGGTTGTACTGCGGGTAGCACATTGAAATTTTGGGTCACCGTTTGCACACTTGTGCCGGGTAGAGATACTGTAACGCTATAGGGTCCAGCGGGAAGGTCAGCAGGACCTTTAGCCGAGTAGCCCTCTCCCGAAACCACGCCCATTACAGTCCAAGATCCACCATTGCCATCGGAGATATCCAACTGAACAGTTTGACCTGCCACTGCATCTGTGAGAAGGCCTTGGAATGAAGGCGCGGTTCCAACGAATACGTCATCTGGCTGATCCAGTGTAACGCTCGGATTCGTGGCATCAACGTTAATGATCTGAGTGCAACTCGACTCCATGAAGTCTGCATCCCTGAAAATTACTCTGAATGCAACACTGGTTCCTGAATCAGACTGGGTAGGAGTCCAGCTGAAATTCGTGGTAAGTGGGCTAGCTCCTGAAGCTCCTGACGCTGGCGAAAAGATTGATGTTGCAGGAGCTCCAATAACATTCAAAGTGAGCTCACTCGCACCGACGCCCTGAAAAGCAGTTGAATAATTTTGACCGGGTCGCAATGCGATTTGCCCACCTCCTGTGCATGTAGGCGCCAATTTGTCGGTGACAACGGCCATACTGTCCAACTGCAAAGTGTTCACGACCCCCGTGTTGTCACGAGCTTCTACAACAATTGGAAGAACGTGGCTGGTTGGAGGGGTGGCGCTTGTAAGATCCCATGTAACCACACAGCTGTTTCCCGCATACGAAATCGTGGGAGATTGGCCACCAGCGACCGGTACTGGGTTAGAGACTCCACTTTCCTCCGTTGTAGCGAATCTGCAAGAAAGCGCATCTCCGTCCGGATCAAACATAGGAATGGTGAATGTTCTCACAGCACCTGCAGAGAAGGTAATCACTGGTGGGATTGCACTAACAGGATTGCCTTTTTGCTTGCCGTCTAGAACGACTTGTGTGTACAAGTTTGCGTTTTCATCCGCACCATTCTGGAGGTCGCTCACACGGCAACAATTGGGTGTCCCAACGGTATAAATTCCTGGACCAGGGAATGTGTAGCTGACCACATATTGACGGGTGACATAGCCTTTGCCGGCCGCATCCACTCCCGTGCCGATGTCAACCACATTGGGATCACCTGTTGTGTCGTTGTAGCAGGTATTCGGAATGTAGTTGTAAGACCCGCCAGTGACATCAATCAAAGACCAGCAGTCTAGGGAGGTGTCATGCCAGGATTGAGTCACCACAAAACGGACTGTATTGGGCGCGTTCGCTAGGTCTGGCACAGTCCAATTGATATCTCCGCCTCTGAAGTGTGAGGCATAAGCGGCCAGCGGCATCAGAAATACTGACAGAAGTATCTTTCCAATCAACCCGGTCATCTTTTTCATGTTAGTGGCTCCTTGTTTACTATTTGTATAGTAACGTAACAATAAATTTAAATGATGCAATAACCACGCTTGATTGGTTTGCTATTTTTTACATAGCAGCTAATTTACTATCGACAACTATTTGGAGACTGTCCAGTTGTGTCGTGAACGAGAACACACTGGCTGTTGCTGCGCATCTTGCGCGGGGGATGGCTGCAGTCATCATGTTAGAGAGCAACTCGCGCACCTTGAAGGCTTAGGCGAAGCGGTACTTAGCTCGCCTTGAATGAATTGTGCAATTGGCTGCTGCACAAAAAACAACAGACGCCCGATGCCCAGATTGCAGTATGGATACAGCATCTATCGCCATGACCCTAGTCCCGTCACAGGCAGCGCACGCGAGCCTCCTGCACCCGATATCCCCCCCCGCCCTCCACCCCTAAAAGGGGTGGGCGGGGGGGCATCGTGTGGGGGGGGGGGGGACTACCAGGATAGCGCGCATGCACCCCGGGATGAGGACCGGCTGAAGGACGCAACACCTAGCTAGGACGCATGCGCCAGTGCAGACGGAGTTCAAGCAAGCGAGCCATCAAGCTGCGATAGCCCCGAAGTTGCACAGAGAGGTACCGAAGCGATGCGCGAAAGACCCAGCCACTACCCCCATAGTCCGAGCACACAAGAAAATTGCCTAGGTATCACGTCGTATGCGGAAGCACTACAGCGAGTGGCCAGCATCGGCAAGCCAATCCAACAACCCGGAACCGCAGACTCCAATCCCACGCCCGACACTCGCGCCCCGCCCGACAGCCCCCTACGGGGGCGTCGTGGCGGGCGGGGCGCAGGGGTATCGGGTGCAGCCCATGGGATGCCTGGAAGCCAGCCAGCGGGGGCATGGCTTCAACCTAAAACCGAAACATACCCACCCGAAATTCGGGGCAGCCGGACGGGTGCCCGGGCAAATCGATTGAGTAAATAAAACAGTGGCTGCAAGCGATTGAAGAGCGAATCAGCACCAACGTAGCCTAGTCAAACTCGACAGCCAGGCTAGGTACTCACTTTCTCGATCGTGTGGAGGCAGAACGCCTGCGCTGTCTTACAGCTACAGCACCTAAAAGCTCTGACAAAGGAACAGCCAAGGCATTAGCGATCGCCTGTAGCACCGTGAGTGTGGGTTGGTTCTGCGCAAGCTCTAGCTTGGCCATGTATGTCCGATTGACCCCAACCATGTGCGCCAATTCTTCCTGAGACAGCTCTAACGCACTCCGCCGAGCCCGCAGCTCGTCCGCAAAAGCAACTATCAATGACTCGTCTCGCTCCATGTCCGAGACTATCGATAGCCAACCGCATTTACGCACCCGCATATATGGTACAAAATAAGTTGTAATCAATTGACCGTTGCGTCCACATCCCTGGACAGCGGAAATCCAATAGGCAACCTATGTACAACCTCTATCACGCAGACCAAAACGACCAATGGCGCTACACCCTGGGCACATCAGGCACACGTCCATTGATCGCTATCGGCCTCAACCCGAGCACCGCCACCCAAGAAAAATCTGACCCTACCGTAGCTAGGGTGCAGAAGGTCGCCGCGCTCAATGGATATGACGGATTCGTGATGCTCAACCTCTACCCCGTGCGAGCCACGGACTGGAGCGCCCTGCCCACCCGAGCTGATGCCCAAGCCTATGCGCGCAATCTCGATGAGATGGAGAAATTGATCGCGCAGTACGAGACCCCAACGCTATGGGCTGCGTGGGGTGAGACTGTGGTGCGCCGCTCGTACTTCCTGAAGGCTCGGGATGAGTTGTATGCGCGGGTCGCAAAGCTTTCGCCGCAGTGGTGCATGTTCGGCGAGCCCACCGCCAGCGGCCATCCAAGACATCCCAGCCGCCTCAACTACGACTGGAAGTTCCAACCCTACACGCTGGACTAGTCCGCGGTACATGCCCTGCATTCCTGGTCGGCCTCGTACCGAATCCTCGCAAGAAAACTCCTGCAGTGTCACCGTCCGCATTGGGCTCGGCACGCCCGCAGCTACCCCCTTCCGACCTCTGCCAACGCTGCTGAAAATTTTGTCCATCTACCCATCACAGCACACGAGAAGGACAAAAAGGACATGCCCATTGAGATTGCAAACACCCTATCCGGAGGTAGTACCTATGGCCGCTAAGGAACTAGGAGCCCAGCAGGTGGCCAACATCTGGCGAAGGGGGTCAACACACGTCGGAGGCGTGCGCGGCCTGGTGCTGAACGTCACCATGTACGGATCGCGTAGTTGGCTGCTGCGCTACCAGGTGGGTGGCCGCCGCCGGGACCTGGGTCTGGGGTCCTATCCCTCGGTCCCCCTCGCCCAGGCTAGGGACCTGGCACGCGAAGCTCGCCTCAAACTGGCACGCGGTATCGATCCAGTAGCCGACGCACAGCGTCTGCGTACCCTACTGGCCCAGGAGATGCAGCGAGCCATCACGTTCGCAGACGCCGCTACCAAGTACATCGACGCGCATGAGAAAGGCTGGAAGAACGTCAAACATGTGGCGCAGTGGCGTTCATCCCTCGCTACCTACGCCAATCCCGTACTGGGCAAGGTGCCAGTGGCAGCGGTCGACGTAGAGATGGTGCTGCGGGTGATCGAGCCCATGTGGGCCACTAAGACGGAAACAGCCAATCGAGTGCGGGGACGGATCGAATCGGTACTGGACTGGGCAGTGGCCCGGGGCTATCGCAAGGATGCCAACCCGGCGCGCTGGAAGGGACTCCTGGACAAGCTACTACCGGCACCAGCAAAGGTCACCAAGACCGTGCATCACCGTGCCATGCCCTATGCCGATCTACCGGCGTTCATGGTGCAGTTGCGAAGCCAGGAAGGCAATGGGGCGCTGGCGCTGCAGTTCCTGATCTTGACGGCAACCCGGTCGGGCGAAGTGCGGGGAGCAAGGTGGGATGAGATCGATATAGCCAACCGCGTATGGACCATCCCAGCGGAGCGGATGAAAGCCCATAAGGAGCACCGCGTACCCCTGTCGGATGCAGCAATTGAGATCCTCAAGAACCAACGTGAGGTGGTACCTGCATCGTGCCTCTATGTGTTCCCGGGCTACCGGGCAAGTGCCGATCCAGAGACGGGAGCGCCGCTATCGAACATGACGCTAACTGCAGTCCTCCGCCGCCTGAATGTGGACGCCGTGCCGCATGGATTCCGCTCTACGTTCCGCGACTGGTGCGCCGAGAAAACGCAGTACGCCAACGAGGTCGCGGAGATGGCCCTCGCACACACCGTCGCGAGCAAGGTGGAAGCCGCATATCGACGCGGAGACATGCTGGAAAAGCGCCACGCACTCATGCAGGACTGGGGCAGCTACGCCATGACCGACGGTCATACCCGCGGGCAACCTGCGGCAATAAAAACTGCCGCCGCGACTGACAACTCAAACCCAAAAATCAACCAATCCAATTAACCAATTAGGAGTTACATCATGGACCAACAATCACTCAGCAAGCTCGCAAGGTTCAAGGCATGGCATACACGAACCTGGAGCGCAGGATGGATCGGAAAAGCTAAGATCATCGTACTGTGGTACATGGTCATCATGCTCTGCGCAGCCATCTTGCTAGGCGAGAAAAGAATGCCTACGGATGGAACGCTCGTATCCTCAGATACGGAGGTGGTGACGCGCCAGGTATTGACCACGTCCAATGGAGCCAGAGCTATTGCACAGCGGACACTGCACGACGTGTATGACCTCGCTCAGCAAAAGCCTCAGCTGCAATCGGTGCGCATGGAGTTCGTCATGTCTAGCGCAGGGGTAAAAGACCAGTACGGCAATCCCATCAAAGAGGATAAGCCTATGGGTAAGTTCGAATGGAGCGCGGGTGAACTGGCTGAAGCGCGCAAATACAGGGCCTTCCACCTGTGGGCTGATGACCGGACTATTACGCTATACGGAGCAATGCTCAAACAGATGCCAAGCGGACACCTGCTGCGGGACTATTGACAGGGGTATGGGCATGACTATCCAAAATATAGCGAGAGGTACCCTCCTGGCCCTCGCGTGTGCCGCCGCTATATTGGCCATGGGGGAGGTCATGGCTGCATCCTCAGATTGCTACGCGATCAAAGATGGGGACAAACGGGCATACTGCCTAGCGGTGGTCAAGAGGGACTACGGGTACTGCCATCACATCAAGGATGGCGACAAGCGTAACCAGTGCATGGCAGAGGTCAAGGGGACGCGTAGTAACTGCTACGCGATCAAAGAGCAGGATGCACGTAAGGCATGTTTGTCACAGCTGCGCACATAGCCCCTTTAAGTAAGATACTATTAAGAAATAGCCGCAAGAAAACTTGAAGTTAGAACAGAGTTATGGACACAGGAAATATTTCAGCAATCATATCTGCAACTGCAGGTATAACAGGGGTTTTACTAGGAAATTCTTTCCTAACGATAAAAGAATGGCTGATAGCCCGCAACAAACGCAAAAAGGAAATAGCATTTCTAGCGATTATTGTCGTTTCTAAATTAGATAGATTTGCTAATGATTGCCTTGCTGTAGCACACGATGATGGGACAGAGCATGGCGTACCTGCGGGAGATCATGAGGATGAATATGTTCCAACTGTATCCGAACCTGAGATACAGCCTTTAGATTTCAATGTTGATTGGAAAACACTTCCACCTAACCTCATGTATAAAATTCTTCAAATCCCTGATAGACGCGAAAGAATAAAGAACCTACTCAACAATATAATTGAATATAGCAATGATTTCCCAGAAAATACCGAATACTTCTTTACACGAAGAGAAGAATATTGCAATTTAGGTATAGAAGTATCAGAAATCTCAAAGCAACTTCGTGAAGTAGCGGCACTACCCCCTAGTGATTGGAATAGAACAAATCAGCTAAAACAAGTTGCAAATAGCCTCAAGAAAAAAAGGAGTGCCTACGAACGCCAAATTGCCTCCGAGCCACCCATTGAACTAGACATATAATTTAATAAAAGAGAGATACATTAATGCCAGAAATAAATGACCCAGAACTCGGAACACCCAGAGAAAATAGGGTGATGTATGCAATTCAACAAACAGGCTCCAGACTAATTGGCGATCAGTTTATTGCGAGCTATTTAATCGATTACATAGATATCGCCGAAGACTCAATCCTAACTAAAAGAAAAAATAATGCGGGAAAGCGAAATAGCAAACACCCATCTAGCCAAATGGAAGACAATATTAAAAAACTCAAAGAAATAAAATCAGAAGATTATCATCGTGTAAATGTTTTGGCATTTTTTAGTTTATGGTCAGCTCATGAGTCAGGCATTGAAAATATAATTGCTGCCGCATTAGGATCCATACAGAAGGCAGCAATTGCTGCTGCAGCCAAATTTAAATCAACACAGTATGCAGAACTACCATGGCCATGGTGCGATCAAATATGCTTAGAGGTTGCACAAAAACTTGATCAGAAAGCCAAAAATGATATGCCAGAGTCTGATCGCGGATGGGATATTGCAGCCAGGCTCAAAAAGATTTTCTTGTGGCTTGGAGTGGAAATCGAAATACCAACTGAATCAGCAGCAAGCCTGAACGAAGCCTCTATGGTTCGGAATGTCCTTCTACACAGGTATGGCAGACTAGGTCCTCGTGACATAGAAAGAGCGCCTCACCTAGTCGAAAGTGATAATAAAGCTATCAAGATCACGCGTCCACGTCTACGCCAGTATTCCGATGCAGTCAGAGTTGTAAACGTATCAATAATGAATGGTGTCGCAAAGGCTGGGTGGGCATAATACACTCCGAGGAATGTAGAGCCGCCGCATGCCACGAAGGATGCAAAAGATAGCCTTGAAGGTAGCCGAGGACAGCGCGAAAGCGCTGCGATATTAAGAGCGAATATCGCGAAGGCTATGCCAGCACATACCGCTAATGCGTGGGTATGTGGCCAGCACAACAGTGGGTAAGCTGGAAGGTAGAAATGCAAAACGGGCCCCATGGGCCCGTATTTCATAAATTCTTAACTAGGAGGGAGGGATTCGAACCCTCGGTACGTTTGCACGTACGCCTGATTTCGAGTCAGGTACATTCGACCACTCTGCCACCTCTCCGCAGCGCCGAAGCTGAAATTATAGCAGGCAATTTGAGGGTCTCGGGAAGAATCGCAGATTTCTGAAAAATTGATGGTGGGGTGATCGCCATTGCGTCACCGAAACTGAGGCCAAACTTAAAGGAAGGCATGGCTTGGCTGAAAAAGCGCCTGGCGGACGCCCGGCCGTCAACGGCGCCCGCACCATTGCGTTGTGCAGACATGCGGTGGGCTGTGCAGCGACTGGTATGCACAGGGCCCCTAGGAACCACCGCCGCCCTTCAGGAGAGCATCATGTTCCATGCCGTTGACCGTCTCGACCCCGTTCATTCACCCGTGTTGCCGCCGCGTTTGCTGGCCGCAGGCTTCCGGACGGGGCTGGTGGCGCTGGCCGCAGCACTGGCCTTGGCGGGATGCAACGATGATGGCGATGCCCACAAGGCTGCTAGTGCCTCTGCCGAGAACGCCGCTGCCAACCCAGCGCCGGCCGCGCAGCCCGCCGAGGTGCAAGCTGCCTACACGCCGCCATCGGCAGACATCCTCTACCAGATGGTGGCCCCCATCGCGCTGTACCCGGACAAGCTGGTCGCGCAAATCCTGGCAGGCTCCACCTATCCCGATCAGGTCAGCGCGGCGGAAGCCTGGCTGGCACAGAACCCCGGCCTCAAGGCGGGTGCGCTGAGCAACGCAGCCCATACCCAGCCTTGGGATCCATCGATCAAATCGCTCACGCTTTTTCCTAACGTACTGGGGCAAATGGCATCGAACCTGCCCTGGACGACCGCGCTCGGCAAGGCCTATTACAACGATCCGGCCGATGTGATGAACGCCATCCAGGTGATGCGTGGCCGCGCCTACAAGGCAGGCTCACTCAAGGACTCCAGCCATCTGAAGGTCAAGCTGGTGACCGACGCCGCGCCCCCCAAAAGCTATACCCCCAGCGATGCAGCGCCTGAAGTGCTGGTGAGTGCGCCGGTCATCGAGCCACCACAGCAATTCATCGAAATCGCCCCTGCTGAGCCCTCTACCGTCTACGTCCCGCAGTACAACCCCAGCGTGGTCTACGGCACATCGATGCCGGTCTACAGTGGCTACAGCTATGCCGTGGCTCCGCCTCCCCCACCACCCGTCGTAGTGGGAGGTTTCGCGACGCCAGCGGTCAGCGGGCTCATGGGCTTTGGCGTCGGCGTTGCCGTGACCGAGGTCATCAGCCGCCCCTGGGGCTGGAATGCATGGCACGTCCATTGGGGCGAGCCTGGTCAGCCTGGCAACTGGGTCCGAGGTAACCGACCACCCCCACCGTTGGCACGGCCAGCCGTTGTCTACAACAACCAAACCTACATCTCCAACTCCCGCACCGTTGTGGAAAATATCCACAACACCACCCATGTGCATGTCGCCAACAATGCGCCAGCGGCCGAGTCAGCCAGACCCGCGATGACCACGGGCGTGTTCCCCGGCGGCCACGGACCTGCCTTGGCTGCCGGCGCAGCGACGGCAGCGGCAGCAGCAGGCGCCTACGCATTCAGCCAGCGCCAGGCGGGTGACACGCCCAAGACGCCGAGCAGCGCGGGCATGCAGCCTATGGTACGCCCCAGCGCCGTGGCACCCATGCAGCCGCTTCCAGACCCCCATGTCCAGAGGGCCCCGGCAGCAGCCCATCAACGGCCAGGCGGGTTGACCATCGCCCAACCGCCCGCACACGGCCAACCCATGCAAGCACAGCAAGCGCAAACACGCCAGCAACAGATGGCACAGCAGCGCGCGCAGCAAGACCCGATGCACCAACAGCAGATGGCGCAGCAGCATGCGCAACAGGAGCAAGCACGCCAGCAGCAGATGGCGCTACAGCGCGCACAGCAAGACCCGATGCACCAACAGCAGATGGCACAGCAGCATGCGCAACAGGAGCAAGCACGCCAGCAGCAGATGGCGCAACAGCGCGCACAGCAAGACCAGATGCACCAACAGCAGATGGCACAGCAGCATGCCCAGCAGGAGCAAGCACGCCAGCAGCAGATGGCGCAACAGCGCGCACAGCAAGACCAGGCGCACCAGCAGCAGATCGCACAGCAGCACGCGCAACAAGAGCAAGCACGCCAGCAGCAGATGGCGCAACAGCGCGCCCAGCAAGACCAGGCGCACCAGCAGCAGATCGCACAGCAGCGCGCGCAACAAGAGCAAACACGCCAGCAACAGATGGCCCAACAGCGCGCCCAGCAAGACCAGGTGCACCAACAGCAGATGGCGCAGCAGCATGCCCAGCAGGAGCAAGCACGCCAACAACAGATGGCCCAGCAGCGCGCACAGCAAGAACAGAGGCACCAACAGCAAATGGCGCAACAGCATGCCCAAGCAGAGCAAATGCGCCAGCCGCAGATGCAGCAGCAGTCAGACGCCCACCGGCAACCGCGTGAAGGCCAACATGGCGAACGCCGCGACCGCCAGTGAGTCCGCGTAGCCTCGTCTGGCGCAGCAGCGAGGGCGGACCTGAGCGGGCGGTACCGCAGGGCTTGATTACCCTACTGGGCGCCATCTGCTGCGCGCACCCGAACGAGAAGCCGACGAGACAGGCGCCCATCGAATCACGGTGTGATCCCTCAGGGGCATGACGATGCAAACGAGGGCGAGGCGCGCCTTCGTTGCCCGACTCGGGCCTTCTGCTTACAACTCAGGTGAAGGAAGTTGTCCCCACTCCAGGACGGCTACGCGATCAAAGCAGCAGACGCGTGAACCTGTCGCCGGGCCTTGGTGCCGCAGGACCATGGGTTGCCATCGCTGCAGCACCGCGGTCAGTGCGGTAACAGTGCTGGCGCGGCCCCGGATGGACCGGTGCGAGACAGGGCGGGCAAAGGCCGCAGCGCTTGTCTCAGCCGTGACCGCCTTGGCGGGGTGCGGTTCTTATGCTTGCATCCGTCGCATGACAATCCCGTGACGCTTTCAGGGATCCCCTCTCATCCAATGACTACTATGAAAAAAACCTTGCTGGCCATTGCCGCTGCTGCGGCCCTTTCCTTGACCGTATCGGGCTGCTCCGACAGCAGCGCCTCTTCGCTGCGTTACAACGCCGTGCTCGACCAGGCTTCGCAGGCCGAGAAAGCGGCAGTGCTGCAGACGCTGCAGGAGCTGGTCAACATCGAGACAGGCACCAATGACGCCATCGGCATTCCGCAGATGGGCAACTACCTGGAAGCCCGCCTGCAGGCGCTGGGCGCCACCGTGGTGCGCCACAAGGCCGAGGCCGGTGTCGTGGGCGACAACATTGTCGGCACCTTCCAGGGCAGCGGCACCAAGAGCCTGCTGCTGATGGCGCACATGGATACCGTCTACACCCGAGGCATTCTGGCCTCGGCGCCATTCAAGGTAGAGGGCGACAAGGCCTATGGCGCAGGCATTGCCGATGCCAAGGGCGGCATCGCGGTGATTCTGCACAGCCTGGGCTTGCTCAAGGCGCAGAACTTCAGCAAGTTCAAGACCATCACGGTGATGTTCAACACCGATGAGGAAAAGGGCTCCTTCGGCTCGCGCGATCTGATCCAGCAGCTGGCCGCGTCCCATGACTATGTGCTGTCCTACGAGCCCTCGGGCCTGGAAGAAGGCTTTGGCACAGCCACCTCGGGCATTGCCTATGTGCAGGCCGTGGTGCACGGCAAGGCATCGCATGCGGGCGTGGCGCCAGAGGCGGGCATCAATGCGCTGACCGAGGCCTCGGCGCTGGTGCTGCGCACGCAGGACATCCAGGACAAAGCCAAGGAACGCGGCTTCAACTGGACCACGATGAACGCCGGCGGCACCGCCACCAACATCATCCCGGACAAGGCGGTGGTCAACGCCGATGTGCGCTATGGCAAGAATGAAGATCTGGATCTGATGAAGGGCATGCTGGACAAGGCCGCATCGGTGCCCCATGTGCACGGCGCCACCATCGACATCAACCTGACCCGTGGCCGCCCCGCCTTCAACGCCACCGATGAGGGCGTCAAGCTGATCCAGAAGGCCATCACCATCTATGCCGATGTGGGTGGCAAATCGCAGATGTACACCACGCGCGGGGGCGGTGGATCCGATGCGGCCTACGCCGCGCTGTCGGGCAAGCCGGTCATCGAAGGCCTGGGCCTGCCCGGCGCCAACTACCACTCCAACCTGGCCGAATACGTGCTGACCGAGCCCATCGCCCGGCGCCTGTACCTGTCGGCGCAGCTGATCTCCGATCTGGGCCAGGGCATGTAAGCGGCCCAGCCCCCTCCCCCCTTCCGGGCGCCAGCACACACTGGCGCCTTTTTTATCCATGGGCTTGCCGCGTGCAAGCACCGGCCCGCTGCGCCAGCGCAACTAGCGGCAAAAGACGACGACGTGCGAGCCTGCCAGCGTACGCGGCCACAGCGCGCCGGGCGGCCGCTGCGGACTATCATTGCCCAGTCAGCGGGCACATCCGGCATGTGTGCAGGCGCCGCCCGCCCCCCCGTTTGCGAGGAGTGATGCCATGTTCTCTATGAGTGTTCCGTGGTGGGAGTTTGTCGTTCGCGGCTTTGTCGTCTACGCGTTCTTGCTGGTGTTTTTGCGGCTGACGGGCCGGCGCCAGATCGGACAGTACGACCCCTTCGATCTGATCTTGCTGCTGATCCTGTCGAACGCGGTACAGAACTCGATGAACGCGGGCGACAACTCGCTGATCGGCGGACTGATATCGGCTACGACCTTGATTGCTTGCCACTCCATCATGGCGCAGCTGAGCTACCGCAGCCGGCGGGTGTCGCGCTGGGTAGATGGCATTCCCAAGCGGCTGATCTCCAACGGACAGGTCAACCAGAAAGTGATGGATGCGGAACTCATCACCGGCGACGACCTGAAGGCCGCGCTGCGCGGAGCAGGCTGCCTGCACACCTACGAGGTGGAACAGGCCACGATAGAGACCAACGGCCAGATCACCATCGTGCTGCGCAACCGCGACAGCTCCTCGGGCGCATCGGACGCGGTCTAGCTATGAAGGCAGGCCTTGAGCTGCTCGCGCAGCTTGAACTTCTGGATCTTGCCTGACGGCGTAGCCGGCATTTCTGGCAGCACCACCAGACGCTCGGGCAGGTAATGGGGCGCCAGCTTCTGCGCCCGCAAGAAGCCGGTCAGATCGGCCAGCACCGGCTCGGCGGCGCCGGGCTTGAGCACGATCACTGCGCAGGCCCGCTCGCCCAGGCGCTCGTCCGCATAGGCCACCACCGCTGCCTGCGCCACCGCCGGGTGCTTGTAGAGCAGGGACTCCACCTCAACCACCGGAATGTTCTCACCGCCGCGGATGATCACATCCTTGCTGCGGCCGGTGATGCGGATATAGCCCTGCGCATCCATGCGGGCCTGGTCCCCGGTGTCAAACCAACCGTCCTGCGTGGTGGCATTGAGGTGGGGGCGTTTCAGATAGCCGCCAAAGTTGGAAGGGGCACGCACCCACAACTGACCGATCTCGCCGCGTGGGCACTCCTGACCCAGGTCATCCACCACCTGGACCTCGGCACCGGGCAACGGAAGGCCATCGGTCTCGACTGCGCGCTGCGCGCCATCGCCAGGCAAAGTCGTGGTCACAGCGCCGTTCTCCGACATGCCCCATGCCGAGATGATCTGCGCGCCCAACGCCGTCTGCGCCTGCTCCACCAAGGGCCCGGGGATGGGCGCGCCAGCGCACAGAAAGGTGCGCAGGCTGGGCACGGCCCCGCTGGTCGCCACCTCACGCGACAGATCTGCCAGAAATGGCGTCGATGCCATCGTGAAGGTACAGCGCCACTGCCGGATCAGCTGCGCGGCCGTGGCGGCGTTCCACACATCCAGCAACACCGCCGCCGCGCCCAGCATCACCGGCATCATCAGCCCGTACATGAAGCCGGTCTGGTGCGCCATCGGCGAGGCCATCAGCACCACCTCGTCGCGGCCCAGGGCCAGGCGCTCGGCATACGCATGGATGTTGGCCATCAAGGTGTTGGAAGAGTGCATCACCCCCTTGGGCTCGCCCGTGGTGCCGCTGGTGTAGATGAGCTGGGTGATGGCATCGGGCGGGGTCCGGTGGCACCCCAGGATCTGCGCGGCGTCGGCATCGCGCTCCCATGCGGGCTCGGCGAGCAGCGCCTCAAAGCTGTCTGCACCGGCACCCCCGCTGGCGACCACGTGCTGAAGCTGGGGCAATTGGGGCTGAATGCCCTTGAGCATCGCCTCGTAGTCCACACTGCGAAAGTCCTTGAGCACCACGATGAGCTTGGCCTCCCCATGGCCGAGCATGAACAGCAGCTCACGCTCCCGAAAGATCGGCATCAAGGGATTGAGCACTGCGCCAATGCGTGCGCATGCCAGGTACAGCACCGTGAACTGCCAGACATTGGGCAACTGGCAGGCCACCACATCGGCAGGACGCACACCGAGCCGCCACAAACCGATGGCCACGCGGTCGGCCATGCGCGCCAGCTGCGCGTAGTTGAAGGACTGCGCAGCACCTTCGCCTGCGCGCTGCGCCACCAGCGCCAAGCGGTCAGGCCACTGCTGCGCCGCCTGGTCCAGCGCCTCGTTGATGGTGGTGTCGCGCCACCAGCCCTGGCTGCGCATCTGCGCGCGGCGCGGCGCCAGCAATACGGCATCAAATTCCATGCTTGTCTCCTGTGGGTTGGGGCTCCGCGCTTGTGGCTGCGCTTGGGAGCCCATCACGATGGCTATGCGGGCACCGCCTGCCTGCCGGCCCGGTCGCGGGCAATGATGGTTTTCATGATCTGGGCCGTACCGTCGCCGATCTGAAAGCCCAGCACATCGCGCAGGCGTTGCTCCATCACGCCCCGGTCGTAGCCGCCATGGCCAAACATCAAGAGGCACTGGTGGATGCAGTCATAGGCGAGCTTGGGCGCCCACCATTTGCACATCGCCGCCTCGGCACTGTGGGGCTTGCCCTGGTCCTTGAGCCACAGCGCCTGCAGGCACAAAAGGCGTGCGGCGCTGACCTGCGTATCAAAATCCGCCAGCGGGTGCGACACGCCCTGAAAGGCCGACAAAGGCTTGCCAAAGGCCTGGCGCTGGGTAACGTACTGCCAGGCATCGTCGAGCGCCGCGCGTGCCACGGCCAGCACCTGCAAGCCAATCAGCGCGCGCGAATAGTCAAAGCCCTGCATCACCTGCACAAAGCCCTGGTTCTCGTCACCGAGGCGATGCGAGAGCGGCACGCGCACGTTGTCGAAGAACAGCGAGCCCCGGCCAATGGCACGCTGGCCATGGCAGTCGAAACGGCTGCGTGTGATGCCGGGCAAGTCCATCGGCACCAGCACGGCCGTTACACCATGCGCGCCCGATTCCACCGTGCCGGTACGGCCAAACACCACGGCGATATCGCACTGGTCTGCGGCGGAGATGGAGGTTTTCTCACCGTTGAGCACGTAGCCTTCTGCATCGCGCTCGATGCGCAGGCGCAGGCTGGCGGCGTCGGAGCCGCCGCGGGGCTCGGTCAGCGCTATGGCGCACAGTGCCTCGCCCGCCACCATTTTCTGCAACCAGGGCCGCGCCACAGCCGGTTGGCCATGGGCCGCCAGAATCTGCGCATTGAGCGATGCCAGCAGCGGTACATAGGACATGCTCAGGTCGGCACGCGCCAGCTCCTCATGCACCACGCCGGCAGCCAGGCAACCCAGGCCCTGCCCGCCCAGTGGCTCGGGCAGCTCGGGGGCAATCAGGCCCATCGCGCCCATCTCGCGCATCAGGCTGCGGTCCAGCACACGGGTCCGGTCGCGCTCCAGAAAGCCCGGCGCCACGCGCGCGTCAGCAAACCGGCGCACCGATGCGGCCAGGGTCATCAAGTCATCGTTCAGGTACGGGTTCATGGACACCTCTTGCGGCAGGCTGCGTTACTTGGCGTGTTTGCGAAAATCGGGCTTGCGCTTTTCCTTGAGCGCAGCCACGCCTTCGCGCGACTCGTCGGTGTCGTAATACAGCTTGAGCGCGTACATGCCCATGCCGGCGATGCCCGCCTGGTGCGCGGTGTCCATGTTGAAGCTGCGCTTGGCAATGGCAATCGCGGTGGGGCTGCGCTCGCAGATGGTCTCGGCCCATTCCTGCACCGTGGCATCGAGCTGCTCTGGTGCCACGCAGAGATTGGCCAGGCCTATCGCAACGGCCTCTTCGCCGGAATAACGCTTGTTCAGGTACCAGATCTCGCGCGCCTTTTTCTCGCCCACCACGCGCGCCAGGAACGCCGTGCCATAGCCGGGGTCGACCGAGCCCATCTTGGGCCCTACCTGGCCAAAGATGGCCTTGTCGGAGCAGATCGTCAGATCGCAGATGGTGCACAGCACATTGCCGCCGCCAATCGCATAGCCCTGCACGCGGGCAATCACCGGCTTGGGCACATTGCGGATGGCGTCGTGCAGCTCTTCCATCGGCAGGCCAATGGTGCCACGGCCATCGTAGTTGCCGTCGTGTGCCGACTGGTCGCCACCGGTGCAAAATGCCTTGTCGCCCGCGCCGGCCAGTACGATGCAGCCCACACTCCGGTCGTAGCCGGCCTTGTTCAGTGCGCGGATCAGCTCGTCGCAGGTGGTGCCGCGAAAGGCATTCATCTTCTCGGGCCGGTTGATGGTGATCCAGGCCACGTGGTTGCGCACTTCGTAGAGGATGTCTTCGAATTCCATGTCAGTCTCCTTGTGATTGGGGGGGCCTTCAACCGGCCATCGTGAGGCCGCCCGATACGCTGATGACCTGGCCGGTCACATACGCGGCATCGCTGGAGGCAAAGAACAGGATGGCGCCGGGCAAGTCCTCTGGCTGGCCGATGCGGCCCAGCGGGATCGCGCGGGTAAAGGCGTCGAGCAGCTTGTCGGGGTTGCCCGCGCCCTCCTTGTAGCTGGCAAACAAGGCGGTATCCGTCGGGCCGGGGCAGACCACGTTCACGGTGATGTTGTGGCGGGCATGCTCGCGCGCCAGGGTTTTGGACAGCGCCACCAGCCCGCCCTTGCAGGCGGCATAGACGGCCTCGCCCGAAGAGCCCACGCGCGCCGCGTCAGACGCGATGTTGACGACCCGGCCCGCCTTGCGCTCTGCCATGCGCGGCAGCACCGCGTGGTGCATGTGCAAGGCGCCCACCAGGTTGATGGCAATGAGCTGCTGCCATTCCCGTTCATGGGTCTTGGTAAAAGGTTTGAACACATCCCAGCCCGCGTTGTTGACCAGTACATCGATGGCCGCCCACTGCTCGGCCTGCTGCACGGCGGCATCCACACTGGCGCGATCCGTGATGTCGCAGGCCACCGCTTGTGCCAGGCCGCCGGCAGTTGCAATCGCATCGGCCACCGCCTGCGCGGCGCCCAGCTGCTTGTCGAGCACGGTCACCCGGGCGCCTTCACCAGCAAAGCGTTTGCAGGTCGCACCCCCAATGCCGCCACCGCCACCCGTTACTACAACATGTTGCCCATCAAAACGTGCCATGATTCCACCTTTCTTGCGCATTGCATCGTGTAATTAGACAATATATTTACACAAATGCCGTACCATGGCAATATCCCAATCATGAGCAAAACCGCCAAAACTCCTAGAGAAAACCCGAACCAGCTGCGCACCGACCTGGCCAACCGGCTGTACTTCAAGCTCTACCAATGCGCCAACATGTTGCATAAAACAGGCACCAAGGCGGTGGAAGCCCAGGGGCTGACCACACAGCAATGGGCGGTGATGGGGGCCCTGTCACGGCCAGAAACCGCAGAAGGCATGGGCATGGGGGAGTTGGCGCGCTATCTGTTGGTGAGCCGCCAGAACCTGACCGGTCTGCTGTCGCGCATGGAGGCCGCAGGCTATGTACACAGCGTGCCCGACCCGGCGGACAAACGCTCGCGCCTGGTGCAGCTCACCGCTGCCGGGCAGCAGGTGTGGCAGCACGATGCGGCCGAGTCGATTGGCCGCTATTACGAGCAAGCGCTGGAGGGCTTCTCGAGCAATGACATGGTGCACACCCTGCACTACCTGCTCAAGCTGCTGGACAACATGAAAGCGATCGATGCGCAGCAGAATGCGGGCAAGGAGGAGAGCTGAACGGAAAACGGATACGGCTGAACCAGCGCAATCGCGAGTTAGAGGATAGGCTTTATCGTGCAGATCATCCCGACTGCATGGCTCATTCGAGACTTCAATAATCAACTGTGATTACAGCCCCTTCTTCCCGCCGCCGGCTCTGGAAAGCGCGCGCGGGGCAATAAACAATCAGTAACCATAGCAACGAGCAATAACCGTCATCGCCTCCCAACCCCATGCCACACTCTCGGGTTTTGAAAATTGATAAGAGATGGAATAAATGCTCGGAAAAATAGAAAGTGCGCTGCTGTACCTGATGCGGCTGGTGATGGTGGTACTCGTGTTGTTCACCTTGTTCAACTTTGCGCTGTGGAGCTGGGGAGCTGCCCACAAACCCTCCCCCGAGACCGCCGCAGAAGACATGCACAAAGGCCGCGACTGGGCCGCGCTCAAAATCAGCGACGAAGAGCTGAAGAAGATCACCTATTCCGACTTTGGCTATGGTGACTCCAGCCAGGTCGTACACGATGACAAGCTGGCAGCAGACACTGCCGCAGTGGCAGCATTTGCAGAAGTCGATGCACTGGTACGTGCGGCCATTGAACGCAATCCGGTACAGCGCAAGAAACTTGAAGACGACAACAGCGAACGAGGCCTGGCACCTGCGCAGCCGCTGCCCGCACTGGTAGAGGCCATGCATGCCAAGGAGCGGGCCGGCAACGACATCGCCGCACTGGACGCGGCCACTGCGGCATCTGCCGCTGCCGAGGCAGCCGATGGCGATGGCTGGGAGCCCCAGCCCACCAGTATTGGCGAGGTGCTGCTGAACCAGACCCGCAGCATCATCAGCAGCTACAACTATGATGCAGGCCGCGCCTTCGTGCTGGGCGCGCCTGCGGCGCTCAAGACCCTGCTGGCGGACCCTCAGGTGCAGGCTGGCATCAGCAAGCAGACCGCATCCATTGCCGTCAGCAATCTGCTGCTCAACTACAACATGGTGTTCAGCGCCAAGGCGGGGGAGAGCGATGTGCAGACGGCGACGTCCGGCTGGCTGCAGCGTCTGATTGAACCCAGCAACCTGCTGGTGTTCACCGTGCTGCTGTGGTCATTCGTTTTCTTGATGATGATCGTGGTTTTCCTGCGTGTGGAGCGCCATCTGCGTGCGATGTCGCAGGACGGTAAGGCGCTGGCTCAGCGCTAGCCTTAGATCCATGGGCCTGCATGTTTGCACCCAGTCAGTGAAAACTGGCGGCAAAAGTGCATACCCATGGCAGCGTACAAAGACAAGATGCAATAACAACTATTTAACCGGCTTGAGGCTATTTTAAAAATAGAGCGTCATCTAAAAATATGCGCCACCCCATAGCCAAAATATTAACAAAGGGATACATAAAGCTGGTAATTTAGTGCGCATGAACTATTTGCCCATATCGGTACGAGTTCCTTTTCATTGGGGACTCAAGGCTTTTGTAGCAACAGCATATGGGGCATTTGCGCTGCCCTTGACCAGCTGGGCTGCATGCTCACCGCCCTCGCCCATGGGCACCGCAGGGGGCTCGGTTTTGTGCAGCGGCACAACGACAGGCCAGTACCAGATCAATGCGGCAAACGTTCAACTCACCAACGACGCCGCAGGTGATATGACGCTGAATGGCGCCAGTATTGGATTGATCTATGCGGTTGAGACAGCGGCGAACGGTGTGTTGGTTATCAATCAAGGCAAGATGACCTGGGATAATGCGCTCTATCTAATACCGGCGGGAGGCGGCAGAGCACTGGCCAATATTGGCTACCTGACCAACAACAATTTCAGCGCCGCCCGCTTCCGCAATGAAGCGGGCGCCAGCCTCGTCATGACTACCGCTAGCCCTGCGCTGACCAATAGTGGATTGGATGTGGTGGCGGTAGCAGCAAGCGCCGCAAATAGCCAAGCGACGGTGACCAACGCTGGCAGTATTACGTTTACCAATACGGCGACCGGCGCGAGTGTTTCGAACAATGTGATAGAGGTGCTTGCGCAAAATTTCACCGTAACCAATACGGGCGTGGTGAATTCCCAGTCTTCGGCAGACGCTTTTACCAACGGCTTTCAGCCGCGCATGTGGGACCCTGCAAGCGGTGGCAGTGGCAGCACCATCAATGCCGGGCAAATCCATGTCACCAACACCCATCCAACACGTACATTAGGCAGTACCGGAATTTACCAGCGCGCAACGGCCAGTTCCCTGGTAGAAAATAGCGGCAGTGTCAGCGTGGTCAATACCAGTGCTGGGGCCACGTCGGCGATAGGGGGCATAGCCATCATTGGTTACGCCAATAGCACCGGTCTCTCTCGCATCAACAACACCGGCAGCGTGATCGTCGACAGCCCCAGCAATTATGTATATGCCGCCCAATCGGGTGCTGCCAGTAACACCAATCCAGCCACGATTGACAACAGCGGACTGTTGGAGATCAAGTCCAGCACTGCCATTCCGGACCCTGCGTTCAGAGCTGCGGTGATGGTGCTCCCTTCCGCAGCCGGCTTGACGGCCTTGCAAACCATCAACAACAGCGCCAGTGGCATCATTCGCTCGGATCCACAAAGTTACGCCGTACTGGCCTATCAGGACGTGCCCGTGCATCTGAACAACGCAGGAACAGTGAGCGGATCCGTGTTTTTAAGTGGCGGCGCCGATACGCTGGTCCACACCGGCGGCTCGATAACCGGCAGCATCCATATGGGCGCAGGCAATGACAGCATGCAGGCGAGCGGGGGGACACTCGTCGGCATCACGGCCATGGACGAAGGCGACGACGCCCTCACCTTGCTTGCAGGCGTGGATGTGTCGCAAGCTCCCCAGTTTGATGGCGGTGCGGGTAACGACATCTTGACCTTGGATGGTGTAGCCATGCGCGGTTTCACCGGCAGCAATAATCTTGCCAACGGAAGCAACCTGACCCTTTGGGAAACGATCCACCTCGCCAATGCAGCAAACTTGCAGCTCAGCGGCTCGCTGTTCGAAAGTGGCGCAGCGGCGCAGCTCAATATCGATGGTGCAGCCACACTCAATGCCAGCGCTGCCCAAGGTACCTTCAGCGTGTATGGCAGCATCGCGAGTGCGGGCACCATCCGCCTCGCGGATGCCAGCGCGGCTGCGGATGATCGCCTGACGCTCACAGGCAACTTCAGTGGCACAGCCAGCAATGTGGTGGTCCTCGACACGGTACTCGGCGACAGCAACTCTGCGTCTGATGTGCTGGAAGTCAACGGCAGCACCAGCGGAGCCAGCACCTTGCGCATCGTGAATGCCAACGGATTGGGCGCCGTCACCAGCGGCAATGGCATTCTGGTGGTCAAGGTCGATGGCGCATCCGATGCCGTGTTTAGCTTGGAGGGCGGCAGCATCAGTGCTGGTGGCTTCAGCTATACCTTGAACAAGGTAGGCAATAACTGGTATCTGCAATCCATGTTGCTGGCTCCTACCGTCAGCGTTGCCTGCACGCCTGCGCAGCTGTTTGATTCTGTCAACCAGGTCAGCACCTGCACCTTGACGCTCTCGCAAGCGGCTCCGGCGCAAGGGCTCAGCGTGAACTTGAATCTTCCCGCCGCCAATCCACGCTACAGCACCTCCTGCCCTCAGAGCATCACCATACCAGCGGGCGCTTCGACCGCGACTTGCACCATCGTGGCAACCCCCAATACCGACCCGAATGACGGCGACGTCCTTGCAGAGCTGTCAATCGCGCCAGCCACTGCTGCGGGCAGCTATGAGCCAGCAGGCACTCCCGCACAGGTGCTGGTCAGAGACGACGACAACGGGGGGGCCGCCGTCAAGGCAGTTCCTTCCTCTGGGTACGGCAGCTTGCTACTGCTGTCTCTCAGCCTTAGTGGGGCAGGCATGCTGCTGGCTCGCCGCCAACAACAGCAGGCAGTAGCGCACCAGAAAACGCATTAGGGATCCACAAAACGCGGTCACGTTGCCGGTATCGCCCTCCCCGCAAAGGCCACCCTTTCGGCAAAACCTGAATCGATCCGGAAGTCTGAGAAAGGTCGCCGCATGCTGGAGTCCAAGCCACCTGGTACGGCATTGCGCCCCCGCCATACGATGCACGGGCGCACAGCCGCTTCAAAAACTGAAGGGCATCATTGATCCACCATGCAAACGGATCTTTTGGTGATTGGGAAGATGCTTGGCATGGTATCTCCCGGGTCATTGCGCTGTTTCGCGGTGCCAGCGCAGGCTTAAAAATCCTAGCACCAGTGCGAACACTGTCAGCAAGACGAGCACCAACCCGCCCAGCTTCGGAGTGGGCCTGGACCAAACGCCGACCGCTTGCTCGCTCACCGCACCCATGCTGTGTCGTACACGGTGGAAAACCGTCTCGTCATCTTGCGCACTGCCAAGCGGAGGGGCATGCGCATCGGTGCCAGGCAAAGCCACACCCTGCGCCCAGGCACTGGCCAGACGGCTTGCATGGGGTCCAGGGCCAACAGCCGACACTTGCTGCAAGCGCAGCAGGTTGTAGTTCTCTGGCGCATCTCTGGTCGATGCAGCAGCAGGCAGGGCATGCATCAGCACGCAGCCCAAAGCCAGCAACCACCCCAAGATCGAAAGCCTGTACAACCTCATTTCAGCAGCCATATACAGAAATTAACAATATGGCTAACTATCGGACTGCGCCTACCAACGGTCAATCCCCAAAAATAGTGAATATGTACTACGTTCACTCGGAGCGCTACAGGCCGTTCGCTGTGATATCTGCATGCCATCAACGGAGAGGATGACCAAGAGCTGACTGGCCCAACCAGCCCCTGGTCCAGTCCGCTTGGTTCAACGGACCAAAAAAATCTGTAAATGGTTCAAGATTGCGTGCTACAATCGATGGCTTAGCGGCTGTAGCTCAGCTGGATAGAGTACTTGGCTACGAACCAAGGGGTCGTGGGTTCGATTCCTGCCAGCCGCACCAAACGTCAAGCCTCAGAGTAGCAATGCTCTGAGGCTTTTTCGTTGCTGGGGCGGGCGCCACATTGATCCAACCGCCCCATGAAAAAAGCCGATCTCCATCCAGGAGACCGGCTTGAAACCCGCACAGCGACAGTGCGCGGACGGTTTATTTGGTCGGGCGAATCAGCACATACTGCGTCCACTCACCCCGGCGGAACAGCACATTGACGGGCTTGGACTTGTCAGCCTTGGCAACAGCCGCGTCGAACTGCTTGACGTCATTGATCTCGGTATTGGCAATACCCAGGATCACATCGCCTTGCTTCAGACCGGCACGGGCAGCAGCCTCATCAGCCGAGACAATCTGCACACCGCCCTTGAGATGCATGGACTTGCGCTGTGCATCGGTCAGGTCGGTAACCACCAGACCCAGCTGCTGCGCTGCAGTCGAAGGTTTGGCCTTCTCTGGCTCCTTGCTCGAAGCAGCAGCATCTGCATTGGCGTCTGACGGAATTTCGATGATGGTGATCGGCAGGTCCAAGGTCTTGCCACGGCGGAATACGGTGACCGTGCTCTTGGAGCCTGGCTTGGTGTTACCCACCCAACGCGGCAGATCGGCCAGCTTCTCCAGCGGCTTGCCGTCGAACTTGGTGATGATGTCACCCGCCTCCACACCAGCCTTCTCGGCAGGCGAGCCACTTTCCACGCCGGTCACCATCGCCCCTTGGGCCTTGCCCAGGCCAATCGATTCGGCCACATCCTTGCTGACGGTGGAAATCTGCACCCCAATCTTGCCGCGCACCACGCGGCCGGTGGCGCGCAACTGGTCGCTCACGCGCACCGCTTCATCGATGGGAATCGAGAACGAGATGCCCATAAAGCCGCCCGAGCGTGAGTAGATCTGGCTGTTGATACCCACGACCTCGCCACGCATGTTCAGCAGCGGGCCGCCGGAGTTACCGGGATTGATGGCCACATCGGTCTGGATAAAGGGCAGGTAATCACCAGTGTCGCGCTGCTTGGCGGACACAATGCCGGCGGTCACCGAGTTCTCCAGCCCAAACGGCGAGCCGATCGCCATGACCCACTCACCCACGCGCAGGCGGTTCACGTCGCCAATCTTGACGGCAGGCAGGCCTGTGGCCTCGATCTTCACCACCGCCACATCGGTGCGCTTGTCGGCGCCGACGATCTTGGCCTTGAACTCGCGCTTGTCGGTCAGGGTCACGATGACTTCATCGGCGCCATCGACCACATGCGCATTGGTCATCACATAGCCGTCTGCCGTCAGGATGAAGCCGGAGCCCAGGCCGCTGGGCACCTCATCGCCATCCGCGCCTGGGCGCTGCGGGCGTTGTTGCTTGGGGATGCTGGGGACAGGCAGGCCAAAGCGCTTGAAAAACTCCAGCATCTCGGGATCGAGACCACTTTGCGCTTGGCGGCTGGAGACCTTTTCCATCGTGCGAATATTGACCACCGATGGCCCGACCTGGTCGACCAGGTCAGTGAAATCAGGCAAGCCACGCACGACCGCAGGCGCGGGGGTTTGGGCTGCCGCTGGCAGCATCATCGCGCTGCTGACGGACAGGATGGCCGCCAGTGCGCTGATCTGAAAAGGCTTCCAACGCTTTAGAGACATATCACTCCTCAATTTGACAATGGGGGCGGCGCAGCATCTGCAGGGACCCAAGCCACTTGCAATGGCGCCGTGCCGCAATTGGAGGGGCCATCTGCCTCAAGGTTCCAAGCGTGCATCACCATCAGATAGGCAGCAAACCACAGGTTTCAAGCCTCTGGCGCTAAAAGTCATAAAAAAACACCTGCACAGCAGGTGTTTTTGGAGGAAATCAGCGCCTGATCAGCACAGGCGCGAGGCCTTGTCGGCACAGCCATCACTGCGCTTTTCTGCATTGAAGGTGGCATTGCGCAAGAAGCCAGCCGGCATTTGCAGGTTGGCAGTAACGCCAATCTGACCGCGTGCCGCCAGCAACTCGTCAAGGCGCGGATCACGCAGCATGATCGTGGAGTTCTGGCCGACCGTCACTTGCTGCTGGACCAGCCCCTGGGCATTAGACCCCGCTGCAGGCCGGCCAGAAGCCGCCGAAGCGACCACCTGGGGAGCAGCGGCTGACGCGATCTGCTGGCGTCCATCATTGCCCGAGCCGTTCGACAGCAGGCCCACACTGTTCCAGCCCACCATGGCGACAGCAGCCACCGTGGCAAAGCCGGCCACCATCTTCCAGCGGAAGACCGAATGGTTGGCAGCATCCTGCACGGCGGCAGGTGTGACAGCCTGCGCAGCGGCCGTGGCCACTGCGGGCACGGCCACATCGCCTGGTGCGGGCTGTCCCTGGGCCACCAACGGTGGCTCCAGCGCAATCTTGGCATTCAATGCATTCAGGAATGCCAGGCTGTCAGAGCACGGCGCATGCGCCGTGCGCATCAGGTCGCCAATGACCTGGTAGGACTGCACCGAGGCGTAGCAATCCGCATCGTCTGCCAGATCCGGCAACGCGGCCAGCAGCTGGCTCAGCGTCTGGTCATCCAATTCACCGTCGATCCAGGCGGACAGCTGCTCACAGGCAGCCTGTGTGCTCTTGTTCAATGCTTGGTTTTCGAGATTCATAGCCATATTCCTAGCGGGCCCCAGGCCCTTGCAGCCAGTCATCACTCTCATATCAGCTACCAACGCTTGCCAGACTGGCGTTCAAGCATGGGCTTTACCTTGGCGGAAATCGCCTCGCGGGCACGAAAGATTCGCGACCGCACGGTACCGATGGGGCAATCCATCGCAGCGGCGATGTCTTCGTAAGACATGCCTTCAATCTCACGCAGCACGATCGCCTGGCGCAGGTCCTCGGGCAACGCATCCATCGCGGTATTGACCGCCTGGGCAATTTCCTGGGCGGCAATAACCGTTTCCGGCGTTTCATCTGTGGTTAGTTCGCGCCCGGGCACATAAGTTTCATCGTCATCGTCTTTTCCGCGCAGCGCGCTTTCGGTCATCACCGGATTGCGGCTGAGCTCGACCATCGCCTTCTTGGCGGTATTGACGGCAATCCGGTACAGCCAGGTGTAGAACTGCGCGTCTCCCCGAAACTGCGGGAGTGCACGATAGGCACGCAAGAAAGTCTCCTGGGCCAGGTCAGGCACCAGATCCACATCGCGCACCATGCGTCCGATGAGGCGTTCAATGCGTCGCTGGTACTTGAGTACCAGCAGGCCATAGGCTTTTTGATCTCCTGCCACCGTGCGCTGCACCAGGTGCAGATCGCTGTCATTTGCATTCGGGGTACTGGCCGTTGGCGTTCCCGTCATAAAAGAGGCCCTCTTGGCTACAAGCTTGCAGCTATTGTTGTGGTTGTTCAGCTGTAGGCTTACACCTGATGGATGTTCTGCGGTTCAGCGGCAAGGGACGAGTATAAAACCCGACGAATATCCGGCCAACGCTCTGGATTAGAGGCTTTCACCACCAGCAGCCACTGACTGCGTCCATCGTTTTGCAGCGGCCAGGCCTGCAGCAAAATCCAGCTTTGCCCATCCATCAGCACGGCCAACTGTGCCAGCGCTTGGCGGTGTGCCGATGCCAGCGGGCCTTGCCCGAGGCACCACTGAGAGCCTGTCCAGCACAAACAAGTTCCCTGCGGCCACAGCGGCATACGACAGGTGATCGCCATGGCGAGTACCAACACAGCCACGGCCAGGGCACGCTGCCAGGCAGAAGGGGCGGCCACATGCATCCAGACGAAACCCAGCACAGTCGTGAGCCCCACCCAGCACGCCAATAGCAGACGGATGCGCGAAGGACTCGCCAGCACCCAAGTCTGCGGCGCCATCATTGCGCGGGAGCCGTGATGCTGTCCCATGAGGAGGCGCTGAATAGAGACATCACCCCATTGTGCAATACGGCGCTCCGGCATGGCGCAGGGCAAACCCCTGCGGGGAGCACGCGACGCCCTTGCGTTGCCCATGCCCGCCAAAAACGACAAAGGCCTCTGCAGCAGAGGCCTTATCGAGGCATATCAGAAGTGGCGCCGAGACGCCCGCCTCATCACACCCGTTTGAACACCAGCGTACCGTTGGTGCCGCCAAAACCGAAGTTGTTCTTGACGGCAATGTCCAGCTTGGCGTCACGCGCCGTGTTCGCACAGTAGTCCAGATCACATTCCGGATCCTGGTCCACCAGGTTGATGGTCGGGGGAATCTTCTGGTCCTTCAATGCCATGACGGTAAAGACGCTCTCCAGGCCGCCAGCACCACCGAGCAAATGCCCGGTCATCGATTTGGTCGAGCTGACCACCATCTTCTTGGTATGGTCACCCATGGCCGCCTTGATGGCATTGGTTTCGTTGAGGTCTCCCAGCGGCGTGGACGTGCCGTGGGCATTGAGGTAGTCCACCTGGTCGGCATTGACGCCTGCATTGCGCAGGGCAGCCAGCATGGCGCGGCGTGGGCCGTCCATGTTGGGCGCGGTCATGTGACCGGCGTCAGCGCTCATGCCATAACCCAGCAGCTCGGCATAGATCTTGGCACCACGGGCCTTGGCGTGTTCGTACTCTTCAAGCACCACAATACCGGCGCCCTCACCCAGTACAAAGCCGTCACGGCCCTTGTCCCAGGGGCGCGATGCCGCCTTGGGATCGTCATTGCGTGTGGACAGTGCACGCATCGCTGCGAACCCTCCCACACCCAACGGGGAAACAGTGGCTTCGGAGCCGCCTGCAATCATCACGTCGGCATCGCCGTACTCGATCATGCGGCCAGCTTCACCGATACAGTGCAAGCCGGTCGTGCAAGCGGTCACCACCGACAGGTTCGGGCCCTTGAAGCCAAAACGCATCGATACATGGCCTGCGACCATATTGATAATGGACGCGGGAACAAAGAAAGGCGTGATGCGACGCGCACCACGGCGCTCATATTCACCGTGTGTGTTCTCGATCAGCGGCAGGCCACCGATACCCGAACCGATCACACAGCCAATACGAGTTGCGAGCTCTTCATCCAGTGCCTCGCCCGAAGGCAGGCCGGCGTCTTTCACAGCCTCTTGGGCTGCGGCGATGCCGTAGTGAATGAAGGAGTCCATCGTGCGTGCTTCCTTGGCACTCATATAGGACTCAAGATCGAAACCCTTCACCTCACCCGCAATCTTGCAGCTGAAATCCGTGGTGTCGAACTTGGTAATGAGGTCAATGCCGGATTGACCGGCCAAAATGTTGGACCAGGCTTCAGCAACCGTGTTACCCACGGGGCTGATGCAACCCAGACCAGTCACGACGACGCGACGGCGACTCATGCGTTACAACTTTCTTGTTGATCTCTCGGAAGATTGGCAGCAAGACACTTGCGCCCCAGGGGCGCCAAGTGCATGCGCAATCAATTAAGCCTTTTGGTGGCTGTTGGCGTAGTCGATGGCGTTCTGCACCGTCGTGATCTTCTCTGCGTCTTCGTCAGGGATCTCGATCTCGAACTCATCTTCCAAAGCCATCACCAGTTCCACGGTGTCCAGCGAGTCAGCGCCCAGGTCGGCCACGAAGGCCTTTTCGTTCGTTACTTGAGACTCTTCCACGCCGAGTTGTTCGGCGATGATTTTCTTGACACGTGCTTCGATATCGCTCATGGTTTCCCTCTGGGGGTTGTGAATGAACCCGCGATTCTAGCTGCTTCAGCAATACCTGAGTGCAACTTGCCGTCGCGAGGAAACGGCATTCAACTTTCGTCAAATCTACATATACATGCCGCCATTGACATGCAACTCCTGTCCGGTCACATAACCGGCACCGTCTGAGGCCAAATAGACCACAGCGTTGGCAATGTCTTGCGGCTGTCCCAGCTTGCCCAAGGCAATCTGCGACTGCAGTGCTTTCTTCTGCTCTTCGGGCAACTGGGCCGTCATATCGGTCTCGATGAAACCAGGCGCCACGCAGTTGACCGTAATGCCACGGCTGCCCAGCTCCTTGGCCAGCGAGCGCGTCATACCTGCCACACCCGCCTTGGCGGCCGCGTAGTTGGCCTGACCGGCATTGCCGGATGCGCCCACCACACTGGTGATGCTGATGATACGGCCAAAACGCTGCTTCATCATCGGACGGATGGCAGCGCGGCTGGCACCGAACACGGCCTTCAGATTGGTACCCAGCACGGCATCCCAGTCGTCATCCTTCATGCGCATGGCCAGGGTGTCGCGGGTGATACCGGCATTGTTGACCAGCACATGCAGACCGCCCTGGGTCTTGACCAGGCTGTCGATCAGCGCTTCGACGGCAGCGCCATTGTTCACATCCAGCGCAACGCCGTGCGAGCCGGCAAAGGCCGACAGCGCTTGCGAGATCTTGGCAGCGCCGTCTTCGGTCGTTGCCGTGCCGATCACCTGGTAGCCGGCTGCGCCGAGCGCCTGGGCGATGGCCGCGCCAATACCGCGCGATGCGCCGGTAACCAGGGCGACTTTGGCTGTGGAGGTGGTTTCAGTCATGCGATGGCTTCTTTGGTTTCTTGCAAGGTGGCGGGGTCGTACAGAGCCACACCGACGAGTTCAGGGTCAATGCGCTTGGTCATGCCGGTCAGCACCTTGCCCGGGCCGCACTCGACCAGATGGGTGGCGCCCAGCGCACGCAGGCGCTGCACACATTCAACCCAGCGCACGGGGCCAAAGGCCTGGCGGTACAGCGCATCACGGATGGCATCGGCCTCGCTGGGCATCGCCACATCGATATTGTTGAGTACAGGAATCCGGGGCGCAGCCAGTTGCAGCTCGGCCAGCGCAAGCTTGAGCTTTTCAGCAGCGGGCTTCATCAGGCTGGAATGGAAAGGTGCCGACACCGGCAGCGGCAGCGCGCGCTTGGCACCCGCTTCCTTCACGGCCAGGCTGGCCGCTTCCACCGCGGCCTTGGAGCCGGCGATGACGGTCTGACCGGGGTCGTTGAAGTTCACCGCCTCGACGACCTCAGCGCCACCCAGCTGGGCAGTCACCTGGGCGCACACGGCCTTGACCTTCTCGGCATCCAGACCCAGCACGGCAGCCATGGCACCGGCGCCGACGGGCACGGCCTCCTGCATCGCAGCACCACGCAGGCGCACCAGCGGCGCGGCCTGGCTCAAGGTCAATACACCAGCAGCCACCAGTGCCGAATACTCGCCCAGCGAGTGGCCTGCAACGGCCATCGGCTGTGGGCCGCCTTCGGCCTGCCAGACACGCCATGCGGCAACACCCGCGACCAGCATCACCGGCTGGGTGTTGGCGGTCAGTGCCAGCGTTTCCTTGGGGCCGTTCTGGATCAGCGCGCCCAGGTCCTCACCCAGCGCATCCGAGGCTTCTTGCAAAGCCTGGACAACGGCGGGGTGGCCACCCCAGGCATCGAGCATGCCCACGGACTGCGAGCCTTGGCCCGGAAATACAAATGCAAAAGCGCTCATGTCTCGGTTCAAATCAGTTTTTTATCAATCGGCGGATGGCAGCAGTCTCGGCAAAGCCGAGCCATGCTACATGGTCAGCAGCACGGCGCCCCAGGTGAAGCCACCGCCCACGCCTTCCAGCATCACATTCTGCCCAGGCTTGACCTGGCCGCTGCGCACCGCATGGTCCAGCGCCAGCGGGATCGAAGCTGCCGAGGTGTTGCCATGCTGGTCCACCGTGACGACCACCTTCTCAGGGGCAAGCTTGAGCTTGCGCGCCGTGCTCATCATGATGCGCAGGTTGGCCTGGTGCGGGATCAGCCAATCGATATCGGCTTCCTGCATATCGGCTTTTTCGAGCGCAGCGCGCGCGGCCTTGTCCAGCACACCAACGGCGAGCTTGAACACGGCCTGGCCATCCATGCGCAGCAGCGGCGAGCCAATCACCTGGCCGCCCGAGACATTGCCCGGCACGCACAGAATGTCGACATGGCTGCCATCGGCATGCAGCTCGGTGGCCAGAATGCCGGGCTTGTCAGAGGCTTCGAGCACCACGGCGC
Organism: Comamonas sediminis; assembly: GCF_041107495.1. Taxonomy (NCBI): domain Bacteria; kingdom Pseudomonadati; phylum Pseudomonadota; class Betaproteobacteria; order Burkholderiales; family Comamonadaceae; genus Comamonas; species Comamonas sediminis. The sequence continues at coordinate 858,733 of NZ_JBGBDC010000001.1, forward strand.
CGGCACCATCGCCAAACAGCACACAGGTGGTGCGGTCATTGAAATCAAGAATGCGGCTGAACACCTCGGCACCCACCACCAGCACACGCTTGGCGCTGCCGGACTTGATCATCGAGTCCGCCACCGTCAGCGCATAGACGAAGCCGCTGCACACCGCCTGCATGTCAAACACCGGGCAGCCATTGGCGATGCCCAGCTTGTTTTGCAGAATCGCGGCGGTCGACGGGAACACCATGTCCGGCGTCGAAGTGGCGACGATGATCAGGTCGATATCGGTGGCCTGGATGTTGGCAGCCTGGAGGGCGTTCTTCGACGCCTCCAGCGCCAGATCGCTGGCTACCACATCGGGCGCTGCAAAATGGCGCGCCTTGATGCCAGTGCGCTCCACAATCCACTCGTCGGAGGTTTCCAGACCGCGCGTGGCCATTTCAGCGGCCAACTCATCATTGGTGACACGACGGGGCGGCAGGTAGCTGCCAGTGCCGATAATGCGGGAATAAATACTCATCGAATTCAGGTAGGAGACGTCACGGTTTTGGCAGCAGCAGCGCTGTCTGCCGACATCAGCAGGGGCGCTGCCGTCTGAATCTTGGTCTGCACACGCCCCAGCAAATCATTGCGGGCGGCATCATAGGCGCGCCGCAAGGCATGCTCATACGCCACCGCGTCGGCCGAGCCATGGCTTTTGAAAACCAGGCCGCGCAATCCGAGCAATGCAGCCCCATTGTAGCGGCGGTGGTCCACCCGCTTCATCAAGCGCGCCAGCACCGGGTAAGCGATCACTGCGGCGATCTTCGTGAGCAGGTTGCGCTTGAACTCCTGCTTGAGCCCGTTGCTGATCATGCTGGCCACGCCTTCGCTGGCCTTGAGCGTGACATTGCCGACAAAGCCATCACAGGTCACGATATCCACCGTGCCCTTGAAGATGTCATTGCCTTCGACATTGCCGTAAAAGTTGAGATAACCCGATTGGCCAGCCGTGCGCAGCAGCTCGCCGGCACGCTTGATGACCTCGCTGCCCTTGATGGCTTCTTCACCAATATTGAGCAGGCCGACGGTGGGGTTTTCGGTGTTTTCGAGGGCGCTGACCAACGCAGAGCCCATGACAGCAAACTGCAGCAGATGCTCTGCCGTGCAGTCCACATTGGCGCCCAGGTCCAGCACCGTCGTGGCGCCGCCCTGGGCATGGGGAAGCTGGGTGGCGATAGCCGGGCGGTCGATGCCCTCCATCGTCTTGAGCACATAACGGGCAATGGCCATCAGCGCGCCGGTATTGCCCGCCGATACGGCCGCCAGTGCGGCGCCTGTCTTCACCTGGCTGATGGCTACCCGCATCGAAGAATCCTTCTTCTTGCGCAGCGCCACTTCCACCGGGTCATCCATAGTGACCACTTCGCTGGCAGGCACGATGGTCGCACGCTCGTGCTGAAAAGACTGCAATGCCTCCGCCTGCCCGACCATCAGCAGATGGGCATCCGGGTGGCTATCCAAAAACTTCCTGCATGCGGGCAGCGTGACACGGATACCTGCGTCCCCACCCATGCAATCGACGGCCAGTGTGATCATTCGTTCGGTAATTCTTTGACGTTGTTCGCACCGAGTTCCAGTCCGCCGCGCCCCGCGCCGCTTCCTGGCAAGCAATAAAAAAGGCCCGCGCTACTATGTAGCTGCGGGCCTTTTTTATACAGCTATGGCTTAGGCTTCCGACTTGTTCTTCAGCACTTGGCGGCCACGGTAGAAACCGTTGGGGCTGATGTGGTGGCGCATATGGGTTTCGCCGGTGGTAGGCTCCACAGCGATACCAGGCACATTCAGTGCGTTGTGCGAACGGTGCATGCCGCGCTTGGAAGGGGATTTCTTGTTTTGTTGAACAGCCATGATGGCTCCTGAGTCTTGAAAGGGTTGGTGACATGGCCTGCGCAATCACAAACGCATGCCCTAAATTTACGCGACTAGCCCATTAAAGACACGAGGGATTCGCGCGAAGCCTCAAATTATAGCAAAGATCGCAAGCAGGCTTCAAGCCACCCACACTAGGATTAGTTTTTATCGATACGCAGCGATGCCAGCGCCGCAAAAGGATTGGCTTTTTCCGCAGGGCGGTCGTCGAAATCCTGGGTGGCGGACTCCAGCTTCACATCGACCGGGCAGACATCGTGCATCGGCACCATGGGCAAGGCCATCAGCAGCTCGTCCTCGATCAGCTCCAGCGCATCGATCTGGGGCGCCAGCACCAGCACGTCCTCTTCGCTTTCATCGTCCAGCGCGGCCGCCGTGGCCTCGTCCTTCACAAAGCGGAAGGAGCGGCTGCTCTCGACGGCCACATCCACCGGGCGCATGCAGCGCTGGCACTGCAGCTGCATCCCGGTTTCGGCATGCAGATGCAGCCAGGCCTGGCCTGCGCCACCAGCCGATTCCACCCATTCACCATCCAGCACCCAGCGCACAGGCTCGGCCGCAGCGGCCTGGCCGCGCTGGTCTTCAGCCAGCAAACGTGCCAGCTGCCCCAGGGGCAGCTCGCCTTCCAGCGCCGCGTTTTGGTGGGCAAAGGCCTTGATCTCAAGGCGATTGACTGAAAATTCCTTTGTCATGCGCGCCAGTGTAAGAGAATCTGGGCATGTCTGAATCCCTGATGCCCCGCGCCCTTGTACTGGGCTCCACCTCCCGCTACCGGCGAGAGCTTCTGTCGCGTTTGCGCCTGCCCTTCGAGACGGCCGCCCCCGATGTGGACGAAACCCCACAGCCCGGCGAGAGCCCGGCCGCGCTGGCGCTGCGGCTGGCGCTGGCCAAGGCCCATGCGGTGGCCGCCCAGTACCCCGATGCCATCGTGATCGGCTCGGACCAGGTGGCCGACCTGCATGGCCAGCCCTTGGGCAAACCGATGGTGCATGACAAGGCGGTGGAGCAGTTGCGCGCGATGAGCGGACAAAGCATGCAGTTCCACACCGCTGTGGCCGTGGTCTGCAAGGCCAGCGGCTTTGCGCAGGCGGATACCGCCGTGGTGCGCACCGTGTTCCGCCCGCTCGATGATGCCGAGATTGAGCGCTACCTGCGCGCCGAGACCCCCTATGACTGCGCTGGCAGCGCCAAGAGCGAAGGCCTGGGTATCACCTTGCTCGATGCCATCGAAAGCGACGACCCCACCGCCTTGATCGGCCTGCCCCTGATCCGCACAGCCCGTTTGCTGCGCGCTGCCGGATTGCTGTTGCCATGACCCAACAAACCACCAAAGGCCGCCTCTTCCTGGTGCCCACTCCCCTCGATTTCGGCTGCGCCACCGAGGCGCCGCTGACCGATGTACTGCCGCTGCACACCGTGCAAGCCGCCGCCCGCATCACCCACTGGGTTTGCGAGAACGCCAAAAGCTGCCGCGCTTTTTTGAAGCGGGTGGATGCCGTTGCACCGCTGGCGCTGCCACTGCAACAGCAAACCATTGCCGAGCTGCCGCGCGAAGCCCATAAAAAAGGCGACCACAATCCGCAGACCGCCGCCAGCAGCGACAGCAGCAGCCTGGTTGCCGCCGCACTGCAAGGCCATGATGTGGGCCTGGTCAGTGAGGCGGGCATGCCTGCGATTGCCGACCCTGGCAGCTCGGTGGTGCGCGCCGCGCACGACGCGGGCATCGATGTGGTGCCGCTGGTCGGCCCCACCTCGCTGCTGCTGGCACTGGCCGCCAGTGGCCTCAATGGCCAGAACTTTGCGTTTGTCGGCTATGTACCCAGCGATGCCTCCGACCGCAGCGCCCGCCTGCGCGAGCTGGAGCAGCTGGCGCTGCGCCAGGGCCAGACGCAGATCTTCATCGAGACCCCCTACCGCAACCAGGCCCTGCTGGGCGCGCTGCTGCAAACCTTGCAGCCCAACACGCGCCTGTCCATCTCCAGCGGACTGACCTTGGAGAGCGCCAACACACAAAGCCGCCTGGTCAAGCAGTGGAAGCCGCTCAACACCAGCCTGGACAACCGCACCCCGATGGTATTTGCGATTGGCCGTTGAAGGCCGTTAAAGGCTGCAGCCCTTGCGGCTGCGACCATGAAAAAAGCGGTGCCAAGGCACCGCTTTGTCATTCAACCATGGACCTTGTCAGCGCACACTGGGCAGCAGCGACATGGAGCGCAAGGTACCCACGGCCCCCGCGCCCACCGAGGCACCAAAACGCTTGGCAAAGCGCTCGGCCACATTGTCGCGGCGCGTGTAGTCGACGACCTCTTCCGCACCAACGACATCGCGGGCCACCTGGTCGAGACTGCCCAGGCCATCGGCCAGGCCCAGCTTCACGGCCTCTTGCCCGGTCCAGAACAGGCCGCTGAAGGTATCATCGGTTTCCTTGAGACGGTCACCCCGGCCCTGGCGCACCACCTGGATGAACTGCTGGTGGATCTGGCCCAGCATCTGCTGCGCATAGGCCTTTTGCTTGTCATTCATCGGGCTGAACGGGTCCAGCATGCCCTTGTTCGCGCCAGCGGTGAGCAAGCGGCGCTCCACACCCAGCTTGTCCATCGTTCCGGTAAAGCCAAAACCATCCATCAGCACACCAATGCTGCCGACGATGCTGGCTTTGTCCACATAGATGCTGTCGGCCGCAGAAGCGATGTAGTAGGCGGCCGACGCACAGGACTCCTCGACCACGGCGTACATGGGCTTCTTGTACTGGGCCTTGAGGCGCACGATCTCGTCATTGATCATGCCCGCCTGAACGGGGCTGCCACCAGGCGAATTGATCAACAGCACCACGGCCTTGGCGCCATCGTCCTCGAAAGCGGTGCGCAGCGCGGCAATGACAAATTCGGCACTGGCGTCCGCACCGGAAGCGATCTCACCCTTGAGTTCCACCACCGCAGTGTGCTCGGAGGAGGTTTTGGCGGCCGAGCCATCCGAGCCAAACAGGTAGCTGCCCAATGCAATCACCAAACCCAGCCAGACCAGGCGGAAGAAAATCTTCCAGCGCCGAGCGGCGCGCTGCTCCTTGAGCGTGTCAAAAGCCAGGCGCTCCAGCACCGAGCGCTCCCAGCCCGGGCTGGGAGCTGCGGCAGCGGCGGGCGCCGCAGCGGCCGTCTGCCCCCACAGGTCGGGCGCCGGCGGCGGATTGTGCTGAGGATGGTTATCCATGGGGTTCATCTTAAAAATCAACAGGTTGGAGACGGTTATCCGGGTGCCAATAGACCACGCCATCGCTCTCACTCAGCGCAACCTTGACCAAACCGCCACGACAGGGGCCGCCGGCACAGGCTCCAGTATCGGGCACATAGGCCGCGCCGTGGGTAGCACAGAGCAACCAGTTACCTGTGTCGTCGAAAAAACGCCCCGGCTGGTAGTCCATCTCCATCGCCACATGGGTGCAGCGGTTCAAGTAGGCGTGCACGCCATCGTGGTAGCGGATCGCAAAGGCCTGGCAGGCCTGACCGGCGTACAGAACATCAAAGGCAACCGCCCGTCCGCCGTGCACCAGCGCATCGCTCTGGCACAGGGCCAGCATGGGGGCCGGAACTTCTGCCATCACCACACCTGTTCACCGCGTCTCATCTGACTGTACATACAGACAGTGATTGCACCATAGCTAGGCATGATCCGCCATCCATTGTTGCAGTTCAGCAACGGAATGGGCCACATACAAAGGCTTGAAGGCCTCAAACCCACCGTAATGGTGCGCCCCATAGCTCACACCCACGCTGGCACAGCCGGCATTGACGGCCATTTGCAGGTCATGCGTGGTGTCGCCCACCATCAACATCCGCTCAGGCGCCACATCCAGCTCGGCCATCAGCTCCTGCAGCATCAGCGGGTGGGGCTTGCCTGCTGTCTCGTCCGAGGTGCGCGTCGCATGGAAGCGCCCCTTGAGCAAGGTCGTATCCAGCACCCGGTCCAACCCATGGCGGTTCTTGCCGGTGGCAACGGCCAACAGGTGGCCGCTGGCGGTCAGCTGGTCCAGCAGTTCCAGAACGCCCTCGAACAAGGTCACCTGCTCCTGGCGCTTGAGGAAATGCAGTCGGTAGCGATTGGTCAGCGCCACCATCTGGTCTTCCGGCACATCGGGCGCGGCATGGCGCAGCGCGCTTTGCAGGCTCATGCCGATGACATACTGGGCTTCTACCAGGCTGGGCACCGTACCGCCCACATCCCGCACCGCGTCCTGGATCGACAGCGCAATCGCCGCCGTCGAATCAAACAAGGTGCCATCCCAGTCAAAGGCGATCAGGTCAAATTGGCGGGCCATCGGGTGTTCTTTCTATATCTGTCACAAAACTGATTCACCGGCCGCCGAGGCTGCCGCCACAAAATCCGCCAGCTCCGGCGGTAACTCTGCGCCCAGTTGCACACGCTCTGCCGTCTGCGGGTGGTTGAACTGCAGGCGCCAGGCGTGCAGAAACATACGCTTGAGGCCGTGCTTGGCCAGGCGCTTGTTCAGATCGAAGTCGCCATATTTCTCGTCGCCGGCAATCGCATGGCCACTGCTGGCCAGGTGCACGCGAATCTGGTGGGTGCGGCCGGTCTTGATCGTCACCTCCAGCAGGCTCATCGCCGGCAGGCCCAGCGGGTGCCGGGCTGCAAACACCTGCTGCACCTTGACCAGCGAGACCGAGCGCATACCCTCGGGGTCGTCGGCCGTCGTGGCGCGCACGCGGCGCTCTCCGTCGGGCAGCAGGTATTTGCGCAGCGGTGTATCGATCACCTTCTTGTTGGCTGGCCATTCACCGATGACCAGAGCCAGATAGGTCTTGCCCGTCTCGCGCTCACGGAACTGGTCCTGCAGATGGGTCAGGGCCGAGCGCTTCTTGGCCACCAGCAAAATGCCCGAGGTTTCGCGGTCCAGCCGGTGCACCAGCTCCAGAAAGCGGGCATCCGGGTGGGCACGGCGCAGCTGCTCGATGACGCCAAAGCTGACGCCCGAGCCGCCATGCACCGCCACACCGGCGGGTTTGTTGATCGCCAGCATGACATCGTCATCGAGCAACAAGGGAAACTCCCTAGCTGGCACGGCGCGCTCGGCTTCCTCGGGCTTGGCCGCGACGCGTACCGGTGGAATCCGGACCACATCGCCCGGTTGTACGCGAGTGTCCGCTGTCGTGCGGCCCTTGTTGATACGGACTTCACCCTGGCGGATGATGCGGTAGATATGGGTCTTGGGTACGCCCTTGAGGTGGCGCATCAGAAAATTGTCCAGGCGCTGGCCTGCGTCGTCGGGGTGGACCTCGACCAGCCTTACAGCCACTGGGGGTGCTTGTGGACTACGGGGCTCGCCCGGTTTGCCCCCTATAATATGTTTCACCTGCGCGATAGAGTTATTGGTTTACCGGTGAGCAGTTTAATTCACCCACCAGTACCCGCACAGGCCGGTCGATGTCTGGCTGATCGCCTTGCCGCCCCACCTGCATACCAAAAGATTGCGCAGGGGACGCCAAGTGAATCAGGCGGACAGACACATTGAAACAACGAAAAAACAGATTTTTGGCGACCGCTGTCGCAAAGGCCTGCAACCAGGCCCCGCTCAGCTGATCGTCTTCACACCAACATGTTGATTTTGTGGGCTTGGATGGCAACTCTCTGGCACAGCAGCAGCTGTGCGCCAGTGCGTCTTGCCGTGCCCGCTGTGCGCATGTTCTCAGGGCAGATATCCCAGCCGGAGGCAGCCCAGCGCTGGCTGGCCGGGTATTTACATGCCCTCTCCCGCGTGCCTAGATCCCCTGTGCTGACATAAGTATTACCAGCAAACATGACACGCTCTGTGAATTCTTTCGTTTCTCTGCGTCTGTCCCGGCATCTGTGGCTCCAGTAAGAGCCTGTTTATTGTTGGGATTGGAGACAGGTGCCTGACTGACAAAGGCAGCCTGTCCCGCATTACGAAGGACGCGCATCATGAAACGGATGCTGATCAACGCCACGCAAGCTGAAGAGCGCCGCCTCGCCATTGTTGATGGCCAAAAGCTGCTGGACTACGAAATCGAAATCGAAGGCCGCGAACAACGCAAAGGCAATATCTACAAAGCCGTTGTTACCCGGGTCGAACCCTCCCTGGAAGCCTGCTTTGTCGACTACGGCGAAGACCGCCACGGCTTTCTGCCCTTCAAGGAAATCTCCAAGCAGTATTTCGCCGAAGGCGTCTCCCCCAGCCAGGCCCGCATCAATGATGTGATCAAGGAAGGCCAGGAGCTGATCGTTCAGGTCGAAAAGGAAGAACGTGGCAACAAGGGCGCGGCCCTGACCACCTTCATCTCGCTGGCCGGCCGCTATGTGGTGCTGATGCCCAACAACCCCCGTGGTGGTGGTGTCTCGCGCCGCATCGAAGGCGACGAGCGCGCCGAGCTCAAGGAGGCGATGGACCAGCTGGACTACCCCAAGGGCATGTCCATCATCGCGCGCACCGCCGGCATCGGCCGCAGCGCACCCGAGCTGCAATGGGATCTGAACTACCTGCTCAAGCTCTGGGGCGCCATCGACGGCGCAGCCAAGTCGGGCAAGGGCGCCTTCCTGATCTACCAGGAATCGAGCCTGGTGATCCGCGCGATCCGCGACTATTTCCACAATGACATCGGCGACATCCTGATCGACACCGATGACATTTATGAACAAGCCCAGCAGTTCATGGCCCATGTCATGCCTGAGCATGCTGCCCGCGTCAAGCGCTACCGCGATGACGCGCCGCTGTTCAGCCGCTTCCAGATCGAGCACCAGATCGAGTCGGCCTACTCCCGCACCGTGACCCTGCCTTCGGGCGGCGCCATCGTGATCGACCACACCGAAGCGCTGGTCTCCATCGACGTGAACTCGGCCCGCGCCATCAAGGGCGGCGACATCGAGGAAACCGCCACCCGCACCAACCTGGAAGCGGCCGACGAAGTGGCCCGCCAGATGCGCCTGCGCGACCTGGGTGGTCTGATCGTGATCGACTTCATCGACATGGAAGAGTCGAAGAACCGCCGCGATGTGGAAAGCCGCCTGCGTGACGCGCTGCGCCAGGACCGTGCCCGTGTGCAATTCGGCACCATCAGCAAGTTCGGCCTGATGGAAATGAGCCGCCAGCGCCTCAAGCCTGCGCTGAGCGAAGGTGCCCACATCAACTGCCCACGCTGCGGCGGCTCCGGCCACATCCGCGATGCGGAAAGCTCGGCGCTGCAGATCCTGCGCATCATCCAGGAAGAGTCGATGAAGGACAACACGGCAGCCGTCAACTGCCAGGTTCCGGTCGAAGTCGCCTCCTTCCTGCTCAACGAAAAACGTACCGAAATCCAGAAGATCGAGCTCAAGCAGCGCGTGTCCGTCACCATGGTGCCCAACAAGGCGCTGGAGACCCCGCACTACAAGCTCGAGCGCATGAAGCACGACGACCCCCGTCTGGACTCGATGGAGGCGAGCTACAAGCTGGCTGACCCCGAAGAGGAAAGCCTGGGCTTCACCCGCCGCTCGCAAGAGCCGACCAACAAGCAGACCCCGGTCATCAAGGGCGTGCTGCCCGATGCACCGGCGCCGATTGCCGAGCCACGCCCGGCACCTGCTGCACGTACCGCCAACCCGCAAAACGGCAAGCCGGCAGGCGCCCCCGCCGCAGCGCCCGCTGCAGCTCCTGTGGCCGCACCGCAAAAGGGCTTCTTCGCCTGGCTCAAGCGCTTCTTCGGCATGGCCCCTGAGCCCGCACCGGCTCCCGTGCCTGCACCAGCAGCAGCACCGGCTGCCGACGCCCGCCGTGAAAACCGCGATGGCCGCAACGCCAACAACCGTGGCGGCCGTGGGGACCGTGCAGAGCGCGGCGACCGTGGTGACCGCAAGGACGGCAACCGCCCGGCCCGTGGCGAGCGCGCCGAAGGCGAACAACGCGGTGAGCGCAATGGCCGTGGCAACAATGGCTCGGCCGACGGCAGCCGCAGCCCCCGTGGCGGCGACCAGGAAGGCCGCAACCGCCGTGGTGAGCGCGGTGACCGCCAGGAGCGCAGCCGCCGTGACGACGCCCCGCTGAACCCGCAAGCCGGCGACAACGCCGCCGCCAACGGCGAGCGCCAGGAACGCGCACCCCGCCCCGAGCGCGCTCCCCGCGAGCCGCGTGAAGGCCGCCGCGACCGTGGTGAGCGCCAGGACCGCCGCAACAACAACGGTGAAGAGGCGGCCCAGCCCCTCAACGCCGTCGCGCCGGCACCCCTCAACGCTGATGCGGTGATTGCCTCCCTGCCATCGCTGGACCTGGATACCGGCAACCAAGCCGCACCAGGCGCTGCTGATGCAGACGGCGCAACGCCAGAACGCCGTGAGCGCCGCTCGCGTGACCGCTATGGCCGCGACCGCCGCAACCGTGGTGAGCGCGAGCGCAATGGCCGTGACGAGCATGCCGAAGGCGACAACGCCGCCGCCGACTCGGGCTTTGGCGCCGATGCCGCCCCTGCCGTGCCGCAAGACACCGACGAGGCACCACGCCGCAGCTACTTCAACGCAGCGCCTGCCGCCGCACCGGTAGAAGCCCCAGCGCCCGCCGTGGCCGATGTGGTACCGGCTCCTGCCGCTGTGGCGCAAGCCGAGGTACCGGTTGCGGCCCAGGAAGCTGCACCCGTGGCCGCTGTGGCCCCAGTCGTGCCTGCCACCCCCGTCGCAGCAGCACCGGTGGTTGCAGCCCCTGCGCCCGTCGCTGCCGAGCCAGCCAAGGCCGGTCTGCCAGCGATTGCCAGCTACAGCCTGCCGCTGGATGCGCTGCACCAGATCGCCAGCACCGCAGGTCTGCAATGGATCAACTCCGATGCCGACAAGATCGCCGCCGTGCAAGCGGCCATCGCCGCCGAGCCCAAGCCGGTGCATGTGCCGCGTGAGCGCCAGCCCGTGGTGCAGATCGACCAGGGCCCGCTGATCCTCGTCGAGACCCGCAAGGATCTGACCGACCTGGTCCTGCCCTTTGAGCGCGAAACCGCTTAAAAGACGCTGACCCAGCAACCCTCAGGCCGGAGCGATCCGGCCTGTTTCATTGATGGAGACCCTGATGCTGTTTCTGCTCTCGCCCGCCAAATCTCTGGACTATGAAACCCCGCTGCCTGCCGGCCTGCCCAGCACGCAGCCCCAGTTCATCCCCCAGTCCAAGGCCTTGATCGCGGTGCTGCGCACCCAGTCGCCGCAGCAGATCGCCAGCCTGATGGACATCAGCGACAAGCTGGCCGCGCTGAATGTGGCCCGCTATGAGGCCTGGTCGCCCAAGTTCAGCAGCAAGAACGCGCGCCAGGCCATCATGGCCTTCAATGGCGATGTCTATGACGGCCTGCAGGCCTCCACCTTGAGCGCCAAGCAGTTGGACTGGGCGCAGTCCCATCTGTGCATGCTCAGCGGCCTCTACGGCGTGCTGCGCCCGCTCGATCTGATGCAACCCTACCGGCTGGAGATGGGTACGCGCCTGGTCACCGAGCAGGGCAGCAACCTCTACCATTTCTGGGGCACGCAGATCGCCGACTACCTCAATGCGCAGCAGGCCGGCGAAGACAAGCCGGTGGTCGTCAACCTGGCCTCGCAGGAGTACTTCAAATCGGTCGACCGCAAGGTGCTGCGCGCCCGCGTCATCGACTGCAGCTTTGAGGACTACAAGAACGGCCAGTACAAGACCATCAGCTTCTTTGCCAAGAAGGCCAGGGGCATGATGGCGCGCTACGCCATCGAGCACCAGACCAAGACGCCGGCGGCGTTGAAGAAGTTCGGCACTGCAGGCTACGCCTTCACGCCCGAGGCCTCGAGCGAAGACCATTTCGTGTTCAGGCGCAAGGTCGATTGATGGCACTTTGATGCACAATGGGCCGCGAAAGGAATCTGATGACCGCCTCGCAACCCCTCACCCCGGAACTGCGCGCCTGGATCATTGATCAGGCGAGCGCAGGCGTCAGCGCCGACCGCGTGTTCAAAGCCATGTGCGATGCCGGCTGGAATGCCGATGTCGCCGAGTCTGCGATGGAATCGGTGCTGACCGAGCACCTCGCGCAGTTGCAGGCGAGCAGGGAAACCGTAGCGGCTGCCTCTGCGCCTGCCGTCTCGTCCCGTCCGCTGCCCGAACCCAACCTGGCGCAATCGCCCTCCACCATTGATGTCGGTGACCGCGAAGTCAGCGTGCTGCTGTCTCTGCAGCACCCGCGTGTCGTCGTCTTCGGCAACCTGCTGTCCGACGAGGAGTGCGATGCCATCATCGCCGCCGCTGAGCCGCGCATGCAGCGCTCGCTGACCGTCGAGACGCAGACCGGCGGCGAAGAAGTCAATGCCGACCGCACCAGCGATGGCATGTTTTTTCAGCGTGAGGAAACACCTGCCGTCGCCGCGCTGGAGCGCCGCATCGCCAAGCTGGTCAACTGGCCGGAAAACCATGGCGAGGGCCTGCAGGTGCTGCACTACCGGCCCGGTGCCGAGTACAAGCCGCACTACGACTACTTCGACCCGACCCAGCCCGGCACGCCGACGATCCTCAAGCGTGGCGGCCAGCGCCTGGCCACCCTGGTGATCTACCTGAACAACCCGCAAGCCGGCGGCGGCACCAGCTTCCCCGATGTGGGGCTGGAAGTCGCACCGCGCCGTGGCAATGCCGTGTTCTTCAGCTACCCCGCGCCCGACCCTGCAACCAAGAGCCTGCATGGCGGCTCACCGGTGATCGCCGGCGAGAAATGGATCGCCACCAAGTGGTTGCGCGAGGGCGAATTCAAGTAAACCGCAGCCGCCGCCTGGCCCCACGCAGGCAGCGGCCGCTTTTTGTTCCACAGCATGACCGTCTCCCCTTCGCCTGAGCAATCGCCCCTGGGCCAGCGCTCCGCCTACATCGACCAGTACGACCCTACCCTGCTCTTCCCGCTGCCCCGCCAGGCCAAGCGCGACGAGATCGGCCTGCAGCCCGACAAGCTGCCCTTTTTTGGCGCCGACCTGTGGACGGCCTATGAAGTCTCCTGGCTCAACCTGCGCGGCAAGCCCCAGGTCGCGCTGGCGAGCTTCACGATTCCCTGCGAAACACCCAACATCGTCGAGAGCAAGTCCTTCAAGCTCTACCTCAACAGCTTCAACAACAGCCGCTTTGCCTCGGCCGATGAGGTGCGGGCCAAGCTGCTGGCCGATATCAGCGAAGCCGTATGGCGCGGCGCGCCCTACCAGGCCTCGGTCGGCGTGCAGATGATCGACCCCGAGGTGTTCGACACCCTGCCACTGCAGGAGCTCGACGGCCTGAACCTGGACCGGCTGGACATCGACTGCGAGCACTACCAGCCCCAACCCCAGCTGCTGCGCGCCGCCTTTGACGAGGCGCCCGTCACCGAGACCCTGTGCAGCCGCCTGCTCAAGAGCAACTGCCTGGTCACCGGCCAGCCCGACTGGGGCAGCGTGCGCATCAGCTACACCGGCCCGGCAATCGACCAGGAGCGCCTGCTGCAGTACATCGTGAGCTTTCGCAACCACAACGAGTTCCACGAGCAGTGCGTCGAGCGCATGTTTGTCGACATCTGGAAGCACTGCAAGCCGATCCGCCTGACGGTCTACGCCCGCTACACGCGCCGGGGTGGTCTGGACATCAACCCGCTGCGCACCAGCCAGCCGATGGCCCTGCCGGCCAACATCCGCACCGCACGCCAGTAATCAGTCGAGGTCGTCGAACAGCGGCAAGGTGTAGGGGTCGGCCTTCTGCTCGGCAACGCCCAGGCGGCCTTGGGCCTGGCGCATCGCCTGCCAGTCGCCCACCAGCCCTTGGGCCAGGGCCTGCTCCAGCGGCAGCAGGCCGCCTACCCGCACCCCCAACAGCCGAAGCCGCTGGTCCAACGGTGCGCGCTTGAGGCATTGGCCGGCCGCATGCCGGATGGCAGCGGCATCCTGGGTGTAGAGCGGCAGGCTGTGGTCGCGTGTGGCGATGCGAAAGTCCGGGTAGCGCAGCTTGATGCCAATCGTGCGCCCCACATAGCCCTTGCGCTGCAAATCAGCGGCCACCATCTGGCACAGCTCGGTAAAGATGGCCCCCAGCTCGGCCTTGTCGCGCACCGCATGCAGGTCGCGGTCAAACGTGGTCTCGCGGCTCATCGATACCGGCTCGCTCTCGGTCACCACGGGCCGGTTGTCCCGTCCCCAGCTCGATGCATGCAACCAGGCGCCGTAGCTGCGGCCAAAATGCTCCACCAACCAGGGCAGGTCCTTGGCGGCCAGATCGCCCAGCGTGTGGATGCCCAGCGCCTGCAGCTTGGCATCGGCCTTGGGGCCCACGCCATTGATCTTGCGGCAGGCCAGCGGCCAGATCATCGTTTGCAGATCGCTCTCGAGCACGATGGACACGCCATTGGGCTTGTTGAACTCGCTGGCCATCTTGGCCAGTTGCTTGTTGGGGGCCACCCCCACCGAGCAGGTCAGCCCGGTGGCCGCATGAATGGCCGCCTGCATCCGCAGCGCCAGGCTGCGGCCATGGTCGTCCTGACCGCCTTCGACATGGGTGAAGTCGATGTAGACCTCGTCCACGCCCCGGTCCTCCATCTGCGGCGCCATCGCGGTGATGATGGCCTTGAACTGGCGCGAAAAATGCCGGTAGCGCGCAAAATCCACCGGCAGCAAAATGGCCTGCGGGCACAGCTTGGCCGCCTTCATCATGCCCATCGCCGAGCCCACGCCAAAGGCGCGCGCCGGGTAGGTGGCCGTGGTGATCACGCCCCGGCCCACATAGTCCTTGAGCTGCGGAAAAGCCTCGGGCGGGATCGCGTCGAGCCGGTCGCCATAGCGCGCTTTCAGCGCCTCATCTTCGGCCCTGCGGCCCCCGCCGATGATGACCGGCAGGCCCTTGAGCTGCGGGTAGCGCAGCAGCTCGGCCGAGGCATAGAAGGCATCCATGTCCAGATGCGCAATGCGGCGGCGCGGAGGCAGAACAGGCGGCGATGGCGAGGAGGCGGAGCACACCTGGCTATTGTCTCCCAGCGCGGCGCGGCTTGCAGCCGCCCCCGGTGCAGATGCCGCCGCTGTGGGGCTATCGTGTGGCTCAGTGGTCGTGGTGCAGATAGGCGGCCTGCTTGGGCAGGCGCAGACTGAACAGGAAGGCAATCACCATCATCACCGTCACATACCAGAAGAAGGCATTTTCATGGCCGGCATTCTTCAGCGCCAGCGCGACGAACTCGGCCGATCCGCCAAAAATCGCATTCGCCACCGCATAGGCCAGGCCCACGCCCAGCGCACGCACTTCCGGCGGGAACATCTCCGCTTTGACGATGCCCGAGATCGAGGTGTAGAAGCTCACAATCGCCAGCGCGACAAGGATCAGCAGCCCGGCCGTGACCGGCGACGAAGCCTGGTGCAGGGTGGTCAGAATCGGCACCGTGCCAAGGGCACCGAGCGCGCCAAACAGCATCATGCTGGTGCGCCGGCCAATGCGGTCGGACAGCGCGCCAAACAGCGGCTGCATGCACATGTACACAAACAGGCAGACGGTCATCACATAGCTGGCCGTCTTGATCGGCAGGCCCACGCTGTTGACCAGGTACTTCTGCATGTAGGTGGTGAAGGTGTAGAAGATCAGCGAGCCGCCGGCGGTATAGCCCAGCACGGTGACAAAGGCGCGCCAGTGGTGCTTGAACAGGTTGCCCAAGGTGCCGGTTTCCTTGTTCTGCATGGCCTCGGTGGACTGGGTCTCATGCAAGGTGCGGCGCAGCAGCATCGCCACAACCGCCGCAGCAGCACCCACAACAAAGGGAATGCGCCAGCCCCAGGCACGCAGCTCGGCGTCGCTCAGCACGGCTTCCAGAATCACGATCAGCAGCACGGCCAGCAACTGGCCGCCGATCAGGGTGACATACTGGAACGACGAGAAAAAGCCGCGCTGGCCCTTGAGGGCCACTTCGCTCATATAGGTGGCCGTGGTGCCATATTCACCGCCCACCGACAGGCCCTGGAACAAGCGGCAGAGCAGCAGCAGGAAAGGCGCCCAGGCGCCAATCTGTGCATAGGTCGGCAGGCAGGCAATCACCAGCGAGCCGGCGCACATCATCGTCACCGAGATCAGCATCGATTTCTTGCGGCCGTACTTGTCGGCGATGCGGCCAAACAGCCAGCCGCCGATCGGGCGCATCAAAAAGCCGGCAGCAAAGACGCCGGCGGTGTTCAGCAGCTGTACGGTGGGGTCACCCTTCGGAAAGAAGGCCGCGGCAAAGTAGATGGCCGAGAAGGCATAGACATAGAAGTCAAACCATTCCACCAGGTTGCCCGATGAGGCCGCCATGATGGAGAAAATGCGGTGGCGCTTTTCTTCCGGGCTGTAATGGGGCGGTGTAGTGGCCGAAGCCTGGGCGGCCGACGGCCCAGCGCTTGGCGTGGAGGGTGTTGTCATTGGAGTGGTCCCGTATAGCAATGCAGACCATGATGCGCCGCCCGC
Source organism: Comamonas sediminis (assembly GCF_041107495.1). Lineage (NCBI taxonomy): Bacteria > Pseudomonadati > Pseudomonadota > Betaproteobacteria > Burkholderiales > Comamonadaceae > Comamonas > Comamonas sediminis. Next base: position 875,054 of record NZ_JBGBDC010000001.1, read on the forward strand.
GAGACCCCCTGATGTCAGACGGGCGCTGAATTTCCAGCGCGCAGCCCCTTCAGGATTACAGTTGAGTGCAGATCACCACAATGCCGACCAGCATCAGCGCAATGCCCCATTTCTCGTTGCGGCGCAGCTGCTCCTTGAGCACCCGGCGCGAGACCAGGTAGCTGAACACCACCTCGACCATGCCCAGGGTGCGCACCGAGGCGGCGCTTTGCAGCGCATAGGCGCTGAACCAGGCGAGAGACGCCGCACTGCCCATGCAGCCCGCCAACAGCGACACGCGCCAGGCCTTGGCAATGCGCAGCAGCACGCCGCGGTCACGCCAGAGGAACCAGGCGCCCATCGCCAGGGTCTGCATGCACTGCGCAATGAACACGCCCCAGGCGCCCGACAGCAGCGCGCTGGGCGCATTGAGCGCCAGCGCGGCACCCCGAAAGCCCACGGTCGCAATCGCAAAGCAGGCGCCGCAAATGAGGCCATACATCGCAGCCTTGCTGCGCCAGTCGAGCTTGGCGCCGATCTGGCGCGGCGGCAGTGACAGCAGCGCCACGCCCAGGGTGGCAATGGCCATCGCCGCCAGCGCCCAGTAGGTGGGCAGCTCGCCCAGAAAGACCGCGCCAAACAGCGCCACCTGCAGCACCTCGGTTTTGGACAGGGTCACGGCGACGGCAAAATTGCGCTGCTGCATCGCCAGCAGCAGGGCGCCGGTCGCGGCAATCTGGAAGAAAGCGCCCAGCGCCAGCCAGCCAAAATAGGCGCCCGTCCAATGCGCAATCTCAGGCGCTTTTGCAGGCAAGGTATAGAGCAGCACCAGCGCCAGCCCAGCCAGCGGCAGGCCATAGAGAAAGCGCACCAAGGTCGCAGCCCAGGTGCCCAGGTCGCGGGTCAGCGAGCGCTGCGCCGCATTGCGCGCCGTCTGCGCGATGGCGGCAAATACCACCAGTGCCATCCACCAGCCACCCCATTGCATTCCCGCTCCGTCAGCCATCACCGCATCCACTTCATCACTAGGGCCCCGATGGTAGGCGATCACTGCCCTTTGTGCGCCTGCATTTGGCGATGCGAGCCTGCGGCATCAAGAGAGGCCAGCACCCGGCCCGCCCCCTGCCTCACTCAATAAGGCTGGGGATAGGTGCCGGGCACCAGAATCCGCTGGTCCACGTTGTTGATGTTGGTGTGGCCGCAGAAGGCCATCGACACATCCAGCTCCTTGTGGATGATCTGCAGCGCGCGCGTCACCCCTTCCTGGCCATAGGCACCCAGGCCGTACAGAAAGCTGCGGCCGATCAACGTGCCCTGGGCACCCAGCGCGCGGGCCTTGAGGACATCCTGGCCACTGCGGATACCGCTGTCCAGCCAGACCTCGATGTCCTTGCCGGCAGCCTGCACGATCGATGGCAGTGCATCGATGGTCGCCGGTGCGCCATCAAGCTGGCGGCCCCCGTGGTTGCTGACGATCAGCGCGTCCGCGCCGGTCTCTGCCGCCAGACGCGCATCCTCGGCTTCCATCACGCCCTTGAGGATCAGCTTGCCGCCCCAGCGTTTCTTGATCCACTCCACATCGCCCCAGTTCAGGCAGGGGTCAAACTGGTCAGCCGTCCAGGACGACAGCGAACTCACATCGGCCACGCCATCGACATGGCCGACGATATTGCCAAAGGTGCGGCGCTTGGTGCCGAGCATGCCCATGCACCAGCGCGGCTTGGTCGCCAGGTTGAGGAGGTTCTTCAAGGTGGGCTTGGGCGGGGTGGACAGGCCGTTCTTGATGTCCTTGTGGCGCTGGCCCAGGATCTGCAGATCCAGGGTGAGCTGCAAGGCCGAACAGTTCGCCGCCTTGGCCCGGTCGATCAGGCGCTCCATGAAGCCCCGGTCGCGCATCACATAGAGCTGGAACCAGAACGGGTGGCGGCCCGTGTGCTCGGCCACATCTTCGAGCGAGCAGATGCTCATCGTCGACAGGGTGAACGGAATGCCAAAGGCCTTGGCCGCGCGGGCCGCCAGGATCTCGCCATCGGCATGCTGCATGCCGGTGAGGCCCGTCGGCGCAATGGCCACCGGCATGCTGACCTCCTGCCCCACCATCGTGCTGCGCGTGCTGCGGCCTTCCATATTGACCGCCACACGCTGGCGCAGCTTGATCTTGTGGAATGCTGCCTCGTTGTCCCGGTAGGTGCCCTGGGTGTAGGAGCCCGAGTCCGCATAGTCGTAAAACATCCGGGGCACGCGCTTTTCAGCCAGCACGCGCAAATCTTCAATACATGTGATTTTGGATAAATCAGCCACAAATCTTCCTTGTTATCAAGCCACTGCAGCGGCGCTGGCGGCCAGGCCACTGTGTAACGCGCCCTTCGCTGCGCCCCTGTCGCCCAGGGGGCACGGCAGGCGTCTTCGGCATATGGACTACGGGTTTTACAGGACTGCAGGTAAACAGATAGGCCGACATTATGTCGATGTTCTATCCATCCAGGTGTATAGAACCTGCTTGCGATCTCTACGCAGCCGCGTTGGAGTGCAATCGGGATGAGTTCGAAGCGATGGTCCGCAGCTTGCACCGGGGTGCAAGCAAGGGCCAGCGCGCAGAAATCGCCCGATTTCACTCCAACCCTTCGGGACAGTGGTTTTGCGGGCGGTCTGCGTTGTTGCAAATCCTCGCAATAGCGCGGCTATTGCTGCGGTGTTGCGCCTCGCATCCCATCCCGCAAAGCCACTGTCGCGGCGCGAGGAGATCACAAGCAGGTTCTCAGTCATAACTGCAGTCTATAGCCCGACCATCCGGCGGCGCTTGCGCTGCGCTACAACGAGGAGTCAGGCATGGTTTGGCAACAGATCTACAACCCGGTGGGCAATATGGTGCTCTCCACCCTGCTGGCGGCGCTGCCGGTGGTCGTCATGCTCGTCGGGCTGGGCTTTCTCCACCTCAAAGCCCATATCGCGGCCGGCGCCGGCCTGGTCTGTGCCTTGCTCATTGCCATCGTGGTCTATGGCATGCCGGCCGATATGGCCGGCCGCGCAGCGGTCTTTGGGGGCCTCACGGGGCTGCTGCCCATTGGCTGGATCGTGCTGAACATCATCTTTCTGCACCAGCTGACCGAGCAGAACGGCAGCTTCAAGATCCTGCAGGACTCGATTGCCGGCATCACCGAGGACCGGCGCATCCAGCTGCTGCTGATCGCCTTTGCCTTTGGCGCCTTTTTCGAAGGTGCAGCAGGCTTTGGCACGCCGGTGGCGGTCACGGCGGCGATCCTGATCGGCCTGGGCTTTTCGCCGCTGGCCGCCTCGGGCCTGTCGCTGATTGCCAATACCGCGCCCGTCGCCTTCGGTGCGCTGGGCACGCCGGTGATCACCTTGGCCAAGGTCCATGGCTATGACGTGATGGAGGTCACCGCGATGGTGGGCCGCCAGCTGCCGTTCTTCTCGGTGCTGGTGCCCTTCTGGCTGATCTGGGCCTTTGCCGGCCGCAAGGCGATGATGGAGATCTGGCCGGCCATCCTGGTCACCGGCCTGTCGTTTGCGATCCCGCAGTACCTGGTGTCCAACTTCATCGGTCCGGAGCTGGTCGACATCATTGCCGCCATCGTCTCGATGGGCTGCCTGATCGGCTTTCTGCGCGTGTGGCAGCCCAGGACCATCTGGCGCAGCACCTCGCTCAAGGGCCGCGACACCAGCGAAGACACCACGGCCCAGCCACGTGCCGTGGTGGCACATGCCCGCGCCGATGTGATCCGCGCCTGGACGCCCTGGGCCATCCTGACGGTGTTCGTGTTCATCTGGGGCCTGCCGTCGGTCAAGGCCGCGCTCAACGGCCTGTTTGCACCGTCGTTCCCGATGACCGGCCTGCACAACATGATCGAGAAGGTGCCGCCCGTCGTGCCCCAGCCCACCAAGGAAGGCGCGGTCTATGTGCTCAACCTGCTGTCGGCCACGGGCACCGGCATTCTGCTGTCGGCCATCGTCGGCGGCCTGGTGATGAAGTACAGCCCATTGGGCCTCATCAAGCAGTTCTTCAAGACGATCTGGCTGGTGCGTTTTTCGCTGCTGACCATTGTGCTAATGCTGGCGCTGGGCACCCTCACCCGCTACTCCGGCACCGACACCACCTTGGGCCTGGCCTTTGCCAACACCGGTGTGCTCTACCCCTTCTTTGGCACGATGATGGGCTGGCTGGGCGTGGCGCTGACCGGTTCGGACACCGCGTCGAACGTGCTGTTTGGCGGCATGCAGAAGGTCGCTGCCGAGCAGCTGGGCCTGTCGCCCAACCTGATGGGCGCGGCCAACAGCTCGGGCGGCGTGATGGGCAAGATGATCGATGCCCAGTCCATCGTCGTGGCCTCCACCGCCACGCGCTGGTTCAACCATGAGGGCGACATCCTGCGCTATGTGTTCTTCCACTCGGTGGCTCTCGCCACCTTGGTAGGCATCTTTGTCACCTTGCAGGCCTATGTCTACCCCTTCACGTTGATGGTGGTGAAGTAAGGTCAACAAAACGGGGCTCGCTAAGGAGCCCCGTTCACCGCAACCGGTCCGTTAAACGGCAGGCACCGCAGGGTTGAGGCTGTACAAGCCGGTGATGCTGGCCTGGCCCAGCACGGAGGCCTGGGCCAAGGCCGCGCGCACCCGGGCGCCGGTCAGTTCGCCCTCGATCGCCAAGGTCGGCGTGGCCAGCGCATAGACCGTGAACACATAGTGGTGCACCAGGCTGTCGTTCCACGGTGGGCAGGGGCCGTCATAGCCGTAGTACTCGCCTTGCATCTGCGCATCCCCGGCAAACCAGCCGGTGTAGTCGTTGATGCCATGGCGCAGGCCCTGGGGCGCAGCGGGGCCGGGCTTGCCATGGGCGGTGATGCCGTCCGACTGCGCACCGGCGGCGATCTCGGTGGTGGTGGCTGGAATGTCCAGCAGCAGCCAGTGGTAGAAATCGACCCGTGGCAGATCGGCTGGCACGGTGCGGCCTTCCTGGTTCACATCGTCGCCCCGGCTGGGCACATCCGGGTCATGGCAGACGATGACAAAGGACTGGGTGCCGGCAGGCACATCGCGCCAGGCCAGGTGCGGATTGCGGTTGGACGACAGCAGGACATGGGCGGTGGCGTCGGGCACCGCAAAAGCGAACTCGCCAGGAATGGCCTGGCCGTCTTGAAAGCTGTGGCTGCTGAGCTGCATCTGATAAATCCTTTGCGGGTATGAAAAAAGCCAAAGGGCCTCGGCCGGGACCGGGACACTTTGGCAAATTCTAGGTTGCTGCCGCGCAGCTGTCAGTCAGGCAGCCTCTGACAGGCGAGGCTCAATGCCCGCCGATATAGGCGAACTTGAACAGGAACAGCGCCGCAATGATCCAGACCATCCAGTGCACCTCGCGGGCCCGGCCGGTGAACAGCTTGATGGCCGCGTAGGAGATAAAGCCAAAGGCCAGGCCGTTGGCGATCGAGTAGGTAAAGGGCATCATCACCGCAGTGATGGCGGCGGGAATGGCCTCGGTGGTGTCGGCCCAGTCGACCTCGGTCAGCTCCTTGAGCATCAGGCAGGCCACAAACAGCAGCGCGGGCGCCGTGGCGTAAGCGGGCACCGAGCCGGCCAGCGGCGCGATGAACAAGCAGGCCAGGAACAGCACGGCCACCGTCACGGCGGTCAGGCCCGTGCGGCCACCGGCCTGCACGCCCGATGCGCTCTCGACATAGGCGGTTGCGCTGGAGGTGCCCAGCAGCGAGCCGGCAAAGATCGCGCCACTGTCGGCCAGCAGCGAGCGGTGAAAGCGTTCCATCTTGCCGGGCACCAACAGGCCTGCGCGCTTGGCCACACCCATCAAGGTGCCGGTGGCATCGAACAGCTCGACCAGAAAGAACACCAGCACCACGTTCAGAAAACCACTGGACAGCGCCGTCTTGATATCGAGCTGCAGGAAGGTCGGCGCAATCGACGGCGGAGCCGAGAACACCCCTTGGAACTGGTTGCCGCCAAAGATGAACGAGGCCACCGTCACCGCCAGGATGCCGATCAGGATGGCGCCGGGCACGCGCAGGCGGTCCAGCACGACAATCAGGAAAAAGCCCAAGGTGAACAGGATCACCGACGGCGAATGCAGATCACCCAGGGTCACCAGGGTGGCCTTGGATTCCACCACCACGCCGGCGCTCTTGAGCGCAATCAGCGCCAGAAACAGACCGATACCCACGGTGATGGCCACGCGGATGGAGGCCGGTATGCCGTTGATGATCTGGTCACGTATGCGAAAGATGGTCACCAGCAGGAACAGGCACCCGGAGACGAAGACCGCCCCCAGCGCTGCCTGCCAGGTGTAGCCCATGCCCAGCACCACCACATAGGCGAAGTAGGCGTTCAGCCCCATGCCGGGCGCAATCGCAATCGGGTAATTCGCATACAGGCCCATCAGCACCGAGCCCAGCGCCGCGATCAGGCAGGTGGCGACAAACACCGATCCCTTGGGCATGCCCGCATCCCCCAGGATGGAAGGATTGACGAACATGATGTAGGCCATGGTGAGAAAGGTCGTGAGCCCCGCCAGCACTTCGGTCCGTACCGTCGTGCCATGCTCACCCAGCTTGAAATAGTTATCCAGCACACTCATGGCTGCTCCTTGTGGTTATGCATCGTTCAATGGAAGCTGATTCAGATCGAAGGCGGCGAGTATCGCAGTTGCGGGCGCAACCTGCCGGACACCGCCGTCAAAGCCCTGCCTGCACGGCCGCGATGGCGTCCAGCACTGCCTCGGCCGTGGCCGGTGCCCGCAGCGGCGGGCAACAGCCGGGCGCGCCGGTCGCGGCCACCGCATCGCGTATCGCAAACAGCACCGAGAACGGCAGCAGCAGCGGCGGCTCGCCCACCGCCTTGCTGCGGTGGATGGTCTCGTGCGGGTTGGCACCGTCGAACAGCTGCACGTTCAGCACCGGCGGGCAGTCGTTGGCGGTCGGGATCTTGTAGGTGCTGGGGGCATGGGTCATCAAGGCACCGGTCTTGGGGTGCCAGACCAGCTGCTCCATCGTGAGCCAGCCCATGCCCTGGATAAACGCGCCCTCGACCTGGCCGATGTCCACGGCCGGGTTCAGCGACTGGCCCACATCATGGATCACATCGGCGCGCAGCAGCTTGCTCTCGCCGGTCAAGGTGTCCACCACCACCTCGCTGACGGCTGCGCCGTAGGCAAAGTAGAAGAAAGGCCGGCCACGCATCGCCGCGCCATCCCAGGACAGTCCGGGCGTCGCATAGAAACCATCGGACCAGAGCTGTACCCGCTCCAGATAGGCCTGTTTGACCAGCGCCTCAAAACGCAGGGTCTGGCCCGCACAATGCACCTCGTCATTGACAAAGCGTACCGATGCCGGGTCTGCCCCATGCCGGGCCGCCAGGCAGGTGGCCAGGCGCTCGCGAATCTGGCGCGCCGCGTCCTGCGCGGCCTTGCCGTTCAAGTCGGTGCCGGTTGATGCCGCAGTGGCCGAGGTGTTGGCCACCTTGGTCGTGTCGGTAGCGGTCACCCGCACCCGCTCAAAAGCCACGCCCAGCTCATGCGCCACCACCTGGGCCACCTTGGTGTTCAGGCCCTGGCCCATCTCGGTGCCGCCATGGTTGACCAGGATGGAGCCATCGTTGTAGACATGGACCAGTGCGCCAGCCTGGTTGAAATGCTTGACGTTGAAAGAGATGCCGAACTTGACCGGCGTCAGCGCCAGGCCGCGCTTGAGCACAGGGCTGCTGGCATTGAAGGCATCGACCTGCGCGCGCCGGGCCCGGTAGTCGCTGCGCGCCTCCAACTGCGCGACCAGTTCGTCAATGATGTTGTCGTCCACCTCCTGGCCATAGGGCGTGCACTGCCCGCTGTCCTTGGCATAGAAGTTGGCGCGGCGCACATCGAGCGCATCCTTGCCCAGCTGCCGCGCGATGGAGTCCATGATGTTCTCCATCACGATCGCGCCCTGCGGCCCGCCAAAGCCGCGAAATGCGGTATTGCTCTGCGTATTGGTCTTGCCCATGAAGCCGCGCATGCGCACATTGGGCAGCCAGTAGGCATTGTCGAAATGGCACAGCGCGCGGGTCATCACCGGCGCCGACAGATCGGCCGAATGCCCGGCCCGCGAGACCATGGTCACCTCGGCGCCCAGAATGCGGCCGGCATCGTCATAGCCGATGTCGTACTCGTACCAGAAGCAATGGCGCCGTCCGGTGACCATGAAGTCATCGTCGCGGTCCAGCCGCAGTTTGACGGGCCGGCCCAGCTTGCGCGCCGCCACCGCAGCCACGCAGGCAAACAGCGCCGATTGCGATTCCTTGCCGCCAAAGCCGCCGCCCATGCGCCGGCATTCGACATGCACTGCATGGGCCTGAACCCCCAGCGCATGGGCTACCAGGTGCTGCATTTCGCTGGGGTGCTGGGTGGAGCAGAACACATGCATCGCGCCGCCCTCCTTGGGGATCGCGTAGCTGATCTGGCCTTCGAGGTAGAACTGCTCCTGGCCGCCCACTTCCCAGCTGCCCTGCAGCCGGTGCGGAGCCTGGGCAATGGCCTGGCTGGCGCCGCCGGCATCGGTCTCGCGCACCAGCTGCATCGGTGGCATCACATACTGGCCCAGTGCATGGGCCTGCTGCGGCGTCAACACCGGCTCGGCCTCTTCCACCGTGGCCAGCTTGCGCGCCATCGCGGCCACGCGCCGCGCGGTGTACCGGTCGGCGGCCAGCACCGCAAACATCGGCTGGCCCAGGTAGCGGATCTCGCCATCGCAGAGGATGGGGTCGTCATGGATGATGGAGCCGCAGTCATTGACGCCGGGAATATCGGCGGCCGTCAGCACCGCCACCACCCCGGGCTGCGCACGCAGCGCGTCCAGGTCCAGCGACAGCAGGCGGCCATGGGCCACGGGCGACAGGCCCAGCGCGCAGTGCAGGCTGCCGGCCAGCTCGGGCATATCGTCGATGTAGGCGGCTTCGCCAGCCACATGCAAAGGCGCCGATTCATGGCTACGGCTGATGCCGACCTGGTGGCCCTGCTGGCGCGCCCGGGCTTCCTGCGCCACATCGATGCGCGCCTTGTGGTTGTCGCGGTAATCGGCAAAGGCTTCGGCGCCGGCCAGTACATGCTTGGGGATCGAGGTGTTCATATCAGGCTCCGGTGGCTGCGGCCTGCGGGGCCTGGACGCTGCTGACGAGGTGCGGCATGGCGGCCCAGACGCTGGTGGCATCGGCTGGCAAGGGGGCATCGGCCCGGGTCTCCAGCCACAGGCGCTGCAGCAGGTTCTGCGCCACCTTGAGGCGGTAGGCCGCGCTCGCCCGCATATCGGTCATCGGTTGAAAATCCTCGGCCAGCGCGGCCTGGGCGCGCTGCACAGCCTGCGCCGTCCAGGCCTGGCCCAGCAGTGCGGCCTCGGCCTTGGCGGCGCGCCGCACGGTGGCCGCCATGCCGCCAAAGGCCAGGCGCACGGTCTCCACCTGGCCCTGGGCATCGAGCTGCAGCGAAAAGCCGGCGCACAGCGCCGAGATGTCACAGTCAAAGCGCTTGCTGATCTTGTAGGCCCGCACCTGGCGCGCCTGCACCGCCAATGGCACGCGCAGGCCTTGCACCCACTCGCCGGGCTCCAGCTGGTTCTTCATGTAGTCCAGGTAGAAGTCGGTCAGCGGCATGCGCCGCAGGCGCTCACCCAGGCGCAGTTCGATCTCGGCATCCAGCGCCATCAGCACCGGCGGGGCATCGCCAATCGGCGAGCCATTGGCCACATTGCCGCCCATGGTGCCGGCATGGCGCACGGGGGGCGATGCAAAGCGCAGCCAGACCTCCGTCAGCGACGGAAAGCGCTGGGCCAGCGCGGCCCAAGCCGATTCCAACGAGGCACCGGCGCCGATGCAGAGCATGCCATCGCGCTCTTCGATGCGGCGCAGCTCCGCGACCCGCCCGACGGCAATCAAATCGCCCAGCGGCCGGAACTGCTTGTTGATCCACAAGGCCACATCGGTGGTGCCGCCGATCATGCGGGCATCGGGCAGCGCGGCGCGCAACTGCGCCAGGCTGGCTAGGCTGGCCGGCGCATGGAAGTGCTGGGGCTGGCCGCCGCTGGGGCGGTAGGCATAGCTCCAGTCGGCATCGCTGCGCAGCGCCTGCAGGGCCGTTACCACCGGGGCTGCATCCAGCTGGCGGGCGGGCAGGTCCAGCATCTGCTGGCCGGCATCCAGAATGGGCCGGTAGCCGGTGCAGCGGCAGAGGTTGCCGGACAGCGCATCGGCCAGCTGCTGGCGGGTGGGTGCGGGGCCGGGGTGCGCCTGCTGCCGCTCGTACACGGACCACAGCGACACCACAAAACCGGGCGTGCAAAAGCCGCATTGCGAGCCGTGGCAGTCCACCATGGCCTGCTGCACCGGGTGCAGCGCGTTGCAGGGCTGGCCGGCATCCTTGGGCCGGCAGCTGGTCTTGAGGTCTTCGACCGTGAACAGCGCCTTGCCATGCAGGCTGGGCAGCAGCTGGATGCAGGCATTGACGGTCTGCAGCTTGAGGCCTTGCACGGCCTGCGGATCGCCGGGTTCGGCCAGCTCGGCCAGCATCACCGTGCAGGCACCGCAATCGCCTTCGTTGCAGCCTTCCTTGGTGCCGGTGCAGCGCGCGTCCTCGCGCAGCCAGTCCAGCACACTGCGCGTGGGGGCCAGGCCTTCAACTTCGGTGATACGGCCTTGGTGGTAGAAACGGATGGCTTGTGGGGCGGTCATGGGGCTCATGGTGGGGCCCGGTCGCGCATTGCCGCGCCGGGTCTTCAAAACTGTGTACAAGCGTAGTGTGCCGCGCAGCGCCAGCCATAACAAGCCAGCGATAGGCGCTATGGCGCAGCGCATATATTTTTGGGTTTACCCGCATCTTGCGCCCGCCAAAAACGTAAGCAATGGTCGTGACTTGCGGGTTTACCAGGGCTGCGGCCATGGCAAGCAGGTATATTGCCTGGATGATGTTCCGCCGCCCCCACCCTGCGATGCGCCAGCTCGCCACCGCCGTCAGCCTGGGCCTTGCCGCCTGCGCCGTATTTGCCCAGACCAGCGCGCCGCAAGAGCCGCCGAACCTGAGCCAGGCCGAGTTCCAGTCCTGCCTCAGCGAGCTGCGCAGCAGCAAGGCCTTTGCCGCGATTACCCCCGCCACCTTCCACCAGTACACCGCCCAGCTCCAGCCCGATGCCACGGTGCTGCCGCTGCTCAACCGCCAGCCGGAGTTCACGATGCCCGTCTGGGACTACATCGCCGTGCTGGTCGACGAGCAGCGCGTGGCCGAAGGCCGCGCCGCCTATGCCAAGTGGAAGGACACCTTGGACAGGATCGAACAGAGCACCGGGATCTCCCCGCAGATCGTCATCGGCGTCTGGGGGGTGGAGAGCAACTTCGGCCAGAACCTGGGCGGGCGCTCGCTGGTGCAGTCGCTGGGCACCTTGTCGTGCTTTGGCCGCCGCCAGGCCTATTTCCGCGGCGAGTTCGCCAGTGCGCTGCGCATTCTGCAAGAAGGCCATATTGCCGAGTCCAAGCTGGTGGGCTCCTGGGCCGGCGCCTTTGGCCAGACCCAGTTCATGCCCTCGACCTTCTTTCGCAGCGCGGTGGACTTTGACGGCGATGGCCGCCGCGACATCGTCGACAGCGTGCCCGATGCACTGGCCTCGACCGCCATGTTCCTGAAGAACGCCGGCTACCGCCCGGGCCAGCCTTGGGGCTTTGAGGTCAAGCTGCCCAGCGGTTTCAGCACCGCCGATGCCAGCCGCAAGAACAAGAAGCCGCTGGACTTCTGGCGCTCGGCCGGTGTCACCTTGGCCAATGGCGATCCGCTGCCGGATTCGCTGCCATCGGCCGGCCTGATGATTCCCGCCGCCGGTGGCCCAGTCTTCCTGGTGGGGCGCAATTTTGATGCGCTCTACAGCTACAACGCCTCGGAAAACTATGGCCTGGCCATTGCCCAGCTGTCCAACCTAGTGGCCGACACCTCACAGAGCCGGATCAGCTTTGTCACCCCCTGGCCCACCGATGACCTGAGCCTGTCACGCGCGCAGAACAAGGAGCTGCAGCAGGCGCTGCTGACCCGTGGCTATGCGATTGGCGAGCCCGATGGAATGATCGGCGCCAAGACGCGCGAGGCCATCAAGGCCGAGCAAAACCGCCTGGGCATGAAGGCCGATGGCCGCGCTGGCCAAAAGCTGCTGCGCGCGCTCGGCAACTGATAGCGCTGGAGTCACACCATGATTGTCACGACCACCCCCAGCGTTGAAGGCAAGCGCATCAGCCGCTACTGCGGCATCGTCAATGGCGAGGCCATCCTGGGCGCCAACTTTTTCAAGGACTGGTTTGCCGGCATCCGCGACATCGTCGGTGGCCGCTCGGGCACCTACGAGAAAGAGCTGCAAAAGGCCAGAGACATTGCGCTGGCCGAGTTGCAGGAGCGCGCCAAGGCGCTGGGTGCCAATGCCGTCGTCGGCATCGACCTGGACTATGAAGTGCTGGGCAAGGACAACGGCATGCTGATGGTGTCAGCCAGCGGCACCGCCGTCGTCGTCGACTAAAAGCCCCTGCCGGTATTGCTGCAGCCCCCTCGCGGATGGCTGCAGCCCCTGCTCAGCGCTTGGCCTGTTTGACACCGGCGCCGCGCACTTCCAGGCGGATGCTGTCCAGCACCTCGCCCTGCGCATTGACCAGCTCCACCTGGTGGCGCCCCGGCCAGGGCAGCCAGGCCCAGCGCGCGCCGCGCGCGACATCCTTGCCATCGATGCGCCAGCGTGCAGCGGCCGAATCGGCGACAAACTGCAGGCGCTGGCGCTCGGGTGGAATGTCCGGGTCCACCGCGACAATCGTGCCATTCGCGGGGGCCAGAATGCGCACCGCAGCCGCTGCATCGGCGCCACGGGCCTCGGTGGGCCGCCCGGCAAAGCTGCGGCCGCCCACCATCTCGTCGACCCCGGTCGCCTGGCCATCCAGCGCAAAGCGGGGCTGCCCGGTGCCGGCCAGGAACCACTCCTCACGCCGCGCCTCCAGCGCAAAGCCGGCGCCCGATTGGCCCGCCGGTGCGGGGCCAAAATCCACCCATTGCTCATGCAGCCCGGGCGGCGGCTTGGGCGCGCGGCTGGGCTGGCCCTGGTGCAAAAAGGCCATGATGCTGGCCCAGACCGGCGCCGCACCGCTGGTGCCGCTGACCGAATGCATGGCCTCGCCACTGGCATTGCCCACCCAGACGCCCACCGTGTAGCGGTCGGACCAGCCGACGGCCCAGTTGTCGCGCATGTCCTTGCTGGTGCCGGTTTTCACCGCCGCCCAGCTGCGGGTGCCCAGCACGCTGTCCAGGCCAAAGGTGCGCACGCGGGCATTGCCATCGGCCAGCATATCGCCCACCACATAGGCGGCGCCCGCATCCATCGCCTGGCGGAACTGCGGCTTGCCGCCACGCGCATAGGCCACCGGGCTGTAGCGCCCGCCATTGGCCAGTGCGCGGTAGGCATTGGTCAGCTGCACCAGCGGAATGTCGGGGCTGCCCAGCGCCAGGCTGTAGCCAAAATAGCTGCCGCTCTCGCGCATCGGCATGCCCAGGCGCACCAGCTGGTCAAAGAAATCGTCGACACCCACCATCACCAGGGTGCGTACCGCCGGCACATTGAGCGACGCGCCCAGCGCCGTGCGCACCGACACCCAGCCCTTGAAGCTGCGGTCGTAGTTCTGCGGAATATAGAGGCCGCTGGCCGTCGGAATGCGGGCCGGCGAATCCTCGATCAAGGACGCAGCGGTGAGCTTGCGCTCGGCAATCGCCTGGCCATAGAGAAAGGGCTTGAGGGTGGAGCCCGGCTGGCGCGGCGCCAGCACCGCATCCACCGCATGGGCCTGGCTCAGTGCGCCCGATGAGCCCACCCAGGCCAGCACCTCGCCGCTCGCGTTGTCCAGCACCAGCACAGCGCCATCTTGCACATTGCTGCTGCGCAAGGCCTGCAGGTGCTGGCCCAGAATATCGACCGCATAGCGCTGCAGCGGCGCACTCAAGGTAGTGCGCAGGCTGGCCATGGCCGCCGGCTGGGTTTTTCCATCTGCGCGTTGCCGTGCCTCGCGCAGTGCAATGCGGCTGAAGTGCGGCGCAATGCCTTCGCTGGCATCAAAGGCGCGCTTTTTCAGCGCGATCTCGGTGAAGAACACGATCGCTTCGCAGTCCACCTTGGGATCACGCCGCATCTCCCTGAGCACGCCGCAGGCGCGCTGGCCCACCTGGCTGGGCCGCGCATTGGGCGCACGCACCAGCGCGGCGGCCACCGCCGCCTCACGGTCATCCAGCCCATGGGGGGCCTTGTCGAACAGGGTGCGTGACAGCGCATCAATGCCCACCAGCTCGCCCCGGAAAGGCACCAGGTTCAGGTAGGCCTCCAGGATTTGGGTCTTCTGCCAGCGCCGGTCCAGCACCTGGGCCGCCACCGTCTGGCCGACCTTTTGCACCACCGAGCGGCCACCATTGCTGCGCCGCCAGTCGCCGTCAAGCAAGCCGGCCAGCTGCATGCTGATGGTGCTGGCCCCACGCGTGCGCTGGTTCCAGAGATTGCCCCAGGCCGCAGCGGTCACCGCCGCCCAGTCCACACCGCTGTGCTCGTAAAAACGCTTGTCCTCGCTCAGCAGCATGGCGGTGCGCAACGCGGCCGATACATCGCCCAGCGCCACCCAGTCGCCCCGGCGCACCGTGCTGTCGGTGCGCACCCGCTGCAGCAACTCGCCTTCGCGTGACAGCACCCGCGTCTCCGACGAGCTGAAGTCCTGCCGCACCTCGCCAAAGCTGGGCACAGCCTGGGCCAGTGGTGCATGCACCAGGCAGGCCAGGGCCAGCAGCCGCCAGCGGGTTATAGCGCGCAGCCTCATGGCGCCACAGGCACAACCGTCACCTTCGGATTGGGTGCCATGCCGAACATCTCGGGCGCATACAGCGCCTCGACGCGGGTCGATGGCAGCGCAAACTCACCGGTGTTGTTGACGCGGTAGCTGTACTGCAGGCTGAGCTTGCCCTGCGGCAGGTAGCCATAGTAGGCGCGGTAGCTCTCGAACGAGCGTTCCTCGAACGCCTTCCAGCCCCAGCCGGTCGATTTCTCGCCGGCGGTGGACAGCGCCGAGTCCCGGCCCAGGCCGCTACCCAGAATGGTGGCGCCGCCCGGGATCGGGTCGGTGATCGCCACCCAGGTCATGTTGGCGCTGGCATTCACCTCCAGGGTCACACGCAGCACATCGCCCCGGGTGTATTGGCCAGCGGGCAGGTTCTTGTTGGCCTGCTCCACTGCCACCACGGTCTTGCTGATGGTGTAGCCGGCCGACAGCGGCTGCTTGAGCGGCACGGCCGCCTGCGACTGCACCGTCAACCAGGGCTTGCCGGTGCCCTTTTGCTGCACCTTCAGGCTCTGGTTGCCACTGGCCCAAGGCAGGTCAATGGTGTTGTTCAACCACTGCGCGACCTGCTCGGTCGGGCCGGGCGTGCGCTTGCCGCCCTGCGCCAGCAGCTCGATGGCGTCCTGCGCCTTGGTCACGCGGCTCCAGTCCACGGTGCCGGACTTGCCGGCCATGCTGGCCTCGGTCGTGCCGGTCACGGGTGTGGATTCATAGGTGCGCGAGAAGCGCTCCAGCGCCAGTGCGCCCCAGAGGTTGGCCGTGGTCGTCGTCCAGGCACCGCTCTTTTGGCGGCCGATGAAGCTGCTGGCCAGGCGCGGCATGTCGTCCTTCCAGGCCGGATCGTCCATCACCACCAGCAGGAAACGCGCCAGGGTGGTGTCGCCGTTTTGCATCAGCCACCACCAGTAGTCGTTGTTCTCGTTGGCGAACAGCACCTTGGTGCCCTGGTAGCTCAGGCGCGCACGCAGGATCTGGTTGGCCTCTTCCAGCAGCTTGCTGCGGTTGGGCACATCCTTCATGTGGCCCAGGATGGACAGCCAGTCCACCACCGTCTGGGTAGGCCAGTCATTGGGCGCAATCTGGATGCTGGTCAGCATGCGCGGCTGCGCCTTGCCATACAGCGCCAACGCGTTGATGGCAGCGAGCTTGCGCACTTCCAGGTCGGAGCGCGGGCTCCAGAACTTGCGCTCGATGCGGCCATCGATGAAGCGGGCCAGGGCGTCCTGCATGCGGCCCAGCGGCGCGGCGGGGATCGCGAAGGCCGGGTCGATGCGCTTCATCTCGAAAGCGGCCTGCAGCAGGTGGGCGGTCAGCGCATCGCTGCCGGTGTTGCTGCTGCCCGGTTGCGGCGGGAAGTAGTTGGCCAGGCCATCGCCATCCAGATAGGTAGGCAGGCGTTCCATCGTGCTCTTCCACAGCGCTGCATCCTGCATGCCGATGGATTTGCTCGTGGTCTGCTCCAGGCAGGCGTAAGGGTAGGCACGCCACCAGTCACGCACGCCGGGCAGGCCTTCTGCCAGGCGCGGCACCAGCGACAGCTTCAGGCCGCCACGGCCGGGCAAGGCATCGGCCGGTGCACTCACCGGCATATCCAGGCTGCCATCGAGCTGCAGCAACGTGGCCTGCAGGGTCTCCACCGCCACGGCGGGCACCACCCGCTGGCTGACCTTGAGCGCATCGGCGGCATCGCCCTGCTTGTCCTTGGCGCTGATCTCCCAGAGCAGCTCGCCCTGGCGGCTTTGCGACATGTCGGCAGGTGCCGTCACGCTCCAGCTCACGGCGCGGGCCTCGTTGGCCGCCACTTCCACCGTCTGCGGCTCCAGCTGCAGCAACGTGGCCTTGGGGGTCACCAGCACCTGCATGGGCTTGCTGGTGGTGTTGCGCAGGGTGACCTGGGCGTCATAGCGGTCGCCATCGCGCACCAATGGCGGCAGGCCGCTGATGATCTGCAGCTCCTGCGTGGTGCGGATCTGGGTGGTGCCGGTGCCAAACAGCTCCAGCCCGCTCTCGGCCACGGCGACGATCTTGAAGCTGGTGAGGGCGTCGTTGAGCGGCACATCCACTTCGGCGCGGCCATTCGCATCCAGCACCACATTGGGCTGCCACAGCAGCAGGGTGTCGAGCAGCTCGCGCGTCTGGCCATTGCCACCGCCGCCGCCTGCCGCCACCGCCTTGCGGCCGTAGTGGCGCCGGCCGATGATTTCCATCTGGGCGGTGGAGGTCTCCACACCCCAGGAACGCTTTTGGTACATGGCTTCGAGCAGCGCCCAGGTGTCATTGCTCTTGAGCTCCAGCAAGGCCTGGTCCACGGCCGCCACCGACACAGCCGCGCCCGCAGCCGGCTTGCCATTGGGCAGCTTGGCTTCGATCGTGACCTTGGCGGTGTTGCGGATGCGGTAGCTCTCCTTGTCGCTCTTGACGGTCACGGCCAGCTGGCGGTCGGCAATGCCGACGCGAATCTCGGCCGCGCCCAGGCGGTAAGCGGGCTTGGACAGGTCCACGAGCGCGGTGGGCGCCACATATTCCTTGCCCTCGTACCAGAACGAGGTCCACCATTCACGCGGCGACTTGAAGCCCCAGGTGAAGAAGCTGTACCAGGGCACTTCGCGCAGGCGGCCACGCAGCGCCATCACGCTGACATAGACATTCGGGCCCCAGCCCTCTTGCACCTTCAGGTTGACCGTGGGGTCATCGCCGCGCAGGGTGATCACCTGGCTGGACAGCACGCCTTCGCGCTCCACCGTCACCAGCGCCGTTGCCTCGCGGAAGGGCATGCGCACCTGGAAGCGCGCAGTGTCGCCCACCTTGTAGGATTTCTTTTCCGGCAGCAGGTCCATGCGGTCGGTGTCTTCACCGCCAAACCACAGCTCGCCCTGCTTGGTCACCCAGACCGAGGTCGCGGCCTTGGAGCTGCGGTTCTTGTCATCGGTGGCCTCGGCGATCAGCTCGGTCTCGCCGCCTTCGCTCAGCTGGGTGCTGCAATCGAGCAGGCCCTTGGCATCGCTCTTGCCGCTGCACACCACGCCCAGGTCCTTGTAGCTCTCATGGTTCTCGTAGCTGTAGAAGCCGCCCACCATGCGCTTGCGCGTGGAGGTGACAATACGCGCCACCGCCCGCACCTGCAGCTTGACGCCGGAGACGGGCTTGCCCGACGGCGTCAGCGACAGCGCCTGGAAGCTCAGCTTCTTGTCGGTGGAGGCCCAGTTCTCGGCCTTGATGCCAGCGACCACCGACGCAGGCCAGATCACGCTGTGGTTGCTGATGGTCTGCACCTCGCCATTGGGGTCGGAGAAGCTCGCCTCCAGCAGCAGATCCTGCGGCGCCACGGAGCTGGGCACCTGCGCGATCTCGGCCTTGCCCACGCCATTGGCATCCAGGGTCAGCGCCAGCTTGTCGGCAATCACACGGCGGTCATTGCTGTAGTCTTCTCCGTCGTTACCCGCGCCGGGCAGCTTGCGGCTCAGATAGGGCCGGCCGAACGAGAACGTGTCGTAGTCCTCAAAGCTCACCGCATGCGACTGGATCGCGGCCGATACCTTGACGGCCTCCTTGGCCGCTGCGCCGCCCGAGAGGTAGGACAGCTGCACCTGGGCACCGAGCTTGCCCGGTTGCACGATAGGCGCTGGCTGGTCCGGCGTCACACTGCCCTTGAACACCGGCAGGCGGTACTCTTCCACCCGGAACGAGGTGGTCTGCATCTCGGTCGGTCCCCACTTGCCCTTGCCGCCCTTGAGCGTGATGCGGTAGGTGCCCAGCTTGGCAGACTTGGGAATCTTGAACTCCGACACGGCCGACAGGCCCTGGCCCGGGCGCTGCCAGCTCAGCGGCAGCTCGAACTCGTCATTGCTGCCCACATGGGTGATGACCACCTGGTCGGGCAACTGCTCCTTGCCGGGCAAGCCCAGGCCGCCCATGGTCTGGCTGCGGATCAGGTGCTTCATCGACACCGTCTCGCCGGCGCGCAACAGGCTGCGATCGAGCACGGTATGGGCGACCACATCCTGCACGGGGCTGCTGTCGGTCTCCAGGTTGAAGCGCCAGCTCTCGATGCCACGCTGCCAGTCGCTCCAGACAAAGGCCATGTCCTGCTTGCCATCGACCGTCGCGCGCGCGCTCACAAAGTAGGCCGAGCTGGTGTCACTGTCAGCGCCACTCTCGCAGCGCACCTGCGCCTGGGTGTCGAGCTTGTCGAAGCGGGCCACGCCGTCCTTGTCGGTGGTGCCCTGCACCAGGGTCTTGCCGTCGCAGGTGGAGATGCGCACCTGGGCATTGGCCACCGGCTTGCCCTTGTCGAGGCTGGTCACCCAGGCCATCGCGTTCTCACGGCCGAGCTTGAAGTGCACGCCCAGGTTGGTCACCAGCGCCGAGCTGCGCACATACATCACGCGGCGGGCGCTGTCGTAGTCGGTGTTGAGCAGCGCATCGCCCAGCATCGGCGAGGCAATCTCGACCACATGGAAACCGGTCTCCAGCGGAATACCCACCACCTCGAACGGGCGCGGGTCCTTGCTGTCGGTCTTGGGCAGGGCCAGCTTTTTGCCGGCGGCCTGGCCTTCGAGCAGCGACAGCATGCGGGTTTCGACATAGTTCTTGTCGCCATCGGGCAGCACATTGGGCAGCGGGATCTTGCTGTCCTGCGCCGCCTGCTTGCGGCTGACCTGCCAGTTGTCATAGCGCTGCAGCTTGCGGTACCAGCGGATGATGTCGGCATCGCTTTGCAGCTGCAGGGTTGCGACGGTGCCCTTGTCCTCGATCGACAGGCCCTTGATCTGCAGGTCCTGCTCTACATTGCGCAAGGTCACCGGGAACATGGCCGGCCCCTTGTCGCCTTCGGCAAAGCGCTCGACCACGCCGAAGGGCGAGGCGGCAAACTTGGCCAGCGGCGGCATCAGGCCGCTTTGCACTTTCAGCGGGAACAGGTTGGCATTGGCTAGCGGCCGGTCGGACTCGTCCTTGAAGCCCTGGGGCAGCACGATGCGCATCGTCTCCTTCTCGGCAAAGGGCGGCGCAAACTGCAGGCGGTTGACCTCGCCGGCATCCCCGTCATCGGGAAAGCTGGGCTGGACCCGGCCCTTGGATGTCTCCAGGAACACGCCTTCGGCCAGCTTGCGGTCCACCCCGGCGCTGAAGAACACATTGAGCGGGCGGATCGGCAGGCAGCCCGCCTGCGCATTGGCGCGCTCGCAGCTGAACTCGGCGGTGAACGGCTGGCGCACCTGGTAGTCAAAGCGGCGCTCCCGGGTCTGCTTGACGCCGTTGTCCGTGCTCACCCCTGCGCCCACCACCAGGCTCATCTGCGCACCCTCGGGCAGCGCGCGCTGGCACTGCAGGGCCACATGGCGGCGTGGCCGCTGCTGCAAGCTATCGCGGCCAAACTGGCTTTGCATGAAGTCGCCGGACTCCGAGGCGCTCAACAGGCGCACCGGAATGCGCTCACCAATGCCCTTGACGGTGCACCAGGTGCTGGCCTCTACGGTCGAGGTCACGACATCGGCGTTGAACTGCAGGCCGAAGAACTGGCGGCTGTCCAGCGCCTGGTAGCTGCCGGGAACAATGCGCGTCACCGACGGGCCACCGGTGCCAAAGCTGTACCTGGCCGCGCCTTTGACGGGCTCGCCAGCGGCATCCTTGAGGTTGGCGACCTTCTCGACGGTGCAGCGCACCCCGGGCGGCAGGTCATCGGCCAGGTCAAACACCCATTCGCGGGGGCCTGTCCAGCGGCCGGTGCCCTGGCTCTGGGCCTGCTTGTTGTCGCAGTCCAGCTGGACCGGCGCGGCCGCGCGCAGATCGCCCATCGGCACCACGGCCGCATCGAACTTGACGACGATTTGCCGGACCCGGGCCACCTCGCCCTGCGGTGACACCGATGTGATGCTTGTGGCATGGGCCGACAGGCCCAGCGCAGCCCAGCCGGCGCCCGCCAGCCAGCGTTGTAATGTTGTATTCACGGAGCTCTCCCCTAGGATGGTGAGAGCGTACCAAAATTAGCCTGCGCCAGTGTTGGCTGGCCGCCCAGGGCAGCCAGGTGTTTCATTTGGCAACAAGAAGATGCTATTTATTAGGCTAATGGCTTGCCGGGGCTCTGCCGATGGATGCCTTGCTGCCCAGCAGCGCCAGCGAAGGTCACTGGGGCTGGAAGCCGCTGTCGCGGATGATGCGGGCCCAGACGGCCGAATAGGCGCGCTCGCGTGCGAGCAGCTGCTCGGGCGTCATATAGCCCACGCTCAACCCCATGCCGACCAGCTGCTCCTGCACATCGGGGGCGGCCACGGCCTTGGCAACCGCCTGCGATACGGCCTGCACCATCTCGGCTGGCGTGCCGGCCGCAGCGTACATGCCGTAGTAGGGCATGTCTTCGAGGCCCGGCAAGCCCAGCTCGCTGAAGGTGGGCACATCGGGCAAGGCCTGCTGGCGCTTGCCGCCCAGTACCGCCAGCACACGGATCTTGCCGGCCTTGTGGCTTTCGATGAAATCCTGCACCGAGCCAATGCCGGCGGGGATCTGGTTGCCCATCATGTCGGCCAGCATCGGCGCGCTGCCCCGGTACGGCACGGACACCAGATCGGTCTTGAAGCGCTGGTTCAGCACCCGCACCAGGAACTCCGGCGTCGATGCCGGGGCTGGAATGCCCACCGCACTCTTGCCGCCCTGCTTTTTGAGCCACTGCAGATAGGCCTCGAACGTGCGCACGCCCAGGCCGTCGGAGACCGCAATCGCATTGACAAAGCTGGCAAATCCCGCCACCGGCACAAAGTCCGCATGCGGGTCAAACCCCGGGTTCTTGACGACCTGGGGCAGGATGGAGATGGTGTGGTCGTGGGTGACGAAGAAGGTGGCGCCATCGGCCGGCGAGGCCTTGAGGATCTGGGCCGCAATCTGGCCGCCCGCGCCGGGCTTGTTCTCCACCACCACCGAGGTGCCCAGGCTGTCCTTCATCTTCTCGGCCAGCAGGCGTGCGATCACGTCGGTGCCGCCGCCCGGTGGAAAGCCCACCAACAGCCGCACCGGCTTGCCCTTGTTGTAGCCCGCCGCCCAGCTGGGGCTGGCCAGCCACCCGGCCGCAGCAGCGGCCAGCAGTTGTTGGGAGAAATGGCGGCGACGCAGGGACATGCTCAGCTTTCAGGAATCGAAGAAGAACCGTTCAAGCAAGGCTTATGCCAGACGTGTGCGGTGCTTGGCCAGCTGCGTGCGCACCTGGGCAGGCGCCGTACCACCCAGCGTATTGCGGGCGTTCAGCGAGCCTTCCAGGCTCAGCGCCTCGAAGACATTGGCTTCGATGTTGGGGTTGAAGGCCTGCAGCTCGGCCAGCGGCAGCTCGGTCAGGTCCACGCCCTTTTGCGAGGCGAGCTTGACGGCATGGGCCACGGTCTCGTGGGCATCGCGGAAAGGCAGGCCCTTCTTGACCAGGTAATCGGCCAGGTCCGTGGCGGTGGCATAGCCCTTCAGTGCAGCGGCACGCATGTTGTCGGCGTTGACGGTGATGCCGCCTTCCTTGGCGCCGGTCGCAGGGTTCACCTGGCCGCCGATCATCTCGGCGAAGATGCGCAAGGTGTCCTTCAAGGTGTCGACGGTGTCGAACAACGGCTCCTTGTCTTCCTGGTTGTCCTTGTTGT
This sequence comes from Comamonas sediminis, assembly GCF_041107495.1. Taxonomy (NCBI): domain Bacteria; kingdom Pseudomonadati; phylum Pseudomonadota; class Betaproteobacteria; order Burkholderiales; family Comamonadaceae; genus Comamonas; species Comamonas sediminis. The sequence continues at coordinate 897,520 of NZ_JBGBDC010000001.1, forward strand.
AGGCCAGCGGCTGGCCTTTCATCAACGTGATCAGGCCCATCAGGTGGCCGACCACGCGGCCGGTCTTGCCCCGTGCCAGCTCGGGCACATCGGGGTTCTTCTTCTGCGGCATGATCGACGAGCCGGTGGTGAAGCGGTCGGCAATGCGCACAAAGCCGAAGTTCTGGCTCATCCAGATGATCAGTTCCTCGGACAGGCGGCTGATGTGCACCATGCACAGCGACGCCGCTGCGGTGAATTCAATCGCGAAGTCGCGGTCGCTGACGCCGTCCAGCGAGTTCTGGGACACGCCTTCCATGCCCAGCGTGCGGGCCACACGCTCGCGGTCCAGCGGGTAGGTGGTGCCGGCCAGCGCGGCGCTGCCCAGCGGCAGCACATTGACGCGCTTGCGCACGTCGAGCATGCGCTCGGCATCGCGCTTGAACATTTCCACATAGGCCAGCAGGTGGTGGGCAAAGCTCACCGGCTGCGCCACCTGCAGGTGGGTAAAGCCGGGCAGGATCACGTCAACGTTCTTTTCGGCCACTTCCACCAGGGACAGCTGCAGCTCGCCCAGCAGGCCTTCGATCAGGTCGATCTCGCCGCGCAGCCACAGGCGCACATCGGTGGCGACCTGGTCATTGCGGCTGCGGCCGGTGTGCAGGCGCTTGCCGGCATCGCCCACCAGCTGGGTCAGGCGCGCTTCGATGTTCAGGTGCACGTCTTCCAGGTCCAGCTTCCACTCAAAGCTGCCCGCTTCGATTTCCGAGGTGATCTGCGCCATGCCCTGCTCGATGGAGGCCAGGTCCTGCTCGCCGATGATCTTCTGGGCACACAGCATTTGTGCATGGGCCAGACTGCCCTGGATGTCGGCCTGCCACAGCCGCTTGTCGAAAAACACACTGGAGGTATAGCGCTTGACCAGATCGCTCATGGGTTCGGAGAACAGCGCCGACCAGGCTTCGGACTTGGAATCGAGCTGGTTGTGCGAAGGAGACGAAGCGTGTGGTGTAGACATGAAGGTCGCAGTATTCGGGTTAAGCTGCCAGTTGCGCTGCGGAAACACAGCCTCCGGTGCTGTGCCTGTGGCCCGCCGAAGCCCTGGGCGAAAAACCAGGATTTTATCGACCCTGCACGACCATGCCAGCAACATCAACTAATCCAGCACCGCGCGAAGCCATCGTCGGCACGGCCTATGTGTTTGATGCCTGCACCGCCAGTGTGATCGGCCGCACGGTGGCCCTGGTCGAGACCGTGGTGGCGATTGCTGCGGCCTTTGGCACCAGCAGCCTGCTCGATTGGTTCTTTCAGCTGGCACTGCTCACCGCCGTGGTGCTGCCGGCCAGCCTGCTGTGGCTGGTGCTGGCCTGCCAGCAGAAAAAGCAGCTGCAGCGCTGCAGCACGCGCGTGCAGTACCTGGCCGGCGCCGCGCTGGGCGTGGCCTGCGGGCTGCTGGCGGCCATGCTCTACCAATGGGCGACGTTGTCGTCACACACCGCCTGGCTGGCCAGCGCTGCGGCGGGCGGCTTTTTGGCGGCGATGGTCGTGGTGGGCCTGCAGTGGCGCGCCCAGGCCCGCACGCCGGCGGCCACCACCGCGCGGCTGGCCGAGCTGCAGGCGCGCATCCGCCCGCATTTCCTCTTCAATGCGCTCAACAGCGCCATTGCGCTGGTGCAGGACCACCCGCACAAGGCCGAAGCCATGCTGGAGGACCTGAGCGACCTGTTCCGCCATGCGCTGACCGAAAAGCGCGAGGCCTCGACCCTGGCCGAAGAGGTGATGCTGGCGCGCCGCTACCTGTCGATCGAGCAGATCCGCTTTGAAGACCGCATGGCCGTGCGCTGGAACCTGGATTCGCGCGCCGATGACGCCACCGTGCCGCCGCTGTTTCTGCAGCCACTGGTGGAGAACGCCGTCAAGCACGGCATCGAGCCCAGCCACGGCCATGGCCGCATCAGCATTGCCACGCGCAGGCGGGGCAATATGGTGCAGATCCAGATCATCAACACCACGCCGCGCCCGTTCAGCGCCCCGCAGCCGGAGCGGCGTGCCGGCACCGGCACCGCCATCCTGAATGTGAAAAAGCGGCTGCGCCTGCTCTATGACCTGGAGTACGACTTCAAGGCGACCAGCAAGGACGGCATCTACATGGTGCGCATCAGCATCCCGGCTTGAGCGGGCGCAAATACACGACGGCCGGTGTTGGCAGCCAGGCCCCGCCTCCGCTAGCATAGGCGCCCATGCGAGTATTGATTGTGGATGATGAAGCCTTGGCCCGCAGCCGGCTGCGGCGCTTGCTCGTCGAGATGACACCAGCGCCAACCGCTGTGCACGAGGCCGCCAATGCGCCCGAGGCGCTGCAGGCGCTGGCCAGTGCCGCGGCAGTGGGCCAGGCCTTTGATGTGCTGCTGCTGGACATCCACATGCCTGGGCTCAGCGGCATGGAGCTGGCGCGCCAGCTGCAGCAGCAGCCCCCGGCGCCGGCCGTGGTCTTTGTCACCGCCCACCCCGAGCATGCGCTGAGCGCCTTCGAAGTCAATGCCGCCGACTACCTGACCAAGCCGGTGCGGCGCGAGCGCCTGGCAGCCGCACTGCACAAGGTGGCCCTGGTCGCCCAGGCCCATGCACTGCGCCAGGCCCCTGCCCTGCCCGAGCCCGACCTGGATGCCGACACCTTGCTGATCACCGACCGGGGCCGTACCGAACGGGTGCGCCTGGCCGATGTGCTGTATTTCAAATCCGAGTTGAAATATGTGACTGTGCGCACCGGTACACATGAGTATCTGTGGTCGGGCAGCCTCAACGATCTGGAGACGCGCTTTGCCAAGCGCTATCTGCGCGTGCACCGCAATGCGCTGGTGGCACCGTCCGCCATCCGCTGCCTGGAAAAGGCCTGTGATGCAGACGACAGCGAGGGCTGGCAGCTGCGCCTGTTTGGCATCCCGGATGTGCTGCTGGTCTCGCGGCGCCAGCTGCCGGTGGTGCGTGCCTTGCTGGCCAACAAGCTCAGTGGCCTGCGCGCAGGCTGACAGCTGCCGTCCTCACCCGTCTCAGTGCTTGTGCCCGTCGTGGTCGCCATGCGCGTCATCGGCGCCATGGGCCTCATGCTGCCCGGCCGGGCCGTGTGCATGGCCAGGGTGGTCATGGTCGCCATGCGCCCAGGTGCTGACCGCGCTCACCACCACCATGCCGATGGCCAGCCAGACCACCTGCTGCACCGTCTGCTTGGCCGACAGCTGGCGCTGCAGCTGCGGGATCAGATCGGCCAGCGCCACATAGATGAAGCTGCTCGATGCAATGGCCAGGAAGTACGGCAGAAAATCGGCCAGTGAGCTGACCAGGAAATAGCCGACCACACCGCCCAGCGCGGTCACCGCACCGGCCAGCGACAGCTTGAGCAGCGCCACCTTGCTCTGGCTGCGGCTGCCATTGCCCGACAGCACCACCAGGTCGCCCATATGGTGCGGCACCTCATGGGCCAGCACCGAAATGGCCGCCACGATGCCCAGCCACCTATCGGCCATGAAGGCCGACGCAATCAGGATACCGTCGCCAAAGCAGTGCACGCTGTCACCGGTGAGCAGCGACCAGCCGCCTGCGCTGTGGTTGTGCGTGTGGCCGTGGTGGTGGTGCGCATGGCCATGCTGGCCATCGGCGTGCTCGCCATCCGCACGGTCACCTTCCGCATGGCCGCCATGGGCATGGCCGCGCTCTTCAGGCAGCGCATGGCGGTGCTCATGGCCGTGGTGCCAGAGTTCGGCCTTGTCCAGCAAAAAGAAAAATACCAGACCCAGCAGCAGCACCACAAACAGGGCCTTGGGGTTGATCTGGCTCTCGAAAGCCTCGGGCAGCAAATGCACAAAGGCGGTAGCGAGCAAGGCGCCTGCGGCCAGGCTCAGCAGGTGCTGGGCACCAAAGCGGCTGCCCTGGCTGCCAATACCCGTGCGCATCAGCGCTGCGGCCACCCACACGCTGCCCAAACCGGCAGCAAGGGTCGCCAGCACGATTGCGATCAAAGTCATGAAACCATCCTTCAGCGGGGCCGGCACAACAAACAACGCCATCACCCCAGTGCAGCACCGCGCGCCTGCGCAGCCACCGGGCGCCCTGCCCCATCCAACATGCCGCGCATGGTAGCACTTAGTTGCAACGCAGTTGCATTAACCGCCCCAAATCCTGGGCGCATGCCGGGGCTTGGGGCGGTCCATCTGGAACCTCAGCCGCTGCCGTCACCAGGCAGCGCTGGGTATCCGCATCAGTGCGCTTTTTCCCAGTTCGGGCCAAAACCGATCTCGGCGATCAACGGCACCTTCAGGTCGGCGACACCGGCCATGATGGCCGGGATCTCCGTGCGCACCCAGTCCTGCTCGGCCGCCGGCAGCTCGAACACCAGTTCATCGTGCACCTGCATGATGACCAGCACCTCGGGCTTCTGGGCATCGAGCTTGGCCTGTACGGCCACCATGGCCTTCTTGATCAGATCGGCTGCCGTGCCCTGCATCGGCGCATTGATCGCGGCGCGCTCGGCCGCTTTCTTGCGCGGGCCGTTGCCGCCATTGATCTCGGGCAGCACCAGGCGCCGGCCAAACACGGTCTCGACATAGCCCTGCGTGTGTGCCAGCTCGACGGTCTGGTCCATGTAGCGCTTGACGCCGGGGTAGCGCTGGAAGTACTTGTCGATATAGGCGGCAGCGGCCTTGGTCTCGATGCCCAGGTTCTTGGCCAGACCAAAGCTGCTCATGCCGTAGATCAGGCCAAAGTTGATGACCTTGGCATAGCGGCGCTGCTCGCTGCTGACCTGGTCCAATGCCACGCCAAACACCTCGGCGGCGGTGGCGCGGTGCACATCCAGCCCATCGCGGAAGGCATTCAGCAGCGCCTCGTCGCCCGACAGATGCGCCATGATGCGCAGCTCGATCTGCGAGTAGTCGGCGCTGGCAATCAGCTTGCCCTCGGGCGCGACAAAGGCTTCGCGGATGCGGCGGCCTTCGGCGGTGCGCACGGGAATGTTCTGCAGGTTCGGCTCGTTGCTCGACAGGCGGCCAGTGACAGCCACCGCCTGCGCATAGTGGGTGTGCACGCGGCCATCGCTGGGCAGCGCCATCTGCGCGAGCTTGTCGGTGTAGGTGCCCTTGAGCTTGGACAGCGAGCGGTGCTCCAGGATCTTGGCCGGCAGCGGGTAATCCTCAGCCAGCTTTTCCAGCACTTCTTCGTCCGTGCTGCGCGCGCCGGTGGCGGTTTTCTTCACCACCGGCAGGCCCAGCTTGTCAAAGAAGATCTCGCCGAGCTGCTTGGGGCTGCTCAGGTTGAATTGCTGCCCGGCGATCTCGTAGGCCTCGGCTTCCAGCGCCAGAATGCGGCGGCCCAGGTCATTGCTCTGGCGCGCCAGCTCGGGCGCATCGATGCGCACGCCATTGCGCTCGATGCGGAACAGCGCTTCGCTGGTCTGCATCTCCAGCGCATAGATATGCGCCAGGCCAGGATGGGCTTCGATGCGCGGCCACAGCACGCGGTGCACATCGAGGGTCTGGTCGGAATCCTCACAGCTGTACGCGGCGGCCTTGTCCACCGGTACCTGGGCAAACGGTATCTGGCCCTTGCCCTTGCCGCAGAGGTCTTCGTAGCTGATGCCCGTGCGGCCGGTGTGGCGCAGTGCCAGGCTGCCCAGGTTGTGCGGGCGGTCGGCCTCCAGCACATAGGACTGCAGCATGGTGTCATGCGCATAGCCTTGCACGCGGATGCCATGGTTGGCCAGCACATGCTGGTCGTATTTGACGTGTTGGCCCAGCTTCTTTTTGCTGGCGTCTTCCAGCCAGGGCTTGAGCTTGGCCAGCACCAGATCCATCGGCAGCTGCTCGGGCACGTCCATGCCTTCGTGGCGCAGCGGGATGTAGGCCGCCTCGCCCACCTGCACGCTGAACGAGATGCCGACGATACGGGCCTGCATTTCATCGAGCGAATCGGTTTCGGTATCGAGCGCCGCCAATTCGGCCGTTTGCAGCTTGAGCAACCAGGCGTCCAGATCGGCCTCGGTCAGGATGGTGTGGTAGACCACATCGCGCTGCTGGGCCTCGATGGCAACCTCGGTCACCGCGGCATCGGCACTGTCAAACAGACCGGCCTGGCCGGCAGGGCCGGCTGCGGCCTTGCCCGCAGCGGGCCCTGCGGCAGAACCCAGCGACCGCGCCAGGCCCTTGAAGCCGTACTGCTCATAGAACGGTGCCAGGCCGGCGGCATCCGGCTCTCCCAGCGTAATGCCATCGAAGGCAGGCAGGCCCGGGATGTAGTCGTCCAGCGCGCAATCGGTTTTCATCGTCACCAGCTGGCGGCTCAGCGCCAGCTGGCCGCTGGCAATCGCATCGCGCAGGTTCTGGCCGGCAACACCCTTGATCGTGTCGGCTTTGGCGATCAGCTGGTCCAAGGAGCCGTGTTCCTCCAGCCACTTGGCAGCCGTCTTGGGGCCTACCTTGCTGACGCCGGGCACGTTGTCCACCGTATCGCCCACCAAGGCCTGGTACTCGACCATCTGCGACGGCGGCACGCCAAACTCGGCCGTGACCCCGGCCACATCGCGGCGCTTGCCGTTCATCGTGTCGATGATGGTCACATGCTCGTTGACCAGCTGGCTCAAATCCTTGTCGCCGCTGGAGACGATGACCTGGATGCCCTGCTGCGATGCCATCCGGGCCAGGGTGGCGATGACATCGTCGGCCTCGACGCCGGGCACCGCCAGAATCTTCCAGCCCAGCAGCTGCACCACCTCATGGATGGGCGCAATCTGCGAGCGCAGGTCATCGGGCATTGGCGAGCGCGTGGCCTTGTACTCGGTGTAGAGATCGTCGCGGAAGGTGGGGCCGCTGGCGTCGAAAACACAGACGGCGTAGTCGGCCTGTATGTCTTTACGCAACGCCTGCATCATGTTGATCATGCCCCGGATGGCCCCGGTAGCCGGGCTGGCAGAGTCGCCGGGAACCGCACGAAGGTCGGGCATTGCATGGTAGGCACGGTACAGATAGCTGGAACCGTCCACCAGCACTAAAGTAGGAGGATTACGCATATTGACATTGTGCCCGGTACGCAAACACCGGGCGACAACTTACAATTGAGCCATGCGCGCAATTACCACTTCTTTCATCGCCCAGGCCCTGGCACTGGTGCTGGCAGCCCCTGCGCTGGCCCAGCAACCCGCCGCTCCTGCCGAGCCGCCTGCAGCCCAGCCCGCTGCACAGCCTGCGGCCCCTGCCGACGCGGCGCCCGCGAACGACAAGTACAACCAGAAGGCCGAATACATCCGGGTGGAAGATGCGGGCAGCCGTATCGACGAGGTGCGCATTGGTGGCCAGACCCAGAGCATCCATGTGCAGCCCAAGATGGGCAACATGCCCGGCTATGAGGTCAAGCCGACCGACGGCGCCCGCGCCCGCCCCGATGGCTTTGGCGACACCCAGAGCAAGAAGCGCGTCTGGAACATCGGTAATTTCTGAGCGCGATACCAGAGCGAAAAGCCCGGCGCCGCCCGGGCTTGCGATAATCGCCTCTTTGCACCCGCCTTGCGGGCCAGGCCAGCCACAGAGGCTGGCCTTGTTTTTGTAGCGACGATATACATCCATGGCTGTTTTCACCGAAGTATCCGACAAGGCTGCCAAGGCCTTGCTCAAGCGCGTCCCACTGGGCGATTTCGTCTCGTTGCGCGGTATTGAAGGCGGTATTGAAAACACCAACTACTTTCTGACCACCAGCCAGGGCGAGTACGTGCTGACCCTGTTCGAGCGCCTGCGCGCCGACCAGTTGCCGTTCTACCTGTACCTGATGAAGCACCTGGCCAAGGCCGGCATTCCCGTGCCCGAACCCCAGGCCGATGGCAAGACCGGCGACATCCTGCTGCAGGTCGAGGGCAAGCCGGCGGCCATCGTTGGCAAGCTGCCCGGCAAGAGCCAGCTGGCGCCCCAGGCGGCGCATTGCCAATCGCTGGGCGAGGTGCTGGCCCGAATGCACCAGGCCGCGCTCGACTACCCGCGCCAGCAGCCCAATCTGCGTGGCCTGCCCTGGTGGAACGAGACCGTGCCGGTGGTGCTGCCCTACCTGGACACCGCCACCGCCGAACTGCTGCGCAGCGAGCTGGCCTACCAGAACCATGTGGCACAAAGCTCGGCCTATACGGCGCTGCCACGCGGACCCGTCCATGCCGACCTGTTCCGCGACAACGCCATGTTCGAGGGCGACACCCTGACGGGCATCTTTGATTTCTATTTCGCCGGTGTCGATACCTGGCTGTTTGACCTGTCCGTGGTCATCAACGACTGGTGCATCGACCTGGCCACCGGCGCCATCGACAAGGCCCGTGCCGACGCGCTGCTCGCCGCCTACCAGGCGGTACGTCCGCTGCAGGCCTGCGAGCGCGAGCTGCTCAATGCCATGCTGCGCGCAGGCGCGCTGCGCTTCTGGATCTCGCGCCTCTGGGACTTCTACCTGCCGCGCGAAGCCTCGCTGCTCAAGCCCCATGACCCGACCCATTTCGAGCGCGTGCTGCGCGAGCGCCTGGCCACGCCATACCAACTGGTCTAAGAACCGGTTCAAAGCCACCGGGGGCCCGTCCGCGCACGCCATGCCCACATGGGCTCCTGCCCCTTGGGCGCATGGGTTACAGTGCGCCATCCCCTTTGATTTTTATCGCTGCAGCCTGCGCTGCAGCGCGCTGGTGCATGAAACTTCGTATCGCCACTGCCCGCCAGGGTGTGACCTGGGTGCAAGACGGCTTCAAAACCTTCAAGACCCAGGCGCTGGCCCTGACCTCGCTGTTCTTTCTGTCGATGATGGTGATGTCGCTGATCGGGGCCATCCCGATTGCCGGCACCTTCATCGCGCTGGCGCTGCTGCCGGTCTCCACCTTGTGCATGATGATTGGCGCCGCGCTGACGGCCCAGGGCACGCGCCCCACGTTGCCGGTGGTACTGGCAGCGCTGCGTGTCGACAAGGAACGGCGCAATTCCTTTGTCGTGCTGGGCGTGTTCTATGCGCTGTTGTTCCTGTTGGTGCTGGGCTTTTCCGCGCTGTTCGACGGCGGCCAGTTTGCCCGCCTCAACCTGATGGGCGGCGAGATCACGCGTGAGATCGTCGAGCAACCGGCCTTCCAGCAGGCCATGTTCGCCACCATGCTGCTGTACATCCCGCTGTCGCTGCTGTTCTGGCATGCGCCGGGCCTCATCTACTGGCACCGTGTGCCTGCCATCAAGGCGGTGTTCTTCAGCCTGATTGCCTGCAGCCGCAATATCGGCGCCTTCACGATGTTTGGCCTGGCCTGGATGGCTGTCGGCATTGGCTTTGGCATTGCCATGGCCTTGCTGTCTGCACTGCTGGGCACCTTGCTGGGCGCCTGGGCAGCGGCAGCCATCGCCATTGCCGGCTCGCTGATGCTGGCGACGATGTTTCTGACGTCGGTGGTGTTCAGCTTCCGCGACTGCTTTGAAGCGCCGGAGCAGTTGGACAGCGTCGCACTTTAAAACTGCCCCACCCATCCCCGCCCGGCCTGTGCCCTACAGCCGGGCTTTTTTCATGGCTGCGGGCCTTCGCCATGGTGCAGGCGGTGCAGGTGCGCCCGGTCTTCCACGCTGGACAGGGCCAGCGCAAACACAATGCCCAGCGCTGCGCCCAGCACGGTATCGAGCACCCGCTCCACCGGCATGCCCAGCGGCGCCTGGGGCGATGAGGCCAGATGCGTCATCAGCAAGGCCATCGGCGTGACCGTGATCTGGCCCAGCGCGTAGTTGTAGCCAATGCTCACCTCGGTGATGAACTGCAGCACGACGATGCTGGCAGCGATCCACCAGAAGGACGGCTCCAGCGACAGAATCAGACCCGCCACCAGCGCGCCGAGCATCGTACCCACCATGCGCTGCAGCGCACGGTTCATCGTGATGTGCAGGTGGCTGCCCTGCATCACCGCCGTCGCGCCGATTGCCGCCCACGCCGGATGCTGCCAGCCCGCCGCCTGGGCCACCCAGGCCGCCAGACCGGCACCCAGCACCATGCGGCCGGCAGCAGCCAGCTCGGCGGGCCAGGGCCGCAGCGGCTGCGCAGGAAGCTGCACCCGCTGCACCGCCTGGTGGCGCAGGCCATCGGTGGCCCAGCAGACCAGGGCCGCCAACAGGCCACCGGCCAAGGTGCCCAAGGTGCGCTCCAGCAGCTGCTGCCCGCTGTGTACCGGCGCCAGCGAGGCACCGGCGGCGAACACCACAATCACCGCGCCCGGCCCACCCAGGCGCCAGTGGCTGACCGCCAACGTGGCCGCGCCGGCCACCAGCGCGAGCAGCCAGACCATGCCCTGGGCGGGCAGCCCGGCCCAGGACGCGAGGGACGGCAGAAACACCGCTGCACACAGCATGGCCGCGCAGATGCCGACGATGCGCATGCGCCGGCCAGGCGCCGCAAAGCGGCCAAACAGCGCCGCCAATGCGCCCAGCCCCAACGGGCCGACCAGTTGGGGCCAGGGCGACAGACGCGCCACCACCATGGCCAGCAGCACCGCCAGCGCCGCCTGCATGGCCGCGATCAGCGCAATATGCAGCGACGGCAGCGGCTGCAGACGGGCGCTGTCGCGCAGCTGGCGCGGCGACAGCAGATGGCGCAGCGCCTGGGGGCGGCCCATGGAAGGGGTGGAAACGTCAATCTTGCGGACAGGGGTCATGGGCATTCTCGTCTACCCAGCAACTGGCGAACGCGCAGACCGGCCGGCGGTGCGGCCAGCGCATGTGGCTGGGACATGGAAGTGGCGACTCACCCGCCGGCAAGCAGCACGGGCGCCGCCCCCTGCGCGGATGGGGGACGGCCAGCGCCGCCTGGGCAGCAGGGGTGCACCAGCATGCGGCGGGGCTGCTCAAGCGGATGAGCAGCCCATATAGTATCCTATGCAACTATTAAATGCAAGCCTGAGGTTGGCGCCCACTATCACCCCAAAACCTGCCAGGCTTGTACTTTGGACTGAGAGCCGCGCGCAGCTCAGACCACCGTGAGCTTGGCCACCGACAGCGCCAGCCACTTGGTACCGTGGCGCGGAAAATTCACCTGGGCGCGGGCATCGTCGCCCGTGCCTTCCACCGCCAGCACCTTGCCTTCGCCAAACTTGTTGTGGAACACATTGGCGCCCTTCTTGATGCCATGCGCGGGCTCGGCCTTTTGCACCGGCACGGGGGTTTTGCCCCACATGCTGGGCGCGGAATCACCATAGCCACCGCCCGACGAGCGACCACCGCCGCCGCCCCCGCCGTAAGCCAGGCTGCCCATGCCGCTGCCAAAGCCGGAGTGCCTGGGCGTGAGCCATTTCAGTGCTGTCTCGGGCAGCTCGTCCAGAAAGCGGCTGCGCACGTTGTAGCGCGTGGTGCCATGCAGCATGCGCGTCTGCGAGGTGCTCAGGTAGAGGCGCTTGCGCGCCCGCGTGATCGCCACATACATCAGGCGGCGCTCCTCCTCCAGCCCGCCGGTGTCGGTCATCGCGTTCTCGTGCGGGAACAGGCCCTCCTCCAGCCCGCCGATGAACACCACGTCAAACTCCAGACCCTTGCTGGCATGCACGGTCATCATCTGCACGGCGTCCTGGCCCCCCTGCGCCTGGTTGTCGCCCGCCTCCAGCGCCGCATGGGTCAGAAAGGCCACGAGCGGCGACAAGGTCTCGCCGGTGTCCGGGTTCACGATGGCCGGATTGGCGGCGTCGGGCAGCGGGGTGTCGAGCAGCGGCGCATCCGGGTCCAACCCCTGGCTGACGGGGCTTTGGCCGCTGCCGGGCACGCCCATGGCCTGTTGCTCATCGAGCGGAATGGCCACGGCATCCCTGCCAAAGCCCTCCTGGGTGACAAAGCTTTCGGCAGCGGTCACCAGTTCGCCCAGGTTGTCGATGCGGTCGGCGCCTTCCTTTTCGGTCTGGTAGTGCTCGATCAGGCCGCTCACCACCAGCATGCGCTCGATGGTCTCGCGCAGGGTCTTGCCCTGGGTTTCCTCGCGCAGCACATCGATCATCGCGACAAAGGACTGCAGCTTGGTGCCCGCCTTGCCGGCCACGGCCGTCACCGCGTCGTACAGCGAGCAACCGGCGGCCTGCGCCCCTTCCTGCAGCTGCTCGGTGGTGCGGGCGCCAATGCCGCGCGGCGGAAAGTTCACCACCCGCATGAAACTGGTGTCGTCATGCGGGTTCTCCAGCAGGCGCAGATAGGCCAGCGCATGCTTGATTTCCGCACGCTCGAAAAAGCGCAGGCCGCCATACACGCGGTAAGGCACGCCGGCGTTGAACAGGCTGGTTTCCAGAATCCGGCTTTGGGCATTGCTGCGGTAGAGCACGGCGATCTCGCTGCGCGCAAAGCCATCGCTCTTGATCAGCGACTTGATCTCCTCGACCATCCACTGCGCCTCGGCCATGTCGGTGGCGCTCTCGGACACCCGCACCGGCTCGCCCGGGCCCTGGTCGGTGCGCAGGTTCTTGCCCAGGCGGTTGCTGTTGTGGCTGATCAGCGCATTGGCGCTGTCGAGGATGTTGCTGTAGCTGCGGTAGTTCTGCTCCAGCTTGATCTGCTGGCGCACCTCGAACTCGCGCACAAAATCCTGCATGTTGCCCACGCGCGCGCCACGGAAAGCATAGATGCTCTGGTCATCGTCGCCGACGGCAATCACGCTGCTGTGGGACTGGAATTGGCCGCCCACCATCTCGCCCGCCAGTTGCTTGAGCCACAGGTACTGCAGGCGGTTGGTATCCTGAAACTCGTCGACCAGCATGTGGCGAAAGCGGTGCTGGTAGTGCTGCCGGATGGGAGCGTTGTCGCGCAGCAGCTCATAGGAGCGCAGCATCAGCTCGCCAAAATCCACGACACCTTCGCGCAGGCATTGGTCTTCGTAGAGCTGGTAGAGCTCGACCTTCTTGCGCTCGGCCATGTCGCGCGCCTGCACGTCGGAGGGGCGCAAGCCCTCTTCCTTGCAGCCGCTGATGAAGTACTGCAGCTGCTTGGGCGGCAGCGCTTCCTCATCGACCTGGAACTGCTTGCACAGGCGCTTGATCGCCGAGAGCTGGTCCTGCGTGTCCAGGATCTGGAAGGTCTGCGGCAGATTCGCCGACTTGTAATGCGCGCGCAGCATGCGGTTGCACAGCCCGTGGAAGGTGCCGATCCACATGCCGCGCACATTGATGGGCAGCATCGCCGACAGGCGGGTCAGCATCTCCTTGGCGGCCTTGTTGGTAAAAGTGACCGCCAGAATACCGCCCGGCGTGGCACGGCCCGTCTGCAGCAGCCAGGCAATGCGCGTGGTCAGCACCCGGGTCTTGCCCGAGCCGGCACCGGCCAGGATCAGCGCATGGCCCCCTTCCAAGGTGGCAGCGGCCAGTTGCTCGTCGTTGAGGCCATTGAGAAGCGGCAAATGCCCATCGCCGCCCGCATCGGACGGCAGTGCAAACAAATCATTCGAATCCATCCCCCCATTGTAGGTAGAACGACAAGCTGGCGAGCTGCCGGCACGCGATGCGCCCAGGGGCCGCGCGCAGCGAGGGCGCATACTGCAGCGGCCGGCAAGGCTTTTGCAAAGCCGGTGCTTGCTGCTAGAATCAGTCACCGGGCCCAAGTTTCTTGTGACCCGGTTTTTTTGTGGCTGCAACAGCGCAAAAGAGGGTCTTCCACCGCGAAGCGCCCTGCCCGACCGGTCTCCAAGCCAAGCGCCCCATCGCCGCGAAATGGTTCGCTGCGACCTTTTATGGAGCTTGGAATCAAATGGAAATCTTCGACTACGACAACATTCTTCTGCTGCCGCGCAAGTGCCGCGTGGAAAGCCGCTCCGAATGTGACACCAGCGTGGTCCTGGGCAACCGCACCTTCCGCCTGCCGGTGGTGCCTGCCAACATGAAGACCGTGCTGGACGAGAAGATCTGCAAGTTTTTGGCGCAACACGGCTATTTCTATGTGATGCACCGCTTTGACATCGATAATGTGGCCTTCACCAAGGCCATGCAGTCGCAAGGCCTGTTCGCTTCGATCTCGCTGGGCGTCAAGCAGGCGGACTACGAGGTGGTGGACCGCTTTGTCGCCGACGACATCTGCCCCGAATACATCACCATCGACATCGCCCATGGCCATGCCGACAGCGTGAAGAACATGATCATCTACCTCAAGGACAAGCTGCCCGAGGCCTTTGTGATCGCCGGCAATGTGGCCACCCCCGAGGCGGTCATCGATCTGGAAAACTGGGGCGCCGATGCCACCAAGGTGGGCGTGGGCCCGGGCAAGGTCTGCATCACCAAGCTCAAGACCGGCTTTGGCACCGGCGGCTGGCAGCTGTCGGCGCTCAAGTGGTGCGCACGTGTGGCGACCAAGCCCATCATTGCCGACGGTGGTATCCGCAGCCACGGCGACATCGCCAAGAGCATCCGCTTTGGCGCGACGATGGTGATGATCGGTTCGCTGTTTGCCGGCCATGAAGAATCGCCCGGCAAGACGGTCGAGCTCGATGGTGAGCTGTTCAAGGAGTACTACGGCTCGGCCAGCGATTTCAACAAAGGCGAGTACAAGCACGTCGAAGGCAAGCGCATCCTCGAACCCATCAAGGGCAAGCTGCAGGACACGCTGACCGAGATGGAGCAGGATGTGCAGTCCTCCATCAGCTACGCAGGCGGCAAGCACCTGATGGACATCCGCAAGGTCAACTATGTGATCCTGGGCGGCGACAATGCGGGCGAACATCTGTTGATGTAAACCGCGCGCCGCAGACAGGCACGGCCCGGCAGCGTACGGGCCGTTTTTGCCTCTGCGGCACCCGGCCTGCCGGAAAAAATCAGGGTTGATATGGGGATTTTTCCGAGCAGGCGTAAAAATTAGTGCATAATACAAGGCTTGCTGCAGCGCACTGCTGACAGCAGAAAATGTGGGCTCTTAGCTCAGTTGGTAGAGCAGCGGACTCTTAATCCGTTGGTCGAGTGTTCGAATCACTCAGGGCCCACCACATTTTTCTGGCTTGCGAAAAACCCGCAGGCACACGAAACAAAGCATTTCCAAGGTGCGACAGTTTCGGGCTCTTAGCTCAGTTGGTAGAGCAGCGGACTCTTAATCCGTTGGTCGAGTGTTCGAATCACTCAGGGCCCACCATTCTTGACGGCCTAGGCTTTTCGCCTAGGCCGTTTTTTATTGCCTCCCCCGCCCCCGCTGCCTGCCGTACTACCGCAGTGGCTGGAAGCGCCCATTCAGCTGCACTTGTAGAATGCAGCCATCATTCATCCCCCCTGCCACTTCTCTCCGTCCTCTACCATGCGCCCCCTGCTCCCCTCCCTGCTCGCCGCCTTCGCGTTTGCAACCGCTTCCAGCGCCTTTGCCCATGTCACGGTCAGCAATCCCTGGGCGCGCGCGACCGTCGCACAGCAGCAGGCCTCCGGCGTGTTCCTGGAGCTGCGCTCTGCGCATGACGACGCCCAGCTCGTCGGCGTGAAGACGGACGCCGCCAGCAGCGCTGAAGTGCACGAAATGCGCATGCAGGACAACGTCATGAAGATGCGGGCAGTGCCCAGCGTCAACCTGCCCAGTGGCCAGACCGTGACGCTGAAGCCGGGCGGCTACCACATCATGCTGATGGGCCTGAAAAAGCCGCTGGTCGCTGGCGAGAATGTCGAGCTGACGCTGGACGTGGTGCACGCTGACGGCGCCAAGGAGAGCATTGCCGTTACCGCCCCGGTACGCGCGCTGGCCCCGGCAGCCGCAGGCCAGCCCGCGCCAGGCGGCCACCAACACCAGCACTGACCGGCGACCACCGCAGGCCCGCACTGGCCTGTTGTTTATTTGAATACTAAATAAGCCTTGCCAAACATCTCTGTCGCGTTGCCAACGCTGGGCCACAGAGCTGCCCGGAAAGGCAGTTACACTTTTCAGGCATCCCCCGCCTAATCTGGCACCAAGATCAAACTATAGTAGCTATTAATTAATTACCGATTATTAATAGATCTACAACATTGACATATTATTACAAGCTTTGAAAATGGAACAGCGTCCACGCCAAGCGAATGCCTGGCGCGAACTGCGGTTTCGCAACGCTTGAAGGTGAATGTGCCAGGGAGAGTTGTTATGTCCGAGTTGATCCTGCATGCCGCCCATTTGAGTGAAGCCCATCAACTGCGCTTTAGCTATTTGTTCGAGGTCGCGGCCAAGCACTGGCGTGACAAACAGCCTTCTCAGACCGCCAAGCCTGCTACCGAATTGTGGGTGATCGACGCCCATAGCGCGCCCGACGCCATCCAGAACCGCTCCCACGGTTCGTTCGTGCTGCTGATTGCGACCGACGACCAGGCCCAGGCGGCACGCGCCCAGTGGCCCGACCAGATCGATGCCCAGTTGCCACCCGATTACAGCGTGGGACGCCTGACCCAGGTGCTCGAACACCTCAGCGTGCAAGCCCATGGCAAGCGGCTGCGCGAGACGCTGAAGAACCGCCGCCAGCACAGCATGACCCTGGGGCATGACGTACAGCTCAAGAATGCCGATGCGGCCTTCCTCAAGGCCACCGACCTGAGCCTGCCGACCGTGGTCGCCGAGCCGCTGCCGGAGCCGGCGGCCGATGTGCCGGTGGCGAACGCCACGGCCGTGCCTGCTGCGCCTGGCAAGCTGCCGGCGGCCGGCACCCGGTTTCGCATCAAGCGCTGGACCCAACTGACCGGCAGCATGGCGGGCCAGGCGCACCGGCAGTTGCTGGCAGCGATGATCTCCGGTGACCGTGACCTGGACGAATTGGCCGATCGCACGCAGCTCGAGCGCGCGGAGATCCTGCGCGTGCTCCAGGTCCTGCGGGGCAAGGGCGTGC
Source organism: Comamonas sediminis (assembly GCF_041107495.1). Lineage (NCBI taxonomy): Bacteria > Pseudomonadati > Pseudomonadota > Betaproteobacteria > Burkholderiales > Comamonadaceae > Comamonas > Comamonas sediminis. The sequence continues at coordinate 914,308 of NZ_JBGBDC010000001.1, forward strand.
TCGTGGAGACAGCGCCACCTCCAGCCACCCCCGCCGTTGCCATGGCCACCCCCGCGCCCCCAGCAGCCCACGCCGCCGAGCCCGGCCCGGCAGCGGCCAAGCTGGGCCTTTTCCGACAACTGAGCCGCTGGATCCACCAGAACCGCGCCAGCGACCCGCATTAACACCTGACGGGAGGACCGCATGCACCACCCCATCAAACGCATCGTGCTGCTGGGCCCCATGGGTATCGGCAAGACCACAGCGATCCGCAGCCTCTGCGGCAGCCTGGCGATCGAATGCGACGTCCCCAACCTGGACAAGCAAGCCCATGCGAAAGAGACCACCACGGTGGGCCTCGACTTTGGCGAAATCAAGCTCGACGATGAGGACACCTTGCAGGTCTACGGCTGCCCCGGCCAAGAGCGCTACGACTTTGTGCGCGAATGGGCGCTGTCCCTGGCCTTTGGCGCTATCGTCATGGTCGATATCCATGATCCTCAGGCGATGGAGCAGACCATCAACCTGATACAGCAGTGCCATGCGGCACCCAACATCCAGGCCATCGTGGTGCTGATTGCGCGCCCGGCATCCGCCGCGCAGCAGGAGATGTTCACGGTGCGGCTGTCGGCCCATGCCGAGTGCGTCGTGCCCGTGCTCAGCGCCGATCCGCGCAACCCTTCGCAAATGCTCGATACCCTGGACATCATCGCCGCGATGCTGCCTGACGAAGTGCAGCCCCGTTGAGCGGCTCACCCAGCGCTCCCCTATACCGCAGCGACTGCAGCACCCCGGCGCTTGAGGTAAGCTCGGCGCCTGTTGCCTGCGCACCGGGCAGGCAACAGGCTGCAGCGCAGCCCTGTCTTCACCTCTATTTGACGACGCCCCCTGCCTCTGGGCCGGTGGCGCGCTGGCCATGAACCCACCACGCCCCGCAGACGCCTCCACCCCGCCCCCGCCCCAATGGATCCTGGCGGTCATGCTGGCCCTGCTGGGCATGCTCGGCCCGTTCTCGATCGACACCTACCTGCCCGCCTTTGAGGGGATTGCGGCATCGCTCAACGCCTCGCCGCTGCAGATGCAGCAGACGCTGTCGGCCTATCTGTTTGGCTTCGCGTTCATGAACCTGTTCCACGGTGCGCTGTCGGACAGCTTTGGCCGCCGCCCCGTCGTGCTGTGGGGCCTGGCCGCCTTCGCGCTGACATCGGCCGGCTGCGCGCTGGCCCAGACGCCCGCGCAGCTGATTCTGTTCCGTGCGCTGCAGGGCTGCACCACCGGCGCCGGCATTGTGGTCTCGCGTGCGGTGGTGCGCGATCTTTTCCCGCCTGCCCAGGCCCAGCGGGTGATGAGCCAGATCACCATCTACTTCGGCATTGCGCCTGCAGTGGCGCCGATGATCGGCGGCGTCTTCATCGCCTATGCCAGCTGGCAATCCATTTTCTGGCTGCTGACGGCCATCGGCGCACTGCTGTGGGCCTTCAACTGGCGCCTGCTGCCCGAGAGTCTGCCGCCCGAAAAACGCCAGGCCTTTGATGTGCGCAACCTCATGCGCGGCTACTGGCAGCTGTGCAGCAGCCCGCGCTTTTTGCTGCTGGCTGCCGCCAGCGGTGTGCCGTTCAATGGCATGTTCATCTACATCCTGTCGGCCCCCACCTTTCTGGGCACCCACATGCACATGCAGCCGACCCAGTTCTTCTGGTTCTTCATCTGCACCATCGGCGGCATCATGCTGGGCGCCTGGGTCAGCGGCAGGCTGGCGGGCAAGATACCCCCGAAGCGCCAGGTACGCCACGGCTTTCTGATCATGTTCCTGACCTCCTGCATCTACCTGCTGCTGAACCTGGTGCTGCCCCCACACCCGGCCTGGGCCTTGCTGCCGCTGGGCATCTATTCCTTCGGCTGGGCGTTGATGACCCCGGTGGTCACCCTGCTGGTGCTGGATCTGCACCCGGAGCGCCGGGGCCTCGCCTCCTCGCTGCAGGCCGTCGTCACGTCGGTGGCCAATGGTATCGTCGCAGGTGTGCTCGCGCCCCTGGTCATGCATTCGACCGTGGCACTGGCCATCGCATCGATGGGCTTGATGCTGACCGGCCTGGTCAGCTGGATCTATTTTCACCACCGCTGGCCCGATATAGGCCGCCACAACGCAGTCTGACGTCTGACGGATGCGCCACACCAGGCGCCAAGGTCCTGCCATCCACCAGCCGCCTTGCGCGGCAGGCACAAAAAAAGAGCTTCCCTCGGGAAGCTCTTTGTCATTGCGCGATGCGCTGTTTAACGGCTGCGCTCGGTGCGCTTGCGGTCACCACCGGCGGGGCTGTAGGGACGGCCACCACGCTCACCACCAAAGCGGCTTTCACCACCTGGGCGGCGCTGGGCGAAGTCACCACCACCGGCATGGCGGGGGCCTGCGCTGCGTGGGCCACGGCTGTCAGCGCCACGGTTGTCGCCGCCAAAGCGGTCGCCACGGCGCTCAGACGCGCGGTCGAAGCTGCGGCCTTCGGGGCGGGGTGCGCGGTCCTGGAAGCGATCAGCGCCGCGATCCTGGAAACGGTCCGGGCCACGGTCCTGGAAGCGGTCGCCGCCACGGTCAGGGCGCTGCTCAAAGCGTGGTGCGCGGTCATCGCGCTGCTCGAAACGCGGACGGCTGTCGCCACCGCGTGGAGCACCACCAAAACCAGCGTTCTCGCCAAAGCCTGGCTTGCGGCCATAGCCTTCGCCGTCACGGCGGGCACCGAAACCACCACGGTCTGCACCAAAGCCGCCACCGCCACGGCGCTCGCCACCACGGCCTGCACCTGGACGGCCACGGTCACCACCACGGCCTGCGCCACGCGCGCCTTCGCTGCGTGCAGGGAAGCGTTGCTGCGGCTCCATGCCTGGAATCACTTCCGGCTTGAACTGCTGCTTGGTGTAAGCCTCGATATCGAACACACGGCGGCGGTCACGGAACTCGGCGAAGGTGATCGCCAGGCCCGAGCGGCCAGCACGGCCGGTACGGCCAATGCGGTGGGTGTAGTCTTCGGCCTTCATCGGCAGACCGTAGTTGAACACGTGGGTGATCGTGGGCACGTCGATACCACGGGCAGCCACATCGGTTGCCACCAGGATCTGCACCTGGCCATTGCGCAGCGCCATCAGGCGGCGGTTGCGCAGACCTTGGCTCAGCGCGCCGTGCAATGCCACAGCGGAGAAGCCTTCTTGCTGCAGGTCGTTGGCCAGGCCGTCACATTCCACCTGGGTGGATGCAAACACGATGGCCTGGTTGATCGAGGCATCACGCAGCCAGTGGTCCAGCAGCTTGCGCTTGTGCTGGGAGTTGTCGGCCCAGAACAGCACCTGCTTGATGTTGGCATGCTTTTCCTGGGGCGAATCGATGGTGATCTTCTGCACGCCAGCGCCGTTGTCATGCATCACGCGCATGGCCAACTGCTGGATGCGGGGCGCGAAGGTCGCGCTGAACATCATGGTCTGCTTGCGCTGTGCGGTCAGCTGGTTGACTTCGGCCAGGTCGTCCGAGAAGCCCAGATCCAGCATGCGGTCGGCTTCGTCAACCACCAGGAACTGCACCTTGTCGAGCTTGATCTGCATCGAGCGCTGCAGGTCCAGCAGACGGCCAGGCGTTGCCACGACCAGGTCGGCGTTTTGCAGCTTGGCGATTTGCAGCTGGTAAGGCATGCCGCCCACGATGTTGGCCACGCGCAGACCACGGCAGTGGCGCACCAGCTCAATCGCGTCGTGGGCCACTTGCTGGGCCAGCTCGCGGGTGGGGCAGAGCACCAGCGCGCCAGGTTGGGCAGCCTTGAAGTTGCGGGGGCTCAGCGGGTTCTTGCGCTTGGCGCGCTTGGGCGCTTGCTCGCCACGGGCCAGGGCTTCTGCCACCAGGCGTTCGTGTTCAGCGCGCTCGGCGGCTTCGGCCTGGCCTTGCTGCTGGATCAGCGTGTGCAGCACGGGCAGCAGGAAGGCAGCGGTCTTGCCGGAGCCCGTCTGGCTCGACACCATCAGATCGGTGAAATGCTGGTTGTCGTTGCCTTCGTCAATCATCGCCAAAGGAATGGCGCGCCGTTGCACAGCGGTAGGCTGGGTGTAGCCCAGGTCCTTGACGGCCTGCACCAGCTCGGGTGCCAGGCCCAGCTCGACAAAGCCGTTCGGCTCTTCAGGCAGCGCTTCGGCTTCGGTCTCAGCCACCAGCTTGGTGTTGCCTTCTTGCGAAGCGCCGATGGCTTCAGCGGACAGGGGCGTGGTATTGACGACCTCTTGGGTAGCGTCAACAGTGTTTTGCGCAGGCGCGGTTTCGCCCTGCAGATGGAGGTCTTGCGTCATTTTTGAACAATAGCAATAGGCCGGCCGCTGCGCGTTTCGCGGCGCAGTTCCGTACCGTTCATGGTTTAAAAACATCAACCATCAAACGGTAACGGCCATACAGATTGCCGCGGGCTTGTTCAAATCGGCCATGCTGCGAATCGCATGGCCTGGACGCCCAGAGAATGAAGGGAGATGTACGTATCAACCGCCAGTTTTGGCGGGGAAGCGCAAATTATCGCACGTTTCGGGTTTTCCCGCATCAAGCGTAGGACATCTGTGCAACAACAGCGCTGCTGGACACCCAAGCCCAGACCTTGGGGAAAACGCAACAAACCAAGCCATTGTGATTGACCAGCGTTCCATGGCCTCTACGATGTTTCGGGATACACCCCTACAAGGAGACCGCATGACCCGCCATCCACGAACTTTCATCGCGATGACCGGCCTGCTCAGTGCGGCCCTGTTGGCCGCTTGTGGCGGTGGCGGAGACAGTTCAGAAGAAGCCAAGAATTCCAGCGACTGCTTCAATGCGGGTTTTTACCGCAAGGACACGCAAATCTATGTCAGCCAGAGCAGCCGTTTGAATGATGCGCCGGCTTTGACCTCCCTTGTCTACCACTGGGTCACCAGCCAGACGGAGGAAAACGGCATCAACAACATTTATATCAATCCCGCACCCAACAGCGGGCGCACCAGCCTGCACTACAGCATCGAAGGGGGAGCGCTGCTGTACCACGGCTACAACGCATTCAATATCGGCTCCACCAGCCGGCAAAGCCTGGCCCCGCCGCGCCAGTCGGTCATCGCGATGGAGCCCGGCCAGACCACCTCACAAACCATCGTGCAAACGGATAGCTTCTCGAACGCAGGCGGAGAAACAAAGACCGTGACCACGCTGGCCGAGACGCGAACCTACGCAGGCCGGGAAACCATCACGACCGCTCTTGGAACCGTGGAGGCATGCCGCTTCGTCAGCACCGTGGCAGCCAGCCAGGAAGGCCAACCCGGTGCGAGCCGGGAGACGCGGACCACGACCTGGGTGGCAGCGGCAGGCCCCTACCGTGGGCTCACCCTCCAAGAAAGCGCCGTTACCCACCAGGCCGGAAAAACCGATACCCTGGTGACCGAAACCAGCCAGGTCAACCGTTTCGACCTCAGGTAGCTGCTGCGGGCGCCAGCTGCAGAAAATGCTGGCGGTAGTACCGCATCTCGTCAATCGACTCATGCACATCGGCCAGCGCAGTGTGCTTTTGCGCCTTCTTGAAGCCGGTGACCAGCTCGGGACGCCAGCGGCGTGCCAGCTCCTTGAGCGTGCTCACATCGACATTGCGGTAGTGGAAATAAGCCTCCAGATCGGGCATGTAGCGCGCCAGAAAACGGCGGTCCTGGCCAATGCTGTTGCCGCACATGGGCACCTTGGCCTTGGGCACGTAGCGCTTCATGAAGCGCAGCACCTCGGCCTGCGCAGCGGCCTCGTCAATCGCCGAGGCCTTGACCCGCTCGGTCAGTCCGCTGCGGCCATGGGTGCCCCGGTTCCAGGCATCCATCTTGGCCAGTTCCTCATCACTTTGGTGGATCGCAATCACCGGGCCTTCAACACGCACGCTCAGGTCGGCATTGGTGACCACCAGCGCGATCTCGATCACACGGTGCTCCAGCGGGTTCAAACCGGTCATTTCGCAGTCCAGCCAGACCAGGTTCAGATCGGACTTGGCCAGCTCAGGCACGGGGTCGGCCTGTGTATCCAGGGTGTTCTTGTTTTGCATGGGGGCGATTGTCGCCTATGCCCTACACTGTCCGGTATTCCCCCACCAACACCCCCACTTGTGACTCCATCGCTGCTGCTCACCCTGATATTCGCGATCGCACTGGCTGCCAGTGTGCTGACCAAACTCTGGCTGGCCAGCCGCCAGATGCGCCATGTCGCAGCGCACCGCGACGCCGTCCCCGCCCTCTTTGCCGACCGCATCAGCCTGGCGGCGCACCACAAGGCGGCCGATTACACCATCGCCAAAACGCGCTTTGGGCTGCTGGTCCTGGCGATAGGCACCGCCACATTGCTGGGTTGGACCTTGCTGGGCGGCCTGGATCTGCTCAACGCCAGCCTGCTGGACGCACTGGGCGGCGGCATGTGGCAGCAGCTGGCCCTGATCGCCGCGTTTGCGCTGATCAGCGGCCTCATCGATCTGCCGGCCAGCTACTACCAGACCTTTGTGCTGGAGCAGCGCTTTGGCTTCAACAAGATGACGCCCGGCCTGTGGCTGGCCGATCTGCTCAAGGGCACGGCCATGGGCGCATTGGTGGGCCTGCCCATCCTGGCCGTCATTCTGTGGCTGATGGGATCGGCCGGCCAGTGGTGGTGGCTCTGGGCCTGGGCCTTCTGGGTGGGCTTCAACCTGCTGCTGATGGTCATCTACCCGGCTTTCATCGCACCGCTGTTCAACAAGTTCCAGCCGCTCGAAGACGAGAGCCTCAAGGCCCGGGTGCAGGCCTTGATGCAGCGCTGCGGCTTTGCGGCCAAGGGCCTGTTTGTGATGGATGGCAGCCGCCGCAGCGCCCATGCCAATGCCTACTTCACCGGCTTTGGCGCCAGCAAGCGCGTCGTGTTCTTCGACACCTTGCTGCAAAAGCTCAATGGCGGCGAGGTCGAAGCCGTGCTGGCCCATGAGCTGGGACACTTCAAGCACAAGCACATCATCAAGCGCATGCTGGGCCTGTTTGGCCTGACCTTGCTGGGCTTTGCGCTGCTGGGCTGGCTGTCGCAGCAGGGCTGGTTCTATACCGGCCTGGGCGTCACGCCCAACCTGAACATCCCGGGCCTGCCCGGCTCCAGCCCCAACGATGCGCTGGCCTTGCTGCTGTTCATGCTGGTGATTCCGGTATTCAGCAGCTTTGTCTCACCGCTGCTGGCGCAGTCCTCGCGCAAACATGAATTCGAGGCCGATGCCTATGCTGTCCAGCAGACGCGCGCGGCCGATCTGCAGTCCGCCCTGCTCAAGCTCTACGAGGACAATGCCTCCACGTTGACGCCCGATCCGGTCTATGTGCGCTATTACTATTCGCACCCGCCTGCCGTAGAGCGTATCCGCCACATGCAACAATTGGCCCATGACTGAAACCCATCTGCCCAAACAAGACTGGTCCACCCAGAGCCGCCGCGCGCTGTCCGCATCCGAGGTAGTGACACAGCTGAGCCAACTGACCGGTTGGGTGCTGAGCGGTGATGGCGCCGATGTGGCCATCGAGAAGACCTTCCGCTTTGCCAACTACTACGAGACCATGGCCTTTGTGAACGGCGTGGCCTTGGTGGCCCATACGCAGGACCACCACCCGGACCTGTCGGTGCACTACAACCGCTGCGTGGTGCGCTTCAACACCCATGATGTGCATGGGCTGTCGGTCACCGACTTTGAATGCGCGCGCCGCATCGAAGCCCTGCTGCAGCTGGCCTGAGAGACATGGCAAAACCTGCAAGACGCGCCAGCGCCCCCAGCCACAGTGGTACCCAGACCGGCCTGGTCGTTGCCAGCTATGGCCGCCACTGCGTGGTGGAGACGCCTGACGGCGTGCGCCGCATCTGCCACCCCCGGGGCAAAAAAAGCCAGGCCGTTGTCGGCGACCAGGTGCGCTGGCTGGCCCCGCCGCCGGGCCAGGGCGATGAGGGCACGATCGAGAAAGTGCTGGAGCGGCGCAATGTGTTCTACCGCCAGGACGACATCCGCACCAAGACCTTTGCGGCCAACCTGGACCAGCTGCTGATCCTGATCGCGGCCGAGCCGGTCTTCAGCGAGGTGCAGCTGGCACGGGCGCTGATCGCGGCCGAAGCGGCGCATATCACGCCGATCATTGCGCTCAACAAGATGGACCTGGGCGAGCCCTTCTTGCGCGCCTGGGAACGGCTGGAGCCCTACCGCTCCATGCGCGACCAGGCCGAGGACCCGCCGCACTACACGGTGCTGCCGTTCGCACTGGAAGGCGCCGATGAGGAAGACCGCGACGCCATCTATGGCCTGCTCGAAGGCAAGACCACCTTGGTGCTCGGCCCCTCGGGCGTCGGCAAGAGCACCTTGATCAACCTGCTGATACCGGATGCGAATGTCGCGACCAACGAGATCTCGCAGGCGCTGAACACCGGCAAGCACACGACCACCAGCACCACCTTGTACTGGGTGGACGAGGCGCGCAAGACGGCGCTGATCGACTCACCCGGCTTCCAGGAGTTTGGCCTGTACCACATCGCGCCCACGCAGCTGGCCGCCTGCATGCCCGACATCGGCGCCCATGCCAAGGAATGCAAGTTCTACAACTGCACCCATCTGCACGAGCCCGGCTGCGGCGTGATCAACGCGGTACAAAACGGCCATGCCGAACTGCCGATCAGCGAAAACCGCTACCGCATCTACAGCGAGCTGTTTGACGAGCTCAACCTGAGCGCCTACTGAAGCTGTTTATCCAGACTTCAGCCCCGGCACCACTGCTTGGGCAGGGTCTCGGCATGGGCCAGGTCGACATGGGCTTTCAGAAAATCAAGCACCGCTCGCGTGCGCGACGGCAGGCGTTCGGGCTTGCCCAGGTAGACCGCATGGATGGGCTCCAGCACCCCGGTGTTGAAGGCCTCCAGCACCACCTGCAGCCGGCCTGCAGCAATATCGTGCCAGGCATGGAACAGCGACAGCCGCGCCAGGCCCACGCCTTCGACCGCCAGGTTGCGCATCACATCGCCATCGTTGACGCGCAGCAGTTCGCCAATCGGCACCTCCACATCCTGCCCCGCCACCCGGAACGGCCAGTGCGGCACCGTGCGCTGGTAGTTCCAGCCAATGCGCACATGGCCGCCCAGCGCATTGGGGTGCGTGGGCACGCCATGCGCATCCAGATAGGCCGGTGCCGCCACCATCACCTGGCGGGTATGGCCCAGCAGCCGCGCCACCATGTCCGAGGCCGGCAGCTTGCCCCAGCGGATCGCGATATCGGCCCGCGCCTCCATCAGGTCGACCACCTCGTCGGTAAAGCTCAGGTCCAGCACCAGGCCGGGGTACTGCTGCATCAGCCGGGCCATCAGCGGCACCAGGATGGCCTGCCCGGTCGATGAACTGGAATTGATGCGCACGACCCCCTTGGGCGTGCTGCGCAGCGATGCAGCCGCTTCGGCCTCCTGCAGGTCAGCGAGCACGCGCTGGCCGCGCTCGTAGAGCTGGCGGCCTTCCGGCGTCAGCTGCACGCGGCGGGTGCTGCGCAGCAGCAGCTGCGCGCCCAGCCGCGCCTCCATGCGGGCAACGATCTTGCTGGTGGCCGACGGCGACACGCCCAGGTGGCGGGCCGCAGCCGAGAAGCTGCCGTGCTCGGCCACTTGCACAAACACCTCCAGCTCACCGGAGCGGTTGGTTTCGAAAGTCGGGCTGGCGGCAGAGGCAGGGTTGCGCATGGTCAAAAGCGTCATGGTGGCCGATGGTGACCGCAAATTCTGCACCCATTTATTCCATTTGGGAACAAATACCTTTCCGCTGTTCCGGCTACACAAGAATGCGGCGGCGCTTCACAATCCATCTCCTCAACGAGGCCACCGGCCATCGCATCACACAAGGAAACCTCTCATGCCTGTCTCATTGCTGGCGCTCGCCGCCGGTGCCTTTGGCATTGGCACCACTGAATTCATCATCATGGGCCTGCTCACCCAGGTCAGCCAGGACCTGGGCATCAGCATCCCGACGGCCGGCACCCTGATCTCCGGCTATGCGTTTGGTGTGGCCATTGGCGCACCCGTGCTCACCCTGGCCACCCGCAGCTGGCCGCGCAAATGGCTGCTGCTGGGCCTGATGCTGATCTTCATCGCCGGCAACATCGCCGCAGCGATGGCCCCCAGCTACGGCTGGCTGATGGGCGCGCGCATGCTGACCTCGCTCACCCATGGCACCTTCTTTGGCGTCGGTGCCGTCGTCGCCACCGGCCTCGTGGCCAAGGACAAGCAGGCCTCGGCCATTGCGCTGATGTTCTCGGGCCTGACCCTGGCTACCTTGCTGGGCGTGCCGGCCGGCACCTGGATCGGCCAGCATTTTGGCTGGCGCATGGCCTTTGCAGCCGTAGCGGGTGTCGGTGTCGTAGCCCTGGGTATTCTGGCCGCCTTTGTGCCCAGCAAGCTCCAGCAAGCTGCGCCTGCTGCACTGCGCGATGAGCTGTCCATTCTGGCGAGCACGCCGTTGTGGCTGGGCCTGGGCATGACGGTCTTCGGCTTTGGTGGCGTGTTTGCGCTCTACACCTATGTGGAGCCGCTGCTGTCGCAGATCACCCAGATGGGCAACACCGGTGTGGCCGTGAGCCTGCTGCTGTTTGGCGCCGGCTCGGCCGTAGGCAATATTGCCGGCGGCAAGCTGGCCGACCGGGGCGTGGTGCGCGCGCTGTGGATCACCCTGGGCGCCCTGGTGGCCGTGCTGCTGACAGGCCGCTGGGCCTTTGGCATCTCGGCAGGCGTGGCCATGGCCTATGTGACGGTGCTGGGCGTTGTCGCGTTCGCCACCGTGGCCCCCATGCAGATGCGGGTGATGCAAGGTGTGGGCAGCCAGGGCGCCACCTTGGCCTCCAGCCTGAACATTGCCGCCTTCAACCTGGGCAATGCGCTGGGTGCCTGGGTAGGCGGCAGCCTGATTGCCGGCGCAGGCCTGCTGTCGATCATCTGGGGGGCTGCAGCGCTGTCGGCCGTCGGCCTGGTGCTGGTGGCGATGGGCCAGCGCCGCAGCCCAAGCGCTGCGCTGCAGACTGCCTAGTAGCCGTTAACACGGCCCAGCAAACCGCAGGTTTGCGGTTGAGACTAGACGCCAAGCCGCAGGCAGTACAGTAGTACGACAAGGCTTGGCGCGGCCGGCCAGGCAACGACGTATCAAGGGTTGTGTTAGCGGCTCAGCCCAACAGGCGCGCCAGGGTGAGCAGCGCGAGCAGCAACATCCAGACCACGACGGAGCGCCACACCAGGCCCACCACACTGCGCAGGTGGGCCACTTCCGGGTCACGGCCCGGGGTGGTGGCGCCATCGCCCTGGATCTGCAGCGGCGCTGCGGCATCGATATCGACACTGCGGGCACGCAAGGCCACGCCGCCCAGGCGAACGTCGATGGCGCCGGCGGTGGCGGCCAGAATCACACCGTCGTTGTCATTGGGGAAATGCTGGGTCTGAAAGCGCCAGCCGTCGATCGCCTCTTCGAAATTGCCCACCACGGCAAAGCTCAGCGCGGTCAGCCGGGAGGGCAGCCAGTCCACCACCGTCCAGGCCTTGGCGGCGACCGTCTCGAAAGCGCCTTGCACCAGGGCGGCCGGCTCGGGCAACTTGCGCGCAAAGCGCGACGCATATTCAGCCATGCGGAAAAACACCGCGCCGGCAGGCCCCAGGCCCAGCGCCGAGCCGATGGAGTAGCAGGCCAGCACGCCAAACACATGGCGGTGCGCGGCCAGTACCGAGTATTCGATGACATGGCGGACGATCTCGCGCCGTGGCAGATCATCGGCGTTGACCTGCTGCCAATCGGCCAGGTACTGGCGGGCCTGCGCTTCGTCGCCGGATTCCAGCGCATGGCGGATACGGGTGAAATGGTGGCTGAACTGGCGAAAGCCCAGGGTCACATACAGCACCAGCACATGCCAGGCCATCGCCAGCGGCCAGCCCACCAGTGCGACCAGCAGCCAGTGCATGCCCATGGCCAGGGCCGTGGGCAGCAGCACCGCGACGCTCCAGGCCAGCCAGCCATGGCGCTGTTCGCCTGCATCGAGGTTGCGGCTGAGCCATTGCACCCAGGCCCGCACGCCAGCATAGACCGGGTTGTCACGAGACAGGGACTTGGCCTGCTCCAGCAGCAGGGCCATCAGCGTGGCGAAAAAACTCATGGACAGTGATCATACCGGCTGTGATGTATCACACAAGCCGTTACAAACTACAACGCGGGTGGAAACGCCAAAAACCGGTACAAATTGCGCAGCATGCTGGCCGTAGCCCCCCAGATGAAGCGCTGGTGGCCCGACGCAGGGTCGTCATAGGGCATCGACAGCCAGCGGCGGCTGAACTCCGGCGTGTCCAATTGCTGCCAGCGGTGGTGCGCAGGGTTCATCAAGAAGGACAGTGGCACCTCAAACACCTCATCCACCTCGCCCGGGTTGGCCTGCAGGTGAAACGGTGGCTGCACGAGCCCGACGATGGGCGTCACCTCAAAGCCCGAGCCGGTGGCGTACTCGGGCAGGCGGCCAATGATTTCGACGCGCTCACGCGCCAGCCCCACCTCTTCCCAGGCTTCGCGCAGCGCGGTGTCGTTGATATCGCGGTCCTCAGGGTCCTGGCGGCCGCCCGGAAACGCAATCTGCCCCGAATGGTTGCTCAGGCTGGCGCTGCGCTGGGTCAGCAGCACATGCATCTCCTGGCGCTGCACCAGCGCCACCAGCACGGCGGCCTTGGCGGGGGGGCGGTCCGTCCAGCTGCGCTCGCGGAAGATCTCCGGCTCCCCACCATGGGGATGGGCGGCAAAAGCCTGGCGCAGCGAATCTGCCAGCAACATGCGCGGAGCGACCGCCGGCAGGGCCGAATCGATCTGCACCACCGGCGCGCGGCGCGGGTCCAGCACGGACGAAACCCGGGTAGCGGCGGCGGGGGATGACGAAGGCGAGGGAGAGGATAGGTGGGACATAGACGGAGGCAGCAAGCAGCGGCCCATGTAAAAAAGCCGCCACAGCTTGCACTGTAGCGGCTTTCAGCACTGGGCTCTGTCGCAGCATTATTACGCAGCTGCCACAGGTGCTGCCTTGCGTGCTGGCAGCTTTTCCTTGATACGAGCCGACTTGCCGCTGCGCTCACGCAGGTAGTACAGCTTGGCACGGCGCACATCGCCGCGGCGCTTGACTTCGATACCGGCGATCATGGGGCTGTAGGTTTGGAACGTACGTTCCACGCCTTCGCCGCTGGAGATCTTGCGCACGGTGAAGCCGCTGTTCAGACCGCGATTGCGCTTGGCAATCACCACGCCTTCGTAAGCCTGCACGCGCTTGCGCGTACCTTCAACAACGTTCACGCTCACGATCACGGTGTCGCCAGGGGCAAATTCAGGAATGGTCTTGTTCAGGCGAGCAATTTCTTCTTGCTCGAGAATCTGGATCAGGTTCATGGTTTCATCCAACGATCATACGCGCGCCATGAATTTGGCAGCCGCGCCCAGCACGGTGTACGGGGCAGTTGCGGCGTGTTGCTTCTCTCACCATTGAAAAAAGCGGCCGTGTAGAGGATCGTAAAACCTGCAATTATAGCGGTTTTGCCAAATTCACCAAATCGGCACTGGCCAGCAGCTGCTCATCCTTGCGGCTGAGCTGCTTGCGGCTGCGCGCCTGGTCCAGCAGTTCAGGGCGGTGCATGGCCGTGTTGCGCAGGCTTTGCTCACGGCGCCAGCGCTCGATATTGGCATGGTGGCCCGACAGCAGCGCCGCAGGCACCGGCTCACCTTCCCAGACCTCCGGGCGGGTGTAGTGGGGGCAATCCAACAGGCCATCGAGCGCCGGGTTGAAGCTGTCGAACTGGTGGCTGCCCTCGTCATGCAGCACGCCCGGCTGCAGGCGGGCTACCGCATCGAGCAGGGCCATCGCAGCGATCTCGCCACCGGAGAGCACAAAATCGCCCAGGCTCAACTGCCTATCGACATGGCGATCGATAAAGCGCTGGTCCACGCCTTCATAGCGGCCGCACAGCAAAATGGCGCCCTGCGAATCGGACCAGCGCTGCACCTGGGCATGGTCCATGCGCTCGCCAATCGGCGAGAACAGCACCAGCGGCGCAGGCTCGGCCTCGGCACGCGCAGCGCGGATGGCGGCCAGGCAATCGGCCAGCGGCTGGGCCATCATCACCATGCCGGGGCCGCCACCAAAGGGGCGGTCATCGACGCGGCGGTAGTTGCCCGGGGCGTAGTCGCGCGGGTTCCAGCACTGCACTGCCACCTGGCCGCTGCTGTAGGCACGGCGCGTCACGCCCACCTCGACAAAGGGGCTGAACAGCTCGGGGAACAAGGTGATGATGTCAAAGCGCATAGAAATTCTCCCCGCTGGCGGCCAGTGTGCCCGGCACGATCAGTAGTCCGGCTGCCAGTCGACCGTGATGCGCTTGTTGGGCAGCGAGACCTCGTCGACAAAGGCGTCGACAAACGGGATCAGGCGCTCCTGCGTCTTGCCGTCTTCTTCGTAGTTCAGCACCAGCACGGTCTGCGGGCCGGAGGCCATCAGGTCGCTGACGGTCCCCAGTGCAATACCTTCGCGGTTGACCACGGCCAGACCGAGCAGGTCCACCCAGTAGTACTCGCCGTCTTCGGTCTTGGGGAAATCGGCGCGCGAGATGAACACCCGCGCACCCTTGAGTTTTTCCGCCTGGTCGCGGTCGTCCACGCCCTGGGCCCAGCCCACCATGCCATCGCCATGGAACCGCGCCTGGCGCATCTCCAGCTGGGCCACACCCTGGAAGTGGCGCGCGCCCTTCTCTGGGGGCTGGATGAACCACAGCTTGGACTTGAGCAGCGCCTGCGGGTCGGGGCTGAGGGCAATCACCTTGAACCAGCCCTTGACGCCCCAGGCATCGGCGATGCGCGCCACTTCAATGGCGTCATCGGGCAAGGTGGCAGGGCTTAACAACAACTCGGTAGCGGGCATGGCAGTTCAACAGGGCAATAAAAAACGGGCCGCAGTGCTCATCGCAGCAGCGGCCCGCATGCACGAATGGTACCGGAGCACCACCCGTGACGAGAGAGGCAAATTAAGCAGCCTTGGCAGCAGCTTGCTTGACCAGACGGTCCACGGTGGTGGAAGCCTGAGCACCAACGCTCTTCCAGTAAGCCACGCGGTCCAGAGCAACGCGCAGGCCTTCAACGCCTTCCTTGGCCAGTGGGTTGTAGAAACCCACGCGCTCGATGAACGAGCCGTCACGGCGCACGCGCTTGTCAGCAACGACGATGTTGTAGAACGGACGGGCCTTGGAGCCGCCGCGGGAGAGTCGAATTACGACCATAATAATCCTTCGGGTGGTTAGTTTTCTTACCACGTTTGAGACACGCAACTAGCCACCCGGCCAGCGACACGCAGTAAAGCCGCAAATTATACAAACTTCTTTCAATCATGCCAAGTGTTCGTGCCAGCGCCCCCCAGGACCTTCCCGCCATCACCCGCATTTATGCCCACCATGTGCTGCATGGCACAGGCAGCTTCGAGACCGAAGCCCCCAGCGAAGAGGAAATGACCCGGCGCCGAGACGAGGTATTGTCGCGCCAGCTCCCCTACCTGGTGGCCGAGGATGCCGATGGTCAGATCCTCGGCTATGCCTATGCGAACTGGTTCAAGGCGCGGCCAGCCTACCGCTTCTCGGCCGAGGACTCGATCTATGTGGCGGATGGCCAACATGGCCGGGGCCTGGGGCGCCTGCTGATGAATGCCTTGATCGCGCACTGCGAGGCTGCCGGTGTGCGCAAGCTCATCGCCGTGATCGGTGACTCCAACAACCTCGGCTCGGTCGGCGTGCACCGCGCAGCCGGTTTTACCCAGGTGGGCGTGATGCGCTCGGTGGGCTGGAAATTTGGCCGCTGGTTGGATATCGTGATGATGGAAAAAACCCTGGGCGACGGAGACCACAGCGCCCCCGCCACCTAACCCACCCTACCCGCCTTATGAGCCACCCCCTCACCCACGCGATGCCGCGCAGCAAGAGCAAGACCTTGGCCACCTGGCTGGCCTTTCTGGGGGGGCCGCTGGGCCTGCACCGCTTCTACCTGTATGGCCTGGGTGACATGATCGGCTGGATGCTGCCCATTCCCACGGCGCTGGGCCTGTATGGCATGGAGCGCATTGCCAGCCATGGCATTGACGACCAGGTCAGCTGGCTGCTGGTGCCGCTGCTGGGCTTCACCATTGCGGCCTGCGCGCTGGTGGCCATCGTCTATGGGCTGATGGCGCCCGAGAAGTGGAACGCGCGCCACAACCCCGGGCTGCCCGAAGACGCACTGCCCGGCCGCACCCGCTGGCTGACGATCTTCGGCATTGTGGCGTCGCTGCTGATCGGAACCACGATCCTGATGGCCAGCCTGGCCTACAGCTTTGAGCATTTCTTCCAGTACCAGATCGAGGAAGCGCGCAAGATTTCGCAGTAAGGGAATGGGCGGCGCCAGGCCCTCAGCGCGTGTGCAGATGCGCCTGCAAGAAGCCAAACACCTGTTCCTCATAGGCCTGCGGCGCGAACTGGTGCAAGTCCACATGGGCTGCGCCCGGCACCAGCCATAGCGGCTGCGGCGATCGCCTGGCCTGGTTTGCAGCCTCTGCCATCTGCCGGGTCTCGGCAGGCGGGGTGTAGCGGTCTTCCGTGCCGCCGAGCACCATCACTGGCAGGGTCCAGCTCGCCAGGTGGTCAATGGGCCGCAGCTTATTCGGCTCCAGGCCCAGGCGCAGCGGCATCTGCCACAGCAACAAAGGCGTGGCGATCCGCGCCAATGGCGCCAAGGGGCCCAGCACAGCGCGCACCCGGTTGTCCACTGCCGCCCGCAGGGTGGGAAACACGCCTTCCAGCACCACGGCATCGGGTGATTGCGGCAGCTCGGCCATCAATAGACTCGCACCACCCAAGGATACGCCGATCACCGCTACTTTTTCCGCCGGCAGCTGCTCCTGCAGCCAGGTCAGTGCCTGGGCAACCCCCAGACCCTCACGGGGGCCGAACGACAGCATGCCGCCGTCGCTCTCGCCATGCGCGGGCAAATCCATCAGCAATACGCCATGGCCCATGCGCTGCAGGGCCAGCGCCCGTGGCAGCATCGCACGGCGGTCGGATCGTATGCCGTGCAGCAGCAGCACGGCGCCCCGGCCGGGCTCACCGGGGGCATACCAGCCCCGTACCGCACCATCTGCAGATGCGATCTCCACCGCTACTGCGCCTAGCTCCGGGGGCGCTGCACCGATGTGCTGGCGGTGTGGCTGAGCCAGCCACCCTGCCAGCAACCAGGCCACCGCAACGCCCCCCAAGCACAGCAAGGCCATGGCGGCAGCCACCCAGCCCAGGGGATGCAGCGGGAAAAATAACGGAGTCAAAGGCAAATCGCGCATGGCCATGGTGATGTCCAAAGTAAAACGGCTGGCAGATCATATCCGCCAGCCGCGTTTTGGCTATCAACCATCCGCCATCAATAGATTTGCAAACTTACCCAGTAAGCAAACGCTGCCACAAAGGCGCTGGCCGGAATGGTCAGCACCCAGGCCCAGACGATGTTGCCCGCCACCCCCCAGCGCACCGCGCTCATGCGCTGGGTGGAGCCGACACCGACGATGGCACCGGTGATGGTGTGCGTGGTCGAGACCGGAATGCCCAGTGCCGTGGCAATGAACAAGGTCATCGCGCCACCGGTTTCGGCACAGAAGCCGCCCACGGGCTTGAGCTTGGTGATCTTCTGGCCCATGGTCTTGACGATGCGCCAGCCGCCGAACATCGTGCCCAGGCCAATGGCCGCATAGCACGAGACGATGGCCCACAACGGTGGGTCGGCATCGTTGGGCGAGGCATAGCCCGTGGACAGCAGCAGCAGCCAGATGATGCCGATGGTCTTTTGCGCATCGTTGCCGCCGTGCCCCAGGCTGTAGGCACCGGCAGAGACGAGTTGCAAGCGGCGGAACCACTTGTCGACCCGGCCCGGCGTGGTGCGGCGGAACAGCCAGGCCACGATCACCATCATCACCGAGCCCAGCAGGAAACCCAGCACCGGCGACACGAAGATGAAGGCCACGGTCTTCCAGATACCGCTGGCCACCAGCGCACCGGAGCCCGCCTTTGCAATCACCGCGCCCACGATGCCCCCGATCAGCGCATGCGAGGAGCTGGACGGAATGCCGTAGTACCAGGTGATCAGGTTCCAGGCGATCGCGCCCACCAGCGCGCCAAAGATCACATGGGTGTCGACAATGCCCGGGTGAACAATGCCCTTGCCGATGGTGGCCGCCACGCTCAGGTGGAAGACAAAGATCGCCACAAAGTTGAAAAATGCCGCAAACACCACCGCCTGGGTGGGTTTGAGCACGCCGGTAGAGACAACGGTCGCAATCGAGTTGGCCGCGTCATGAAACCCGTTCATGAAGTCGAACAAGATGGCCAGCGCCACCAGCACGACAATCACCCACAGGGCTGTTTGCATCGGTTCCATGGAAGTTCAGTCTCCTGCTTGCTGCAACGGATCAGGAGTTTTCCAGGATGATGCCTTCGATGTGGTTGGCCACATCCTCGCACTTGTCGGTGATGGTCTCGAGCAGCTCATAGATGGCCTTGAGCTTGATCACCTCGCGCACATCGGGCTCTTCGCGGAACAGCTTGCTCATCGCCGAGCGCATCACGCGGTCGGCGTCGCTCTCGAGGCGGTCAATCTCTTCGCAGGTCTTGATGGCCGCTTCGGTGGTGGCCGGATCGGCAATGCGGTCGAGCATCTTGACGGCATCACGCACGCGCTCGCAGCACTTGACGCTCAGGTCCGTCAGGCGGGAGATTTCTTCGGTCATATGGCGCACATCGTAGAGCGCCATCGTCTCGGCCGAGTCCTGGATCAGGTCGGCAACATCGTCCATCGTATTGATCAGCGAGTGGATCTGCTCGCGGTCGATGGGGGTGATGAAGGTCTTGTGCAAGGTGCGGTTGACCTCATGGGTGACGCGGTCGGCAGCGCGCTCGGCGTTGTCCACGTCCTGGTTGTATTTTTCGCGCAGGTGGGGGTCGTTGTAATTGGCGACCAGTTGGGAAAACGCGTGGGCCGCTTCTACGATGCGGTCAGCGTGCTGGTTGAACAGTTCGAAGAAATTGCCTTCGCGCGGCAAGAGTTTGCCAAAGAGCATGGGTGCACCTATTCGGTTTCAATGCAAAAAAGGAAAAGAACCTGCGCACTCCCGGCCGGACACTGGCTTGCCAGCCCGGCCCCCGGGCCCCGTCACGACCCTGCAACCCCTTGAATTGTCAGCGGTGTCAGCGGTTGGCCGTGCGCAAAATCTGTCATTCACGGCGCATTGCTGCACTGCAAAATTCACCAATTTTAAATGCAATTGTCATTTCTTTGTCGCACTTGAGGCCGCCGTGCCTCAAACAGCGCTGCCCGCGCCCTGCCCTTTGTACCTTCTCCAGAGCGAACCAGGCGCGCTGGCGCTGCCGTCCAAAGCGCGCCTCCCCGCCCTTGCCGCCCGGTGCTTGCGCACGGCCTGGGGCTGCCGGCTGGATGCGTATCCCCAATAAAAAAGCACTGGCATGCAGTGCTGTGGGGAGCGCGGATCGGCCCGGCGGCTATTCGCCCAGGTAGGCGGCGCGCACCTTGGGGTCGGCCAGCAGCTGCTGGCCCGGGCCGGTCATCGTGATGATGCCCGACTCCATCACATAGCCCCGGTCGGCAATGGCCAGCGCACGGCTGGCGTTCTGCTCGACCAGCACGATGGTCACGCCCATCGCATAGACATCGCGCACCACCTCGAAGATCTTGTCCACCATGATCGGCGACAGCCCCATCGACGGCTCATCGAGCAGCAGCAGCTTGGGCTGCGCCATCAGCGCGCGCGCCATCGCCAGCATCTGCTGCTCACCGCCGGACATGGTGCCGGCCAGCTGGTCCTTGCGCTCGCGCAGACGCGGGAAGATGTTGAACATCTTCTCGATGTCGGCCTGAATGCCGGCCTTGTCCTTGCGCAGATAGGCGCCCAGCATCAGGTTGTCGGTGATGGTCTGGCGCGTGAAGACGCCTCGCCCTTCGGGCACCATCACCAGGCCTTTGGCGACCAGGTCCCAGGCACCCCGGCCCTTGAGGTTCTCGCCCAGAAACTCGATCTGCCCGTCATTGATGGCCTGTGTGGCCGTCACCGCCTTCATCGTCGTCGTCTTGCCCGCGCCGTTGGAGCCGATCAGGGACACCAGCTCGCCCTCATGCACCTCGAAATCGACGCCCTTGACTGCCTGAATGCCCCCATAGGCCACTTTCAGCCCGCGTACCTTCAGCAGTACGGGGTTGGATGTCTTGTCAACCATGCTCAGTGTCCTCCGGTGCCCAGATAGGCCTCAATCACTTTTTCGTCTTTCTGCACCTCGGCGGGCGAGCCCTCGGCCAGCCGCTTGCCGTAGTCGAGCACCGTCACCCGGTCGCACAGGCCCATCACCAGCTTCACATCGTGCTCGATCAGCAAGATGGTGCGGTTGTCCTTGCGGATGCGGTCGATCAGCTCGCGCAGCTGCACCTTCTCGGTCGCATTCATGCCGGCGGCGGGTTCATCGAGCGCAATCAGCTGCGGGTCGGTGGCCAGCGCGCGGGCAATCTCCAGGCGGCGCTGGTCGCCATAGGACAAGGTGCGCGCCTTGTAATCGGCATAGCGCTCAATGCCCACATAGGCCAGCAGCTCGCGGGCGCGCTCGGCAATGGCGCGCTCCTCGGCCTTGAAGCCCGGCGTGCGGAAGATCGCGCCCAGCAGACCCGAATGGCTGCGCACATGGCGGCCTACCATCACGTTCTCCAGCGCCGTCATGTCGGAAAACAGACGAATGTTCTGGAACGTCCGCGCAATACCGGCCTTGGCCACCAGGTGCACGGCCTTGGGCTCGTAGGGCTTGCCGGCCAGCTCGAAGCTGCCGCTGTCGGGCGTGTACAGCCCGGTGATCACATTGAAGAACGTGGTCTTGCCGGCGCCATTGGGGCCGATCAGGCCATAGACCTGGCCGCGCTCGATGGTCAGACCCACATCCGAGAGGGCCTGCAAACCGCCAAAGCGTTTGGAAATACCTGCCACCTTCAGTGCAGGAGCTTGTGTGTTCGTCATGCTCGTCTCTCCTGCTCAGTCTTTCTGGATCGCGCTCTTGCCATGCTCGGGTGCGGGCCACAGGCCGCGTGGGCGCAGCAGCATCACCACGATCATCGCCACGGCAATCAGCAGCTGGCGCAGGATGGACGCATCCAGGCGGCCGTCGGTCATCTGCTGCAGCGGGCCGGCCACATAGCGCAGTACCTCGGGCAGCGCCGACAGCAGCACGGCACCCAGAATGACGCCGGGGATGTGGCCCAGGCCACCCAGCACCACCATGGCGACGATCATGATCGACTCCATCAGGCTGAACGATTCGGGCGAGACAAAGCCCTGAAAGCCCGCAAACATCGCGCCGGACACACCACCAAACGTCGCGCCCATGCCAAAGGCCATCAGCTTCAGATTGCGGGTGTTGATGCCCATCGCCTTGGCGGCAATCTCGTCCTCACGGATGGCCATCCAGGCGCGGCCAATGCGCGAATCCTGCAGGCGGTAGCAGATCACCACGCTGGCCACGACCAGCAGCAGGAACAGGTAGTAGTACAAGGTGACCGAGGAGACCGTGTAGCTGCCGATCTCCAGCGGCTTGGCAAAGTCAAAGCCGAGGATCTTGATCGAATCGATCTGGCCCAGACCCTTGGGTCCGTTGGTGATGTTGACGGGCTGGTCCAGGTTCAGCATGAAGATGCGGATGATCTCGCCAAAACCCAGGGTCACGATGGCCAGGTAGTCCCCCCGCAGCTTGAGTACCGGGAAGCCCAGAATCATCCCCGCGACCGCCGCCAGCAACGCGGCCAGCGGTATCACCAGCCAGATGGACGTGTGCAGGCCATTGGGGAACATGGCCTTGAAGCCTTCAAAGGTCTCGGCCAGGTGCGGCGACGCCATCAGCCCCAGCATGTAGGCACCCACGGCGTAGAAGGCCACATAGCCCAGGTCCAGCAGGCCGGCAAAGCCCACGACGATGTTCAGGCCCAGCGCCAGCATCACGTAGAGCAGCGCCAGATCGGCAATGCGCACCCAGGCGTTTCCGAAGGACTGCAGGATCAGCGGCAGTACCAGCAGCGCAATCGCGCCGACAATCCATTGTGCTTTGTTGTTCTTCATGCGGTGTTCCCCTTAAGCCCGATCGGCCACCCGCTCACCCAGCAGGCCCGAGGGGCGCAGAGTCAGCACGATGATCAGCACGATGAACGAGAAAATGTCGACATACTGGCTGCCCAGCACACCGCCGGTGAGCTGGCCGATGTAGCCCGCGCCGATGGCTTCCACCAGGCCCAGGATCATCGCGCCCACCACGGCGCCCGCCAGGTTGCCGATGCCGCCAAACACCGCAGCGATAAAGGCCTTGAGGCCGGGCAGGAAACCCATCGTGTGCTGCGCCGTGCCGTAGTTCGACGCCCAGAGCACGCCGGCAATGGCCGCCAGCACCGCACCGATGACAAAGGTGGCCGAGATCACCATGTCGGGCTTGATGCCCATCAGCGCCGCCACGCGGGGGTTCTCCGCCGTCGCCCGCATTGCGCGGCCCAGGCGGGTGTAGTTCACCAGGTACATCAGTACCGCCAGCACCACGGCCGTCACGCCCAGCACCAGGATCTGCGTCGGCGTGATCACCGCGCCGGCCAGGTCAAAGGGCTCCATCGGCAGCAGGGTCGGGTACGGCTTGTAGTTGGGCTTCCAGATGATCATGGCCAGGGTCTGCAGCAAGATCGACATGCCGATCGCGGTGATCAACGGCGCCAGGCGCGGGCTGTTGCGCAGCGGCCGGTAGGCCAGCTTCTCGATCGTGAAATTGAGCACCGCCGCCACCACACAGGCAATCAGCGTCGCGATCAGCAAGATGACCCAGCCCGGCGTTCCCGGCATGGCCTCCTGCATCACGCCGATGATGCTCCAGCTGGTCAGCACCCCGATCATCAGCACTTCGCCGTGCGCGAAGTTAATCAATTGAATAATGCCGTACACCATGGTGTAGCCCAAGGCTATCAAAGCGTACATGCTGCCCAATACCAGACCATTGATGATCTGCTGCAGCAAAATATCCATACAACCAACCCTTCAGCTTGGAACCACTACAGCGAAAACTGCATGAAACAGGGGTGTCCCGAGATGCAGCCGCCTCTAACCGCGATAACAGTTTTATGCGGATCGAAACAATTTTATAGACGCCCCTTCGGTTTTTTGGCGACTATCGCTCTAGCGCTTTCCCTAGGGACCTATGCGCAAATCGCATGAATACGGGGGAGGCCGTCGTCGACACCTAGGGAATTTACTAGGTATCGATTCAACGAATGGCCATGCGTTTTTAATAATTAATGCAGCAAGCTCAATAATCAAAACTCGCCCGTCTCAGCGCGGGGACACTGGTGCAAACACCTATACCGGATTCGGTTGCATAAACAACCAAATAACCGCCGCTTCGGGCAGGCATAAAAAAACGCGGCCTGGGCCGCGTTTTTAGCAAGGGTGGGTCAGCGCTTACAGCTTGCTGGCCATCTCGGGCACGGCGTCGAACAGGTCAGCCACCAGGCCGTAGTCGGCCACGCTGAAGATCGGCGCTTCTTCGTCCTTGTTGATCGCCACGATCACCTTGGAGTCCTTCATGCCCGCCAAATGCTGGATGGCGCCGGAGATGCCCGCTGCCACGTACAGCTGGGGCGCGACGATCTTGCCGGTCTGGCCCACTTGCAGGTCGTTGGGCGCGTAGCCCGCATCCACCGCAGCGCGGC